>NZ_JBSHNU010000242.1:0-1976 GCF_053601555.1 Lacinutrix sp. MEBiC02595 | reverse complement strand
TAAAAAACTTTTGCTAACACCGTATATAATTTATTGCTGGTTCTAGCCTGCTTACGAAAACCCTCGCGGATTTTCTATTCCGTTTTTATTTGCTAAATTAGGTGCTGAAACACGCAACAAATCATATACAAACACGTTAGCCACAAGTTAAAACGAACATCCGATATTCAAGAAATTAAAACAGGAAATGGAAAAATTCACTCTTTCAGAAGAACAAATAAACAAACTATCTTTAAATCTTATGACTAAAGGATTAAATGATGGTCAGATTTCTGATATATTACAACGCATCAAAACAGAATCTGATTATAATGAATATTTGAATTATAAATAAAATTGAAAATGTTGAAATCAAAATTCATAACAAACATTTTGGAACTTCTGTTAGACGGAGACAAAGATGGAATTAACGGAAAATTACAGTTGGAATATCTGTCTGAATCAGGTTATGAATATACAGGTTCAGGAGTTTTTATTGGGTTTGAACATAGAAATGGAATTGAAAAATATAAAGCGGATAAAAACGACTTGATTTTGGATGGACTAAAAATAAAATCGTCTGAATTAGAATTTGGTGCTGATTGTATTTTATTTTTTAAGAATGGAATAATTGACAATCTTGAGATTTGGTCTAATAGTGGGAATTATCCTAAAAAAGAATTGAGTGAATATGAATTGACTCAAGAATGGGAAAATTCACCAGAAAAGAAAATAATAGTGAATAAAACCTGTGGCTAACACCGTATATAATTTATTGCTGGCTTCTTGCCTACTTGCGAAAGTCCTCGCGGACTTTCTTGGTCGGTAATTATTTACTAAATTAGTTGCTTGAAACACGCAACAAACCATATACAACAACGTTATCTATAAGTTACTCACCAACAAAAATTATTATAAAATCTATAAGTCTGAACTTCCAACAAGGGAATAATTACTCAGATGAATAATGTAATCTGAAAAACATTACGGATTGGATTCTGTTTGATTTTATAAACTAAGATAATTTTAGATTAAAAAGATCAATAAAGTAAACCAAGATTGAAAAGCTTGCGTTTATCATTACGAATGAATTACACGCAGAAAAACCAATCTGAGCTAATCTGAACAGTAGAAACGTATCATTGCGCTTAAACCGTTGCTAAAATCAGAATTCCTAAATTATATTTATATAAAATTTTAAACATCTGAACTCTGGATAACTAGGAAAAGACCTATAGATAACAACGTATATAATTAATGGCTAGTTTTAGCTTGCTTACGAAAATCTATGCAGATTTTCTATTCCGTTTTTATTTACTAAATTAGGTGCTGAAACACGCCACTAATCATATACAAACACGTTGTAGTACATTAAAAAAATGAACGAGAATAATTTAAAATTTGAAGTTATCTGGAAAGACGACGATATGTTTGAAATGCGAATTTCAGTAAATAACGGACGATATTCTGGAACTACTGAAGTTTATGAAGTCTCTGAATCGTTACTCGGATTTGTAAACGAACTGAATGGATTTCCATTTGGAAAAGATAAAGTGAATCATTCTTGCGGAAAAAAAGATTGCTACGCATATTTCGAAATGGAATTTTATAAGATTGGACCTACTGGAAAATGCGGAGTTCTAATCACTATGGAAGAAAATGTCTCAACTGAATACCGAAAAGAAGAAAAAGATAAACTCTCGATGGAACTAATTGTTGAACCAAATTCTATCGATATTTTTTGTCGAGAATTAAAGTTATTAGCAGAACAAGAAGATGGAACAGCGGAATTAAAAGCTGTCGGAAAATATACGAACAACATTGCCTAGAATAACGTACTACAACACCGTATATAATTTATTGCTAGTTCTAGCCTGCTTACGAAAACCCTCGCGGATTTTCTATTCGGTTTTTATTTGCTAAATTTAGTGCTTAAACACGCAACAAACCATATACAAACACGTTATAAAAAATAGCCGAGAATCCTCAATTTCAAC
>NZ_JBSHNU010000241.1:0-80308 GCF_053601555.1 Lacinutrix sp. MEBiC02595 | reverse complement strand
CCACATCGCGTAGAATGTTTAAATATAACTTGTGTTTTTACTTTAGATTTTTCTTCGATAAATTGCAATTGCGGCATAGCATTCAAAGGTATCCAAGGCAATACTTTTTCTTCTTTTGGTTCTGATGAACCGAATAGCTTTTTAAACATACATTCTATTTTTTATTTCCTCGAAAATGGAATTAATTTTAAATTAAACACCTTAATATCCATTTACTGATATAAATCATTCTTTTTGTCGAAACATTTTTGCAAACTTACTATCAGTAAACGTAATTACAGAAATAGACAAAAAGTCACCCTATTATTCACAAAAACAGACATTTTGTCTTGCAGATTAAACTGGTAAGATTGTTGCCTTTAACTAATAACAATAGAGAAAATTAAAAGATGTACATCTTATACTAAATTATAAAACACAACATAACTATGAACTTCAACAATTATACAATAAAATCACAAGAAGCCATACAACAAGCACAACAAATTGCGCAAGGTTATGGTCATCAACAAATAGAAAACGAGCACCTTTTTAAAGCTATTTTTGAAGTAGATGAAAACGTTTTACCATTTATATTAAAAAAACTGAATGTTAACGTTGCCATGCTTCAGCAAATATTAGAGAAGGATTTAGAAAGCTTTCCTAAAGTTACAGGTGGAGATATTATATTATCTAGAGAATTAGGAAAAACCTTAAATGAAGCATCTATTATCGCGAAAAAAATGAACGATGATTATGTTTCCATAGAGCATTTAATACTCGCTATTTTTAAATCGAAAAGTAAAATAGCGCAAATATTAAAAGACCAAAGCGTTACAGAAAAAGGCTTACAAGCAGCCATTGATGAATTACGAAAAGGAGATCGAGTAACCTCTCAAAGTCAGGAAGAAACCTACAACTCATTAAATAAATACGCTAAAAATTTAAATCAATTAGCAAGAGATGGAAAACTAGATCCTGTAATTGGTCGTGATGAAGAAATTAGAAGAATCCTTCAAATATTATCCCGTCGAACCAAGAACAATCCAATTTTAGTTGGGGAACCAGGAACTGGAAAAACAGCAATAGCAGAAGGTTTAGCGCATCGAATTGTAGATGGCGATATTCCGGAAAATTTAATAGATAAGCAAATCTTTGCCCTTGATATGGGAGCCTTAATTGCTGGAGCAAAATTTAAAGGGGAATTTGAAGAAAGATTAAAAGCGGTTATAAAAGAAGTAACAGAAAGCGACGGAAACATTGTTCTCTTTATAGACGAAATACACACGCTAGTTGGTGCTGGTGGCGGACAAGGAGCAATGGATGCTGCAAACATTTTAAAACCCGCATTAGCTCGTGGAGAACTGCGTGCCATTGGAGCAACCACTTTAGATGAATACCAAAAATACTTTGAAAAAGACAAAGCTTTAGAGCGTCGTTTTCAAAAAGTAATGGTGAATGAGCCAGATACCGAAAGTGCTATTTCTATTTTAAGAGGAATTAAAGAAAAGTACGAAACACACCATAAAGTGCGTATTAAAGACGAAGCTATTATTGGTGCCGTAGAACTTTCAGAAAGATATATTACCAATCGTTATTTACCAGACAAAGCTATTGACTTAATGGATGAGGCTGCTTCTAAACTACGTATGGAAATAAATTCTAAACCCGAAGAGTTAGATGTTTTAGATCGCAAAATCATGCAATTAGAAATTGAAATTGAAGCGATTAAACGAGAAAAGGACGAAACGAAATTAAAAGCATTACGTGCCGACTTAGCAAATTTAAAAGAAGATCGCAACGAGATTTATGCGCAATGGAAAACCGAAAAAGACGTTGTAGATAACATTCAAACAGCAAAGTCTAATATTGAAGAGTTTAAGCTAGAAGCGGAACGAGCAGAACGTGATGGCGATTATGGTAAAGTAGCTGAAATCCGTTACGGAAAAATTAAAGACGAACAAGAACAATTGGAGAAACTGCAAAAAGAACTGCAAGAAAACCAAAGCGAAAGTTCTTTAATTAAAGAAGAAGTTACCTATGAAGATATCGCAGATGTTGTAGCAAAATGGACAGGTATTCCGGTTACTAAAATGCTGCAAAGTGATCGTGAAAAACTTTTAAAACTAGAAGACGAATTGCACAAACGTGTGGTTGGTCAAGAAGAAGCAATTGTTGCTGTAAGTGATGCTGTGCGTCGTAGCAGAGCTGGTTTACAAAATCCGCAAAAACCTATAGGAACCTTTTTATTCCTTGGTACAACTGGTGTTGGTAAAACAGAATTAGCAAAAGCGTTGGCAGAATATCTTTTTGATGATGAAAGTGCCATGACTAGAATAGATATGAGTGAATACCAAGAACGTCATGCGGTAAGTAGACTTGTTGGTGCACCTCCAGGATATGTTGGTTATGACGAAGGCGGACAACTTACGGAAGCGGTACGAAGAAAACCGTATTCTGTGGTTCTTTTAGATGAAATTGAAAAAGCACATCCAGATACCTTCAATATCTTATTACAAGTATTAGACGAAGGAAGATTAACTGATAATAAAGGTCGTGTTGCCGATTTCAAAAACACCATAATTATTATGACCTCCAATATGGGAAGTCAGATAATTCAAGAGCGTTTTGAAGCTACCAAAGATGTAGATTCAGCAATAGAAGCAGCAAAAGTAGATGTATTAGCTTTACTGAAACAAACGGTAAGACCGGAGTTTTTAAACCGAATAGATGACACGATTATGTTTACCCCTTTAAGCAAAGAAAACATTGTTCAGATTGTTGGTTTACAGTTAAAAGGAATCACTAAAATGATTGCACAACAAGGCATTACTTTTGATGCGACACAAGAAGCTATAAATTATTTAGCAGACAAAGGTTATGATCCAGAGTATGGAGCAAGACCTGTAAAACGAGTAATTCAGAAAGAAGTATTAAACGCTTTAAGTAAAGAAATACTAGGAGGAACAGTAACTACAGATAGTATTATTCTCTTAGATGCTTTTGATGGAGAACTTGTTTTTAGAAACCAAAATAGTTTGGTTGCTGAAGAAGTATAAAATAATATATTCTTTATGGGAAAACACTTTTATATAGAATAAATCACAAAGTATTGTTAACGTAAAATAAGTTAAAAGTTTCTACGTTTTCATAATAAGTTGGTTAGTTAGTTGAAAAACAGCGCGAATCTTTTTAAGACGAGCGCTGTTTTTTTTTATGATTTAACCAGTTGTGTATTTTGATGAAATTCGTCAATTCGAGTGAATTTCACGATTGAAAATGAGTGAAATTTGTATCGAGAATAAGAATTTTAACTAATATTTAGTTCTCGATACAATTTTTCGTACCTCAAAATCACTCGAACTGACGTTTTAAAGATTTTAATTTATAATGCACAACGAGCTAATAGTTATTAGTCTACTACTAAACGCTTAGAATCTATTTTTCTTCCATCTACATACAGTGTATAAAAGTAAACTGCAGATTGTAAATTATTTTTTGTTAATGTAACAGAACCATCACCAAATTGCGTGATAGGAATATCATAAACAACTTGACCTAAAGCAGAAACCACTTGAATATTTGCAGTTTTATATTGCATTGGAATATAATAATCGATAGTTGTATTTACTTGAAACGGATTTGGAATATTTTGGTTTAATCGAATACTCGCGTTCCCATTCAAATCATCAGAAGGACTTTCTATACTTAAAGTTCCATCACAAGCACAAGCTTCAACTGCATCCATTCTAGCTATTAACGCATCAATTTGTGCCTGTTGCGCAGTATTTTCATTTTCTAAATCTGTAATTGCAGCTTGTAAAGGTGTTAAAATTGGTGCTAAATCTACAGCTACGGAAGTTCCATTTTCAATAGCAACCGTTAAAGTGGTATCTGTTAAAGAAGCAGAAGCTAAGTTTTGATTGTCTTCTGAAGGATTTACCCAATTGGTTCCATCAAAATAATAGGTTTTATTTTCATCGGTATCATACACTAACATTCCTGCAACCGCTCCCGCAGTAGCTAAGTCTCCACGACCAACCGTTGTTAAGCGGTTTAATAATAAAGCTTTATCTGTTGCAGCTAAATCTAAAGACGCATTAGCATCTGGCGTAATCGTTGCAATTCCTGCTTGACCAGCAATAAATGTATTACCAGTAATTGCAGCATTACCATTTACCTCTAGTCTTTCTGAAGGAGAAGCATCTCCCAAACTTACATTACCTGTAGCTGCAATATATAGAGAATTTGTTGCTGCTTGTGGTTGTATTCTAAAAGGAAGTAAACTTCCATTCGTAACATCTCTTACAAAAAAATTGGTTTCATTACCTGCAACATCCCAAATTTGAGGAGTCCAGCCATTAGCACCATCTTGTTCTAAACGCATTGTTGGCGAATCTCCATCTGTAACGTGTAATTCTACTGCTGGAGCTGCTGTTCCTAAACCAACATTACCAGCTGTCCCTATATATAATGCATTATTTCCTGCTCCTGCTAAAACGCGAAAAGGATTTGTTCCCGCCGTAGCATCGTCAATTGCAAAATAGTTAAGACCTCCATTAGCAGTATCGTTAATGGAAATTCTCCAGTCATTATCTGGAAAAGCCCCAGTACCAGAAGTATCATCAAAATGAATTCTTAGGTTGTTTTCTTTTAACCTAAAGGTATCAAAACCAAAGCTTTCTGCTGAAGTAACATCAAAACCAATTGCTAAACTGCCTTGAACAACTAAATCTTCGGCAATCACTTGTACACTGGTATCTACAGGAGCAAAACTACTACCTGGGTCGTCTTGTTGTGCAAATAAAGTTGAGCTAAGCGCAATGCATAGCATCAAAAAATAAGTGTTTTGTTTTTTCATAATATAATTAAATTAATTATTAGCACTCGAAAGGTATATTAATTTAATAGAGGAGAAAATAATTGCTTATTGTATTTTATAAAAAACAAGGGTTTCTACGTGGTTTTAAACTTTATTTATTAAAATAATCTTTCCATAAAATATCCTGTTTAGCGAAGTTTTAGCGCAAATCTGCACCTCTCGTTTTTTAGAAACAAACTCCTCTTTCTTCCGATTTTCTATGGAAAACCAAAATTCATTCTCCTCTTAAACGTAAGAGGAGAGCTTCTTTCTATTCTAAAACCTCATAATATTTAAAAAACCAAAACGTATAACTATCATGTAATCCAAATTACAGTTAGTACCCGCTCCTCTCTTTAGCTAAAGAGAGGTGGATTTTATGTAAAGGAAATCCGGAGAGTTTGACCTAAAATGCGAAGCTGTTTTTATCAAGACACATGCTTTATGCTATTTAAAACAAACTCCTCTTTCTTCTGATTTTCTATGGAAAACCAAAATTCATTCTCCTCTTAAACGTAAGAGGAGAGCTAATTACAGTTCTAAAATCTCAAAACATTAAAAAGTCAAAACGTATAATTATCATATAATCCAATCCACAGTTAGAACCTGCTCCTCTCTTTAGCTAAAGAGAGGTGGATTTATTAAAAATAAATTCGGAGCGTTTGACCTAAAACGCGAAGCTACTTTAAGAAATACAAACTTTATAATCGCAATGCTTTTTTAGATTTTTCTAATTGCTCCTGAAACAGCGTAGCATCTACTTCTTTTTTCCACATAGGAACAATTTTATGCAATAATTCTTTTCCTTCGGAAGTATTTAAAATTTCAGGAAAAGCTTTTTCTAAAACTTCTAACATTACAGATGTTGCAGTCGATGCTCCAGGAGATGCTCCTAATAAACAAGTAATACTTCCGTCCTTACTACTTACTACTTCTGTTCCAAATTGTAAAACACCGCCTTCAAATACATCCTTTTTAATTATTTGAACACGTTGACCTGCCACTAGAATTTCCCAATCTTCACTTTTAGCATCCTTAACAAATTTTCGTAATTCTTCCATTCTATCTTCATGGGAAGAAGTTACTTGTTCGATTAAATATTTCGTTAAAGGTAAATTATGCCAGAATGCGCCCAATAAAGGTGAAATATTATCCAATTGCACCGATTTAAATAGATCTAGATTAGAACCTTCTTTTAAAAACTTCGGACTAAACCCAGCAAAAGGTCCAAAAAGCAACTCGCGTTTACCATCAATATATCTAGTATCTAAATGCGGCGTAGACATTGGCGGATCGCCAATTCCTGCTTTACTATATACTTTTGCGTTATGCTGTTTTATAATTTCTTCATTTTTACAAACCAACCATTCGCCACTTATTGGAAAACCGCCATAGCCTTCCTTTTCATCGATTTCTACTTTTTGTAATAATAGCAAACTTCCTCCTCCTGCTCCAATAAATACATGCTTCGATTCTAGGTTATGTTTTTCATGGGTCACTAGATTTTTCATTTCTACGGTCCAATCAATATCTGCGCTAGGATCAACATCTTGCACTTCCATATTACAATGTACAGGTGTATTATATTTCGTTTCTAGAATTTTAAAAAGTGCTTTTGTAAGTGCGCCATAATTCACTTCTGTTCCTCGATCTATTCGAGAAGCAGCCATGATTTCGTCTTCTTTCCTATTATGCATTATTAAAGGAAACCAATCGGCCATTTTACTTTTTTCTCTAGTAAAATCAATAGTATTAAACATAAAATGATCTTTCATGGTATGAAAACGCTTCTCTAAATAATCCGCATTTTCTTTTCCTAAAACCCAACTATGATGTGGTACAGAAGTAATAAACGCTTCGGGATTCTCTAGTAATCCCTCTTCGACTAGATAACTCCAAAATTGTTTAGAAAACTCAAACTGTTCACAGATTTTTATCGCTTTTTCAATAAGGACAGAACCCTCTTCATTTTCGGGACAATAATTCAACTCACAAAGTGCCGAATGTCCTGTTCCTGCATTATTCCATGCTGCAGAACTCTCTTGCGCCACGGCATCCAATCGTTCTACAATTAAAACTTTTAAATCTGGTTTTAATATTTTTGAAATAAGCGCTAATGTTGCGCTCATAATTCCTCCTCCAACACAAATTAAATCGTATTCTTTAACGGCATTTATATCTTGCATAATTATATACTATCATTTAGGCTTAAATATATGCAAGTCCTTTCATATAAATAATTTTTAAACAAAAAAAAGGCCGCATATAGCGACCTTTTATAAGAAATCATGAATATTAAAATAATCTATAACCAATACCAACACCTGCTATAAAAGGATTAATGTCTACATCAGCACCAACTGTAGCGCCTAATGCGGTAGTAGCATTTACAGTTACATCTGTGTTTAATAATAAGTACTTAGCATCTAAATTAATAAACCATTTGTCGGTAATATCGAAATCAAATCCTAATTGAAAAGCAAAACCAAAAGCGTTATCATATTCCACTTTATCTGCTACAGGACCAGAATTTTCATCATAAAACAAAGTGTAATTCACTCCTGCTCCTACATAAGGATGCACCATATCGCCATTAAAATGGTATTGTAATGTCAACGTTGGAGGTAATAATCTAACATCGCCTAACGGAATATCTCCTGCCGCAGTAGATATCGCTTTCACATCATGTTTGGTTGTTGCTAAAATTAATTCTGCTGCTATGTTTTTAGTAAAAAAATAAGTTAAATCTAATTCTGGAACGTAATCGTTTGTAATAGTTACATCTCCACCAATAGCTTCTATATTTGCAGATTCATTTGGAACAACTGCTAAAGCTCTCACTCGGAGTTGAAATTTTGTAAAACCTGTATCTTCTATTGAAATATTCTCTTGTGCGTTCGTTGAAATAAAAGCGAAACTTGCAATTAAGGCGGTTATAAATAATTTTCTCATAATAATTGGGTTTAAATTTTAAACAAAATTAATTATGTAAAATACCCTAAAAGCTGACAAAAGTCATAGTTTGAAACCTTATTTTTTAATCCAATTTTTTAGATAAAAATTCGTAAAAACAGCCTCCGTTTTAAAAAAAATAAAGTAATTTTAATGACTATTCTAAGCTAAAATGAAATTAAACAAATACATCGATCACACGCTTTTAAAAGCAACAGCAACCAAAGAAGACATTATACAAATTTGTAAAGAAGCTATAGCACATAATTTCTTTTCGGTATGTGTAAATTCATGCTATATCCCTTTAGTTAAAGAGCAATTAAAAAACTCGGATGTAAAAGCATGCAGCGTTATTGGTTTTCCTTTAGGTGCCATGAGTACCAATGCAAAAGTAGAAGAAACCAAACAAGCTTTAAAAGATGGAGCAGATGAAATTGACATGGTTATCAATATCGGACTTCTAAAAAGCTTAGATTTTGATGCCGTTTCTAAAGATATAGAAGCTGTAAAAAAAGTAATGCCTAATCACACTTTGAAAGTGATATTAGAAACTTGTTATTTAGAAGCGTCAGAAATCCTAAAAGCCAGTGCACTTGCGATACATTCTGGTGCAGATTTTATAAAAACTTCTACAGGATTTGGAACTGGAGGAGCAACAATTAAGGACGTAAAACTAATGCAATCTGTTATTGCAAATGGCAACACTAAGATAAAAGCTTCCGGCGGAATTAGAGATACTAAAACGGCTTTAGAGTATATTGATCTTGGTGTGAATAGAATAGGAACTTCTAACGGAATTGCGATTGTAACAGGAATGCCTTCCGAAGAAAACAACTACTAATCATAAGCGTAAGAACTTTTTCAACTTTAAATACTTTTTAGTACACGTACAACTTTTAAACAAAAAAAATGAGCATACATATTGGAGCCAAGAAAGGCGATATTGCAGAAACTATTTTATTACCAGGAGATCCTTTACGCGCAAAATGGATTGCCGAAACTTTTTTTGAAAACCCAGTTTGTTTTAACGAAGTAAGAGGTATGTTGGGCTATACTGGAACTTATGAAGGGAAACGCGTTTCGGTAATGGGAACCGGAATGGGAGTTCCTAGTATTTCTATTTATGCCCATGAACTGATTACGCAGTTTGGTGTTAAAAACTTGATTCGTGTTGGTAGTTCTGGTTCATACCAAGAACACATTAAAATAAGAGATGTGGTTTTCGCAATGGCTGCTTCTTCTAATTCTGGAGTAAACGAGTTACGTTTTGGAGGTGCGGACTACGCTCCTACTGCGAGTTTTGAACTTTTTCAAAAAGCGGTAGATGCTGCAAAAGCAAAAAAAATTGCCATTAAAGCTGGAAACGTTTTTACTAGTGACGAGTTTTATGCAGATGATTTTGAATCCTACAAAAAGTGGAGCAAATTTGGTGTGCTTTGTGTAGAAATGGAAACTGCAGGCTTATATACGGTTGCAGCAAAACATAATGTAAATGCACTTACTATTCTTACTATTTCTGATTCTTTAGTAACAGGTGAAACCACTACTAGTAAAGAAAGAGAAACTACTTTTAAAGATATGATAGAGATTGCTTTAGATTTAGCTTAAGCATTCGTTGTTATTACCGTAAAAAGGAACTCTATTTTACGGTAATTTCTTTCAATTCTATTTTAGAAAGCAATTTAAGTGTATCGTTTTCAAAAGCCTTGTCTGTATCCAAAAGATTAAGGCTTTCGTCTGCTGGTTTAAAATTATTATAATCTACAAAACGCAATCCATTTATAGTTCGCACATTATACGCTTCGCGGAAACGAATGCCAACACCAGAATCTTCTTGATACGAATACGCTAAATAATCTACCGTGAAAGTTTTAGTGTTTATCCAATATAAAAACTCATCTTCAAAATCTTCTCCGCCACCTTCTTGTTTAAAAGTCACTTTAATTTTATGATATTTTTTTCCTTTAATAAAAACCTCTCCTAAATCTTCTTTAATTACCGCAGCATCGTTTAAGCCGTAAGGTAGTAAAGCAAAATAATGCACAGAGTTTACAGATGCTGCATATTTTACAGCCATGGTATCGGCAACTACCATCTCTTTATTGTTGATAAATCTTTTAAAACCCTTATTATTTAATACATCACGAGTTACCTGCGTAGAATCTTTGAACTCGCGTTCATATTGATATATATCCTTTTTACGAATGGCAGTATACTGCTTATCTCTAAAATTAAATACTATTTCTGCGTCTCCATATTTTTGGCCACCAGCGACTTCTATTGCTTTCTCAATAATAGTATTTGCTGTTTCGACTTTTTCGGTTTTACAAGCTATAAATAGGACACAAACCACAATTAGGTATTTTAAATTTTGCATGAAATATAAGTTTCTTTAGATTGTCGCGAAATTAATCAATTAATAACATTTTAGTACTTAATTAAATTATGTAATTTTGGCGTACATGCAAAACAAAGTAAACATAAAAAACAAAAAGGCAAGATTCGAATACGAGATACTCGATAAGTATACCGCTGGAATTGTTTTAACTGGTACCGAAATAAAATCTATTAGAGATAGTAAAGCTTCTATTACAGAAAGTTTTTGCGAATTTAATGAGAAAGGAGAGCTGTTTGTTATCAACATGACCATTCAAGAATATGTTTATGGTAACTACTATAATCATGCGCCAAAAGCAGAACGCAAACTTTTATTAAATAAACGCGAGCTTAAAAAGTTAGAAAAAGACGTGAATACAAAAGGTTTAACGATTGTTCCGTTACGTTTATTTTTAAATGAAAGAGGTTTAGCCAAGCTAGTTGTTGCTTTAGCAAAAGGGAAGAAACTGTACGATAAGAGAGAGACGATGAAAGACAGTGATAATAAACGGGACTTAGCCAGAATCAAGAAAAGTTTTAATAATTAACTGCTTTTAATTATTAAAACTTTTCTTCTGAATTATTTCCTTTAAACATAAAAACAAATTTCTGAATCTCATTTGGAAACCTATATTGTTTTTGTGTTCATATTGCTTCGTTTTCTAAAACTATAGAAAAGATTAGTTCTTATCTTCTAATAAGGGCACAAAACGAAACTCGCCAAATTCGTGTTTTTCAAATTCTTTTTCTCCATTTCTAATAAATAAAGTCATGGTTTGCACGTCATCTCCAACAGGAATTACTAATCGTCCGCCAACTGCCAACTGACTTAATAATGGTTTTGGGACAAATGGAGCACCAGCAGTCACAATAATACTTGCGAAAGGAGCTTCTTCTTTCAACCCTTTATAACCATCTCCAAAAATGAGTTTCTTTGCGCGATAGCCTAACTTAGGCAAAAACTTACTTGTCTTTTTAAAAAGCTCTTGTTGTCTTTCAATACTATACACTTTTGCGCCTAATTCGCACAAAACAGCAGTTTGATAACCACTTCCTGTACCTATTTCTAAAACTTTATCGGTGGGTTTTATTTGTAATAATTCCGATTGAAAAGCAACCGTATAAGGTTGTGATATCGTTTGGTCTGCACCAATAGGAAACGCTTTATCCTGGTATGCATGGTCCAAAAAACTAGAATCCATAAACAAATGTCTCGGTATTTTTCTAATAGCAGCTAGCACCTGTTTATCCTGTATTCCCTTAGCAACTAGAACATCTACTAGTTTTTGTCTTAATCCTTGATGTTTAAATGTATCTTTCAAAAAGTGAGTTAGTTTAGAATGCTAAAATTAAACAAACATTTTAAAGACCATGAATAAAAGAGCAAAAAAAAACATCAAATTATAACAACTTGATGCTTTGTCTTTTATTATAAAGAAGTTTAATTGGAAACAATTATCTTATAAGTGGTAACATCTTCTTTACCAACTAAAGCAACCATTTCTTTCGCTTTTTCAAGAGATGTAGAATAACCCGTTGCTGTACCATAATTACTTTCTACTTCCCATAAATACATATCTTTTTTATAGTTGTTTTTAAATGTCTCTAATTTCGTTTTTAAGTCGTTCGCTTGTAAAGTTTGTGTCCCGTTGCTTGCAGAAATAGTTGTTGTAATAAAAAATACTGCGCTTAATGTTATCATTAATTTTTTCATGATTCTATAAATTTTAAGTTAAACAATGTGTGCTCTTATAAGTCGTACACTATATCTACGAACTAAACTTTAACAATAGATTTCGCACAAATCACAAATTTCCGTTAAAGGGTAGTTAAGGATTTCTTAAAATGAATTCCTTTAAAAAGATTGCCAAGAATTAACAATTAAAAAATTAAAAATCTTATTTTTGTTAAAAACGTAAAAGAATGCTAAAAGCTGGAGTTCTTGGTGCTGGTCACCTTGGGAAAATTCATTTAAGACTACTTCATCAATCTGATAAATATAATCTTGTAGGTTTCTATGATGCCGATGAAGAAAACGCAAAAAAAGTAGCTGCCGAATTTGGGTACACTTATTTCAATTCTATTGACAAGCTTATTGAAGCTGTAGATGTTGTAGATATTGTAACTCCTACGCTTTCTCATTACGATTGTGCTAGAAAAGCTATCGCAAAAGGCAAACATATTTTTATTGAAAAACCAATAACCAATACGGTGGAAGAAGCCGAAACACTAAGAACCTTAGTTGCTGAATATGGTGTAAAAGGACAAGTTGGCCATGTAGAACGCTTTAATCCTGCTTTTATAGCGGTTAAAGATATGCTGGACAAACCAATGTTTATAGAAACACATCGTTTAGCCGAATTTAATCCTCGTGGTACAGATGTTCCTGTAGTTTTAGATTTAATGATTCACGATATAGACATTATTTTAAGTGTTGTAAAATCTAAAGTAAAACACGTTAGCGCAAGTGGTGTCTCGGTAATTAGTGACACTCCAGATATTGCAAATGCCAGAATAGAATTTGTAAACGGCTGCGTGGCAAACTTAACTGCGAGTAGAATTTCTTTGAAAAACATGCGTAAAACGCGTTTCTTTCAACGGGATGCTTATGTTTCTGTAGACTTTTTAGAAAAGAAATGTGAAGTAGTTAAAATGAAAGATGCTCCAAAAGAACCTGGAGATTTCGATATGATTTTACAAAACGCAGAAGGCATTAAAAAGCAAATCTATTTTGATAATCCGCAAGTAGATGGTAACAATGCTATTCTGGACGAATTAGAATCTTTTGCAGATGCCATAAATAACAACACAAAACCAATTGTAACCTTACATGATGGTACAGAAGCTTTACGTGTTGCAACGATGATAATTGATCAGTTTTAGAAATCCCAATCGTACTTTTTCCCTAAGGGAAAGACACGCAATTGGAAGAACTATTCATTATTACATAACAGTTTCCTTTCCTTTTCATGAAAAGACAGTAAAATGGTAAAATATACAAATAACGGTTTCCTTTCCTTTGGAAAGGATTAAGGATAGGAAAAACATTAACAAGATTCCCATTTTCATGGGAACAAAAAAATATATTTTTTTATGAAAAACGTAGCAGTAATTGGCGCTGGAACCATGGGAAATGGTATTGCGCATACATTCGCACAATCGGGATTTAACGTACAACTGATAGATATTAGCGAAGCCTCTCTTGAAAAAGGGATACAAACCATTTCTAAAAATTTAGATAGAATGGTTGCTAAAGAAAGAATTACAGAAGCAGATAAAGCAAAAACTTTAGGAAATATTACCACCTTTACGAGCATTCCTGAAGGTGTAAAAAATGTTGGACTTGTAGTAGAAGCAGCAACAGAAAATGTAGATTTAAAACTTAAAATTTTTAAGCAGTTAGACGACGCTTGCGCGGAAGACACCATCTTAGCATCCAACACTTCTTCTATTTCCATCACACAAATTGCTGCGGTTACTAATCGTCCCGATAAAGTAATTGGTATGCACTTTATGAATCCGGTACCAATTATGAAGTTGGTAGAGATTATTAGAGGTTATAATACCAGTAACGAAGTTACCAATACCATTATGGAACTTTCCAGAAAACTAGGTAAGACACCAACAGAAGTGAATGATTATCCTGGTTTTGTTGCTAACCGAATTTTAATGCCAATGCTTAATGAAGCTATCGAAACGTTATACAATGGGGTTGCAGGTGTAGATGAGATTGATACGGTTATGAAATTAGGAATGGCGCACCCAATGGGCCCCTTACAATTAGCAGATTTTATTGGACTAGACATTTGTCTTTCCATTTTGAATGTGATGTATGACGGGTTCAAAAATCCGAAATACGCTCCTTGTCCGTTATTAGTAAATATGGTAAGAGCAGGGAAATTAGGAGTGAAATCTGGTGAAGGTTTTTATGATTATTCCGAGAGTAGAAAAGCGGAGCATGTAGCGAAGCAGTTTTTGAAATAGAATGTGTTCAGTGTTCAGTGTTCAGTGTTCAGTGTTCAGTGTTCAGTAAGTTTCCAAACTAGAAATGAGTTCAAAAATAAAAGATGTTAAGGTTTCAAGATTTATTAGCTTATAAAAAAGGATTCGATTTAGCAATGAAAATTTTCAACATTTCTAAATCTTTCCCAAAAGAAGAAACGTATTCTTTAACAGATCAAATTAGACGATCTTCAAGAAGTGTATGTGCAAATCTAGCGGAAGCTTATAGAAAAAGATTATATCTAAAACATTTTATTAGTAAATTAACGGATAGTGATGCAGAAAACTCTGAAACTCAAACTTGGCTAGAATTCTCGTTAGCTTGTGAATACATCAATCAAGAAACTTTTAATGAATTGACAGCGAAAAGCATTGAAGTGGGCAAACTAATTAACTATATGATTCAAAATCCAAGTAAATTTGGTTCAAAATAACAAAGTTCTGTTCACTATTTACTGTACACTGAACATGGATTACTGAGTACTGAATACTTTATATGATACATGGCTAAAATAATTCCTTTTAAAGCAGTAAGACCAACGCGGGATAAAGTAAGTTTGGTAGCATCACGCTCGTACCAAACTTACACGCAAGCAGAACGTGAAGCACGATTAGATTATAATCCGTTTTCCTTTCTACACATTGTAAATCCCGGCTATAAATATGCGCATGAAATTACGGGAGAAGAACGCTATACGTTAGTAAAAAATCGTTATTCTGAATTTAAAGAGGATAACATTTTTGTGCAAGACGAAAAACCATCCTTTTATATTTATAAAATTGTAGATCGCGAGCAGCAAGTTTTTCATGGTATTATTGCTGCTGCGAGTGCGGAAGATTATGAAAAAGACATCATCAAAAAACACGAAGACACTTTAGAGTTTCGGGAGACTATTTTTAAAGACTATCTAAAAACAGTTGGCTTTAATGCAGAACCAGTACTACTCACCTACCCAGATAATAAAACAATTGCTTCCATTTTAAAAAATACCGAAAAGAAACGCGCTGAATACGAATTCACCACAACCTACAGAGACACACATTATTTGTGGAAAGTGGAAGACGAAGCCATAATTGAAACCATCTCTCAAGAGTTTAAAAAAATGGAGACCATTTATATTGCAGATGGTCATCATCGTTGTTCCTCTTCCTATTTATTAAGTAAAGATTTAAAAGAAAATAACACAAAGCATAACGGAACGGAGCCTTATAATTTTTTTATGAGCTTTTTAATTCCGGAATCGGAATTACGGATTCATGAATTCAACCGGTTAATTAAAGATTTAAATGGTTTAACTAAAGAAACTTTTCTAATTAAATTAGATACGGCTTTCCGAATTGAAAAAAGAGGAATAATTCCATACAAGCCAAGTAAAAAACATCATTTCAGCATGTATTTAGATGGCGATTTTTACTCTTTATATTTACGCAAAACGAATTACAATTTCAATAACTCACTTGATGCATTAGATGCACAGTTGTTGTATAAAACCATTTTACAACCTATTTTAGGTATTGATGATTTAAGAAATGATAGTCGCATAAAGTATCTAAATGGAAAGACAGATATTATCAATTTAAAAAGCAGTATCGATAGTGGTGCATTTGCTGTTGGTTTTGGTATGGTTCCTGTTACTATAAATGAAATGAAAAAAATTGCAGACGAGGGTTTAAAAATGCCACCAAAAAGCACGTATATTGAACCGAAACTGAGAAGTGGCGTAACTATTTATGAGTTTTAGTTTAAGTCAAAAGGTTAAAAAAATCAGGCATTCGTTGTCATTGCGAGTGCAATTGAGTAATCTATTTAAAAGGAAAAAATACAGATGAGCATAACAAAAAATCTACAAGACATACAATCACAACTCCCAGAAAACGTAACCCTTGTTGCGGTTTCTAAAACCAAACCTGTAAGCGACATAATGCAAGCATACGAAGCTGGACAGCGCATTTTTGGCGAAAACAAGATTCAGGATATGGTAGATAAGTTTGATGCAATGCCAAAAGATATTGCTTGGCATATGATTGGTCACGTGCAACGTAATAAAGTGAAATACATGGCGCATTTTGTAAGCCTAATTCACGGTGTTGAGAATTTTAAAACGCTAAAAGAAATAAACAAGCAAGCAGCAAAACACGATAGAAATATAGACTGCTTGTTACAAATAAAAATAGCTTCCGAAGATTCTAAATTTGGAATGACTGCCGATGAAGCTTCCGAAATATTACAATCTTCAGCATTTTCAGAATTAAAAAACGTTACCGTTGTTGGAGTCATGGGAATGGCTACTTTTACCGAAGACCAAGAACAAATTAAAAAAGAATTTAGTACGCTAAAAACAACGTTCGATAACTTAAAAGAAATAAACACAGAGCTCACCACCATTTCCATGGGAATGAGCGGTGATTTTAAGTTAGCAATAGATTGCGGGAGCACCATGGTTCGCGTTGGAAGTAGTATCTTTGGCAATAGAAATTATAATAATTAAGTAAACACTGCAAGTTTACACTCAAAAGTAAAACACATAGCACTTATTTGTACACAATAGTAGACATAGAAACCACCGGAGGAAAGTATAATGAAGAAGGAATTACAGAAATTGCTATCTACAAATACGACGGTCACGAAGTAGTAGACCAATTTATAAGTTTAGTAAATCCAGAACGAGAAATACAACCTTTTGTAGTTAATCTAACAGGAATAAACAGCAATATGCTGCGCAACGCTCCAAAATTTTACGAGGTAGCAAAACGAATAGTAGAAATTACAGAAGACACCATTCTTGTAGCACATAATGCAAAATTTGATTACCGAATTTTACGTACAGAGTTTAGACGCTTAGGCTTCGAATTTAAACGAAAAACCTTATGTACTGTAGAGCTTTCTAAAGACCTTATTCCAGATCAGCCTTCTTACAGTTTAGGAAAACTTACTAGAGCATTAGGAATCCCTATAGCCGACAGACATCGCGCTTCTGGAGATGCCTTTGCCACCGTGAAGCTATTTAAAATGTTATTGGATAAAGATTTGAAGAAAAATATCATTCAAGAATCGATAAGACAAGAACCAAAAAACCAGGTAGAATCCAGGCTTTTAAATATTATAGATAGTTTACCTTCTATCACTGGCGTTTATTTTATGCATAAAGCAGATGGCGAAATTATTTATATTGGTAAAAGTAAAAATATAAGAAAACGTGTTAATCAGCATTTTACAGGCACCACGCATAAAGCTAAAAAAATACAACTACAAGTTGCAACGGTAACGTATGAAGCTTGCGGTAGTGAACTAGTTGCTTTACTAAAAGAAAGCGAAGCCATAAAACAAAATAAACCTATTTTCAACAGAGCATTAAGAAAAACGGTTTTTACGCACGCGCTTTATAGTTTTGTAGATGAAAAAGGTTACATCAATTTAACTATTGATAAAGTGGATGGCAGAAAAAAACCAATAACGACATTTAGCAATAGACAAAGCGCCAAAAACTTTATGTTTAGTAGAACGGAAGAATATAACCTTTGTCAGAAACTTACCGGTTTATACGAAACAAAAACAAGTTGTTTTAATTACAGCGTAAAAAGCTGCGACGGTGCTTGTGTACAAGAAGAAGATCCAGAAACATACAACAAACGTGTGCAACAACTTATAGATAAAAACGCTTTTACTAACGAAAACATTGTCATCATAGATAGAGGCCGCGAAGTAGATGAACGCGCAGCCATACTAATACAAAATGGTGTTTTTAAAGGTATTGGTTTTTATAGTTTAAACTATCAAATAAACAATATCGATGTGTTAGAATCTGTAATTACTCCGATGGAAAATAATAGAGATACACAACATATTATTAAAAGTTATTTAAGACGAAATAAAAGACTGAAAGTTTTAACTTTAGATTAGAATGAAAAAAATTTATCTGCTATTATTCTTTATTAGTACTGCTAGTATTTTTAGTCAATCCCATTCGTTTAATTCCAAAGATTACACAGTTACAAGAAGCGACATAGAAACCAATACCTTTGAAAAAGATTCTACAGCAAATGCGTTAGTTCTTTATGAGTTTGGTAAAAGCTATATTGATGAAAATTCGTTTCTGCTAAAACACGAATTCAAACAAAAATTAAAAATCTTAAATAGAAAAGGATTTAACCAAGCTACCTTAACGGTTTATCTTTATAATTCGGATACGAAAAAAGAAAAAATAACAAAACTTTTCGCAACGTCTCATAGTCTTATAAATGGCAAAGTAGTAACAACAAAGCTTAAAGAAAATGAGATTTATACCGAAAAATATAACGACAACTACACCCTCGTAAAATTCACACTTCCTAATGTTAAAGAAGGCACAGTAATCACCTATAGTTACACCTTAACTTTGCCTTTTATTTATAAATATCAAAATTGGGCGTTTCAGAGTGATATTCCAAAATTATATAGCGAATATAATACGAGTATTCCTGCAAATTATGAGTATCACATCAAGTTAGTTGGCTCCATTCCGTTAACTAAAAACGAATCGACTATAACAAGAGATTGTCTAGAAGCTGGTCGCGGCGGATCTTCAGATTGTACCGAATCCATCTATATCATGAAAGATGTTCCTGCTTTTATTGAAGAAGACTACATGACCACTAAAGACAATTATTTGTCAAGAATAGAATATGAATTAAAACTAGTTCAAGGCTTTGATGGTGTTGTAGATAATATTACCAAAACATGGAAAACTACAGATAGTGAAATTAAAGGAAATAAAAATATAGGAAAACAATTAAATAAAAATGTAAATAAAGAAGACCTATTAAATGCTGCTATTTTAAATGAAACAGATCCTTTAAAAAAAGCAGAATTAATATATAAACATATTCAAAACAACTATACTTGGAATAACACTTACAGCATTTTTAGTGATGTTTCGGTAAAAGAAGTCATAGAAAAGAAATCTGGTAATGTTTCCGGAATTAATATCTTATTACATAATTTACTAAAAGCATGCGATATAGATGTAAAACCAATACTTCTTTCAACAAGAAACAATGGTTTACCAACGACTATTTATCCTGTGATTTCCGATTTTAATTATCTAATTGTTCAAGCAACCATTAATAATAAAACCTATTTACTAGATGCAACCAACAAGTATTTATACTTTGGGCAAGTTCCGTTTAGATGCTTAAATCAATACGGAAGACTTTTAGATTTTAAAAATAAAAGTGAATGGGTAAATATCGAGGCAGCAAACACTTCTAATACCAGTTACCGCGTAAACTTGAGTCTAGATAAAGAATTAAATATAACTGGAGAAGTTGATTTTGTTACCAGAGGATATCATGCATTATCCAGAAAGGAATCCTATTTTGAAAATCCCAGCCAACATGAAAAGAATTTAGCAAATAAATACGAAAACATTACATTTTCGGAATATCAAGCAGAAACAACAGAAATAAACAGTTTAGATTTTAAAGAAAATTTTAAAATAAATTATGAAGTAGAAAAAATTGGAGACCATATTTATCTAGATCCTTTTATCTTTAAATTCTTTGAAGAAAACCCTTTTAAACTTCAAGAAAGATCCTATCCTATCGATTTTGGTTATAAAGATGCCTATGTGTATTCCTACAAAATAAAAGTTGATGATGCCTTCGAAATTGTAGAATCACCTAAAGAGGTTATGCTTCAATTACCAGAAAACGCAGGCAGATTGATATTTAATACTACGGTTAAAAATAATGAAATTATAATGTATTTTAAGCTTAATTTCAATAAAGCCATATATGTAAACGAGTTTTACCCGTATTTAAAAGAAATAATGAGTACCGTTGTTAACCTACAAAACAACGCTACCATTGTTTTAAAAAGAAACTAACAAACTTTTTCACTACTTTTGACACTATGACTACTTATAAAGTAAATAAATGGCGGCTTAAACTTCAAGAAATTATCTATGAAGCAGATACGCCTGCTGGTAAATTATTTGATGTAGTCTTACTAATTACCATTATTGCTAGTATTATACTTGTAATGCTAGAAAGCGTAAGAAGTATTGATATAAAATATCATAACCTTCTAAATATTTCAGAATGGGTTATCACTATCCTTTTTTCATTAGAATATGTCGCTAGAATTATTACCGTAAAAAAGCCACTAAAATATATTACTAGCTTTTATGGTGTCATCGATTTACTTTCTACCATCCCAAAATATTTATCCTTAATATTTGGTGGTGTGCATGCACTTGCCGCTTTACGTGCCTTACGTTTATTACGTGTTTTTAGAATTTTAAAACTCGCTCGTTATTTAGGAGCCTCTAATAATCTACTAACCGCAATAAAAGCAAGTCGTGTAAAAATTTCGGTTTTCCTTTTTGCTGTAGTGATTATATCTATTATTTTAGGAACCATTATGTACATGATAGAAGGTGAAGAAAATGGTTTTACTAATATCCCTAAAAGCGTCTATTGGTGTATTGTAACCCTTACAACGGTTGGCTATGGTGATATTGCACCACAAACGCCAATTGGTCAATTTATAGCATCTATTGTTATGATTTTAGGGTATGGTATTATTGCGGTTCCAACTGGAATTGTAACTTCAGAGCTAACTAAAACGATGGGACCAGATAAAAAAGTACATACCAATACACAAGCTTGTCCTAGTTGTAGTAAAGAAGGGCACAAAGACAATGCGGAGTTTTGCTATTCTTGCGGACATCAATTACATATTTAATTTTTGGGCGTTTACTACTACGCAAAAGCTTCGTAGCACCAGGCTTTCCGTTATATCTTTTTTGTCTTAGAACTTATTTAAGTGATGATTGGTCTTTCTATTTAGATCTATTGCTACCGCAGCAACCTTCCTCTAAACAAAAAAGGATGCCACTTCAATCCTTAACGCTTTTGTTTATTACGAATAACAAGTATCTTTACATCAAATCCATAAATTATCAAACCAACAACTTCACATAAAACATTAATTTCTATTGTAGGTCCAACTGCTATTGGTAAAACAAACCTCAGCATTACACTTGCAAAACATTTTAATACCGAAATTATTTCCGCAGATTCCAGACAGTTTTTTAGAGAAATGCAAATTGGTACTGCTGCTCCTACGCGATTAGAATTAGCCGAAGCTACCCATCATTTTATTCACCATAAATCTATTCTCGAACCATACAGCGTTGGTACTTTTGAAAAAGATGCTTTACAAAAATTAGAAGATCTATTTAAAAATCATGATATCGTTATTATGGTTGGTGGTTCTGGTTTGTATGTAGATGCGGTTACCAAAGGATTAGATCATTTTCCGGAAGTAGATAAAAGCATCCGAGAAAACCTAAATACCCAATTAGAAAAAGAAGGTTTAGCACCACTTCAAGAACAGCTTAAAACCTTAGATGAAATTACGTATAACACTATTGCTCTAGATAATCCACAACGTGTAATTCGCGCTTTAGAAGTTTGTATTGGTACTCAAAAACCGTATTCCTCTTTCTTAAATAAAGAAAAAAATAATAGACCTTTTAAAACCATTACAATAGGTTTAACAGCAGAGCGCGAAATTATTTACAACAGAATAAATAAACGTGTAGATATCATGCTTGAAGAAGGATTGCTAGACGAAGTAAACAAACTCACACCACACAAAAACTTAAACGCATTAAATACAGTAGGTTATAAAGAAATTTTTAATTATTTTAGTGAAGCGTGGACTTTAGAATTTGCCATTAGCGAAATAAAAAAGAATTCGCGAAGATTTGCAAAACGACAGCTTACCTGGTTTAAAAGAAATCAAGAAACCTTGTGGTTTGATTACTTAACAGCTTCCGAAGCTGTAATTAAAAAAATAACCGATGAAATTAATAAAGAGTAATATATACATACTTTTAGTTCTAACTACTTTCATCTTTATTTCTTGTGGGAAAAAAGAACAAAAAAATCCGCTTATAAATTACGAAGTACAAAACGAAATGTTTTTTGTTGCAACCATGCAAAAGCATTTAAACGCTGTTACGAAAAAAGACTTAACGACATTAAAAAGCACATTATCTCCAAACGGAAATATGCAACTCATACTGCCAAATACAGAAATAACAAATACGGTGGATGCTTTTATGGAATACCATAAAAACTGGTTTGCGGTAGAAATGCCTTGGACCTTTGAAACCAAAATTTTAAATACCGAAATTGGTAAAGACTTCGGTATTGCCATTACAGAAATAGTATACCGAGAACCAGAACGAAATGGCGAACCCTATTTTAATAGAATGCATGTTAGTTATGCACTTCAAAAAATAGAAGGAAAATGGTATATAATTAAAGATCATGCAAGTTCTATTGAAAAGTCTACAGACAAAAAGGAACTATAATTACTAACAATTTATTATCTTAATTGGATAATAATCCATGTAATGCAGCGACCAACCACCATTCAAGAAGTTCTAGATCAATTAGATAAAATTATAGAACTAGCAATTTCCAATAATGATAGAGTTGGTTTATTTGCTTTTATATATAGAAGAACTACTGCCGAAATTCAAAAAGAAATACTACTACAAAATTTTGAAGATAATGCGCGTTTAGAAAAACTAGATGTCGCTTTTGCAAACCTGTATTTAGACGCGTATAGTAATTATACAAAGCAAAAACCAATACCTAAATGCTGGAAATTTGCTTTCGATACTAAAAACGACAGTCTTACCATTTTACAGCACATTATGCTAGGTATGAATGCGCATATTAATTTAGACTTGAGCGTTTCTACAAGTATAACAATGGCTGGTGCCAGCTTAATAGCCATTGAAAACGATTTTAATAAAGTAAATGATATTCTGTTTAATATGGTTAATGAAATGCAGGACAGACTGAGCAAAGTATCTCACGCAATGTTTTTGCTAGATCTCCTTGGGGAGAATACCGACGAAAAAATCATAGATTTTAGCATGCGAAAAGCAAGACAACAAGCCTGGAACAGTTCGAACTTGTTATGGTCTTTAGGAAATAATGTAAATGCAGAAGCTATAGATAAAATAGATATACTTGTTTTAAAGCTTTCCGAAATTATTAAATCTCCAAAATCGAAGATTCTAAAATTTGCATTAAAATTAATAAGTAGATTTGAAGAAAAAGATATCGGAATTATTATCTCTAAACTGAAGAGCAACTCCTATTAAAATACCTTTTAAACCTTTTTAAGAACAATAGGAAACAAAAAAATCCAGCGTAAACGCCAGATTTTTTTATTGGTAATAAGGATAAGATTTAAGCTTCGGTATTCACTACCAGTCTAAAACCTTCACCATGTATATTTAGTATTTCTACTTTTGGATCTAGTTTCAGGTATTTACGTAGCTTTGCTATATACACATCCATACTTCTAGAAGTAAAATAATTATCGTCTCTCCAAATTTTAGTTAACGCCAATTCTCTTGGCATTAAGTCATTTTCATGTAAAGCTAATAAACGTAAAAGCTCATTTTCTTTTGGAGATAATTTTACTTGATCTCCGCCATTATACGTTAAAAAACGAAGTTTAGAATTCAAATCAAATCCTCCAATTTTAAACTCAAATTGTTTACTATCGGTAACGGTATCAGAAGCTTTACGTTGTATAATTGCTTTAATTTTCATTAAAAGCACTTCACTATCAAATGGTTTATTTAAATAATCATCTGCACCAACTTTATAGCCTTTAAGTACATCTTCTTTCATTGCTTTTGCAGTTAAGAAAATAATTGGCACATCTGTGTTTTTCTCACGTATTTCTTTAGCTAGTGTGAAACCATCTTTATAAGGCATCATTACGTCTAAAATACATAAATCGAAATCGTCTTTCTTAAATTTTTCAAAGCCTTCCATACCATTTTTGGCATGCGTAACTTCGTAATCATTCATCATTAAATAATCTTTTAAAACGGTTCCAAAATTGGGGTCGTCTTCTACTAATAATATCCTCTTTTGTTGTTCATTCATAGCTTTATGATATTAGCGGAAGTCTTATAATAAAAGTACTTCCTTTGTCTTTTTCACTTTCTACAGATACATGACCTTGATGATCATCTATCATTCTTTTCACATATGCAAGACCTAATCCGTGTCCTTTTACATTATGTATATCTCCTGTGTGTTCTCTATAAAATTTTTCGAATACACGTTTTTGAGCTGCTTTGCTCATACCACTTCCATGGTCTTTAATTTTTAATAAAATATTGTCTCCTACATTTTCTGTAGAAACCTCTATTTCTGGTGCTTCTGGAGAATACTTAATTGCGTTATCCAGAATATTTACTATTACATTAATAAAGTGTGTGTCATTAGCTAAAACCGAAGTTTTTTTGGCTGCTAAATTTGTTTTTAGGTAGCCTTTCTTATCCTCTATAATTAACTCTACATGTGTAACTGCATCTTCTATTAAGTCGTGCAAGTCTACATTTTCCTTACTAATGTTTAGTTCATTTTTTTCAAGTTTAGATATCCTTAGTACATTTTCTACTTGCGCATGCATACGTTTGTTTTCCTCTTTTATCATACCGAGATACCGTAGTACTTTCTCTTTATCGTCTATAATTTTCGGATTACGTATCGCGTCTAAAGCCAAGTTAATAGTAGCAATTGGCGTTTTAAACTCGTGCGTCATATTATTTATAAAATCCGTTTTAATTTCAGAGATTTTACGTTGCTTAAAAAGTTGTAATAAGGCGCTTGCATATGCTATAATAATAATCGTTGTAAATACTACAGACAAAATCATCATGGTAATTATAGAAGACCAGATAAACCTATTGTGCTCTGGAAAATTAACCAGTAACCTATAATTATTATTATTTAATTCGTTTTCAAAAATAGGCACACTAAAAGTGGATGCATTTTGTAATTCAAAAGCTTCACTATGTACTTTTGTTGCTAGATCATTATCATAAATTGCATATTGAAAATCTATATTTATATTATCTTCATTAAGTTGTTTTTCCAACAATCTATTAATTTCTTTTTTGGAAACCCTTTGATGAATTGGCATTCTACTTGCTATTGTTCTAAAAGCCTTTTCAAAAGATATTTTTTCTGCCTCGGTAAGTCTTCCTGAATTAGAAATACTTAAAACAGGATTCATATTTAAATCGGTATCTGTTCCGTTAGAATTAGAATAAATTTTGGTTTCCGAATTGCTTAATATTTTCTGAATATTAATACTATCTCTATCTAAACCTATGTCAAAGAACGCTGTTGATAAGGTGTAATTTTTTTCAAAAATCCCACTTTTATACACTATTGTTTCGTTCGTGTTTTGATTTTGCTGTACTATAAATAAGTTTCTAATAGCAACAGTATCTGCTTGTTTTTGCTGGTCTGCGAGTTGCTGATACATCGTGTAATACTTATCTAGCTCTTTTTTTTCTATAGCCGATGTTGTATAACTTAGTGCTTTTTTTACATTAAAGTTAAACTGCTCTTTTTTATTGTCTACGGAGTTCTTTATATAATATGCTTGTACAGAAATAATTCCTATAAGCGATAAACTCATTAAAACAATTAATAAGATGAATAGTTTTTTGCTCATCCCGTCAAAATTAACATTTTAACATTTAGGTGTTATCCCTTTTAACCTTACATTAACACAAATGTTAAAATTATAGACTTTTAATAGATTTAAGTATTTGATTATGTGTTTTTTGTACCTGAATAACGGTGTTTTCTAGAATATTATTATAAATAACAAATTGAGACAATGCTATTTTCTTTTCATCTTGCCATTGATTATTCATAATAGCTTCAATTTTAGAAACTGTAGTTTCGTCTCTTTTTAGCAAACGCTCTATTCTTGTTTCCATTGCTGCAGTAACTGTTATGATGTAATCGCATTGCTTGTAGCTTCCGTTTTCAAACAGAATAGCAACTTCTTTAATGATATAAGGTGCATCTTGTTTTTCTAACCATCTTTTAAAATGACTAGCGACTTTAGGATGTACTATCGCATTCATTTTTTCTAGTACACTTGCGTCACTAAAAATAATTTTTGCTAAATAAGGTCGGTTTAACGTGTCGTCTTTATACGCATCTTCACCAAAAAGCGCGATTAGCTTTCGCCGAATAACTTTAGACTTATTCATGAGTTTTTTAGCTTCATCATCTGCAATATAAATAGGCACACCCAGTTTTTTAAACTGTTTTGCAACGGTAGTTTTTCCGCTACCTATCCCTCCTGTAAGACCAACTATTTTCATGTATTAATTTTCTGTATATATCCTTTTTTATTTCTGTTTTTTATTCTGCTATAATAAACTCTATATACTCTTCCTTAATTTTAAAGTGCTTCACAAATTCAGGTTTTTTATCCACTTCTGGAACTAAGTAGGATTGCCCTTTTACCAATTTACCATAGTCGCAAATAACTCTAAAGTCCTTAGCTTCTATAGTATTAAAATTAGCCAAACTGGTGTAATAAGAAACATGGACTGTTTTAGGAAAATGCTTAAGCTTGATATCTATTGGCACATTAATTATTTGTACTGTAATTGGCAATGTGCCTTCTGTATATTTTTCTACTTTAGCTTCTAATCGAACTTTATTAATAGAAAATTTTAAGTCTTTATCTAAGCCTTGAAAATTTAAATTTGTGAATTTAGAAATATTCTGTTTTATATCACTTAGCACCACAGTATCTGTTTCTATTTGATTAATTTTATCCAATATCGCTTTTGCTCCTATGATTTTAACCGAATCGGGTTGCAAAACAATAGCATTCGTAAGATTATACCCAGGACTATAACTAATTTTAGAGCGTAATTTAATAGGAACCGTTTTAACGGCATTTACATCATAAGTAAACCACAAACTATCCGGAACAATATTAACTAGCTCTATCTTTTTGCTAAATTGTTTATGTAATGCCGCAAAGGCTTTGTTTTTACTCCAAATATAAGCAGAGTCTGTTTTATCTATATGTTTCGAAAAATCTATACTAATTTTAGGTTTAGAAAAATGATACTGCAACAAATCAAAACCAAAAGTTTTTAATGTGATTTCTAGCACTTGACTACTATCATTAATAATTACTTCTTCTTCTGGAATGTTAATCTTATCAATACTAAAAACAAATGTATTGGTATAACTTTTAGATAATTTTGTTAGTAATAAAATACCAAATGCTAATGCTAAAAACAATAAAAAAACATTAATTTTTTTAGTTTTTACAAACGATATAATTTCAGATTTAATTTTTTTTATCATTATTTTTTAAAAAATAATTCTGGAAATTGAACTTCGGGATTTTTCTTTAATACACCAACGAGTATTGTCGATTTTAAAAACCCGTAACCATAACCAAAAAACTGAATACAAATTGCTAGCATAGCCTGTATGGCTATTCTAATATTTTTTGTTTTTAATATAGCTAAAAGGAATGCCAAACCAAAGTATAATATATAAACATATAGTAAAGCTTTAAAATTAAAAAAGATTAAAATTATAGCTAGAATTAATCCGAAACTAAAAAGACTAGGAAACCAATAGGTTATTTTTTTTGTCTGCGGATGCCAGGTATTAAGAATGGGTCTAACCATACCAAATTTAAACACTTGTTTATAAAATTTAGACCACGAAATTCTTCTTTTATGATATACATAAGCTTCCAGAATTAGTTTTGTTTTAAAACCAAGTCCCCATAAACGTATAGATAAATCTGGATCTTCTCCAGGATGTATAGACCCAAATCCTTTTGTTTTATCAAATGCTTCCTTAGACAAACCCATATTGAAACTTCTTGGCTGAAAGGTATCTACACTATTTTTATTTCCTCTAATTCCGCCAGTAGTAATAAAAGAAGTCATTGCAAAATTGATTGCTTTTTGAAGATTTGAAAAAGAAGCATCTGCTGCATCTGGACCACCAAAACAATCCACATATTCTTTTTCTAAACTAGTAATAACTTCGGTTAAATAGGTTGTTGGTAAAATACAATCGCTATCTAATATAATAAAATAGTTTCCGGTTGCTTTTTGCATCCCAAAATTTCTAGAATCCCCAGGACCAGAATTGGGTTTAAAATAATAGGCTATATCTAGTTGTTCCCTATACTTTTCTACAATCTCTTTAGAAGCGATGGTAGAACCATCTTCAATAATAACAACTTGATATTTTACATTTGTTTTTAGTAATGTAAAGCTATGAAGTAACTCCTCAATTTCTTGAGGTCTATTATACACAGGAATAATAAAAGAAAACTGTAATTGCATAACACAAATGTAGGTGTTACCCATAAAAAAAGCCACCTTAAAGGTGGCTTTTTAATATATAAAGATCTAAAATTAGTTCTTAATAACTCTTACAGTTTCTGTAGCATTATCTATGGTTACTTTAACAAAGTAAGCTCCAGATTGTAAATCAGACATATTAACCTCTGCATTAACAGTATTAGGAGCAGCACGAAGTACTTCTTGACCTAACATGTTATAAACAGATATATTATCCATTTCTTTTTGTGCTTTTAACACCAAGCTATCATTTACTGGATTTGGAAAGTAAGTAAATGCTAAACCATTATCAAAATCATCTACCGATAAAGTAGTACAAATCACTGTAGCTTCCCAACCTTCTCTTGTTGCTGAGCCATCAGAAGAAAACACAAATGTTAAAGCTCCAGATGCATGTGAAGATGTTATTGTCATACCTTCTAAATCACCAGAACCTGAAGGCGTTGCATCATCTCTATCCCAACACCATATTGATCCGCCTGCTGGAGGATCTATTGTTGTTGCCGTAGCATCGGGACCATCATAGATGGTTAACCCATCATAACAACCGGTGCCATTATTTTCAGCACTAAAAGCATTAAAAAGCACGGAAACAATATCACCAGCAGTATCTGGCATAATAGTATATGTAACATTTTCACCACTGGTGTAATCTCCTGTTACTCCACCTGAATCTAGGAATATCTCGCTAGAACATGAAGCTGGTACAGCTACATAAGGTGTTGCAAAAGTAAATGGTCCTGTCCATGCAGACACATCTCCTGATCCACAGTCTGCTTGCACATAAAAAGAATACGAACTATCTCCTACTAAACCTGTAGCACTATATGGACTCGTAACCCCCGTTTCTGTTGCAGTACCGGTTACCATTTCTCCAGCAGTATTGTTTACTAATTCAATATTCCATGAAGTAGCTCCTCCATTTTCTGTCCATTCTAACGCTGCTGTTGTTAGTGTAATCCCAGTAGCACCTAAACCAGATGGTGCAGGACAAGTTTCTAAAGTCGTAAACGCAAAAGGTCCAACCCATGCAGATAGTCCACCTGCTCCACAATCGGATTGCACATAGAACGAGTACTCATTGTTCTCTGTTAAACCTGTTAATAAATAAGGATTTGAAACTCCTATTGCTGTTGCCGTTCCTGTCACAGTACCAGCAGCAGTTACATCTACTAATTCAATATTCCATAAAGATCCTGTTCCGTTTTCTGCCCAACCTAAATCTGCAGAACTATTTGTAATATTTATAGCTGTTAACATCGATGGATCCAAACATGTTGGTAATTCATCAAAAGTTACATCATCGATTGCTACATCATCGTAAAAACTCCCTGAATCTGCTACTGAAAATCTTGCTTGTGCAGGCCCAGTAAATGTTAATCCGCTAAGATCAATTATTTTTTGCTCCCATCCAATGGTATTGGTAGCATAGGTACCTACTGTATTCCAGGCTGCTCCATCCCAAACCGATACCGTTAAAGTTGCGTTACCAAACCCTTCATTATCTCTAATTTCATAGAAAGATAATGCTGGTGTTGTTAGTCCGGATACATCTACCAAAGCAGAACTTAATTCTGCGTTTGTTGCAGTAGGATCAGAATCGTCTACCCAAGCAAAGTAACCGCCAGAAGTAGTATTTCCATTTAATGTTCCATTATTTCCAATATGATTTCCTGCTCCCGTATTTGCGAATTTCCAATCTTCATCACCACCTTGATTCCAGCATCCTGGAAGCGCACCTGCACTTTCAAAATCCTGTGTATATGGTGCTGTAAATGCATTACAAGCAGTTACAAAGGCAAATGGGCCAACCCATGTCGATGCTCCATTTGTTCCACAATCTGCTTTTACATAAAACGTATAACTATTATTATCTACTAATCCTGAAGCATTATAAGGGTTTGCAACGCCTAAAGCTGTTGCTGTACCTGTTACGGTTCCTCCTGCTGTAACATCAACAATTTCAATATCCCATACGGTTTCTGATGCACCTGCTGTCCAACCTAAATCGGCAGATGTTGTCATTATATTAGTTGCCGTAAGCATAGAAGGCTCGGGACATGCTATTGTTGTAGTGAATGCAAATGGTCCAGCCCAATCGGATACGCCATCTACACCACAATCTGCCTGTACATAAAATTCGTAGTCGTTAGCAGGTACTAGTCCTGTTACATTAAAAGGATTTGTAACTCCTAAACTAGTTGCGGTACCTGTTACTGTTCCAGCTGCTGTAATATCTACTAATTCGATATTCCAAGATGTAGCGGTTCCTCCTTCTGTCCAACCTAAATCGGCAGAAAAACCATCAATATTTGTAGCTGTTAATCCATTTGGAAGTATACAAGCCGGCAATTCATTAAAATTCACATTATCAATTGCCATATCCCCTTCATAAGTACCAGCACTTGTCGCTCTAAAGGTTATAGAAATGGATTGACCAGCAAAGGCTGTTAAATCTATTACTGCTAATTCCCAATCTGCTGTAGCACTCGTTTGCTGCTGACCAGAAATAGTAAATACATTTGTTGTTCCGTTCACTAAAACATCTAATGTTCCCATTTGCATACCAAACATATGATAATTAAATGCTACTGAAGGTGTCGTAAGACTAGATAAATCTACTAACGGAGAGACTAAATCTGTGATATCACCACTAGCTCCTCCGGTAGCTTCCGTATAGAAATAATTACCTGTTGTAATAGTTGGATCTGGTCCTGTTCCTGCAGAACCGGTATCGGTTCCCGGAGCAGACTCCCAAAAATAGGCGCCACCTGTTCCTGCCCAACAGTTTTCTGTAGTAAATGCAGTCCCTGCTGTAGTAAATGTCTCAAAATCTTCTGTATAAGGTGTTGCAATTGCAGCACAAGCCGTTCTAAAAGTGAAAGGACCTACCCAAGCAGAAGTTCCATCCACACCACAATTAGCACGGACATAATAATCATATAATGTATTTTCTGTAAGTGTCATTGCCGTATATGGATTGGTAACTCCAGCAGTTGTTGGTGTTCCTGTTGCTGCCGATCCACTTGTTACAATTTCAACATCCCATGCTGTTGCACTTCCGCTTTCAATCCACGATAAATCTGCCATTGTATCTAGTATTCCAGTTGCAGTTAAGACCGATGGATCTGGGCAAGCTGGAGGTGTTTCTGAGCTAATAGTTGGAGATTGAAAACAAAATCCCCACTCGTAACCTGCGCCACCTACTAAATCATCAAAATAAATTCTATATCTAAATCCGGATAATTGTGTAGCACTAAATCCCACAATATTAAGGATCTCTGAGGTATATGCTTCTGAAGTTCCTGAACAAAAATTATCTAATGGAGGCGCAGTAGTATCTGTATCTATAGGAAGTCCAATAATGTTCCATGAGCTTGCATCTGCATCCCAATATTCGAATTGCAAAATGTCATCATCATTATAATTGTAAACAAAGTTTCCAGAAATAGAAAGCCATGTTTCTCCTGCATTAAAAGCTGCAGTTAAGTCAATTACTGGCGATTCTGCAGCAATAATATCATCACTTCCACTTCCCGCATCATCATCATCGAAAGCGAAATTAGCAGTTGTAGTAGGATCTGCTTCAAACGCTAGCGGATCCGTATTATACGTTCCCGTAACAGACCAGGCTGCATTAGGCCACGAGGCGTTTTGGTTTAAAGTTTGCGCATAAGAGCTAAAAGTAAAAGCCCCTAAAATAGCAAACATAAAAAATAAGGTAATTTTTTTCATATTAAATTGGTTATTTAGGATTTACCTTCTAATGTATTATTATTAAATAACAAAATAAATGAAAGTAATTACAAATCGCTAAAACACTTAAATCTTCGATAAAGAGCAAATATTTTTTACTTAAAGGAGTTTAAAAATCGGATTAAATGAATGCAATACTCCTATTATTAGTTACCAATACTATAGAAAATACGACTAGAACGTCTTTTTAGTAAAAAGCAAAATACCTCAGAAAAAAAAATGTTTACTTTTTATAAAATCTACAACATAAAAAAAGCCACCCGAAGGTGGCTTTTTTCTATACTAAGATCTAAAACTTAGTTCTTGATAATTCTTACTGTTTCTGTAGCATTACCTATAGTTACTTTAACAAAGTAAGCTCCAGATTGTAAATCAGACATATTAACCTCTGCATTAACAACATTAGGAGCAGTACGAAGTACTTCTTGACCTAACATGTTATAAACAGATACGTTTTCAATATCCTTTTGTGCTTTCAATGATAAAATATCATTCACTGGGTTTGGATAATAGGTCAATGCTAAACCATTTTCAAACTCTGGTGTAGATAATGGCGTACATGTAATTGTTAATTCAAAATTACCTGTATTCCCAAAATTATATCCTTCTATAGAGATCCAATATTGCGTTCCTGCAACAGAGATAAAATCTGTTTGTGCAGCATAACCACCAGCACCACCACACTCATCATATCCATCACTTATTAATTGTAGAGCACCAGAAGCACCTGTAAATACTAATATTTCTGTATCAAAATCTGTTCCAGCCATACAAGTATCTAATAAAACACTATCTCCTGTACCCATAAAACTATACCATACATTTGGAGAATCTGTATCTGCACCTAGCGCGGCGTCAGGAGCATCATCTTCATCTAAAGTAGCTGATGTTGTATTTCCTAAAACTGTATCTCCACAATTAATTGCTATAGCATCTGCCAAGTTATCATTAGCAGGAGCTTGTGCTAATGTAGTAAATGTGTAAGGTCCATTGTAAATACTTACATCTGTATCATCCATTCCACAATCTGCACGAACGTAAAAATCGTAAGTAGTAGTCCCTGTTAAACCAGTTACCGTATATGGGTTACTTCCAACATCATTAAGTGTTGGTGTTCCTGTAGGCGTAAATCCTGTTATTCCATACTCAATATCCCAAGCAGTAGCGGAACCATTTTCTGTCCATCCAATTTCTGCTGTAGTTTCTGTAATATTAGTAGCAGTAAAATCAAGTATAAAATTACAAGTAATATCTTCAAAACAAACGGTAGAAGTTCCTGTAGTAGCTGCTTCTTTCCAGATTGCGATTAAATATGCTGTGTTTGGAAGAAATCCAGTTAAACTAAATTCTGGAACTAATGCGCCATTGCAATACAGTTCAGATCCACAGTCTGTATATACTACCATTCCAGTAACATCTCCTGTTGTTAAAACTCTAATTGCACCAGAATCGGTTGTAGTAATTTCATACCACGCACCATTACTTCCAGCAGCAGCACAAGTAACAGCACTTAAATCTGCTGTAGCAACCGCGTAATCAATAGTATTAGGCGTTGCTGTTGCACAATTAGCTTCTAAAGTCGCAGCGATTGGTAAAGCACAAACATCACCAACATTACTTGGCTGCGTCCAACTAATTGGTCCAACCCAAGCACTTAAATCTCCTGCTCCGCAATCTGCTTGTATATAAATATCATAATCTCCACCAGCTAAGGCAGAAAGACTTAAAGTTGCTGCCGCAGTAGTACCGGTTGTACCAGCACCTTGTACAAATCCAGCAGTACCATATTCATAGTTCCATGCTGTTTCACTAGCTCCTGCAGTCCAAGAAATGTCTGCATCTGTAATAGATGTAGGACCAGCAATTACTGCTGTTGGTGCAGGGCAAGTAGGTGGCGTATCATTTACAAACTCATCAATATGTAGATAGAATTTATCTGCAGCTGTAGCTCTAATTGCAATATACACTTGCATACCATCATAAGCTGATAAATCATACGTGTATTGTGTATAAGTTGGTACATTCGTTAAAGGAGCTTCATCACCTAAAACTACCGTAAAATCTGCAGGAGCTAAACCCGTTGTAGATAATCTAACCTCAAATGTTTCCGCCCAATTAGAAGAAATTCCAGACCAAAAAGATATTCTGTCTGAGACATCTGCAGTTACTGTAAATTGTGGTGTAATTAAATAATCATCATGTGCATTTGAATTATAAGTAATTCTGGCATGCCCCGCTCCTGAATGACTATCAGTAGTATTATAAACCCATGTATTACCTCCATCAACATCTGTAACGGTCCATGTAGCAGGTATTTCGGTATCGAAACTCTCTGTAAATTGTGCATTAGACTGCCAAGTAAAGGCAACCATAGCAAATAATAGTAAAGTAATTTTTTTCATATTAAATTATTTTTATTAATTAATTATTAGCATAAGACTTAAAAATATTGATAATAATTGAAAGGTTTTACCAAAAACCCAACTAATCGACAAAATGACAAAAATTACGATTAAATACATTTTTCCTTAATTTTATGGGTGCAAAAAAAAGCCACCTTAAAAAAGGTGGCTTTTAATAATATTATTTAAAGATCTAAAAATTAGTTCTTAATTACTCTTACTGTTTCTGTAGTATTACCTATAGTTACTTTAACAAAGTAAGCTCCAGTTTGTAAAGAAGACATATTAACTTCTGTATTCATAGCATTAGGAGCAGTACGAAGTACTTCTTGACCTAACATGTTATAAACAGCTATATTATTTATATCTTTTTGAGCTTTTAAAACTAAAGCACTAGATACAGGGTTTGGATAGTAAGTGAATGCTAAATCGTTATCAAAGCTTTGCGTAGATAATGTAGAACAAGTTACTGTAGCTTCCCATCCTTCTCTTGTTACACTACTATCAGAAGTAAACACAAAGGTTAAAGTTCCTGATGCATGTGTGGATGTTATAGACATACCTTGTAAATCTCCTGTTCCTTGGTTTATAGAATCATCTCTATCCCAACACCAAATTGTTCCACCTCCTGGAGGATCAATAGTAGCAGCTGTTGCATCTGGACCATTATAAACTGTTAATCCGTCCCAACAACTTGTTGTTCCATTATTTTCTGAGCTAAAAGCAGTAAAAGTAACCGTAACAGCATCACCTGCAACGTCTGGCGCAATTACATATGTAACATTTTCACCACTTGGATAATCACTACCGGCTCCTCCTCCATCTAAGAAAACACCACTAGTACAACTTGGTATTACAGCAACGTAAGGTGTTGCAAACGTATATGGTCCTGACCAATCACTAGTGTCTCCACCACCGCAATCTGATTGCACATAAAACGCATAAGAATTATCTCCTACTAAACCAGTAGCAGCATAAGGATTTGTAACCCCTGAAGCTGTTGCATTTCCTGTAACAGTTCCTCCACCAGCAACATCAACTAATTCTATATTCCACATTGTTGCAGTTCCATTTTCTGTCCAACCTAAGTCAGCAGAAGTTTCTGTAATTGCAGTTGCAGAACCTGCAGTTGGTGCAGGACATACTTCTGTAGTTGAGAATGCATATGGTCCAGACCATGAACTAGTGTCTCCACCACCACAATCTGCTTGTACATAATATTCGTAATCCGTTTCTGCAGTTAATCCTGTTAATACTTGTGGGTTTGTCATGGTACCAGTAATCATAGTTCCTGTTCCCATTGTTAATGGAGCAGTTCCCCATTCCACATTCCAAGTTGTTGCAGTTCCACCTTCTGTCCAACCTAAATCAGCAGAAGAATCTGTAATTGCAGTTGCAGAACCAGCAGTTGGTTCTGGACATGTAGGTGTTGGCTTAATACAAAACTCTAATGCACCTTCATCATTACTACCATAATCCCAATATCTTAAATATACTGTATCTCCAGGAGTTAAGCCTTCAAATATTTTTTCGTCTAAAGAGCTATTACAAACGACAGGATCTAAAGCTGTTAAAGCACCACAAGTTCCTGTGTACACTTCTACAATAGAACTATATCCAGGCCCCACAATACTATCATAAATAAACCCTCCTGAAGCAGGAACAGTTAAAGTAAACCAAATATCACTAGGATTTGGATCTGATGTAGCATTTGTACAAGTACTACTAGGAGCTACTTCTCCTGTAGAACTAGTTGCACCAAGATTACTACCAGTATACGTTAAAGTACATGTTACTTCATCTACATTCATTACGGAATCTAAATCTATAGCGTTTGCACACTCATCATTTGTTGCTGGGCAAGCATCTTGAACTAAACCATTAAATGATGAAGAACACACTGCGTCTTGATCATTAGCAACCGTTATAGCTACAACTGTTCCGTTTGTATAAGGTCCAAAAGTTAACATTCCTGCCGCGTTTAAAGTTTGCGAAGCACTTGCTTGGTCGTCTGAAGCTGTCATTGACGTCGCTGAACCTAAATCTGTAATATCTACTTCAATCTTAAATCCTCCAGAAGCTGCACAATCGTCAACCAATGTTGCTGTTACTGTTGCAGGAGCACAAGATAGACACTCTACATTAAAATCTATTGAAGTTTGCTGTGCACTACCACAAGAGTTTGATGAATCTCCTGCTATTCTTACAAATAGTGAAGTACCTGTAGAATTAAATGTTAATCCAGTTAAATCTCCAGCAGTACCATAACCGTTATATAATTCTGGTGCCGTAGCATCTACTCCGTCATATACAATAAATTCATCATACGAACTTTCAACTGTTCCAGAATTAACTGTGATTTTTAATCCACTAGTACCATCTGAACTTGCAAACAACCAATCTAAATTACTACTATTTTCATAACAACCAGTAGCATTTGTTGGTGTCCCACAAATAACTTGTGTTGGACAATCATCGTAACTAAAATCTCCAAGAGAGAAATCACAAGCAGCATCTGTATGCTCCAAATTTAAAGTTACTGTAGTACCAGTTGCATAAGGTCCAGCAGTTACAACTCCTAAAACAACAGGAAAAGAACCTCCTAAACCATCGGTAACATTAGCACCATCTCCTACTGTTGCTACATCTACATCCACGCTAAATTGTGCATTTGAACAATCTGACGTTACCGTTGCACTATTTACTACTGCTGTAGTACACGTTGGAGCTGCATCATTAACAAACTCATCAATATGCAAATAGAACTGATTATTACCTGTAGCTCTAATTGCGACATAAACAGTCATACCATCATAGGATGATAAATCATATGTATATTGTACATAATCTGGCACGTTACTAGTTACCGTTTCACTACCCAAAACGGTAGTGAAATCAGCTGGAGCAAAACCTGTAGTGGATAATCTAACTTCAAATGTTTCTGTCCAATTATTTGAGATTGCGGCCCAAAAAGACACTCTATCCGAAGCACCTGCAGTAACTGTGAATTGTGGTGTAATTAAATAATCGTCATGAGCATTAGAATCATAAGAAATACGAGCATGACCAGCACCTAAGTAATTTTCAGTGGTCACATGAAGCCAAGTATTTCCACCGTCGACATCCGTTACTGTCCAAGTTGCTGGAATTTCAGTATCAAAATTCTCTGTGAATTGCGCATTAGCTTGCCAAGCAAAGGCAAACATCGCAAAAAGTAATAACGTAATTTTTTTCATGTTAAATTGGTTTTTGTTGATTAATTATTAGCATAAGCACTAAAACTATTGATAATAATTGAAATCTTTTACCAAAAGCTTAACTAATCGTTAATACTCCGATTTTTACGATAAAATACATTGTATAGCTAACTATAAATTTTAAACATAAAAAAAAGGCTTCGTTTTCACAAAGCCTTTTTTTTATCCTAATTTCATAAAATGAACTACTTTTCCATAAAAGCTTCCATCACTTCATTACTTACTCCCATATTGCTAAATCCTCCATCATGAAACAAGTTTTGTAAGGTCACCATTTTAGTTAAATCACTAAACATAGCTACGGTATAGTTTGCACAATCTAAAGCGGTTGCATTCCCTAAAGGCGACATTTTATCTGCATATGCAATAAAACCGTCAAATCCCTTAACACCAGAACCAGCAGTTGTTGGTGTTGGTGATTGTGATATGGTATTTACACGAACTGTTTTATCTTTCCCCATAAAGTACCCAAAACTACGAGCAACACTTTCTAGATATGCTTTATTATCTGCCATATCATTATAATCTGGAAAAACACGTTGTGCTGCCATATACGTAAGCGCTACAATACTTCCCCAAGGATTCATTGCATCTTTTTTATATAAGGTTTGCATTACTTTATGAAAAGACATTGCAGAAATATCTGTTCCTTTTTGTGTCCAATCATAATTCTGATCTGTATAAGCGTTTCCTTTTCTAACATTTATAGACATACCAATAGAATGTAAAACAAAGTCTATTTTACCTCCTAAAATCTCCATAGATTTTTCAACAAGGTTTTCTAGGTCTTCTATAGAAGTAGCATCCGCAGGAATTACTTGTGATCCCGTTTTTTCTGCTAAAGCATTAATAGTTCCCATTCGTAAAGCAACAGGAGCATTTGTTAATACAAAGGTTCCTCCTTCTTCATGAACACGTTCTGCGGTTTTCCAAGCTATCGAGTTTTCATCTAATGCACCAAAGATGATTCCTTTTTTTCCTTTTAATAAATTGTACATATGTAATATGTTATTTTGGTATTGTTAGTTTTATAAATTGTTATTCAAAGGTAACTAAATTAATATTTATGGGCTACCTATTCATTTGGTATTAGTTATGCATACATAGTATGTTGCTTAATTCAACAACTGTTTTGCATGCGCCATAGCAGAGCTAGAAACTTCTATTCCTCCTAGCATTTGTGCTATTTCTACAATACGATCGTCATGATTTAGCTTCACTAAATTGGTAGTGGTTACCTCATCGACATCTTCTTTATAGACTTTAAAATGTGTATGTCCTTTTGCTGCAATTTGCGGTAAATGTGTAATAGCAAATACCTGCATGGTTTTACTCATGTCTTGCATAATATCTGCCATTTTATTTGCGATTTCACCAGAAACTCCGGTATCAATTTCATCGAACATAATAGTTGGCAGCTGAATATAATTGGATAATATAGATTTTATGGCTAGCATAATTCTTGCTAACTCTCCTCCAGACGCTGCTTTTTTAAGCGCATTAAACTGTCCTCCTTTATTTGCTGAAAACAAGAAGGATAATTGATCTTTCCCATTATACATATATTCCTTAACCAATGCTACTTCTATTTTAAATTGTGCATTTGGCATTCCTAAATCGTTTAAAATACGTTCTAGTTCTTTGGTAAGCTTCGGAATTGCTTTTTGTCTGTTCTTATGTAGACTTTCAGAAATACCATCGAGTTTACCCTTTATTGTTTCTATTTCTTTTTGTTTCTGAAGGATGCTTTCTTCTAGATTTTCGGAAGCAGAAACCTTTTCTATTAATTCCGTTTTAATACTAATTAACTCCGAAACATTTTCCGCTACATGTTTTTGCATCAAATTATGCAACGTTTGTAACTTTGCATTTACCACTTCTAATCTTTTGGGATCTGCGTCTAAGTTTTCCTGAAGTGTTTCTATTTCTGCAAAAGTATCGTCTAAATCTATAAGACTACTATTTACTCTTGTGTATAAGTTTTGATAGGTACTTGCATACGTAGATAGTTTTTGTAATGTATTTTTTAATTGCGTTAACATATTAAGAATACCTAAATCTTCTTCTTGTAGTAATTGATGAGAATGCGTTAGTTTTTCTTGAATCTCTTCCATGTTATTCAAGGTTTCGTATTCTTCTTCTAACGTTTCTAATTCACCATCTACTAAATTAGCTTCGGTTAATTCTTTTAACAAAAAGGTATTATAGTCTTGTTCTTTTAATGCTTCGGCTTGTAAATTATGAAGTTCTTTTAATGCTTTCTGAAGTTTTTTAAAACCATTTAATTCGGTTTGATACTTTTCTAAGTTCGTTTTATTATTTGCTAAAGCATCAATTATTTGAAACTGGAAATCATCATCTACCAATTGCATGGTTTGGTTTTGCGAGTGTACATCTATTAAATGTTTACCCAACAATTGTAAAGAGTTTAAATTAACAGGACTGTCATTTACAAACGCTCTAGATTTACCAGAAGGAAGTATTTCTCTTCTAATAATGGTTTGGCTTTCAAAATCGAGATCTTCGGTTTTAAATAGATTTTCTAGTTGGTAGCTTTCAATATTAAAAACGGCCTCTATAACACATTTTTGATCTTTGTTTTTTAAACTACTTAAATCTGCCCGTTTTCCTAAAATTAAAGATAATCCGCCTAAAAGAATCGATTTTCCTGCTCCAGTTTCTCCCGTAATAATAGTAAACCCTTGGTTAAAATCAACCAAAAGTTCATCGATTAAAGCATAGTTTTTTATGGAGAGTGAGCTTAGCATTTTTTTAGTATTCAGTGTTCAGTAGACAATAAAAAGTTTTTAGATAAAGGTACTTACAAAGATTGCTACGCTAGTAAGAATGGCAAATTAAAAGGTAATGTTTCGCCATTTACTAGAGTGCATTGGCGCCACTTTATTTAGGATCCCCATTAATTCACTAATATCTACGTTTGGTCCTCCAGAGAAAATTTGTTCAATTTCATCTGCTTTAGCATCAAAGAAAGTACGGGATACAAATGAGTTTGGTCTTTGTCTGTGTACTGCATCCATTTTAATAATTGCTTTTGCAATTTCAGATTTAGCTTCTTTATCATTTTCACTCATAGTATCTAATCCTTTTCTATGGTAATCATACAAAACTTCTCTGTAGTCTTTATATGTTGGTGATAAAATATTATCTATTAAAACAAATCTACTTTGTAAACCGTCTTCTAATTTCCATCCTTTAAAACTTTCTTGTTGTGAGAAGCTCACAATGTTCTGCGCTTGTTTAAAGTATGCATCGCCACCTCTTAATTTAAAAGTGTCTGCATCTAAACCTAATATCATTTGGACATGAAATGCGATCACAGAAACTAAATTAGATTCGAATTGATTCTCATTATATATAAGATTTTGAAATTCTAAATATCGAAAAGAAAAGTCTTTGTCATTTATATTATAAACGGGAGTGGTATAGGTGGATCCGTAAACTGGTCTTGCAGATTGCACTTGTATCGATGCGGTAAATAAATCGCTACTCTGCCCTGTAACATTAATAACCATACTACATTCTATAAGTTCTTGTGGTCCAAATTTTTTCTTCGTCCACTCTGTCTTATTTACAAACTCATTAAGTTGCTTCTCTAACGTTTTAAATATTTGTAAGTTTTCATTACCTGTTAGCTGTGCATTTACTACTACCTTGCAGTTTAATTCTTGCGAAAATCCTGCAAAACTAATACACATTATAAGACCTAATAGTATGTTACGCATGTATTTGTTGTATAATTTGATTAAAAATATCTTTTGCTACTTCTGTTTTAGATTTCAGAGCATATTCTGTAATATTCTCATTAACATCTATAAGCGTTACTTTGTTGGTTTCTTTTTTAAAACCAGCTCCTTCATCATTTAACGAATTTAATACAATTAAGTTTAAATTCTTCTTTTTTAGTTTTCCTTTTGCATTTTCAAGCTCATTATTAGTCTCTAACGCAAAGCCTACAAGAAATTGTTTTTCTTTAATCTCTCCTAAAGATGCTAATATGTCTTTTGTTTTTTCTAACTCTAAGGTTAACGTAGTATCTTTCTTTTTTATTTTCTGAGTTGCTACTTTTTTAGGTTTGTAATCTGCAACGGCAGCAGAAAGTATTGCAATATCCACCGATTTAAAATACTCATGTGCCGCATCATACATTTCTTGCGCGCTAACTACAGGAATTACTTGTATTAAACTATGTGCTACTTTTTGGTGTGTTGGCCCGGTAACTAAGAATACTTGAGCGCCTAAATTAGCTGCTGCTTTAGCTAACTCAAATCCCATTTTTCCTGAAGAATGATTACCTATAAAACGCACAGGATCTATAGCTTCGTATGTTGGCCCTGCCGTTATTAGTACTTTTTTATCACGAAGCGGAAGTTTACTTAAAATATCCTTTTCTAAAAAGGAAACAATATCTTCTGGCTCTGCCATTCTACCTTCGCCAACCAAACCACTAGCAAGTTCTCCACTTGCAGCAGGAATAATTATATTATTAAAGGATTTCAATTTTTTGAAGGATGCTAATGTAGATGCATGCTTATACATATCTAGATCCATTGCAGGCGCAAAATAAACGGGACATTTAGCCGAGAGATATGTTGCTAAAAGTAAATTATCACAAACACCATTTGCCATTTTAGACATGCTGTTTGCTGTAGCTGGTGCTACAATAAAATAATCCGCCCAAAGACCAAGTTCTACGTGGTTATTCCAAACACCGTTATCCTCTTCTTCATTTGTAAAAGAAGAATATACTGGGTTTTTAGAAAGTGTAGATAAGGTTAAAGGCGTTATAAAGTCTTTACTAGCTGGAGTCATAACAACTTTTACGTTTGCTCCAGCTTTAATAAATAACCTTACTAATGAAGCTGTTTTATAAGCAGCAATACCAGCAGTTATTCCTAATAGTACATTTTTGCCGCTTAATATAGACATCTTCTTTTTTTACTGGTTGTCTTCTTCTGTATTTCTATGGTAAATCTTATTATCTAACCATTCTTTAACTGCTAAAGCGTGTGGTTTTGGTAATCTCTCATAGAATTTAGATACTTCAATTTGCTCTTTGTTTTCAAAGATTTCCTCTAAACTATCATTGTACGTTGCAAACTCTTCTAATTTTTCAATTAATTCCTTTTTAATTTCAGAATTTATTTGCTCTGCTCTTTTAGAGATAATTGAAATAGATTCGTAGATGTTTCCCGTAGCTTCATCTATTGCATTTCTATTGTACGTTGTTGTACTTGTAGGTGCATCAATCTTCTTTAAATCCATAGTATATTAACTTTTAGTACTGTATTTTTTTAATTCTTCTTCTAAATTTTCTAGCATATCTTTTGTATCATCGCTATGCTTTGAATTTGCATATTTACCTACAAAAGAAAGGTAATATGTTTTTGCTTTTACTAGTCTTTCTTCCTTTTTTCTTTCCACACTATTAATAGCCAATTGGTAAGCAGAATCTAATCTGTAAAACAAAGCGGTTTCACGAAGTTTAGACCCAGGAAATTCAAATATAAAATTATCGAAAGCTTTTATTGCTGCGTTATAGTCTCTAGTGTATCCTACTGTTTTGTAATACTGATATGCAATATCAAAAGATTTCTGTTCTAATTTACCATCTAACTCATGTACTAGCGTATTTGCTTCTACAATAAACTCCGAATCTGGATATGAGTTAATAAACACTTGAAACTTTTCGATAGCATCTTTAGTTGCGTGTTGCTCTTTAGTGTACGCTGGCGATAACATATAGCTACTTTTAGCGGAAAGAAATTGTGCTTCTTCTGCTTTTTCACTTTTGGGATATGTGGAAGCAAAACGATCAAATTGATAACCTGCTAAATAATAGTCGTTAGATTTGTAATACGAATCTGCGTGTAAAAACGAAAGTTTTTCGGCTTGAGGTTTCCCTCTATATTGTGGCATAATTTGCTCAAACAACCTACTAGCCTTCATGTATTTCCCTTTGTTATACATGGCTTCTCCTACTTTAAATTTCGCAGAAATATCTTCGCCATTTAAAGCTTTTTGATATGGACTGCATGAACTTAATGCTAAGCCTACTAATAAAATGTAAATTAATTTATTCATTTGTTAACGTTACTGTTTTTAACTATCTCATGCAATTCTATAATAGAATCAAGTGTTCTAATGTTTCTTGTATTAGTTACACTTATTTCTTGATTTTAAAACAGAATGCAAAATTAGTCTTTTATTATGGATTTTAAAAATATATTATTCTGCTAAAATAATTGATGAAATCAAGGAATGTAAAGGTTTAAGTAATATTTAACTTTTAAACAAATACTTTCAGCGCTTCTTCCATTTTTTCTTTTAATTCTTCTGTAGCTTCTACAAGCGGTAATCTTACCTTTGCGCTACACATTTTTAATGCTTCAAAAACTGCTTTTATTCCTGCAGGATTATTTTCAGCAAAAATAAGAGCGGTCATTTCCATTAACTTAAAGTGCAAAGCATATGCTTCTTTAGCTTTCCCTTCTAGGCCTAAATTAATCATTTTAGTAAAATCTTTAGGAAGCGCTTGACCAAGTACAGAGATTACTCCTGCTCCACCAGCTAATATCACTCCTAATGCCAAATCATCATCTCCTGAAAGCACTAAAAAATCTTCCGGCTTATTTTTAAGTAGCTGTAAATATTGGTGTACATTATTTCCTGCTTCTTTAACGGCAATAATATTTTTAAAATCTTTTGCTAAACGCAAAGTCGTTTCTGGCGACATATCTTTAGCTGTTCTTCCAGGAACATTATATAATATTATTGGAACTGGTGACGCTTCTGCTACTGCTTTAAAATGCTGATACAAACCTTCTTGCGTAGGCTTACTATAATATGGAGATACAGATAAAATAGCATCCATATTAGACAAGTCTGTATTTTTAATCTCTTCCACAACTTGCGCGGTATTATTCCCTCCAATTCCTATAACTAATGGCAACTTACCATTATTTGCCTTAATTATTGTATTCGTTATCGCTAATTTTTCTGCTGCTGTAATCGTTACACTTTCTCCTGTCGTGCCACTTATAACAAGATAATCTGTTCCGTTTTCTATGTTATATGCCACGATATCTTCTAAAGATTTGTGATCTACACTTAAATCCTCATTAAAAGGTGTTATTAAAGCAACTCCCGTACCTACAAATTTATTATTCATTACTTATTTTATTAAATGTATTAAGGTATTTTATTAATTCATTTTTAAATACATCAAACTGTTTTAAATTGGTTTTAATAATAAAATCATTCAATCTATTATCCGACTGTAAAACACCAATTTTAAATTTAGCTTTAGATGTCGCTGTTAAAATTTTAAGCGCTAACACATCTTGTTCATAATAACTAATTAAAGCATCAAACGGCGTATCTAAAAAAACTTGAAGCTCCTTATTTGTTATTTTTCCCTTCCAATTTAAATCTTTCGGATTAAAACAAAAATCCCAAGTACTTATATCTTCTTTTTTATTAGAAGTAAACGCTATAATTTTAAGTTTATTTGGCCTTACATGAATTGTTTCTGCTAGCTTTCTAAAAGACTCAAAATCATCAATTTCATCTATATTTATAATGACTCCTAGACTAGCGATCTTGTCCTTATTCAGAAATACCTGTCTAGAATTTAATAATTTACTAAGATGTTTTTTAGTAGAATTTTGTTTAAAACCCTTTAAAATCATTTATATTTATACTTTCTTACAAAGGTAACAAAAGTAGTTAGTTTTGTTTATTAAAACCTATTCCTTTACACATGAATTATAAACATCTTTTTTTAATTGTTTTTGCACTCTTTATATATAGTTGCAAACAAGAAAAACTATTCCTTACTAAAATTGAAGGAAAACAAATAAACATTAAGGATAGCCTCGAAATTAATGAAGAGGTTGAAGACTTTGTTAAACCATATAGAGATCATGTTAATAAGAATTTAGATAGCGTCATTTCTTATGCTGTAGATACCTACACGAAGACAGATGGAGACTTCAACACCGCAATTGGTAACCTATTCGCAGATGCTGTTATTGAAGAATCCAGCACGATATTAAAAAAACGAACCGGACATAACGTAGACGTGGTTCTACTTAATCATGGAGGAATTCGTGCCATTATATCTAAAGGAAACATAACTACCAGAACGGCTTATGAGATTATGCCTTTTGAAAACAGCCTTGTAGTTGTAGAAATGAAGGGAAAAACGATTCAAGACAGTTTAATAAATTATTTAAGTAAAGCGAAACGCGCACATCCTATTTCTGGTTTAAAAATTAAATTAGATAAAGATTTTAATGCGGTTTATGCTTCTATAAATAACCAACCTATTGAAGCCGAAAAAACCTATTATGTTGCTACTAATGATTATTTATATCATGGTGGTGATAGAATGACCTTTTTTCAAACCAATGACAGCTTACATGTTTTAAACTACAAGGTAAGAAATGCTTTATTAGATTACTTCCTTAAAAAAGATACCATTAACCCTGTTATTGATGACAGATTTATTCAATTAAAATAAACCAGATGAAAAGAAGAGATTTTATACAACAAACATCTGCAACAGCGGCATTAATCACATTAGGAGGTTTAGGCTTACAATCGTTTACCTCTGGAAGCAAAGCAACAAAAATAACGATACTTCATACCAATGATGTGCATAGCCATATTGATGCTTTTGGACCAGAAGATGGAAGAAATCCAAACCAAGGAGGTGTTGCCAGAAGAGCTAGTTTAATACAGAATATTAGAAACGAAAACCCAAACACCTTATTATTAGATGCTGGAGATATTTTTCAAGGAACACCTTATTTTAACTATTATGGTGGCGAGCTAGAATTTAAACTCATGAGCATGTTAAAATATGATGCTGCAACTATAGGAAACCATGATTTTGATAATGGCATAAATGGCTTATTAGCACAATTACCTCATGCTAAGTTCGATTTTCTATCTGCTAATTACGACTTCTCTAATACCGTACTGGACTCCTTTGTAAAACCGTATAAAATATTTAAAAAGGACGGCATTAAAATTGGTGTTTTCGGCTTAGGTATTGAGCTAAACGGCTTGGTAGACAAAAACATGTATAAAGAAACGAAATATCTGGATCCTACGGAAATCGCGCAAGACATGAGCCGAATTTTAAAAGAAAACGAAAAATGTGATTTAGTTATATGTCTATCGCATTTAGGATATCATTATAAAAATTTCACAGAGAAAATTAGTGATTTAAACCTTGCTAAAGCAACAAAAGATATCGATTTAATTATTGGGGGACATACTCATACTTTTTTACCAAAACCAACCATTGCCAAAAACAGCATAGGTGAAAATGTTTTAGTGAATCAAGTGGGTTGCTACGGAATTAATCTAGGAAAAATAGACTTCTATTTTGATGCCGACAAAAACAAAGCCGCAAAAGGAACTTCTATTTTAGTGTAAATCTGTTCGCGTTTTATGAAGAAAGAATAACGGTATTAACTTCCACCCTTTTTTCTTCTTTATTCCTTTCTAATATATAACTAAACAGAAAGAATAAACCAACTAAATGTAAAACTCGATCTATCATTACAAAGCTCGAATTATATAAATAGTAGGTGCTTATGTAATGTAACACATCGGAAAACAAAAAACATAAAACCATAATTAAAAACAGAATAGATTCTTTAGTTTCTGAGTTTAAATAATCTACAAAAGAAACAAAAGCAAGCGCTATTAAAGCAGTACTTTTAATACCAAATAAAGTCACCTCGACACTATCTGGAATATAATACTTAATGACGTCAAAAAGAATGTATAACAGATACGCGTTAATTAAAAACACAAAAATTAGATACGAACTAATCACTTTATCTAATTGCAACTTTTTAATTCTAGAGGCTACCGCTACAATTAAACTAGCATAACTTAAGCAATACGCTAAACTAGAAATATTAACAAGCATTAAATTATAGGTAAAAACAGAAGTAAAGTCTCCAATAAAAGAAAATAATAAAAAAGCAAAAACACCCATTGTAATTTGCTTATTCTTTAATAGAAAATAGATTAAAAATACAGGAACAAAAAGAGGTTTTGTTAATTGCTGAAACAAATCATTTTCACTAATAGTAGCAATTACATTAATTAATATAAGGGCAAACAATATGCCTAAAAACATTTTGTTTGGAAATTTATTTATCCAATTTTTTAGAATCATAATCATAAGTAGGTTATCGCAAATATAAAATAAATTTACTTACAACGGATAAATTACACATTTAATCGATGAAATACATAGGTTTTATTTGATTTACAGTAAAATTCTTCAACTATATAATAAGCTAAAGCCACTTTCTACTAAACATTTCATTTTAAAATATTTAAACTTGAAAAAACACTTGCCTTTAAAATTAAACATAATTATCTCTATACCTTTAAAGACCATCTTTACAATTTAAATGTACAACACATCTGGATAGTGCATCTATTTTTGAAAAAATCAGATTAGAAGTTTACTAAGGATTTTAGAACTTATCGCTGGTATTTCAATAAGGCTTGCATTAGAGCAACGCTATCCATAACCTCAACGGGAGGCCATTATAATATAGCTAAAAACTAGGGATTACAACTAATCCAGACAGTGGTGCACTATCTATTACTGTAGTAGTCTCTTTTATAGTATCCGGAATATTCTGAACTGGGATAGACAAGATGCGCTGAAATTAATTACGCAAAAATATTAGCTCCTTTTTTTTTTGAGTTTATTTCTAAATCTGTTTGAAGGTAAAACATTACAAAAGCAAATATATTTAACGCGATAGCAATATAATTTAAAATTTCAAGGTCCGACAGATAGTAATAGCCAATCAATAAAAAATCTGAAAAACTTATTGCTAAACAACCTATAAACAGAAACAAGGATTTCCGGGTATCATTTTCAAGAAAATTCAAAAAAGAGATAGCCAACAAAACTAACAATATAAAATTATAGCTATGCTCTACAAAACGCACCAAATTTAGAACCTTAGAATCAAACAAAATAGGGTCTATTATTCCATACAAAACGGTGAACAGATAGATTACAAGAACAAATAATACAATAGTTTGAATTAGAAATTTCTTAATAAGGACTCTAAAATCCAAAGCCTTAAAAATTTCGAACAACAAAAAAAAGAAGGAAACAACATAAAGTATATTACATACAAAATATAGCGTTTCTGATAAATTATCATCATCCATTATATGCAAAATATCTGCAGAAGAATAACTAACTAAAAAGAGAAAAAAAAACAAAGACTTCTTTTTTCTGGATATAAAATAAATCACAGTAATTACCGGGACAACTAGTAATTCTAAAATAGAAAAGATAGAAATATCTAGTAGACCTAAAAGTGTAAAACCAAGATAATCAGCTAACATAAAATAATTTAAGCACCCTAAAAAGTGAAGTTATCAACTTTCAAATATAAATAAAAAATGTAATTTATCGGTAATAAATAACTTTTATCGGTTTACCTCTGAAAAAACACCGGAATTAGCGAACCATTTGTAAGAATTCCTGCTCAGAGATTAAGGACACTCCCAATTTCTCTGCTTTTTCTTTTTTACTTGGCCCCATTTTGTCTCCAGCTACAATATAACTGGTCTTAGCAGAAATAGAAGACGAAACTTTACCGCCATTATCTTCTATTAGCTTTTTAAGTTCGGTTCTTGAAACAACTTCGAAAACCCCTGAAACTACAAATATTTTGCCTTCTAGCTTATTGGTTTGATTTGCTAATTTTTCGGCCGAAACTTCCAATTGCACTCCAAAACTTCTTAGTTTTTCAATCGTATTTCTATTTTCTTCCGAAGTAAAAAACAGGACAACACTTTCCGCAATTTTAATTCCTATTTCATCTACATTTACTAATTCTTCTTGTGTCGCTTTTTCTATTGCATCTATACTTTTATAATGCTTGGCTAATTTTTTAGCAACCGTTTCTCCCACATATCGAATTCCTAAAGCAAAAAGAACCCTTTCAAAAGGGATTTGCTTAGAAGCTTCCACGCCATTGATTAAATTCTCAGCGCTTTTTTCTGCCATTCTTTCTAATGGCATCAACTGTTCTTTAGTTAGCGTATATAAATCGGAATAATTTGTTATCAATCCTGCTTGTACCAAAAGCGCAACAGTCTCGCCACCAAGACCTTCAATATCCATTGCTTTTCTAGAAATATAATGTTGAATTCTTCCAACAATCTGTGGCGTACAGCCATTATAATTCGGACAAAAATGTTTGGCTTCCCCTTCATCTCTTTCTAAAAGCGTGTTACATTCCGGACAATGGGCTATGTATATGGTTGGTTGTGAATCTTCTGGTCGTTTGGTAAAATCTACCGCAATTATTTTAGGTATAATCTCTCCTCCTTTTTCTACAAACACCTCATCACCAACTCGAATATCTAACTTTTCAATTTGATCGCTATTATGTAAAGAAGCTCTTTTTACAGTCGTTCCTGCTAATTCTACAGGCTCCAAATTGGCAACTGGCGTTATCGCTCCCGTTCTTCCAACCTGATACGAAATACTATTTAAACGCGTAGAAACCTGCTCTGCTTTAAACTTATAAGCCATCGCCCAACGTGGTGCTTTGGCAGTATATCCTAATTCTTCTTGTTGCTGTAAATCGTTCACCTTTACTACTACGCCATCTGTTTCGTATGGCAAATTATGTCTTTCTGTATCCCAATAATTTACAAATTCTAAAACGGCTTCAATAGAATTTGCTAGTTTGGCGGCTTCTGGAACTTTAAAACCCATCTGTCTTGCTTTCTCTAGACTTTCCATTTGTGTAGCAATCCCTAAATTATCTCCTGTAATATTATACAACAAACATTCTAATGGTCGTTTTGCAACCTCCGCACTATCTTGAAGTTTTAAACTTCCCGAAGCTGTATTTCTTGGGTTTCTATATGGTTCTTCCCCAATATCAATGCGCTCTTCGTTCATCTTATTAAACCCTTCAAAAGGCAAAACAATTTCTCCACGAATATCAAATTTTGCTGGATAGCTTCCTTTTAATTGCAATGGTACCGATTTAATCGTTTTAATATTTGCTGTTACTTCATCTCCTTGCATACCATCTCCACGAGTTACTGCGCGAAGTAAACTTCCGTTTTCATACGTCAAACTAATCGATGCACCATCATATTTTAATTCGCAGGTGTATTGAATTTCGCCATCCACCATCTTTTTAATCCTAGTTTCCCAATCTTGTAAATCTTCTAGAGAATACGAATTATCTAAACTATACATTCTATGCGCATGTACAACCGTATTGAAGTTTTTAGTAACCGTTCCTCCCACTCTTAAAGTTGGCGAATTGGCATCAAAAAATTTTGGATGTTTTTCTTCTAAGGCCTGTAGTTCTTTTAATTTTATATCAAAATCGTAATCACTAATAGTCGCATTATCTAAAACGTAATAATTATAGTTGTGCTCACGAAGCTCGCTACGTAAGTTTTGTATGTATTCTTTTGTATTCATTTAATTCTTTTATCTCTTTCCCTAAAAAACCTTTCTGTCAACAGATGGATATAAGGATCTATTTTCTTAATCAAAATCTGAAATCAAAAATCTCTTATCAGCAATCGTTACTCATTATTCCTTTTAGCATTCTATCTTTTCCAAAAATATCTTGCTTTAATTCTATAGCTTCAAAACCATTCTCTTCTAATAAAGCAATCATTGCTGCACCAAGATACTCGTTTATTTCAAAATACAATTCGCCTTTTGGTTTCAAGTGATCTACCGCAAATGTTGTTATTGCTTCATAAAATTGCAACGGATTATCGTCTTCTACAAACAGTGCCAAATGCGGTTCGTTTTGCAAAACGTTGGAGTTCATTTCTTGCTTCTCTAAGTTTCTAACGTATGGCGGATTGGATACAATGATGTCCAATTCCAAACTAGAAAACGCCAAATCCCAAGACTTTTCATTTAAAATATCTGCTTCTATAAATACCACTTCTACATTATTTAATGCTGCGTTTTCTTTTGCTTGTTCTATCGCTTTCGCGGAAACATCTAAGGCATAAACCTTCGCTTTCGGTAAGTTTTTAGCTAACGAAATAGCAATACAACCACTTCCTGTACCAATATCAAGAATAGAAATAGGTTTCTGGAATGCGATCGAATTGACATCGTTTATAATAAGGTCTACGAGCTCTTCCGTTTCTGGTCTTGGTATTAATGTATTTGCATTCACTTTAAAAGGCAAACCGTAAAATTCTGTTTCGCCTAAAATATATTGAATCGGTTCTTCTTCTTTAAGCCTTTGTAAAGCATTAGTTAGAGCCTCTTCTTCCGTTTTAGTAATCGTTTTTCCTGGCTCAAGCGCTAGTTTCATTCTAGAAAAATCACAGCATGCTTCGATTAGCAAATAGAAAAAACTATTTACTTCGTCTACACCATAAATAGCATCTAACTGTTCGTGAAATATATTTTGTATTTCTTTTAACCTCATTAATTCCATTATCAATTACAGATTTTTCAGCATCCAAATACCACAAGCGTTATGTCCTGTGTTTCCTAAAGGAGCTTCCAAATGCTTAAACCCGAAAGTTTCATAAATATGAATTGCCGCTTTTAGATTCGGAATCGTTTCTAAATAGCATTGTTTATATCCCATTGCTTTAGCAGCTTCCATACATTTCTCAAAAAGAGGCTTTCCTATTCCCTTTCCTCTTACTTCCGGAGCAAAATACATTTTCTGAATCTCGCACACTTCCGTTTCAAAATCTTTTAAAGGCTGTATTCCAGCACCTCCAAAAACTTTCCCATCTAACTCCACCACATAATAAACCTCGTTTTTGTTTTGATAAGACTCAAACATTCTTGGTGTTTCGGCATCTTCATAAGCAGTACCAACCAAAGGGATTTCATATTCATGAAAACAACCTCGTATAGCCGCTTCTATTTGCGCATTATCCTTTTGTTCAATTTCTCTTATAATGATATTGTTATTCCTCACTTATAAATATTATTTTTGCTGGTGAAGATACATTAAATCTAAAAAAATTGAAATGAAGAAGTTTATAATCTTATTAACAGTAATCCTTACTATTATAAGTTGTTCTGTTAAAGAAAAACCAGAATTTTTAAGAGTCGACAATATAAAGGTAGACGATTCTAATTCTAAATTCATTACACTTACTGCAGATGCGTATTTTTTGAATAAAAATGATATTAGTGGTGAATTAAAAACAGACGAAATTAAAGTGTTTGTTAACAACAACCAAATGGCAACAGTTACCACAGAAAGCTTTAAAGTGCCAGCAAAAAAAGAATTTTCTATTCCGCTAAAAGCAAATGTTCCAACAGACAGTCTTTTTAGTGATAAAAGCTTAAGTGGTTTATTAGGAAGTTTTCTTTCACAAAAAATGAAAGTACAGTATAAGGGACAAATTAAATATAAAGTATTTGGTTTTTCACACACTTATGATGTAGACCAAACTGAAAACGTAAAAATCAAATTCTAAATTTTTCATTATTACACACGAAGACTACATAAAACGTTGCATACAAATTGCAAAACTCGGACTAGGAACCACAAGACCAAATCCTATGGTTGGCGCTGTAATTGTACACAATAGTCGTATTATTAGCGAAGGCTACACTAGTGCTTATGGTGGCAATCATGCCGAGGTAAACGCAATAAATGCTGTTGTAGATAAAACCCTTTTACAAGAATCCACCTTATATGTTACACTAGAACCGTGTAGCCATTTTGGAAAAACACCGCCTTGTAGCGATCTTATTATTACTCATAAAATACCGAATGTGGTCATTGGCTGTGTAGATGATAATCCGGAAGTTGCAGGTAAAGGAATTAAAAAACTACGAGATTCTGGCTGTAATGTAACTGTAGGTATTCTAGAGGAAGACTGTAAAAAGCACCACAAACGTTTTTTCACATTCCATAACAAAAAGCGTCCGTATATTATTTTAAAATGGGCAGAAACTACGGATGGTTTTATCGCTCCCAAATACAAAGATGAAAACAAACCTGTTTGGATAACCAATGAAATATCTAGACAGTTAGTGCATAAATGGCGCGCAGAAGAACAAGCAATTCTTGTTGGTACCAATACCGTTATTAAAGACAACCCGAGTTTAACGGTTAGAGATTACACAGGAAACAATCCGATTCGCGTGGTTTTAGACAGAAATAACTTACTATCTAAGGAATATGCTGTTTTTAATGACCAAGCCGAAACCATCACTTTTAAAGACCATAATGCAAAAGCTATTTGCACTCATTTACATAAGGAAAACATAAATTCTATAATTATTGAAGGTGGTTCTAAAACCTTGCAACTATTTATAGATGAAAATCTTTGGGATGAAGCTCGAGTATTTACAGGAAACATACTATTTAAAGAAGGCGTTAAAGCACCAAAATTTTATGGACATCTTGCTTCTACAGAAAAGTTAATAGAAGATACTCTTAAAATATTTACTAATAATTAAAAAGATTCCTGTCTACGCAGGAAATAAATATGATTAAAAATTTAATATTCGATTTTGGAGACGTATTCATCAACCTAGATAAAGCTGGAGCTATGCAAAATGCTTTAGACGTTTTTGAAGTCGATGCGCTTCCTGAAGACCTCATTGCCATCAATACATTATATGAACAAGGATTATTGGAAACCGAAGAGTTCTTAGAATTTTACCAAGAAAATTTTCCGAAGTTAACCGAAGATGAAATTGTTGCAGCATGGAATTTTATTCTGAAGGATTTTCCGCGAAAGCGATTAGAATTCATCCAACAATTAGCTGCAGATAAAAAGTATAAACTTATTTTATTAAGTAATACGAATGAACTTCATATCGATTGGATTAAAGAAAACGTTTCGTTTTACGAAGATTTTAAAAATTGTTTTGATCCATTTTATCTTTCACACGAAATTCAATTACGAAAACCAGATGTTAATATTTATGAATTCGTTTTAGCCAAAAACAATATTAAAGCGGAAGAATCCCTATTTATTGATGATACTTTAGCAAACACAGAAACGGCAAAACAACTAGGAATACACGTTTGGAATATTGATGAAACTAAGGAAGACATCATCGATTTATTTACCATTATGAAAGACTTATTTTGATATACCTTTTACTCAGCATCTTAGCATCTACGCTAATATTCATTATTTTTAAACTGCTTGGGAAATACAAAATCAATACGCTGCAAGCTATTGTTGCCAACTATTTTACAGCTTGTTTAACAGGTGTTCTAATGTACGAAGAACCCGTAAATATTACTAAAATCCTAAATGAAGATTGGTTTTTTGGCGCTATTGGTTTAGGCTTTCTGTTCATCTCCATTTTTAATGTTATGGCATTAACTGCACAACGAAACGGACTAACGGTTACATCTGTGGCTAGTAAAATGAGCGTTGTAATTCCTATTATTTTTGGTTTGTATGCTTATAACGAAAGTTTAGGTTGGCAAAAAGGAGTTGGTATAATTCTAGCTTTGGTTGCAGTGTATTTAACTTCGGCAAAATCGAAAACCGAAGCGTTTAATATTAAAAACTTATGGCTTCCTATTTTATTGTTTTTTGGATCTGGCACCATAGATACCTCGATAAAGTATATTGAAACAAGTTATGTTTCACAGAATGGCATTCCCATTTTTTCTGCAACCATTTTTTGTATTGCAGGCTTAATAGGAATAGCACTACTTAGTATTCAAGCTATAAAAGGAAAATTTACATTTGACTACAAAAGTATTTTTGGCGGTATCCTTTTAGGTATCACGAACTACTATTCTATTTACATGCTTTTAAAAGCGTTACAATTTGAAGGCTTTGAAAGCTCTACTCTTTTTACCATAAATAATGTAGCTATCGTTATGCTGTCGACTTTAATCGGCCTTATTATTTTTAAAGAAAAATTACAAAAAAAGAATTGGATAGGAATTGCGCTTGCCATAGTTTCTATTGTATTAGTTACTTTAGCGTAAATGGAAGAAAAAGACACCTATAAAACCATTACAACACCTTCTGAAGCAGTTTTGTTTAAAGATAAAAACTCCAAATTCTATGGCTATGCCTTTCCTATTCAGAATGAAGATGAAGTAAAACAGCACTTGGAAGATTTAAAAAAACAACACCACACAGCAGGTCACTTTTGTTATGCGTACCAATTTGGAACCGACGAAAAACAGCTTTCCTACCGAGCAAATGATGATGGAGAACCTAATAATAGCGCTGGAATGCCTATTTACGGACAAATACAATCGTATGCTGTTACCAATATCCTAATCGTTGTATTACGCTATTATGGAGGTGTAAAACTTGGTGTTGGCGGATTAATTAATGCATACCGAACCGGAGCACAAATGGCTTTAGATGCTTCCAAAATTATCACAAAAACAATTAATATCGAATACTGCATCTCTTTTGAATACAAAAACATGAATAAAGTGATGCGTATTATAAAAGAGAAAAACTTAAATATTACGAATCAAATTTTAGAATTGGACTGTAAAGTTTTTATTTCTGTGAGAAAAAACAACTCCGAATCTGTATTTGAAACTTTCGACAATCAATTCGAAATAAAAATCGAAGTCGTATAACGAGAAGTTTCTACAGTTTATCTAAAATATAATCTGGACATTTCATCGGTCTTTTCGTTTTCATGTTAATAAATGCCAAAACGGTATTCGCCTGTACTAAAATCTCACCAGCTTCGTTTGTAATTTCATATTCAAATTCTATTTTTACGGAAGGTGTTTTTTTAAGTTGTGTTTTCACTTTAACAACGTCGTCGTAATAGGCTGATTTCTTATAATTTAAAGACATAGAAATCACAGGAAGCATAACACCTTCCCTTTCCATTTGACTGTAAGAAATGCCAAACGTTCTTAACCACTCTGTCCTTCCCATTTCTAGGTATAATGCGTAATTGCCATGATGAACAACACCCATTTGATCGGTTTCACCATATCTAATTCTTATAAAAATTTCATTCTCATTCATACTAATATCTCGTTATTTTTTTGTAGTTTCGGTAACGGTTTAAACATGCAATAAAATTTCCTAATATTCAACTATAAAATATTTTTTTATTAATAAATTTGTTCACATATTTGCCGAGCTATAATCAACGAGAGGAAATCAATTCCTCTTTTTTTAACTAACAATAAATTTCACTATAAATAATGAGTATTACTGCGCAATCGGTCTGGAATAATTGTCTTGAATTTATAAAAGATAATATTCAGCCGCAAGCTTATAAAACTTGGTTCGAGCCAATTGTTGCAGTTAAACTTGCAGAAAATGCTTTGAGTATTCAAGTACCTAGTAAATTCTTTTACGAATGGCTAGAAGAGCATTATGTGAAAATCCTAAAAGTTGCACTTACCAAAGAGTTAGGCGAAACAGCCAAACTAGTTTACATTATTAAAATGGAAAACACTTATGGTAATAAACAACCTTTTACCGAAAGAATTCCTAGTTCGAATAGATCTTCTGTAAAAGCGCAAGATGTCGATATTCCTTTAAACAATAAAAATCGCGAATTACGCAACCCTTTTATTATTCCCGGAATTAGAAATGTGAAAATTGAGTCGCAACTAAATCCGAACTATAATTTCGAGAACTTTTTAGAAGGAGATTCTAACCGTTTAGCTAGAAGTGCAGGATTAGCTGTAGCTAGCAAACCAGGAGGAACATCTTTTAACCCTTTATTAATATTTGGAGGCGTTGGTCTTGGAAAAACACATTTAGCACATGCTATTGGTGTAGATATTAAAGATAAATACCCTGAAAAAACAGTTTTATATATTTCTGCTGAAAAATTCACGCAGCAATACATAGACTCGGTTAAGAAAAATAACAGAAATGATTTTATTCATTTTTATCAAATAATAGACATCTTAATTATTGATGATGTACAATTTCTATCTGGTAAATCTGGAACACAAGATGTATTCTTTCATATTTTTAACCATTTACACCAAAACGGAAAGCAAGTTATTTTAACTAGTGACAAAGCTCCTGTTGACATGCAGGATATTGAGCAACGCTTATTATCTAGATTTAAATGGGGACTTTCTGCAGAATTGCAAACGCCAGATTTTGAAACCAGAGTATCTATATTAAAAAACAAATTATATCGTGATGGTGTAGAAATGCCGGATGATATTATTGAGTATGTTGCAAAACATATTAAATCTAATATTAGAGAGCTTGAAGGCGCAATTATCTCTTTAATTGCACAATCTTCTTTTAATAAAAAAGAGGTTACTATTGACTTAGCAAAACAAGTCGTTGAAAAGTTTGTAAAAAACACAAAACGTGAGGTTTCTATAGATTATATCCAGAAAATAGTTTCCGATTATTTTCAAATGGATGTAGATACGCTACAATCTAAAACTAGAAAACGTCATATTGTACAAGCGAGACAATTAGCCATGTTCTTTGCCAAAAAACTGACTAAAGCTTCACTAGCAAGTATTGGTTCGCAAATTGGTAAACGAGATCATGCCACTGTACTTCACGCTTGTAAAACGGTTAACAACTTATCTTCTACAGATAAACAATTTAGAAAATACGTAGAAGATTTAACTAAAAAGCTTTCGGTTTAAATTTCAAATACCGCATTTTTCAAATAAAATATTATGACTAAAATACTAATGGTTTGCCTTGGTAATATTTGTCGTTCTCCTTTGGCAGAAGGTATTTTACGTGCTAAACTTAACGATGATTTTACTATAGATTCTGCTGGAACAGGAAATTATCATATTGGTGACCTACCAGACAAACGCTCTATTCAAGTTGCAGAAAAATATGGTATTGATATCACCAATCAACGCGGTAGACAATTTGATGTTTCCGATTTTGATGTTTTTGATTTAATTTACGTCATGGACAATTCCAACTTTAAAAACGTGGTAAAACTTGCTAGAAATGAAAATGATATCGCTAAGGTAAAACTCATTTTAAACGAAGTATATCCCAATCAAAACTACGATGTTCCTGATCCTTACCACGACAGCGCTCAAGGTTTTGAAAATGTTTTTAAAATGCTAGACGAAGCTACAGATGTTATAAAGGAAAAAGTTTTAAAGAATTAAAACATTGAAAACCAAGTGTTTTAGTTTATATATTTTGTAATTTAAAGCACAACTCCTTAAAACAGTACCACATGAAATCTATTATACTCTTAATAATAGCATTGTTTTCTTTTCCGTGTTTCTCTCAAAATATAAATATTGAACTTTTTGCTAGCGGACTTTCCAAACCGGTAAACGTAAAACACGCAGGTGATGATAGACTCTTTGTTGCGGAAAGAGCTGGTGTTATTAAAATCATTAATGCAGACGGCACCTTAGCAACGACGCCATTTTTAAATATCAATCCTATTGTCACTAATAGTGGTGGAGAACGAGGTTTATTAGCCATAGCTTTTCATCCAAACTATTCTACCAATGGGTATTTATTTGTAAACTATATAAATAATAGTGCAGACACGGTAATTTCTAGATTTACAAGAAACTCACTAAATACAGCAGACCCCAATTCCGAATTAGTTTTTATGAATATTAGTCAGCCATACGGTAATCACAATGGTGGCGATATGCATTTCGGTACCGATGGCTATTTATATATTTCTACAGGAGATGGAGGTTCTGGTGGTGACCCTGAAAACAGAGCACAAAACTTAACTTCCCATTTAGGAAAACTATTACGTATAGATGTGGATAATCCTGTAACTGGCGGATTGAATTATTCGATACCAGCAGACAATCCCTTTTTTAGTAATACAGAAGGCATAAAGGAAGAAATTTGGTCCTATGGCCTACGAAACCCTTGGAAGTGGTCTTTTGATAGAGACACAGGTGATATTTGGATAGCCGATGTTGGACAAAGCCAAATTGAAGAAATTAATATGGTTACCAATGGAAGCGCTCCAATCAATTACGGTTGGCGCTGCTATGAAGGAGATTCACCTTACAACACAGCAAATTGCCCTGCTACAAGCACATTAACATTCCCTGTGGCGCAATATACACATAGTAATGACGGCGCCTTTAAATGCTCGATTACCGGAGGTTATAGATACAGAGGAACAGAACAACCAACCTTAGAAGGTTTCTATTTTTTTGCCGATTATTGTAGTGATGAAATTGGTTATGTACAAGGAGATGGAACAAATTTTAATCTAACGTTTATAGAAGATTTTGGTAGTGATGGTTTTTCTGCTTTTGGAGAAGACGTTACTGGCGAGCTATATATTGCTGGGCTTAACTCAGGAATTATTTACAAAATAATAGATGCTGATTTAAGTGTAAACGAACAAAACGTATTTAATATAAAAATGTATCCGAATCCAGTAAAAGATAGTTTAAATTTAGATTTTAGAAACACAACACAGGTAATTAAAGAAATTAATATATTTAATTTGCACGGGAAACTAGTTAAATCTATTTTAAAACCAGACTTAACTATAACCACTTTATCGACTAAAGAAATGCAAAGCGGATTGTATTTAATTGAAATTAATGCCGAAAACGGAAGCAAAAAAACGAGTAAATTTATTAAAGAGTAATGGACAATATTATCGGTAAATTATACCTTATACCTACAACATTAGGCGACAATGCGCCTTTAGAAGTTTTACCTATTTCAGTAAAAAAAGTAATAGAGCAAGTAGACACATTTATTGTTGAAAACGAAAAAAATGCAAGACGCTTTATTAAAAGCATTGAACCAAGAAAACAACAAGCTTCACTAACCTTGTTTCCTTTAAACAAGTTTACAGATCCTATGGAATTGCCAAGTTATTTAGAACCTTGTTTACAAGGAAAAAATGTTGGACTACTATCGGATGCTGGTTGCCCTGGCGTTGCAGATCCTGGAGCAGATATAGTAAAAATTGCACATGATAAAAACATACAAGTAGTTCCTTTGGTTGGACCTTCTTCTATATTATTAGCAATGATGAGTTCTGGAATGAACGGACAAAGCTTTACTTTTAATGGATATTTACCTATTGATAAAGATGAAAAGAAACAAGAGATAAAACAATTAGAGCGCCTTTCTTTCGAAAAAAATCAATCACAGCTTTTTATTGAAACGCCGTACAGAAACAATAAAATGTTAGAAGACATGTGTCAATATTTGGAAAGTAATACGCAAGTTTGTGTTGCTTGTGACATTACATTACCAACCGAATATATAAAGACGAAATCTGTAAACGAATGGAAAAAAAATAAGGTTGACCTTCATAAAAGACCAACCATTTTTATAATACATAAAAGCTAGTTACTAAATAGTACTAGCTTTTGCTTTTTTATTTGCTTTTACTAGCGAAGTATCATAACCTGAAAACTTTTTCATGTAATGTTTAATCGAAGTACCAAAGGCATCTTCAAAACCAGTTTCACCGTAACTTCTTAAGTATTTTTTTACGCTTCCAGGTCCTGCTAAATGCGCTGCAGCTAGAATTCCTGACTCGGTTACCAAAATACCATTAATGGTCATACCATTAAAACGTTTAATGTCTCTACGTAAAATCCATTTATTACGTTGTGCATTTGCAACAAATGCTTTTTCCTGTAATTCTGGGTTTTGTAAAAATTGATTCGGATTGTAGATACCAATCATTTTTAGAGTCTCTGCTCCAAATTGGTATTTTCCTAAATAACCAAATTTGTTTACGGTAAAATAATCTCCTCCAGATTCTTTAAAAGCTAATGCTTCTTTAAAACCGATAAAAGACTTTCCTAAAGTTGGTTTGAATTTTTCACTTGGTGTAGGTGTACGAAAGGCAAATACTTTATCTGACACTTCTATGGTAGCAACCACTTCTTCTTCTTCGTAATTTATTAAATCCATAACCGCTTCCGAAGAAAACGATAATTTCAATAAAGTACATATGGTTAGTAATAGCGTAAACTTTCCAATATTTTTTATCATAACGAATAATTTTTCAGTAATAATTAATAGTAATAATCACTTACAATTTTTCAGCGTGCAAATATACAACTTTTATTTTAAACCTGAAAACCAGTAGTTTATACGTTTCTAATTCAAAATTAGACGTTTATATCTTTTATTCAAAAATTAGTCGACTAAGTACATCTAAAAGTAGATAGCATGGAACTTTAATTCATTTTTATCGTTAAATTCTAACGTAGGGAAGGGTACTTTTATTACGTTCAAAACACTAAAAACAGATTTCAAGAAGTGTGAATTTGTTTTTATTCTGGTTAAATCTATATCTAGACTTAAATAATATTGTCGTTTTCTGTCTGGATTTAAAAATGCAACATCTACAGTTTCCTCATTTCCGGTAAGCATACCATCTGCTCCATAACCAAAAGCAACATTTATCCACTTTGGTATTTTATCATTCTTAAAAAAAGAACTCACGTTTGCACTTAACCAATAGGTTTGTCCGTTATAATCTTTTAAAATTTCTTCTAATAATCCTTCGCCTAACTTATCTGGTCTTTGTGAAGCATATTTTGTTTGATGAAAAGAATACTTTAAAGTGATACGCTGTTCTTTCCAAAGCAATTCTTGTCCGACGTACAATCCAGTTCCTGCCGCATTACTAATCATATCTCCCCAAGAAAAACCCCATTCTTTAGAGTAACCATCAAAAACTTCTACTACGGTTAGAAATGCGAAACCTAAAGTTGCGCCATAAAGCAATTGATCTTTTTTGCCTACACCACTCCAATGTAAAAGCTCTGCTCCTGCTCTACCTACTTGATAGGAAGAGAATACATGACCAAACTTATCCATTTGAAGCCACTCGTCATTATCATTAAGTGTATGTAGTTTTGATTTTTCATAATCGGCATACCACAATTGATTTAAACCAATTAAGGATAACCCGATTACAGAAGCTTCCGAAATTACTAAAGCATTTCGTCTTGGTACATTTAAAGAATCGCTTGGTGTAAGAAATTTATGAATTCCAGATTGTGAGAATACACTTGTAGTTATACATAAAACGAATAGTAGGTATAAAAGTATTTTCAAGATTACCTATTTATGCCTTGGCTATTAATCCAACGTACATATTCATTTCTATTTGCATTATGCTGACTCAACGTTTTTGCAAACTTATGGTATCCAAAGTTTTTCACGTTGGCAACAAAATAGTAATAGTTATGTGTTTCCGCATTTAAAACAGCATCTATTGCAGACACGTCAGGCATGGTGATTGGTCCTGGAGGAACACCTGGATATTTGTAGGTATTGTATTTAGAATCGATTTCTAAATCTTTATATAAAACCCGTTTAATGACTTGATTAAAATCATTTTCCTTTAGTTTTTTTGCATAGATAACCGTTGGATCTGCTTGTAAAGGCATTCCTTTTCTAATTCTATTTAAATATACGCCAGCAACACGAGGTCTCTCGTCTACCTTTGCCGTTTCTTTATGTACTATTGCAGCAATAGACATTACTTCGTTAATAGAAAGGTTAAGTGCTTTTCGTTTTTCATTTCTAGAAGCATTCCAAAAACTCTGATATTCTTTTAACATTTTATCTCTAAAGCCTTCTGCGGAAGTATTCCAATATATTTCATAGCTATTCGGAATATACATCGATAAAGCAGATTCCTTAGTAAAACCATTTGCATTAAAAAACGTTTCGTCTTGCATTGCTTTTAAAACGGAAATACTATCTGCTTCTATTTGAAAAGCAACTCTACCAGCTAAATCTTCTAAACGTTCCTGATTATTAAAACTTAGTTTTAACGGCATGTTTTTACTTCGGATAGAATTAATAATTTCGTTATTATTCATTCCCTTTAAAACCACAAATCTTCCTGCCTTAAGGTTTGTATTGTATTTCTTTTTTTCGGCTAAAGCGTCAAAAGATTCCATATCCTTTAATAATGGAACTAGTTGCTCTCTTACATCATTATAATTTGCTTTGCTAGAAACATATATATAAGCTTCTTCATTATTAAAAGCGGTATTTGCTTTAAACATTGCTTTATATACAAAGTTTGCAAAAAATGCAGCTATTACTAAACCGATGACTAAAACTGCTATAAGTATTTTTTTAAAGTACATTTATTTATGAATGAGTTGAAAGATATATTCGTTTTTAAATTTATTGTTGACTAGATTCCAGTCCTTTTTTAATCCTATTTCTTGAAATCCTTGATTGGTAAAAAGCTTCTGACTTGCGGTATTGTCTTCCGAAATATTACAATATAACTGATGTAAACCTAAATGTGTAAAACAATAATTAACCAATAAATGCAAGGCTTCTTTACCAAAACCTTTTTGTCTGTTAGCTTCTTCTTTTACCAATATACCAATTCCTGCACGACGGTTTTTAAAATCGAAATCAAAAACATCAATCATACCAAGAGCAACATCGTCATAACCACAAATAACTAATCGCAATTGCTTTACTTCGTAAATATCTTTATGTGCATGCTCTAAATATTGTTTGATTAAATATTTAGAATATGGGGTTATGGTATTGCTAATTTCCCAAATACTTTCGTCATTTTCAATCGTATGAATAAACGCTAAGTCTTCTGGTTCTAAAGCTCGTAAATAGATGTTCTCGCCTTTTAATGTAATCATGAAATTATGCCTTTAAAAACTTGTTTTGCAGGACCTATTAACCAAATATCTTGATATGCATTGCCTTTTTTAGCAAAAGACACTTGTAATTCTCCTCCTTCTACTTGTAAGGTTATTAGATTTTTTTCTGTTTCACCAATATAATGCATGGCTAGAGCAACAGCGGTAACACCGGTTCCACAAGATAAAGTTTCGTCTTCTACACCGCGTTCATACGTTCGAACAGCAAAAGTATCTTCGTTTATTTTCGAAACAAAGTTGACATTCGTTCCTGCTTCATTATAAGGACTGCCATATCTAATTTTTGCGCCTTCGGTTTTTATATCCAATCCTTTAAGATTAGCCTCCTTTTGCACATGATGTGGTGATCCTGTATTTAAAAAAATATGATTTGCATGTTTTTCTACTTGTTCCACATCTTGCATGTGAAGCTTAATAATATCCCCTTCTATAATAGCATCATGCATACCATCAATAGCTTCAAAAGTTGCATGGTCTTTTACAATGTTTAAAAATTTTGCAAAAGCGACAATACATCTTCCTCCATTTCCACACATGGTACTTTCGTTTCCATCTGCATTAAAATATACCATTTTAAAATCTGCAGTTTCATGATTTTCTAGTAATATCAATCCGTCGGCTCCAACACCAAAACGTCTATCACATAAAAAAGCGATTTGTTTGGTATCTTTTTTATTAAACGTTTTTAGACGATTATCAAGCATTACAAAATCGTTTCCTGTTCCTTGATATTTATAAAAAGTGTGTGTCATTAAATAGAAATTATTACGACAAATATAGTAATATTAAACTGTATTCTTAGGTGTTAAATACGCGTTAAAGTTGAATTTATTAAACAACATTTTTTTAATTTTAATCGTTAACCTTTTATACTAAACAGATATATTACTATGAAAAAGATTTTATCCCTATTATTCGTTTCGGCATTAGGAGGAGCAATTACTCTAGGTGCTTATAAAACTTTTATTGAAAAGGAACAACAAGTTGTAATACAACCAAACCAAGAACAACCTTTTACCGTTCCTGTAAATCATACAAGCAACGTTGGTTTTATTGCAGAAACAGATGTGAATTTTGTTTCGGCAGCAGAAAAGACAATTCATACTGTGGTACACGTAAAAAACACGACCGTAAATTCTAGTCAAATGACTTTTGAAGATTTATTTTACGGCAGACAAACACAGCGTGCGCAAATAGGTACTGGTTCTGGAGTCATTATTTCGCCAGATGGTTATATTATAACCAACAACCATGTTATTGCTGGTTCTAGAGAGCTTTCTGTGACCTTAAATAATAACAAAACTTATGATGCGACCATTATTGGTGCTGATGAAAAAACAGATATTGCTTTAATTAAAATTGAAACAGACGAAGAATTACCATTTACCACTTTTGGCGATAGTGACGAAGCAAAAATTGGCGAATGGGTTTTAGCTGTTGGTAATCCATTTAACTTAACGTCTACGGTTACTGCAGGAATTATAAGCGCAAAATCTAGAGATTTATCGGGTTTAAGTAACCAATCTTTTATTCAAACAGATGCGGCTGTAAATCCTGGGAATTCTGGTGGTGCCTTAGTAAATACACATGGAGATTTAATAGGAATTAATACTGCAATCACCTCCCAAACTGGTTCTTATATTGGCTATTCTTTTGCTGTACCAAGTAATATTGCAAAGAAAGTGGTTCAAGATATCATGGAATTTGGTAATGTACAAAACGGAATCCTTGGTGTTTCCGGAAGTCCTATTAGTGCTGGTTATGCTGAGAAATTCGGATTAAATACTTCAGAAGGATTCTATATTGAAGAAGTAGAAGAAGATTCTGGCGCAGATATCGCAGGATTAAAAAGTGGCGATATTATTCAGAAATTGGAGAATATCGAGATTAAAAAGTTTTCCGATCTAAAAGGATTTTTAAATTCGAAAAGCCCTAATGATGTTATAAATGTTACTGTTTTAAGAAATGGAGAGCAAAAAGTATTTCCAGTAACTTTACTAAAAAACGAAACTTTAACGGTTCCTATAATAGGTGTTATTAAAAACGCGAAACCTAAAGACCTAAAAAAATACAACACCGATAATGGGGTGAAAATCGCCAAATTGACGAGTAATGAAAACTATTTGGGCTATTGGATGAATAATGGTGTACAAGTCGGTGATATTATTACTGCAATAAATGATACTAAAGTAAATAGTATTGAAGATGTACAAGCGATTATTAAAAACAGACATACCAATGCATTATTACGTATTGAACTAATAAATTCTAAAGGGGAAAAAGAAAGATATAATTTTAGATAATCCCGTTGGTAAACCCATTTTATTACGAACGCTCTAGTCTTTTCTAGAGCGTTTTTATTTTATTTAAAATAAGCTACGAAAACGTTTGAAATATACTACTTTTGCAAAAAAATTAACAACACAAAAAAATATTTAACCATGCCTATTAACGAAACTTATGAAAGCGAATTAGCTTTTCAAGCAGATAGACGTAGAGCTACTGTAGAATTTATTAAAATAGTTAGCGACCTTTGGTACGATAAATCTATCGAACTGGTTATTTTTAGAAATCAATTAATAGATAAAAATGTTAGTGACATTTTAAATCTACACGAATACGCTTGTGAGTTTGTACAAAAGCCTATTTCTATTTTTGATTCTGTAGAAATTGCGCAAGCTATTAACACATTAGACCTTCCTCCTGCAAAATTAGACATTGGTAAATTAACATATGAATATCATATAGAAGAAGGAAAGTACAATAATGCTACAGCATTTGTTGCAGACAAGCTTAAAGATGCTAGTAAAAACGGAGCTATTACACCTAAAGATGTTGTGCTTTATGGTTTTGGAAGAATTGGTCGTTTAGTTGCTAGAGAATTAATGACAAAAGCAGGTAAAGGAACCCAATTACGTTTACGAGCAATTGTTACTCGTGGCGCTGTGGATGCAACCGTTTTAGAAAAAAGAGCTTCTTTATTACGTAACGATTCTGTACATGGTGATTTTTCAGGAACTGTTTCTATAGATGTAGAAAATAGCGCATTAATTATTAATGGTACCACTGTAAATATTATTTCAGCAAACGCTCCAGAAGATATAGATTATACAAAATACGATATTAATAATGCTTTAGTTATTGATAATACTGGTGCTTTTAGAGATAACGAAGCGTTAAGCAGACATTTAAAATCTAAGGGCGTAGATAAAGTATTACTTACTGCTCCAGGAAAAGGAGTACCAAATATTGTGCATGGTGTAAACCATACCGAGCATAATCCAGATGAAGTACATATTTTTTCTGCAGCATCTTGTACCACCAATGCAATTACACCCGTTTTAAAAGCAATGGAAGATTCTTTCGGCGTAAAATCTGGACATTTAGAAACAATTCATGCGTATACTAATGATCAGAATTTAGTAGATAATTTTCATAGCAAATACAGACGTGGTCGTGCAGCAGCATTAAATATGGTAATTACAGAAACTGGCGCCGGAAAAGCGGTTAGTAAAGCCTTACCAAGTTTAGAAGGAAAATTAACTTCTAATGCTATTCGAGTTCCTGTGCCTAACGGATCTTTAGCTATTTTAAATTTAGAGCTAGAAAACCCAACTTCTATTGAAGGTATAAATACCATCATGAAAAAATATGCACTAGAAGGAGATTTAGTAGAACAAATAAAGTATGAGTTAAGTGACGAATTAGTATCTAGTGATATTGTTGGTTGCTCTGCTCCTTCTATTTATGATAGTAAAGCAACTATTGTGAGAGAAGATGGTAAAAACGCCATCTTATATATATGGTATGATAATGAATACGGGTATAGCCATCAAGTAGTTCGCTTAGCAAAATATATAGCAAAAGTTAGAAGACATACTTATTATTAATAGTAACATCTAAATTTTAATTAGCAACGTATATATTAGAGCCTCACTTTTGTGAGGCTTTTTAATTAAAAAAATTTTATGTTAAATGCATTTATCCCGAAGCATTTTGAAGAGTATTTAGCATCTAAATAAACATAATTTCTTATTTTCGTAAAAAATAAACCAAACTAATTTACTAAATGAATTCTTTTAAATTTATTATAATTCTATCTATATCTTTATTCTGTACATCCATTAGCGCCCAAACGGAAAACAACGAAGAAGAAGACAAACTTTCATTAAATACTGGTACCATAGATAATCAGTTTGAATACATTTTAAGAAAATCTGGTAATTTTAAAGGAACCAACGGACAACCTTATGAAGCGGTTAAACGTAGTATGTTCCTTACGCTACAAGCACATACTATTGATTCTTTAAAAACAATTCATAAAGAACTAGCCGAAACACAAGCTGTTGTTACTAGCCAATCGAAAGAAATTGCTACATTAAAAACGAGCTTAGCCAACACACAAGGCACATTAAACCAAACCAACGAAGAAAAAGACAGCATGTCTTTATTCGGAATGCTAATGAGTAAATCTGGTTATAATATTTTAATGTGGTCTATTATTGGTGGTCTACTAGCGTTTTTACTATTTTTTATCTACAAATTTAAAAATAGTAACGCAATTACTAGAGATGCCAATAAGTCTTTAGCAGAAATTGAAGAAGAATTTGAAGAGCACAGAAAAATAGCTTTAGAGCGTGAGCAAAAAGTTAGAAGACAACTACAAGACGAATTAAACAAACAAAAAAACAGTTAACCGTTTTTAAACACCATATTAGTTAAAGATCTGTAAATTCTGTTTACAGATCTTTTTTTTTGTAAACATGCAAACCAAAACGACTTATCTAAACCTATTTCATCTTTTTTATTATAATCCTAATACGCTTTAAATCGGGATTCGTAAAAACCTTTCTTTTTCATCTTATTCTTTGCATCTTTGCAACTTATACTAAAGACTCATGAGAATTGATATCATAACCGTTTTACCAGAATTACTAGAAAGCCCGTTTAGCGCTTCTATACTTAAACGTGCCATTGAAGCTGGCTTGGTAGAAGTACACTTTCATAATTTACGTGATTATACCACAGACAACTATAAATCTATTGACGACACCCAGTTTGGTGGTGGCGCAGGAATGGTAATGATGATCGAGCCAATAGATAAATGTATTACCAAACTAAAGGAAGAACGCGATTATGATGAAGTTATATATATGACTCCAGATGGCGAAACCTTAAATCAAGGAATGGCGAATCACCTTTCTTTAAAGGAAAACATTATTATTCTTTGCGGACATTATAAAGGTGTAGACCAACGCGTTCGCGATCTTTTTATCACGAAAGAAATTTCTATTGGAGATTATGTTTTATCTGGTGGTGAACTTGGTGCAGCTGTTTTATGCGATGCTTTAATACGATTAATTCCTGGCGTATTGGGAAATGAAACTTCTGCTTTAACAGATTCTTTTCAAGACAATTTATTAGCGCCTCCTATTTATACAAAACCAAGAGCGTATAAAGGATTGGAAGTTCCGGAATTACTATTTAGTGGGAACCATGCAAAAATTGAAAAATGGCGAGAAGAACAAGCATACCAACGCACTAAAGATAGAAGACCTGATTTATTAGAAGATTAATTTTAAATTTTTCCATCTAAAAAAAAGCAAAATGCAACCAAGAATAGTATCTATCTCTGGAAAAAAATTAGTCGGACAATCTGTTAAAATGTCTTTAATAGATAATAAAACATTCGAGCTGTTCTCTGGTTTTATGCCAAATAGAAAACAAGTAAAAAATAGTATTGGTAGTGCTATTTATGAAATAACAGAATACAGTATCGATCATTTTAAAAGCTTCCATCCGAATAATACGTTTACAAAATGGGCTACTATGGAAGTGGAAAACTTTGATAATATACCAGAAGAAATGCATCATATTTCTATAGAAAGCGGATTATACGCCGTTTTTACCTACAAAGGATTAGCGAAAGACTTTTCGAAGGTGATGCAATATATTTTTACAGAATGGTTACAAAAATCGGAATACGCTTTAGACAACAGAGCACATTTTAATGTACTTGGAGACAAATACATTAAAGATTCCCCAGACGCTGAAGAAGAGGTATATATTCCGATAAAGCTAAAATAAAGAAACTATCCTTTTACAGGAACCTCGATTTGTGTTAAGGATAGTAGTGACATCCTTTTTTGAGTTCCGATAAAAAGATATAACGAATAGCCTGACGCTACGGAACTTAAGTGAAGTAGCGGGACACCAAAAAAAATAAACTTTTAGCTTTTATCTATTAACTTTTTAACTATCTTTGCACCACTTTTGAGTTAACCTCTGGCGAGAATCGCGAATGTTGCCTTGAAATAACTAATAAAATTAATAAAGATGGAATCTTTAATAAAATTTGTACAAGACGAATTTGTAACAAGAAAAGACTTTCCAGAGTTCGGAGCTGGAGACACTATTACAGTGTATTACGAAATTAGAGAAGGAGAAAAAGTACGTACACAGTTCTTTAGAGGTGTTGTTTTACAACGCAGAGGAACTGGATCTTCAGAAACATTCACTATTAGAAAAATGTCTGGAACTGTTGGTGTAGAACGTATTTTCCCTGTAAACTTACCTGCTTTACAAAAGGTAGAAGTAAACAAAAGAGGAAAAGTTCGTAGAGCTCGTATCTTTTACTTTAGAGGTCTTACTGGTAAGAAAGCTAGAATTACAGAAAAAAGACGCAAATAAGTATCTGCGTTTCATAATTTTAAAAAGCCTTGAGAAATCAAGGCTTTTTTTCGTCCAAACGTTATCAACAAAAGTTAATAAACGAAGTTGATAAGTCGTTGATAACTAACGACTTGAAAAATTTGTTTTTTTAAGATCTTGTCTTATATTAGCTAAAGAATTACATATCACATCTGTGAGTTTCTTATTAAAAGAGAATGAAAATTGAAATTCTATTAAAGACTCGTTCTTTAATTTTACTTATTATTTTTAGAGGTTTTAGAATTTTAACAAATTTATTTTTTTCTGACACGAGGCGAATTTTTTAAGCATAGCATTAGTTATGGTTTAAAAATTTAACGCTGAAGCAGGGAAAAAGAAAGCGATAAAAAATAAAACAAATAAAAATAAAAAGTAATAGATTGTTTTTTGAGGTTTTGAAGAAACATATGTAAATGTGTTTATCTGAAAAATCATGAAATCTTTAAAAGTACTACATACTTAGGTAGATAGTGACTACAAAGATAGAAAGCTTCCAGAAATAGTTTAAGCGAAAGTAAAAACTAGAAAAGGATGCAATGTTTAAAAGAAATGCAACACGCAAGTGAAACAAAGAAACCTAAACATCAAGAAAAACAGTTAATCGAAACATTTTAGTAACAAGTCAATACATTTTGAAAGTTACAACATAAAATGTTTTATTGAATTAGTGCAACTTGAATCTACATGTTCTAAAACGTAAGTTTTGAAACCAAATTTAACAGCAATGTTAAATAGATCACGCTAAACTATTTCAAAAGAAGCCATATCCCACTAGATTAAATTCTATGTGATATGGCTTTTGTATTTTATATACCAATTTAAACATAAAGTGTCGTTCCTACTTTGTTTCTCTTTCATCCCTAATTCCATAAACAATGAAACCGTAACCGCACTACCCTTCCATTTTTAAAATAAGTAAACAAAAAATAATTCAAATATAAGAATGCCACATTTTATCCTTAATTTGGTATTCTATATTTTCTATCCATTTACGAAAAGCATTTTTAAATGAACCTTCCTTTTATAAACGACAAAACGCATAACAATAAAGACTATTCTACTACCCAATTATCTAAAGCAGAATATGATAATTGCACCTTTACTAATTGTGTGTTTACCGATAGTTATTTAACTAGCAACTCTTTTTTAGAGTGCTCATTTATAGATTGTAACTTAAGTAATGTTAAAGCCAAAGGAGTTACATTTAAAGATGTACACTTTGTAAATTGTAAAATGATTGGTTTTCCTTTTAATGAATGTAATTCTTTTCTTTTAGAACTGCACTTTAAAGATTGTAATTTAAGCTTTGCTTCTTTTTACCAATTAAACATTAAAAACACAAACTTTAATTCCTGCAATTTGGAGTCCGTGGATTTTACAGAAACCAATATAACAAAAGCATCCTTTGCGAACAGTAATTTAGCAAAAGCTATTTTTGAAAACACAAACCTGGAAAAAGCAGATTTTACAACCGCAAAAAACTACACGATAGCTCCAGATAAAAACAAAATAAAAGGTGCCAAATTTAGTAAAGATGGTCTATTTGGACTCTTAAGTATGTATCAAATTAAAATCGAATAAAACATAATTCATAAAAAATAGGAACCTTTTTTAAAAGCTTCATATTTATTAAATATCCAAACACTAGTTACTTCCATTAATAATTGGTTTTTTGTATATTTACACAGCTTAATTTATAAGCAATATTTAATTCAGTAAACAAATTACACATGACAAAAATTTCTACAATAATTTATACTAAAACAGATGAAGCACCAGCATTAGCTACGCATTCATTTTTACCAATAGTTCAAGCTTTTACAAACTCTGCAGGAGTAAAAGTAGAAACAAGAGACATTTCTTTAGCATCGAGAATACTTGCTGTATTTTCAGATATGTTACCAGAAGACCAACGTGTTAAGGATACTTTGGCCGAATTAGGTGAATTAGTAAAAAAACCAGAAGCGAATATTATAAAACTACCTAATATTAGTGCATCTGTACCACAATTGAAAGCAGCAATTAAAGAATTACAAGCAAAAGGATATGGATTACCAAACTATCCAGATGAACCAGAAACTGCAGAAGAAAAAGATATTAAATTGCGCTATGATAAAGTAAAAGGTAGTGCGGTAAACCCAATATTACGTGAAGGAAACTCCGATCGTCGTGCTCCAAAAGCTGTAAAGAATTACGCAAAAAAGAATCCACATTCTATGGGAGCTTGGAGCAAAGATTCTAAAACACATGTTGCTACTATGACACATGGTGATTTTTACCACAATGAAAAATCAGTAACACTTGCCGAAGCTACCACCATTAAAATTGTACATAAAGACGCTAAAGGCAATGAAACTATTTTAAAAGAAGGGTTAGATTTACTTCCAGGAGAAATTATTGATGCTACAATAATGAGCAAAACAGCATTGATCGAATTTTTAGAAGAACAAGTAGAAGATGCTTTAGATAAAAGTGTATTGTTTTCATTACACATGAAAGCAACCATGATGAAAGTTAGTGATCCAATTATATTTGGTCATGCTGTACGTGTTTTCTTCCATGATTTATTTAAAAAACATGCTAAGACATTCGAAAAAATTGGTGTAGATGTTAATAATGGTTTTGGAAACTTATTAGAAAAATTAAGCGAATTACCAGAAGATAAACGAGATGCTATACGCGAAGATATAAGATATGCTTTGCATCATAGTGCAGATTTAGCAATGGTAAATAGTGATAGAGGAATTACAAATCTACATGTACCAAGTGACGTTATTATTGATGCATCTATGCCTGCAATGATTCGTACTTCTGGACAAATGTGGAATGCAGATGGTAAACTTCAAGATACTAAAGCAGTAATTCCGGATAGTAGTTATGCTGGAATTTATGACGCAACTATAAAGTTTTGTAAAAAACATGGCGCTTTTGATCCTACAACAATGGGAACTGTTCCTAATGTTGGACTTATGGCTCAAAAAGCAGAAGAGTATGGTTCTCATGATAAGACTTTCGAAATAGCATCTAAAGGAAAAGTAAACGTAATAGATGCCGAAGGTAATGTCCTTTTAAGTCATAAAGTAGAAGCTGGAGATATCTGGAGAATGTGCCAAGTAAAGGATGCACCAGTTCAAGATTGGGTGAAATTAGCGGTTACTAGAGCTAGAGCTTCTCAAACTCCTGCTGTTTTTTGGTTAGACAAGAAAAGAGCACATGATGCCGAATTAATTAAAAAAGTAAATAAATACCTCTTAGATCATGATACTTCTGGTTTAGATATTAGAATTCTTGCTCCTTTTGAAGCAACTAATTTTACACTAGAAAGAGTTAAAGATGGTAAAGATACTATTTCAGTTTCTGGAAACGTGTTACGTGATTACTTAACCGATTTATTCCCTATTTTAGAATTAGGTACCTCTGCAAAAATGTTATCTATTGTTCCTTTAATGAGTGGTGGTGGTTTATTTGAAACTGGTGCCGGAGGATCTGCTCCTAAACACGTGCAACAATTTGTAGAAGAAAATCATTTACGTTGGGATTCTTTAGGTGAATTTTTAGCACTTGCTGTTTCTTTAGAACATTTAGGAGAAACAAATAATAACGATAGAGCTTTAGTTTTAAGTGAAACTCTAGACGAAGCAACAGAGAAATTATTAGAAAATAAAAAAGGTCCTTCTCGTAAAGTAAACGAATTGGATAATAGAGGAAGTCATTTTTATTTAGCAATGTATTGGGCTGAAGCATTAGCAAACCAAACAAAAGATGCGGATTTAAAAGAAACCTTTACTGCTATTGCTAAGTCTTTGAGTGAAAACGAAGAAGTAATTGTTAACGAATTAAATAAAGTACAAGGTAAACCGGTGAAAATGGGAGGCTATTATGAGCCAAATGACGACTTAACTAGCAAAGCAATGAAACCTAGTAAAACTTTTAATACTATTATAAATAGTATTAAATAATCTAAACTTAATGTATAAAAAGCTCCTTTCAAGGGGCTTTTTTTATACTTTTATGTCAAATGAATTTTAAAATTTGTTAGTATATGTTTAAAAAACAAAAGCTTCTATTTTTTTTATGCTTCCTTACTATATCCTTTTTATCTGCACAGGAGAAATTTACTTTTAGCGGAACCATCCAAGAAGCAACAAGTAATGAAACGCTAATTAGTGTAAACATAATTATTCCAGAGCTACAAACAGGAACAACAACAAATGAGTATGGCTTCTACTCTATTACTTTACCCAAAGGAAACTACAAAGTGATTATAAGCTACATTGGTTTTGCAGATGTTGTCGAAACGATTAACCTTTCCCAAGACATTTCCAAAAATTATAGTTTAGTAGAGACTACTCAAAATCTAGACGAAGTGGTTATTAAAGAAAATGTGGAAAGACTAAATATAAAAAAACCACAGATGAGTGTAAACGCACTTTCTTCAAGTACCATCAAACAAATCCCTGCCATACTTGGCGAACCAGATGTTATAAAAGCAATAACCATGCTTCCCGGAGTTACAACTGCTGGCGAAGGTGCTTCTGGTTTTAATGTTCGTGGTGGTGCTGCAGACCAAAATTTAATTTTGTTAGATGAAGCTACTATTTACAATTCTTCCCATTTATTTGGTTTCTTTTCCGTTTTTAATCCGGACGCCATAAAAGATTTGAAATTATACAAAGGCGGAATTCCCGCACGTTATGGCGGTCGTGTTTCTTCCGTTTTAGATATCTACCAAAAAGAAGGGAACAGTAATTCGTTTCACGCCAATGGAGGAATTGGTATTGTTTCTAGTAGATTATTGATTGAAGGTCCAATAAAAAAAGAGAAAGCATCTTTCCTTTTAGGTGGAAGATCTTCCTATGCACATTTATTTCTTCCACTTTTTGATGTAGATAGCAAAGCATATTTCTACGATTTAAACACTAAAATAAGCTACAAAATCAACAAAAATAACAATGTCTATTTATCAGGTTATTTTGGTAGAGATGTATTTAGTTTGAGTGATAGTTTTAAAAATACCTATGGCAATTCCGTTTTAAACTTTAGATGGAACCATTTATTCTCCAATAAACTATTCTCCAATGCTTCGTTAATTTATTCGGATTATTACTATGGCTTAGATTTAAACTTTGTTGGATTCAAATGGAATTCTGGAATTAGAAACTTCAATTTCAAATACGATTTAAAACACTACCTAAACGATAAAATAAAATTGCAATATGGTTTAAATAGTATTTATCATAAATTTAATCCTGGTGAGATTGAACCTGCAGGAACATCCTCTGGAATAAACCCAAGAAAGTTAATTGATAAATATGCTTTTGAAAATGCGATATATATAGATGCCGAACATAAACTATCCGATAAACTTACTGCTTCTTATGGGTTACGCTATAGTTCTTTTTTACGCTTGGGTCAAAAAGAATTAAATGTGTACGAAAATGATAACCCCATTCTTTTTAATGAGGAGCTTCAAATTTATGAAAAAGCAAATCCTATCGGTACAGAAACAGCTAGCAAAAGTGATGTGTTAGAATCGTTTGGAAATTTAGAACCAAGACTTGCACTTGCTTATCAATTAAATCCTAACTCCTCCATTAAAGCAAGTTATAACAGATTAAGTCAATATTTACATTTACTTTCTAATACCAGTTCTCCAACACCTTTAGATGTTTGGACACCAAGTGGAAAGTATGCCAAACCACAATTATTAGATCAAGTTGCTATTGGTTATTTCAAAAATTTCAACGACAAAATATTTTCTTTAGAAGTAGAATCCTTTTATAAAAAAGTAAAAAACAGAATAGATTATATAGATGGCGCCGACTTAATTGCTAACGATGCCATTGAACAGGTAATTTTAAACGGCAAAGCAAGAGCATACGGTTTAGAAATTTTATTCCGAAAAAACGAAGGCCGTTTTAAAGGATGGTTTGCCTATACATTATCGAAATCAGAACAACAAACTCCAGGAAGAACAGCCGTTGAAACAGGAATAAATAATGGAAATTGGTATAATACTCCTTATGATAAAACACATGACGTGTCTATTACAGGAAGTTATGACCTAAATGAAAAATGGACTTTAAACGCTAATTTCTTACTACAATCCGGACAACCAGTTACCTACCCAAATGGTCAATATGAATACAATGGTGTAACCATACCAAGCTATACAAACCGAAACGAATTTAGATTGCCAACATATCATCGTTTAGATATTTCGGCAAATTACACCCCAAAACCAGACAAACAGAAAGGATGGCAAAGCTATTGGGTTTTTGGTGTTTATAATATGTATAATAAACGCAATGCAGCATCTATAAGTTTTAGAGAAAACGTAGATACTGGAGCAAATGAAGCTGTACGACTTTCCATTTTTGGTATAGTTCCTTCTGTTTCCTATAATTTTAAATTTTAAGAATATGAAAAGATTACTCATGCTACCAATACTAACTATTTTCCTATTTTCTTGTGAGGATGTTGTAGATATAGACTTACCAAATTCAGAGCCTAGATTAGTTATTGACGCTTCCATTAATTGGTTTAAAGACACGCCAGGAAATGAACAATCTATAAAATTGACATTGTCTGCTCCATTTTATGACAACGAAATTCCGCCTGCAAATAATGCGCAAGTGATTATTATGGATGCAAATAATAACAGCTTTCAATTTTTAGAAGAAGACCAAACAGGAATCTATTACAATACCACATTCGTTCCTGAAATTAATGGTACCTATAACTTAAGTATTAATTATAACGGCGAACTTTTTACAGCAACCGAAACTTTAAAATCCGTAGCAGAAATTGAATATGTAGAACAAGATTTAGAAGGTGGGTTTTCAGGAGAAGAAACAGAAATAAAAGCCTATTTCACAGATCCTGTAGACGAAGAAAACTATTATTTTTTCGAGTATACTCCAAGTATAAATATGCCTGCTACATTAGATACCTTTAAAGATGAATTTGTAAATGGTAATGAAATTTTCGGCTTTTATATCGAAGAAGATCTAGATTCAGGGGAAAGTGTAATCATAAGAAATTATGGTGTTTCCCAACGTTTCTATGAGTTCATGTTTATTCTTTTACAACAAAGTAGTGAAGATGGTGGTGGTCCTTTTGAAACCCAACCTGCAACTGTTCGCGGTAATTGCATCAATCAAACCAATGCTCAAAATTTTCCTTTTGGGTATTTTAGATTGTCCGAAGTTTCTGAATTTAATTATACCGTCGAGTAATACTATTTGGGCGTTTCCATACAAAACCTTGAAGTTTTGTATCGTCGTGCTGTACACTATATCTTTTGCAAAAGCAAAAGGATGCCGTTTCCATCACTAACGCAAAACAAAAATCCGTATTTTTACAAAATGACATTTATAAAAACCACAGAACAAGACTCCAATTATAATCATCTAGAAAAGATGACAATTTCAGAGTTACTAAAAAATATAAATACAGAAGATAAAACAGTGCCTCAAGCTGTAGATAACGCATTACCACAAATTGAAAAATTAGTAGAACAAATCGTTTTAAAACTGAAATCTGGTGGAAGGTTATTTTATTTAGGCGCAGGAACAAGTGGTCGTTTAGGAATTTTAGATGCCAGTGAATGTCCTCCTACTTTTGGTGTCTCACCTGATTTAGTAATTGGTATTATTGCCGGTGGAGATACAGCCATTAGAAATGCTGTAGAATTCGCCGAAGACTCCACAAATCTAGGTTGGAAAGATTTGCAAGCATATCATGTAAATAACAAAGATGTTGTTGTTGGTATTGCTGCCTCCGGAACTACTCCTTATGTAATTGCTGCATTGGAAGTATGTAACGACAACAATATAATAACAGGTTGTATTACTTGTAACCAAAGCAGTCCATTATCACAAACTGCACAATTCCCAATTGAAGTAGTTGTCGGACCCGAATTTGTAACCGGAAGTTCAAGAATGAAAGCAGGAACAGCGCAAAAATTAGTTCTTAATATGTTAACCACTACTACCATGATTCAATTAGGTCATATTAAAGGTAATAAAATGGTGGATATGCAATTAAGCAATAATAAACTTGTACATAGAGGTATTAGAATGATTATGCAAGAAATAAATGTTACCGAAAAAACGGCAGAACAACTACTTAAAGAACACAAAAACGTAAGAGCATCAATTCAAAATTATAAAAATGGAAACCAATAATACCAATAAAGATCTATTAGCAAAAGGATTAAAAATCATGCTAATCACTCTAGCACTAATGTTTCTAGGTCCTGTATTAATATATACTGCATTTAGTAATCCAGAAAAGGCTTTGTATTATCCGTTGCTTATTGCAGGAGTAGCTAGTTGTATTTGTGCTATCTTTTTTGGATTTAAAGGCATCAATACCATAATGGATAGTATGTTTAAAAAACAGTAATTACTCTGCTTTAACTTGTTTTGGTGTTGTTGCATTATAACCAAATGTAGTGTCTTCAATTGCAACACCTAGCCTATCCAAAATATAGCTTATAATAGCATAATGATGAATCGTATGGCTATTAGCTTGGGCTAGCAAAGCACAGAATGTATAATCAATTTTGGTTTTTCCCAAACCCAAATCATCTATAACTACAATCTCTTGTCTACAATCTTTCCCTTCTAAACCTTGTAACTTATTTATAATAGTATCTAAGTAACAGGCTGCAGTATCGCAACAATTCTCTACATCCATATTCCTTTTTCTTGCCGTTAAATCTACTTCATTATTGGCTACATCAAAAATACAATCATAAAAATCTAAAATATGTCTTATATGGGAACCTACACTTGAAAAATAAGGAGATATAGAAACATCGCTTAACTGTTCATTGGAAAGTTCAGATAATAGAAATCTAGATTTATTAAGGGTAACTAAAGTAGATGGAATGACTATGTTCATGAAGACTAAATTAACTAAATTAATTTAATATAAAAATTATTTTTCATTAGTCTTATTCCCAATGAATACTTACACTTTATTGCATAAAAAAATCCTCAACAAATAAATGCTGAGGATTCTCTAAAAAAGGCGACGACCTACTCTTCCACAATGTAGTACCATCGGCGCAAATGGGCTTAACTTCTCTGTTCGGAATGGTAAGAGGTGAGCCCCA
>NZ_JBSHNU010000240.1:0-786 GCF_053601555.1 Lacinutrix sp. MEBiC02595 | reverse complement strand
TGGGTTGGTACAATTATTCCTCAAAATCCAGTATTCCAATTCAAGTTTATTGCAAACTCTGTAATTTACAATGGGCTAATTGCAATGAACAAGGGAAGTTCCAGAAGTCTGGGATTATTAAACATAACGTGTTTGTATATGGAAAGTTGCGTTTTTGGTGACGAGGATTTTCCGAAGGAAAATCAGAAGTTAGTAAAAGCGCAACCAACTTTATTTAAGTACTAATCTAGCAATTTTTTATATACGGTGTTAGCTTTTAGTGCTTTTTAGAGTTTCCAATTAAAATCTTTTTTACTCTCTTTATTTTTTAAATCCGCAAACTTGCTAAAAATTCCGTTTGATTGTTTTGACTTTTTAGAGTTTGAGTAATCAATTCATAAACTTGCTAAATTCAGTTTTGCAGATTTTATTGATTTAGTTTTCCGCAAACAAGCTAAAAACAGTTTCACAAGTTTGAGTGATTTCGTTTTGCGCAAACAAGCTAAAAGATCCGCAAAGTATTTCATTTTGGAATTGAGTGAAAAGTCAAAATGATTTTTAAAAATCCACAATATAGTTTTTCGTTTTTTTCTCCTTAAAACTCAAAAAAAATTCGGGATTAAAACCATGCTTTTTTTATTTCCACAAACTTGCTTAAGCATTAAAGCTAACGTGTTTGTATATGATTTGTTGCGTGTTTCAGCACCTAATTTAGCAAATAAAAACGGAATAGAAAATCCGCGAGGGTTTTCGTAAGCAGGCTAGAACCAGCAATAAATTATATACGGTGTTAGCAAAAGTTTTTTA
>NZ_JBSHNU010000239.1:0-2292 GCF_053601555.1 Lacinutrix sp. MEBiC02595 | reverse complement strand
CAAGAAAAACTTAACAATAGACCTCGGAAAATAATAGGTTATAAAACTCCTCAAGAAATTATGGATTTTGAACTAAAAAATGTAGCTTAGTATAAACTAAAAAAAAAGCAACGTTTGTTGCGTTAGAACCTTGAATGCAGCCACGACGAAACAAGAACAAGTAGAGATTAAAATGAACAAACAGACCAAGCTAATAATTCTTTTTTTCTGTATTATTAAATTGACACTTCACTTAATTGCAGATAGTCATTCGGGGTTTCAAGGAGATGAATTATTACATATTGAAACTGGCAAACATTTGGCTTTCGGATATATGGAATTTCCGCCATTGATTGGGCTTTTTGCATTTATCCAAAACCTTTTTGGTAGTAATTCGGTTTATGTTCATCATCTTTTTGCACATATTGCAAGTTTATTAATTGTAATCTATGTAGCAAAAACAATAATTGAATTAGGCGGAAAAAATAAAGCAATATTTTTAGCTCTTTTTTGCATCATCACCGCACCAAGTTTTGGTCGTTCTCAACAACTTTTTCAACCCGTAGTTTTCAGTCAATTATTTTGGTTATTGAGCTTTTATCAACTAACAAAGTTTGTAAAATATCTTGACAGTAGAAGTTTATGGTATTTAACCACATTTGTTATTTTAGGCTGTACAACAAAATATGATGCTTTATTTTTCATATTCGGTTTAGTTGCATTATTATTCTATAAACGAACACGCCAAGCTCTATTTCAACTACATTTTTGGAAAAATATCGTTGTTGTTGTTCTGTTATTACTTCCAAATTTAATTTGGCAGTACACAAATAACTTTCCTGTTTTGCAAATGTTTAATCGCTTATATGAAACACAATTAGACAATATTTCCCAAATTCAAAATACAGCTAACTTATTGATGGGTATTAATCCTATAGTATCATTACTCATTATTGTACCAGCATTTATTTATCTGTTTAAAAACAATAAATCAATAAATCACCCATTAGCAATTTCTATAATTTTGTCAATCCTTTTTCTTTCATTTAAAAACGGAAAATCGTATTATTTTTACCCAATTGTTTTAACAATTATACCTTTTGGAGCTATATTTTGGGAACAAATTGTATTAAACAAAAGAAAGTGGGTAATTTATCCGATTACCATTTCACTACTTTTAAGTTCAGTTTTCATCCCATTTGGAATGCCTGTTTATTCTTTCAATCGCTATATAACAAAAATTTATCCATTTGAAAAGAAAGAAATTGAAGGTGGGAAATATGCCATAAAGTATGATGAATATTATACTAATCAGAAATGGGAAATAACGATGCAGGACTTGAAATCTGTTTACGACAGTTTGCCATTAGCGGAAAGAAAAAATTGTGTGATTTGGGGTAAACATTACGGACAAGCCGGTGCAATAAATTTATTAGGCAGTAAATATAATTTACCAAAAGCATTTTCTTATCACGGCAGTTACTATAGTTGGACACCAAAAGGAGAAATGCCGAATACTATTATGACTTTGAGTTATCGTGTTGGCGATTTTTTTAGTGATTATTTTGACGAAGTGAAATTAGTAAGAACAATTTACAATCCATATGCAGACAATGAAGAAGAACTTTATCAAAGAATTTACATTTGTAAAAAACCAAAACAGAATTTTGAAAAAATGAAAGAAATATTTAAAACAAGAATATTTGAATAAATAAAGGCACTACCGCTAACACCGTATATAAGCTATGGCTTGGTCTGTGCCCATTTGGAAAATCTTTGGATTTCCCAAAGTTAGTTTATATTTGGAGAAGTTCGTGCCAAAACACGCCACAGCTCATATACATAAACGTAAGCAATTTGAGAAAAAAACGATGAACATTAAGAAATACATACGAACTGAATCAAAAAGTTGGCTGATTGCTCTCTTATTTTTCTTCGTAATGTTGTTTTTTGGAAAAGCGCTGGAATATATAAAATCTATATCCGAGTTGAATCCAATATTCTTAATTGGACAAATTTTGCTGATTATAATTTTTGGGTTTTCATTTCTCTTCTACTCTATTTACGCAGACGGATTAGAGTACAATGAAAAACTTGAATTTAGAGAGTATGAAACTGAAGATGCTGAAAGGTTAAAACGGAATTTAAAAAAGATGTTGGGAATTTTTTCTGTGAGCTCAATTTTATGGATAATTGGAAACGTTATAATCGGAATTGAATATGGAAATTCTGAAAACCTAAAATATCTGATTGGAATTATAGTAATTCCATTAATTATAAACGGAATAATGATTTATATTTATAACGGATTAA
>NZ_JBSHNU010000238.1:0-3618 GCF_053601555.1 Lacinutrix sp. MEBiC02595 | reverse complement strand
ATTAAAAAAACTACTTACAACACCGTGTATATTTAATTGCTTGGTTCTTGTTTGTTCGGAAAATCTTTACAGATTTTCTATTCCGTTTTTGTTTACTAATTTAGTAACTTACACACGCAACTAAGCATACACAAACACGTTAGGTGTAATTTAAAACCAACCCTCAAATTCAATGATTGATTTCGAAACTATATTTACACAAGTACTTTTTAAAAATCTTTTGGATAAAGGAATTAAAGGAGTTGGTTCTATATTTGATAAGCAATTAACAAATATAAACTCTAAAGCAAAAAAGAAACTCAAAAAAGAAGAGTTTGAATTCTTTCAAGAAAATTATGACCTTGAGATTTCAGAAGATGTAGTTTTATCTAATATCAAAAATAATTTAACTGCGGCAATAGCTTGGTCTAATGAAATAAACTTTAGTACAGCTATAACATCTAAAGAGCTGAAAAATATTTTTGTAGACATAGATTTATATTTATCACCATTGAAAACCAGATTTGATGTTGATGAAGAAACTGCTAAAATTAACAGTAAGAAATTATTAAAAGAATTCAATAAAAACAAAATAATATACGGAGGTGCTGGAGCTGGAAAAACAACACTAATCAAAAAAATTTTTAATGACTATTTAGATAATAATAAAGATTTTGATTTCTCTTTTCCTTTAGTTATTCGTTTTAGAGAATTAGATTATGAAAATCATATAAACCAAAAGAATTTTGGCTTATTCAAAATTTTAGTCGACTTATTAGGCATTCATATAAAATTTCCTGTTGAGTATCTTGATGATTTTGGGTTTGAATATTATAATTTATTAAAAAACACTATAATATCATTTTTTAACGATAGTAAAGTACTTCTTATAGCCGATGGATTTGATGAAATACCAGATAGTAAACTAAAAACGAGAATTGAAAAAGAGTTTCAGGAATTATCATTAAATCTTATAGATTCAAAATTTATTTTGACATCTAGAAGTAATGATTTTTTATTACAACTAACAAATACAAATACATACGAAATTTGTCCTTTAAATGATAAACAAATAAAATCACTTATAAGTAAATGGATTACAAATAGAACGAAAGCTAAAGACTTATTTGAAAAAATAAAAGACTCACCATATTATGACACAACGATGAGACCACTAACATTATCGCATCTGTGTGCAATTTATGAAAGAAAAAAAACTATCCCACCGAAACCAAGATACATATACGATTTTGTATTAAATCTATTATTAGAAACTTGGGATCAACAAAGAAGTGTTGTTAGACCTTCAAAGTATGCGGACTTCTATATTGAGAAAAAAAAAGAATTTTTAGCTCAATTATCTTATTGGTTATCTTTTCATTTAAGCAAAAATGTTTTTAGTAGTGACGATATTAGAAAATGTTATAATAAAATACATAAAGCACATAATTTACCTACATCACAAGCCAAAAAAGTTGTTACCGAATTAGAAAATCATACTGGGATTTTTGTACAAACTGGATATAATTCTTATCAATTTTCACATAAATCTTTACAAGAGTTTCTTACAGCAAAATATTTAAGTGCTTTACCTAAAATACCGGAGGTATCTGTACTTAAAAATTTACCAAATGAAACTGCTATTTTAATTTGTCTTTCATCATACCCGAACTATTTCTTTGAAGTCTTTAATAAAGACTTTAAACATTATGATGATCATTTTTGGAGTGTTTTATTCAATAGACTAATCGAAGAAAAACCAGATTTTGATGAAAGTGCTGGAACAATTATTTTTTTCCTAAACAATATTTGGACTCAAAGAAATCCTGTTTTCAAAAAAGCATTTATAAGATTACTTAAAACAACAAATTTAAAAATAGCACTCACGCCTTTTTTAAAATTGTATGAACTAAACGGAACTTATAAAGATTACACCTCATATATTTATAAAAATATAAAAGTCCCATTATCTGAAAGAAATTTTTATCCTACTCAGATTCATACAGATAATGAAATTTCAGAACTTATAAAAAACTACACCTAACATCGTATATAATTTATTGCTAGTTCTAGCCTGCTTACGAAAACCCTCGCGGATTTTCTATTCGGTTTATATTTGCTAAATTAGGTGCTTAAACACGCAACAAACCATATACAAACACGTTAGGCAACATTGAATGAAAACTCTCAAAAACAACATATTACCGATTCTAATTTTCGTTTGTGGCTTGTCTTTTGGACAAACAGAAACTGATTTAAGAATAACAGCACTCATTGAGAAACTGACTTGGGAAACTATTCCAATTACTTGTAATTATTCTTTAGTTCTTAAAGAATATGATTCTATTGCTAACGGACTTGTTGAAATCGGAAAAAAAGCCAATAAACAACTTCTCAACCAAATATCAAACCCCGAAAAATCTATTGGAATTCATATAATTCTCACTCGAATTAATGAATTTGAGAAATATGAAAAAATAGGACTTGGAACAAAGTATATTTATAAAAAATGTGATAAACTAATTGGATGGCATTATATATATAATGGAATAGTTTGGGAATGGATTGAAAACAAAGGACAAAGTATTTCGGAATCTGAATTGAAAAAACTAACCGAATATTGGAATACAAAACTCATTGACAAACGAGATATACAGCTTTCTGAAAGTGAGACCATTTTCAATTCCTTAAATGAATCTGATAATAAAAAATATCCCTGTGGAAATTAAAAAACGTTGCCTAACACCGTATATATTTTATTGCTTGGTTCTAGCTTGCTTACGAAAATCCTTTCGGATTTTCTATTCCGTTTTTATTTACTAACTTAGTTGCTTAATCACGCAACAAAGCATATACAAACACGTTACCAAACATTATGAATAGCAACATTCAAAAAAAAATTTCAAGCTTATTAACAATTGGAATTATTGCTACTTTGGCTTTTGTACTATTTGGAATTTACGTTGCTCAAGACAAATATGAACCTGAAAATGAGCAAACTGAATGGGATAAAAAGAATACACGAGAAATTGACTCAAACGATAAACTATTGAATGAAACCAAACAGACTGCTGAATTAAATTTACCATATTTTATCTCGGAATTTAAAAATAAAGAAAATTCAGAAACTGACTTTTTTGCTAAAGTAAAAATAACCGAAAATGAAAATATTGAACATATTTGGGTTCAATTATTGGATTTAAATGAGGATAATTCTATTGGTTTATTAAGTAACGTTCCTACTAATTTTAAAGAGCTTAAATATTTGGACACACTGACTTTTAACATAAATAAAGCGGAAGATTTAATGATAATGAGAAATGATTCAATAATATTCGGTGGATTTTTACAAGCTGAATTAGATAACAAATAACGTTTGGTAACACCGTATATAATTTATTGCTGGTTCTAGCCTGCTTACGAAAACCCTCGCGGATTTTCTATTCGGTTTTTATTTGCTAAATTACGTTCTTAAACACGCAACAAACCATATACAAACACGTTAGCAAAAACAGTGTCAATCCTCTATTTTCTCTGCTATTGTTTTAGTTTGGGCTTACCTAATTCCCTAACTTATAATTAACAAAATTTGCTTAGATAAATCGGAACTAAAAGTAAAACTGAAGTCACAAAGATTTT
>NZ_JBSHNU010000237.1:0-285 GCF_053601555.1 Lacinutrix sp. MEBiC02595 | reverse complement strand
TTGGAATGCCGCTAACATACTTGCTCTTCAATCTTGTGGTACAGATAGCTGTGATACAGATGCAGTATTTGATGTAACTTCAGATTATGTATTTACTAACCTTGCTTCCACTTGTGGCGCTGGTGGTACTATTCTAGTTACTTATACCGTTGCTGATGATTGTGGTAACGAAACTATACTTACTGCAACGCTTACTCTTGAAGATTCTATCGGTCCTGACTTAACATCTTGTACTGTAATAGACGAAACTATAGAATGTAATGGTACAGATAACGAAACGATCGC
>NZ_JBSHNU010000236.1:0-380 GCF_053601555.1 Lacinutrix sp. MEBiC02595 | reverse complement strand
AGATTCTTTTAGTCTCCTTTCTGCGTAAATCTGAGAAATCCGCGGGGAACTACTTTATAACCCGTTTACTTTTCTAAAAATCCCTTTTATTATACTAGCAAAATTGAAGTTTACTATATAGACTTTAAAAATCCCTCCTCTAATTATATAGGATAATTCATTTTCTGTTTTTTCTTCCATAAATTACTTGTTTTTTCTCCCGCTGATTTCACCGATTACCACAGATTCTTTTAGTCTCCTTTCTGCGTAAATCTGAGAAATCCGTGGGAAACTATTTTATAACCCGTTTACTTTTCTGAAAATCCCTTTTGTTATATCATCAACATTGAAGTTCACTAAAATGCCTAGTTTTATTTCTGAAAGCTTTAAATATGTTAAAA
>NZ_JBSHNU010000235.1:0-256 GCF_053601555.1 Lacinutrix sp. MEBiC02595 | reverse complement strand
TTAAAAATCCCTCCTCTGATTATATAGGATAATTCATTTTCTGTTTTTTCTTCCATAAATTACTTGTTTTTTCTCCCGCTGATTACACCGATTACCACAGATTCTTTTAGTCTCATTTCTGCGTAAATCTGAGAAATCCGTGGGAAACTATTTTATAACCCGTTTACTTTTCTGAAAATCCCTTTTGTTATATCATCAACATTGAAGTTCACTAAAATGCCTAGTTTTATTTCTGAAAGCTTTAAATATGTTAAAA
>NZ_JBSHNU010000234.1:0-233 GCF_053601555.1 Lacinutrix sp. MEBiC02595 | reverse complement strand
CGGAACAGAAACGGGATTCACTTCTCCAGTAACGGTATTTGCAGATTTAGATGGCAATGGTGTATTAGACGCAGGAGAGCCAACAGCAACAACAGCAACAGACGGAACCTATACTATAGAAGGAGTGCCAGCAGGAACAGTTGATATCGTAGTAGATACAACTACTTTACCAACAGGATCGACATTAACAGATGGAACAGAGCCAACCGAAGTAACGGTACCAGTAAGTGGAA
>NZ_JBSHNU010000233.1:0-756 GCF_053601555.1 Lacinutrix sp. MEBiC02595 | reverse complement strand
TAAAACAGTTACCGTTTGTGTGCTACTTGTTCCGCAGGTTCCTGGACTTGCGTATTCTATCGTATAGGTTGTTCCAGAAATTCCATTAGTTACCGTTCCGCTAGTTGCGTTTATTGTTGCGCCATCCGTTGGCATCGGATTAAACGTAAAGCTTCCGCCAAGATCTCCAGTGACAGTTGCGGTACCGCCATCACAAGTTGCAGTCATAGTAAAAGAAGCGTCTCCTAAAGTTAAAACAGTTACTGTTTGTGTGCTACTTGTTCCGCAGGTTCCTGGACTCGTGTATTCTATCGTATATATGGTTCCTGAAATTCCATTAGTTATCGTTCCATTAGTTGCGTTTATTGTTGCACCATCGGTTGGTATTGGATTAAACGTAAAGCTTCCGCCAAGATCTCCTGTGATATTTGATGTTCCACCATCACAAGTTGCTGTCGTATTAAAAGAAGCGTTTCCTAAAGTTAAAACCGTAACCGTTTGTGTGCTACTTGTTCCGCAGGTTCCTGGACTCGTGTATTCAATAGTATAGGTCGCTCCTGAAACACCATTAGTCACCAATCCGCTAGTTGCATCTATTGTTGCTACATCGGTTGGTATCGGATTAAAAGTAAAGCTTCCGCCAAGATCTCCTGTGATATTTGATGTTCCGCCATCACAAGTTGCTGTCATAGTAAAAGAAGCATTCCCGGAGGTTAAAACAGTTACCGTTTGTGTGCTGCTGGCTGCACATGTGCCGCTTGTTGCATATTCTATAGT
>NZ_JBSHNU010000232.1:0-262 GCF_053601555.1 Lacinutrix sp. MEBiC02595 | reverse complement strand
ATCCGGTTTCTGTTCCATTTTGTGTTCCATCACCATCTTCATCATTATATACGGTTCCAGTTACTGTTCCGGCTGTAGTATAACCATCTATTCCTGCATCTACACTACCATTTGTTGTTATCGTTACTGATGTTGGCTCTGTTCCTTCTGTTAAACTTGCTCCTGTTGGTAAAGTAGTTGTATCTACTACGATATCTACTGTTCCTGCTGGTACTCCTTCTATAGTATACGTTCCATCCGCCGCTGTAGTTGCTGTTGGCTC
>NZ_JBSHNU010000231.1:0-948 GCF_053601555.1 Lacinutrix sp. MEBiC02595 | reverse complement strand
TGGGTTGGTACAATTATTCCTCAAAATCCAGTATTCCAATTCAAGTTTATTGCAAACTCTGTAATTTACAATGGGCTAATTGCAATGAACAAGGGAAGTTCCAGAAGTCTGGGATTATTAAACATAACGTGTTTGTGTATGGAAAGTTGCGTGTTTAGACAACTAAAATAGCAAAAGAAAACGAGCCAGAGGATAATCCGAAGGATTTTCCGAGCAAGCAAGAAACTAGCAATTTTTTATACACGGTGTTACCCAACGTTTTTATTGATTTATAAAGTTCAACATTGTCCAAATCATATTTATAATTCCGATAAATCCAGAAATAAACAGAACAGCAACGAACAACAATGAAATTCCTGTCAGTCCATAAATAAAGGATTTAATTTTTTTCATCAGTTTTGAATTTGTTTAATTCAGTCGATTTACTCCAACCCTTTGAATTAATCATTGCGGTAATTAACATTTCCATTGCTTCGTCTAAAGATTTTGTTGCACCTTTCCAAGGTTCCAATTCTTTTGGAATCAGATATTCGATATGATATTCGTCCATTCCAGTTGTTAGAACAACATAATTATTAGATGTGTAATCATTTTCATTTTGTAAAATCAGATGATAATGAGAAGTCAATCCCCAAATTTCAGTTTCTTTAAATTCCGAGTTAATTCTACCAATCCAATTTAGCATTAAAGTTCCGACTCCTTTTGAAATTACGTTAGAGTCGTTTTTTAATTCAGAATAAAATTCAGTTAGAGTTTTACTTTTTTGGTCTGTATTTCTTCTTATCGGCATTTTTGGTCAAATGTTGGGTAACGTGTTTGTATATGATTAGTGGCGTGTTTCAGCACCTAATTTAGTAAATAAAAACCGAATAGAAAATCTGCAAAGATTTTCGTAAGCAAGCTATAACTAGCCATTAATTATATACGTTGTTATCTATAGGTCTTTTC
>NZ_JBSHNU010000230.1:0-239 GCF_053601555.1 Lacinutrix sp. MEBiC02595 | reverse complement strand
TTTAGATTAAAAAGATCTATAAAGTAAAGCAAGATTGAAAAGCTTGCGTTTATCGTTAAGACTGAATTACACGCAGAAAAACCAATCTGAGCTAATCTGGATAGTAGAAACGTATCATTGCGCTTAAACCGTTGCTAAAATCAGAATTCCTAAATTATATTTATATAAAAATTTAAACACCTGAACTCTGGCTAACTATGAAAAGACCTATAGATAACAACGTATATAATTAATGGCTA
>NZ_JBSHNU010000229.1:0-283 GCF_053601555.1 Lacinutrix sp. MEBiC02595 | reverse complement strand
TTCCACTTACTGGTACCGTTACTTCGGTTGGCTCTGTTCCATCTGTTAATGTCGATCCTGTTGGTAAAGTAGTTGTATCTACTACGATATCAACTGTTCCTGCTGGCACTCCTTCTATAGTATAGGTTCCGTCTGTTGCTGCTGTTGCTGTTGGCTCTCCTGCGTCTAATACACCATTGCCATCTAAATCTGCAAATACCGTTACTGGAGAAGTGAATCCCGTTTCTGTTCCGTTTTGTGTTCCATCACCATCTTCATCGTTATATACGGTTCCGGTTACCGT
>NZ_JBSHNU010000228.1:0-252 GCF_053601555.1 Lacinutrix sp. MEBiC02595 | reverse complement strand
TTCCTTCTGTTAATGTTACACCTGTTGGTAAAGTAGTTGTATCTACTACGATATCTACTGTTCCTGCTGGTACTCCTTCTATAGTATAGGTTCCATCTGCTGCTGTTGTTCCTGTTGGCTCTCCTGCGTCTAATACACCATCGCCATCTAAATCTGCAAATACAGTTACTGGAGAAGTAAATCCGGTTTCTGTTCCATTTTGTGTTCCATCACCATCTTCATCATTATATACGGTTCCAGTTACTGTTCCGG
>NZ_JBSHNU010000227.1:0-212 GCF_053601555.1 Lacinutrix sp. MEBiC02595 | reverse complement strand
GTTTATAACGTAACTTCCAATTACGACTTCAACAACTTAAACGTAGTTTGTGGTCCTTGTGGTTCGCTTCCTGTTACCTATACCGTTGCAGATGATTGTGGTAATGAATCTACAATTACAGTAACGCTGAACTTCGGAGATGCTACTGGTCCAGATCTTACTGCTTGTAATGTAGTAGATGAAACGATAGAATGTGATGGTGATAATAACCA
>NZ_JBSHNU010000226.1:0-3069 GCF_053601555.1 Lacinutrix sp. MEBiC02595 | reverse complement strand
TAGTAATTCCATTAATTATAAACGGAATAATGATTTATATTTATAACGGATTAAAAACTGCTTACAACACCGTATATAATTAATGGCTGGTTTTAGCTTGTTTACGAAAATCTTTGCAGATTTTCTATTCGGTTTTTATTTGCTAAATTACGTACTTAAACACGCCACTAATCATATACAAACACGTTAGCAACAATTTGGAAGCGATGCGAATTTGATGTATATTTACACCAAAATATAAAATTATGTCAAGACAAAGCATATCATTTACGGAGCCTAACGATGAATGGCTGAAAGCCCAAGTGAATAGAAATGAATATTCTAGTAAAAGTGAATTAGTAAACGATTTAATAAGACAAGCCAGAAAGCAGCAAGTCCAAATTGATTGGGTTCGTGCCAAATTAGAAAAGGCCGAAAATAGCGGATTTACAAATGATAACAAAAATGAAATTTTAGCACAATCAAAGTCTCTATTGAATGGCTAAATATAGATTAAGTAACGAAGCTAAAAACGACTTAATAAGAATTCATCATTACGGAATTGAAAAATTTGGAATGACTCAAGCGGATAAGTATTTCGAATCATTTTTTGAATATTTTGATATTATTGCTGAGAGACCTTATTCGTTCGAATCAGTGGAATATATAAAAAACAAATACAGACGTTGTGTATGTGGTTCTGATAGTATCTACTTTAAAATAAATAAAGATATTGTCGATATTATGGCAATTGTGGGAAGTCAAAATTTAAATGAAAAGCTATAACGAAATAATAAACTGTTGCTAACACCGTATAAAATTAATTGCTAGGTTCTCGCCTACTTGGAAAATTCCTGCGGAATTTTCTCTGTTTCGTTTTTGTTTACTAACTTAGTTACTTAAACACGCAACTAATCTTATACAAACACGTTACAAACAATTAAAACCAGAATCATAAAATGAAGAAAATAATAATTCTGACAATAATACTTTTAAGCCAAATTTCATATTCACAGATTAAAACTAAATTATTTTATAAAGATGGTAAAACAACGATTGAAAAATGTAAAATAAAAGGTAATATCATAAAATGTGAAATCGGAAATAAAAAAATAAAGCTTAGCTCAAAAGATATAAACGCGATTGATCAATATTCTAACTCTGGAAGCCCAAAACGATATGTTTTTATGAAAATAGAGAATAGTAGCAAACCAAAATTAATGAAGCAAATTATAAAAGGAAATGCTTCACTTTTTGAAATAACAAAAATGGCTGCACCTCAGTCAGGAGGAACAACTACTACATATTATGTAAAAAGACAATCTTGGAATAATGTTAAAAAAATTGGAGTTATGAAATATAAAAAGGATAAAGTAATGGAATATTTCTCTGATTGCTCGCTACTCATTGAAAAAGTTAACAGTAATTCTATTAAAGGCAGATCTCCTTTCAAATTAATATCCTACTATAATCAAATTTGTGGAAATTAAAAACTGTTTGTAACACCGTATATAATTAATGGCTGGTTCTAGCTTGCTTACGAAAATCTTTGCAGATTTTCTATTCGGTTTTTATTTGCTAAATTAGGTGCTTAAACACGCCACTAATCATATACAAACACGTTGTAGGTAATTTGAGAAAAATCAGAAATGATAGAGTATTTTAAGAACAAAAAGAACATTCCGTATTTCATAATTCTGATAATCGGAATCGCAATTGGAACTTCTAAATATGATTTTATTCCTACTATTTTAGGCTTTGGAATTATAATAATATTTGGAATTATCGCTGGACTAATAATCCGTATTTTTATAAGATAAAATTATGTTGTTTAAGAACAAAACTGAAGAAATTAAAGAGGAGTTTTCTATTGGAAATTATGAATTCTCATTTGACCACGAAAACTCAACAATTGAAATTAGTGGCAATAAAATAATTGATTTGACTATAAAGTCAGATGAAAATGTTTTTGACGAATTATGTGAAAAAGATGATTTTGAATTTAGTTACGGAATTTATGCGCCTGAATTCTATGCTCGTGAAATCGATTTGGGGAAAAAAGGACAAATTGTGATTAACGAAAAAAATCAAAATGATTATGAAACTGCCCTTTATTTTATGGAACATAATGGTTTAAATATAAATTTAAGTTTACATCCTAACTGGATTTTAGTGGTTGGATGGACAAAAATCAGCGGAAAAGAATACCCGATTACAATCAGAATGAAAAGATAAAAACTACCTACAACACCGTATATAATTTATTGCTAGTTCTAGCCTGCTTACGAAAACCCTCGCGGATTTTCTATTCGGTTTATATTTGCTAAATTAGGTGCTGAAACACGCAACAAACCATATACAAACACGTTATAAAAAATAGCCGAGAATCCTCAATTTCAACAAACTGAATTTCTTAAAACATAAATAATTGGATTATTATCTTACTCAAATCTTAATAAAATAATCTCGAATTCTGCTTACTCAATTCACGAATTGAATTCTTTGCGGAATTTTGACGCAAAGGAGAAATAACTCTTGCGCAGTTTTTTGAAGCCAAGGAAATTTTACCTCGCCAGGAAATGCTTACTCAATCGCAAAATGCTCCAAAGAGTTTAAAAAAAACACTTTTCGCTATTCAACTGTAAAAGCAAAACACGTTTAGCTTTCCTCCTTTTATTGCGCAACTTAACGGCAAAGTAATTCGTGCTTAATTTGATGTTTAGCTACATTTTATAACAACGTATATAAAAAATTGCTAGATTAGTGCTTAAATAAAGTTCGTTGCTCTTTTGCTACTTCTGATTTTCCTTCGGAAAATCCGCCTGTACCAAAACGCAACTTTCCATATACAAACACGTTAGCACCAATTTGAAAAAAAATCGATGATAAAAACGATAATTATAGTAATAAGTGTGTTTTTAATTCTGACAGGATTTAAAACCTATAAGATTTTGAAAGAAAACGTCAAGAAAATTCCTAAAGTAAGTTTTGAGGAACAACTAAAAACGTACAAAGAATTAGGATATAAATTAAACAACGGAATTACAAAAGAAACCTTGCTGGAATCTTACGACAAAGCTGACTTTGAAG
>NZ_JBSHNU010000225.1:0-1228 GCF_053601555.1 Lacinutrix sp. MEBiC02595 | reverse complement strand
GAAAAGACCTATAGATAACAACGTATATAATTAATGGCTAGTTATAGCTTGCTTACGAAAATCTTTGCAGATTTTCTATTCGGTTTTTATTTACTAAATTAGGTGCTGAAACACGCCACTAATCATATACAAACACGTTGTGCAACATTTGAAAAAAACCGAGAATGACCAAATTCCTTTTACTATTTCACAATCTTGGGTCGAAAATATTTACTCAAGCGGAATTTAAATCAAACAAATCAGCTACAGAATTTATCCAACTAACAAAACTTGATGGTTACGAAATGTATCAATACATTCAAAGCGAAACTACATACGTTATGACCGAAGAGAAATTAAAAAACGAAAACATACTTTTCGAAAAATTAAATCGTGAGAAAAAAACTTGGTTTGGGCTTTCTAAAAAAACTGTGACCGATTTATTAATTATGCCAAATCAAGAATTCTATTATCCATACGGATTTGGTAGTTACTTGTACTTATTTACAAAACGAAAAAGAACAAAAACTGATATTGAAGATTGGCTGAATAAAGAATTTCCAAGTAGGTTCGGACATATTGACGAAAGATTTAGTGGATTTGAGAATTTAATGGATGATGAAGACTATTTAATCGCAACTAACCACGATTTACAACATCAATTTGGTATCATTGGAAAGAAAGATAAAATAGACCTAATAATTGCTGAATTTAAAAAAGCAAATCTGAGTGAACTTGTATTGAAAAATTTTGAAAATCAACGCTGATAAAAACGTTGCACAACACCGTATATAATTTATTGCTAGTTCTTGCCTGCTTACGAAAACCCTCGCGGATTTTCTATTCGGTTTTTATTTGCTAAATTACGTACTTAAACACGCAACAAACCATATACAAACACGTTATCTATAAGTTACTCACCAACAAAAATTATTGGAAAATCTATAAGTCTGAACTTCCAACAAGGGAATAATTACTAAGATGAATAATGTAATCTGAAAAACGTTACGGATTGGATTCTGTTTGATTTTATAAACTAAGATTGAAAAGCTTGCGTTTATCGTTACGACTGAATTACACGCAGAAAAACCAATCTGAGCTAATCTGACAGTAGAAATGTATCATTGCGCTTAAACCGTTGCTAAAATCAGAATTCCTAAATTATATTTATATAAAAATTTAAACATCTGAACTCTGGCTAACTATGAAAAGACCTATAGATAACAACGTATATAATTAATGGCTAGTT
>NZ_JBSHNU010000224.1:0-237 GCF_053601555.1 Lacinutrix sp. MEBiC02595 | reverse complement strand
GATGGAACAAATAATGAAACGATTGCTAACGATTGGAATGCTGCTAATATTTTAGCACTTCAATCTTGCGGTACAGATGCTTGTGATACAGATGCTGTATTTGATGTAACTTCTGATTATGCGTACACAAACCTTGCTTCCACTTGTGGCGCTGGTGGTACATTAACAGTTACTTATACCGTTGCAGATGATTGTGATAACGAAACTATACTTGTTGCAATTCTTACACTTAACGAT
>NZ_JBSHNU010000223.1:0-353 GCF_053601555.1 Lacinutrix sp. MEBiC02595 | reverse complement strand
TCGTTGGTTGCATCTGTATCTTCATCTGCAGTAATATGATCTGCGATTGCAGTTTCATTGTCTGCAATAGCTGTGTTTTGTGTTGTTTGTTCCGTTTCTAAAGTGTCAATATCATCCGCATTAGTAGTGATTTGCGATTGTAAAGCAGTTTCATCAAAAGGAGTAACACTTAAATCGATATTGTTGTTTGCATCTGTGGTTATGGTAACGGAACTATCAGTAGAAGCTACGGTTTGAATTTCGTTGGTTGCATCTGTATCTTCATCTGCAGTAATATGATCTGCGATTGCAGTTTCATTGTCTGCAATAGCTGTGTTTTGTGTTGTTTGTTCCGTTTCTAAAGTGTCAATATC
>NZ_JBSHNU010000222.1:0-750195 GCF_053601555.1 Lacinutrix sp. MEBiC02595 | reverse complement strand
CGTTACCACAAAAAACCACCTTCCTTTAACTAAAGGAAGGAGCAGTAAACAAGTATCTCTTTAGTTATTCTAGTTATTTCACAAGAGTAATCACGCAAACCTGTCCCCATAAGTATTATCGAAATGAAAACATATTTTCATCAAAGACACCCAACAAAGCCAATTAGGAAAACCTCAACACGAAGCAACCTCGCAGCAATGTCCCCTTGAGGGGACTTTAGGGGTGTTTTTCAAAAAAAACATAGCATCATCAAAGATACCAAGTATCGCTCTTTATGGGTGTTTCCAGAACGAACACCATTACAATCCTTATTGCAGACCAATCTACACAGGTACTTTTTCATCTGCCAATAACCAGACCATCCTTTTACTACAGTCCACATTTTAAAATGCGCTTTGCTTATTTTACGCCAAACCATCCACTTTTTCGTTACCACAAAAAACCACCTTCCTTTAACTAAAGGAAGGAGCAGTAAATAAGTATCTCTTTAGTTATTCCTAATTATATACAAGAATAAGCTTTGTGCCTTCGCGAGAGAAATTAATATGCAGTTGTAGTTTTCAATTTCAATAATCCAAAAACAAACAAAACCTCCTATCCTATTCTCTTGTAACAAAGTGCTTCGCCTTTTACGACAAACCATCCACTTTTTCGTTACCACAAAAAACCACCTTCCTTTAGCTAAAGGAAGGAGCAGTAAACAAGTATCTTTTTAGTTATTCTAGCTATTCCACAAGAGTAATCACGCAAACCAGTCCCATAAGAATTATCGAAATGAAAACATATTTTCATCAAAAACACCCAACAAAGCCAATTAGAAAAACCTTAACACGAAGCAACCTCGCAGCAATGTCCCCTTGAGGGGACTTTAGGGGTGTTTTTAAAAAAAAACATAGCATCATCAAAGATACCGAGTATCGCTCTTTATGGGTGTTTCCCTTTGCCTTTTGTCTATGTCAGTTTAAGTGAAATTGCTTTTTCGTTTTGTATAAAAAAAAACATCTATCAGATATTTTTAATAATATGCAGTCTCAGTTCACTGTCACAGTTTTCAACTTCACATTCATTTTCATTTTCACTAACTTTGAATCTTAAATCCAAAACCTTGAATTTAGAAGCATGAAAGTATACACAAAAACAGGAGATAAAGGTACCACCGCACTTTTTGGAGGCACAAGAGTACCAAAACACCATATCCGTATCGAAAGTTATGGTACTGTAGACGAGCTAAACTCGCATATTGGTTTAATTAGAGACCAAGAAATAAATACCAAATACAAAGAAATTCTTATCCATATACAAGACCGCCTTTTTACGGTAGGTGCTGTTTTAGCTACAGATCCCGAAAAAGCAATTCTTAAAAATGGAAAAGAACGATTAAACATTCCTAAAATTTCTTCAGAAAACATAGAACTACTAGAAAAAGAAATGGATACAATGAATGAAGACCTGCCTCAAATGACGCATTTTGTACTTCCAGGTGGTCATCAAACCGTGTCATTCTGTCATATTGCTCGCTGTGTTTGTAGACGTGCAGAACGCTTAGCAGCAGCTTTAAACGACATAGAGACCGTAGAACCTACCACTTTAATGTACTTAAACAGATTATCAGACTATCTTTTTGTCTTGGCACGAAAATTGTCTTATGATTTGCAAGCAGATGAAGTAAAATGGATTCCTGAAAAGCAATAAATTTTACCGCCTGTAATTAGTAACACTGCAAAGTACTTTAGTGTCTAGTAGTTTACAGTTAAAATGGACGTTCTTTTAATTTATTGAAAAAATAATTCACTTTTCTCTTGACTATCTAAACTAAAAATTTATTTTTGCAAAAATAAAAACATTTAGAAATGTATTGGACATTAGAACTAGCATCTTATTTAAGTGATGCACCTTGGCCAGCAACAAAGGACGAACTTATTGATTACGCAATCAGAACGGGAGCACCTTTAGAAGTTGTTGAAAACTTACAAGCAATTGAAGACGAAGGAGACTCTTACGACTCAATTGAAGAAATTTGGCCTGATTATCCAACGGACGAAGATTACCTCTGGAATGAGGACGAGTATTAATATCACAAAATTATCAATAAAAAAGTCTCATATGAGACTTTTTTTTGGTTATAATTATAATAAAATAACAACTTAACGTATCTTTGAAATCCTTTTTATTAGGGTTTTATCTTTACATAATAACAATCAAAAACTTATTATCCTTGCAAGCAAAGGCTTGAAAATAATAAGAACAAAAACATACCACACATGACTTTTTTAGATTCTGTACTAAAAGTATTTGTTGGCGACAAGTCTAAGCAAGACGTAAAGTCCATAACACCTTTAGTAAATAAAATCAAAACCTTTGAGGCTGCTTTAGAAGCATTATCTCACGATGAACTAAGAGCAAAAACAGCTTTCTTCAAAGAGAAAATAGCCGAAGCACGTAAGCCACTTCAAACAAAAATAGATGCGCTTTTAGTAGATGCAGAGAATGAAGAGGACATCGATAAACGGGAAGATATTTATTCAGAAATTGATGCTATAAAAGACGAAATTTATAAAGTTACCGAAGACGTACTAAACGATATTTTACCAGAAGCTTTTGGTGTAGTTAAAGAAACTGCTAGACGTTTTACAAACAATACTTCCATAACCGTTACAGCAAATGAGTTTGATAGAGTAATTTCTGGAGAACATGATTATGTAACCTTAGAAGGAGACCAAGCAACTTGGGCAAACTCTTGGGATGCTGCAGGAAAAGCGATTACTTGGGACATGATTCATTATGATGTGCAATTAATTGGTGGTATTGCAATGCACCAAGGTAAAATTGCCGAGATGCATACTGGAGAAGGTAAAACGTTGGTAGCAACACTTCCTGTGTATCTTAATGCTTTAGCTGGTCGTGGTGTTCACTTAGTAACGGTAAATGATTATCTAGCAAAAAGGGATAGCGCATGGATGGCTCCAATTTTTGAGTTTCATGGTTTGAGTGTCGATTGTGTAGATTATCATAAACCTAATTCTGCTGCTCGTAAAAAAGCGTACAATGCAGATATTACTTATGGTACCAACAACGAATTTGGTTTTGATTACTTGCGTGATAATATGGCGCATAATCCAGATGATTTAGTACAACGTCCACATCACTACGCTATTGTCGATGAGGTCGATTCTGTTTTAGTCGATGATGCTAGAACCCCATTAATTATTTCTGGTCCGATACCAAAAGGAGATCAACATGAATTTGATGCCTTAAAACCTAAAGTAGATGATATTGTTTCGGTACAACGTAAATACTTAACAACGGTTTTAGTCGAAGCAAAAAAACTGATCGCTGCTGGGGATGAAAAAGAAGGTGGTTTTCAACTACTTCGTGTATATAGAGGTATTCCTAAAAACAAAGCTTTAATTAAGTTTTTAAGTGAAGAAGGTGTTAAACAATTACTTCAGAAAACGGAAAACCATTACATGGCAGATAACAATCGTGAAATGCCTAAGGTAGATGAAGAATTGTACTATGTAATTGAAGAAAAAAATAATCAAATAGAACTTTCAGATAAAGGTATAGAATACATCTCTGGAAAAGATAATCCGGACTTTTTCGTCATGCCAGAAATTGGTATTGAAATTGCAAAAATTGAAGGAAAAGGATTAAGCAAAGAAGACGAAGCAGAAGAAAAAGAAGAATTATTCCGCGATTTCGCAATCAAGTCCGAACGTATTCACACCCTAAACCAATTACTAAAAGCATATGCTCTTTTTGAAAAAGACAACCAATATGTGGTAATGGATAATAAAGTGATGATTGTAGACGAGCAAACGGGTCGTATTATGGATGGTCGTCGTTATAGTGACGGTTTACACCAAGCCATTGAAGCAAAAGAAAATGTAAAAATTGAAGATGCTACGCAAACTTTTGCAACGGTAACCCTTCAAAATTACTTTAGAATGTACCGAAAGCTTTCTGGAATGACAGGAACTGCGGTTACAGAAGCTGGTGAGTTCTGGGAAATATACAAATTAGATGTTGTAGAAATCCCTACTAACAAACCTATTGCACGTGATGATAGACAAGATTTAGTATTTAAAACAAAACGGGAGAAATACAATTCGGTTATTGATGAAGTTACAAAACTATCTCAAGCAGGAAGACCAGTTTTAATTGGTACTACTAACGTAGAAATTTCAGAACTTTTAGGAAAAATGCTTTCTATTCGTAAAGTTCCGCACAATGTCTTAAATGCAAAACAGCATAAAAAAGAGGCCGAAATAGTAGATGAAGCTGGTAGAAGCGGACAAGTAACTATTGCAACCAATATGGCTGGTCGTGGTACCGATATTAAATTAAGTGACGAAGTAAAAGCAGCAGGTGGTTTAGCAATTATTGGTACAGAACGTCATGATTCTCGTCGTGTAGACAGACAGTTACGTGGTCGTGCCGGTCGTCAAGGAGATGTTGGTAGCTCCCAATTCTATGTTTCATTAGAAGATAATTTAATGCGTCTTTTTGGTAGTGAACGTATTGCCAAAATGATGGATAGAATGGGATTAGAAGAAGGGGAAGTAATTCAGCATTCTATGATTTCTAAATCTATTGAAAGAGCACAGAAAAAAGTAGAAGAAAATAACTTTGGTGTACGTAAGCGTTTACTAGAATATGATGATGTCATGAACTCGCAACGTGAGGTTGTTTATAAACGTAGATATCATGCTTTATTTGGGGAACGTCTTCGTGTAGATATCGCCAACATGGTTTATGATACTGCGGAAAACATTACAGAAACAAATAAAGGTGCTTCCGATTTTAAGAATTTCGAGTTTGAATTAATTCGTTATTTCTCTATGGCTTCTCCAATTACGGAAGCTGAATTTGTAAAGCTTCCCGTATTAGAAATTGCACAACGTGTATATAAAGCTGCTTTTGAACATTATAAAGCAAAAATGGCTCGTAATGCAGAAATTGCATTCCCTATTATCGCTAATGTATATGAAACACAACGCGAAAAGTTTAAAAGAATAGTGGTACCATTTACAGATGGTGTAAAATCTTTACAAGTAGTTACAGACCTTGAAAAAGCGTATGAAACGAAAGGAAAACAACTTATAACCGATTTTGAAAAGAATATTACACTAGCTATTATTGATGATGCTTGGAAAACACATTTACGTAAAATGGATGAGTTAAAGCAATCGGTTCAATTAGCAGTGCATGAGCAAAAAGATCCTTTATTAATTTATAAATTTGAAGCTTTTGAGTTGTTTAAAACAACTATAGATCAAGTAAATAAAGATGTGATTTCTTTCTTATTTAAAGGAGAATTACCAACGCAAGAATCTAATATTCAAGAAGCAAAAGAAACGCGTAAAAAAGAAAATTTACAAACGCAAAAAGACGAGATTCCTAATTTAGACGAACGTTCTGCTCAAAATAGAGCTGCCGGGAATACGCAACGTCTACCAGAAGTAGTAGAAACTATTGTACGTGACAAACCAAAAATTGGACGTAATGACAAGGTTACTATTAAACACGTTATGAGTGGCGAAAATAAAACCGTAAAATACAAACAAGCAGAACCTTTAATCGCTAAAGGCGAATGGGTTTTAGTAGAGTAATAAAAACCTAATACATCTTCCTGAACTTGTTTCAGGATCTTAAAACCTGAAGGTAATACTTCAGGTTTTTTATTATCCTATTATCACAAAAAAGACCACTAAAAAGAATAAACTTTAATTTTTTAACAATTTATTTTTTGTATCTTTAAAAATACCTAACCAAAATTGAAGATATGAGAAATGCATTTGCTATTGCTGTTGGTCTAGTTGTTGCCGGACTAGTAGTATTTTTATTATATATTTTAGGTCCACAATTTTTCACCTTTCCACCAGGAGCAAATCCTATGGATCCAGAATCTATAAAACAAAACATGCATTTAATACCTGCAGGCGCAATGCTCTTAGTTATTGTAGCACACTTTTTTGGTATTATTGGAGGTATGATTGCTTCTACAGCTGTTTCAGAAACGTCCCTAATCCCTGCGTATATCGTTTCCGGAATTATAATTTTAGGTTCTATTGGAGGCTCTCTAGCCATGTCGCATCCTACTTGGTCAATAATCACAGGAATAATTGCTGTAATTGCTGCTTTTTTTGTGGGTAGAATCGCTGCCATCAATAAAATGAATGAAGAATAAATCTATCTTTTAATGCTTCCTTTTTACCGATAAACAAAACAACCGATTTTATTCCGTTTCAACGAATATATTTCCGATTACACCGAAGTTTATTCAATATTCCTTAAATTTATTCCGTTGCATAACAGCAACATATACTCCTTTATTTTTTTTCGATTAATAGCACCTAATAAAATACGAAAAAAAACTATGAAGCTTTATGTTACTTTAAAGCGAAATTTTGTGCTATTCATCTTAATTTCCACATTACTTATATCTTTTCAAAGCATGGCTCAAACGATTAGTTTTGGAGCATCCGGCTTGGTTGGAGAATCGGTGTTGAATCCTACTTCTTTAGAATTTGGTCCGGATAATAGATTATACGTATCGCAACAAGATGGGAAAATTTGGGCATATACTATAAATAGAGATGCTGCCACCTCTGGAAATGGAACATATACCATTACAAGTACCGAAGCTATTACAACCATACAAAATGGTATTGTAAACCATAATGATAGTGGGATTTCAAATACAACACAACAGCGTTTAATAACGGGAATAGCGACTGCAGGAACTTCTACAAATCCTATTCTATATGTAACCTCATCCGACTATTTATTTGGAGGCGGAGGCGCTGGTAGTGATACCAATCTAGATACAAATTCTGGTATTTTATCTAAATTAGAATGGAATGGTACTTCTTGGGACAAAGTAGATTTAATTAGAGGTTTACCACGTTGTGAAGAAAATCATGCGATAAACGGCATGGATCTTTTTGAACGCAATGGCAATAACTACCTTTTAATTGTTCAAGGTGGGAATACCAATAAAGGAGCACCAAGTAATAACTTTGCTGGTACTCCAGAATATTTTTTATCGGCTTCTATGCTCATTGTAGATCTCACGCAATTAGACGCTATGCCAACGTATACAGACCCTAGAAACAACACAGATTATGTTTACGATTTACCAACCTTAAATGATCCTACAAGATTAGATATAGACAAAACACATGCCGATTTCCCATATCCTATTGGTCATCCATTACGAGATGCAACCATAGATGTTAATGATCCTTTTGGAGGAAATAATAGTTTAAACCAAGCTTTTCCGGAAACTGGAGGACCAATACAATTGTTTGCTCCTGGTTTTAGAAATGCTTATGATGTTGTTGTAACTGATAACGGAAGAATTTACACTTCAGATAATGGTCCGAACTCCCTTTGGGGCGGCGTTCCAAGAGTTTACGACAATAACACAAACACATATCTAGGAGATGAAAGCACAATAACCTACGACCCGGTAAATCATTATGTGAAAAATGAAATGAATGAATCTGGAAGTAGTTTAATTGGGGACCCATTACATTATGTAGGTACTATCAATGATGCAAATAAAACATATTATGGAGGGCATCCAATTCCTATTAATGCATTCCCTTCTCGTGCAGAAGTTATTGCTTACCAAAAAATTAATGGTTCATGGGTTGCTACCAGCACAAATACCTTACAGTCTTTAATAGTTGGAACCTCTGGATATTTCAACACATCTTTTGCTATTGGCGATTTTCCGGATGATCCACGTTTAGGAGAATACTTGGTAGATGAACCTATTGGAAGTCCGAAAAATAATATTTTAGATGTTAGACCTTCCTCCACCAATGGTATATTGGAGTATACCGCAACAAACTTTAGTGGTATTATGCAAGGCAATATCTTAACAGCTTCCTTTAATGGCGATATTAATAGATATGTACTAAATGCTGCTGGAGATAGTGTTTTAGAACAGGAAATCATCTTTAGTGGTTTTGGAGCCTTGCCTTTAGATATTTCAGCACAAGGAGATACCGATATTTTTCCAGGTACGGTTTGGGCTGCAACCTATGGCGCAAATAATATTACCGTTTTTGAACCATCTGACTTAGATTGTACGCAACCTGGAGAACCTGGATATGATCCGTTAGCCGACAATGATGGCGATGGATTTTCTAATCAAGATGAAATAGATAATGGCACAAATATTTGTTCGCAAGGAAGTAAACCGAATGATAATGATGGCGATTTTATTTCCGATTTAAATGATCCAGATGATGATAATGATACCATTTTAGATGTTAATGATGCTTTTGCGTTAGATGTAAATAATGGTTTAAGCACGAATCTTCCTGTTGATTTTGCTTTTTGGAATAATGACCCAGGAACAGGTTTCTTCGGTTTAGGTTTTACTGGTTTACTATTAGATCCTTCCGGAAGTACAGATTACTTAACCCAATTTGACGAAGTCGATTTATCCTTTGGTGGTGCTGCTGGTAAAGCAACGGTTGATTACGTAACCATTGGTGATGCTGCTAACAATACACAAAAAAATGGTTTTCAGTTTGGTGTAAATGTAGATATCAATTCGAATCCTTTTACTATTCATTCTAAAATTGAATCTCCGTTTTTTGGTATAAACGGTTCGCAAACACAACCTATAGATCATCAATCGTATGGTATTAGCTTTGGTAATGGAGATCAAGATAATTATCTAAAACTCGTTTTAATGAATGGTACAACTAATGTGGATACCGTGCATGGCTTACAAGTATTACTAGAAGATAATGGTGTGATTACCATCAATAACACCTATGATGTTCCTGGAATATTAAATGCTGGATCTGTAAGTTTATACTTTAGTATAGATCCTACAGCGAATACTGCGCAACCGTTTTATTCTATTGATGACGGACAAACACTACTCGTTTTAGGAAGCCCAATATCCTTACCTTCTACTTTTTTAGACCCATTGGATACTAAAGGATTAGCTATTGGAATGATTTCGACAGCAAGAGACGCTTCTGGAAGTGCTTCCAATCCGTTTACAGCCACTTGGGATTATATAGAAGTTTACGAAAACCAAAACGGCATATTAACCGCAACTCCTAACCCATTAGATTTTGGTTTAACTCCTACCACAAATTCTTTAAGAACAAAAGAACTTAATATTAGTAATGAAGGAGGACCAACAGATGACGCCATTACAATAACGGCACTTCAATTTTCTGGTACGGATGCCGCTATGTTTTCAACCAATATAACTTTACCGTTAACTATCAATGCGGGGACTAACGAAGATCTTCCTATTCATTTTATTTCTAATAGTGTTTTAGGAGTAAAAAACGCATCGCTACAAATGGTACATTCTGGAAGCAACTCTCCTATTCAAGTAAATGTAACCGGAGAAATTACAGATACCTATTCCCCTATAGTAAGAATAAACGCGGGTGGCCCATTAGTAACAGCAAGCGATTCTGGTCCAGACTGGGAAGCAAACAATAGCAACGGAACTTTTACAGGTACATCTTATGCCGTTTCCTCTGGATCTAGATACTCCATTTCTACTCTAGATTATTCTTATAAAGATGCATCTATTCCTTCGTATGTAGACCAAACAACCTATGAAACAGTTCTAAATTCACAACGAAGTATTAGTGCGACTTCTATTCCTATGATCTTTTCTATTCCTGTTCCTAATGGCGATTATATCGTTAATTTTTATGTTGCTAATTTATATAATGGAACTTCAGATCCTGGAGAACGAATTTATAGCGTAGATATTGAAAACCAACGTTTCTTAGAAAATGTGGATCCTTCTGCAAGGTTTGGACATAGACGAGTAGGAATGATTCAGCAGAATGTATTGGTATTAGATGGGATTTTAGAAATAGAATTTTTCAGAAATATAGAAAATCCAATGGTTAATGCTATTGAAATTCTTGCTTTACAAGCTTCGGATATTATTATCGATCCTATAGCAGATATTACAAATTGTGTCTTAGAAATTTCAGATTTTTCCGCAATAGCTAATGGCGGAAGTACTTCGGAAAACTTCACATATTCTATTAGCGGACAACCAAGCGGATTACAAATAGAACCTACCAACGGACTTATTTTTGGTACTATTAATCCTAGTGCAATAACTGGAGGATTAAATAGCGATGGTGTGCATCAAGTAACGGTTACTGTTTCTAAACTAGGAAGTACAGACGCGATTGAAACATTTATTTGGACTGTTCTTGAAGATACAGAAGTTCCAATAATTACTTGTCCGTTAGACATTACCCAAACCACGGATACCGCTTCTTGCGATGCTTTAGTTACCATCATAGAACCGACAGCAACCGATAATTGCACAGGAACAATTACTTATACTGGCGTACGGAATGATGCTTTATTATTAACAGATCCTTATCCAGTTGGAGATACCATTATTACATGGACCGCAACAGATACCGCAGGAAATGATTCCATTACTTGTGATCAAACCATAACCATTACAGAAGATGAATTACCTGTTATTACTTGTCCGTTAGACATTACACAAACTTCAGATATAGCTTCTTGTGATGCTTTAGTTACCATAATAGAACCAACTGCTACTGATAATTGCACAGGAACAATTACTTATACTGGCATACGAAATGATGCTTTATTATTAACAGATCCTTATCCAGTTGGGAATACTATTGTTACATGGACCGCAACAGATACTGCAGGAAATGATTCAGTTTCTTGTGATCAAACCATAACCATTTCAGAAGATGAATTACCAGTTATTACTTGCCCGTTAGACATTACCCAAACTTCAGATATAGCTTCTTGCGATGCTTTAGTTACCATCATAGAACCAACTGCTACTGATAATTGCACAGGAACAATAACTTATACTGGCGTACGAAATGATGCTTTATTATTAACAGATCCTTATCCTGTTGGGGATACTATTATTACATGGACCGCAACAGATACTGCAGGAAATGATTCCATTACTTGTGATCAAACCATAACCATTACAGAAGATGAATTACCGGTTATTACTTGTCCGTTAGATATCGAAGAACTTGTTGCACAAGGAGTCACTCAAGCAACTATAACTATTATAAAACCAACTGCAACAGACAATTGTACAGGAACCATTACATATATTGGCATAAGAAACGATGCTTTATTACTAACAGACCCGTACCCTTTAGGAGATACAGTGATAACTTGGACAGCAACAGATACAGCAGGAAATGAATCTACTGCTTGCCAACAAACAATAACAGTAACTTCTACGTACAAATTAAACTTAAATGTTTCTTTACAAGGTAGAATAGATCATTCTGGAAGCTATTCGGTTATCTTTTACAATGTTAATGATTTAGCAACTCCTGCTTACAGCTTCATCGAAACTGCAAATGCTTCTGGAAATATAATTCTTAGCACAGGAATTCTTCCTGGAAATTATAAAGTATTAGTAAAACATGAAATTTATTTACAACGATTGATAACCGTTAATCTAATTGGAAATCAGACAGAAACTGTAACAGAATTACTAGCTGGAGATGGAAATAATGATAATGCCATAAACTTTTTTGACTTTGGTATATTATCTGGAACATACGGATTAAGCTCAACACAGATTGGATATGATGGTCGTGCAGATTATGATAATAATTTAACTATAAACTTTTTTGACTTTGGCTTATTCTCCGGAAACTTTGGTCTATCTGGTGAAACACAAAATGACTAAAACTAAGAACTATGAAAACTTTAAAATTATTTAAAATTAAAACGTTTATACTATTACTATTTATTGGTAGCATAAACGTAACGGCACAAACAGTAGATTTAGTTTCTAATGTAGATGTAACTCCTCCTTTAACCGTTGGGCAAACATTTACCTATACCATTCAGGCTTTAGCTGGAACAACACCGTACCGAGTAGTACAACTTTATTTGGAGTTTAATGAAACTGTGATACAATTAAATAGCTTAACACCTGACAATACAGATTTAAACGTACCATTATCTAATGATACAAGTGTTCCGGGAGTTATTCGATATTCAGCTGGTGCTTTTAATGATGTATTTGGAACAACAACATTATTTACTGCCGTTTTTGAAGTTATTAGCACCAGTGAAAGTGTTAGAATAGAGCACGTATTATACGCAATTGCAGACCCTAATGGGACTGGAGTTTCTAATACAGATGCAGAAAACATTACAGGATCTACTAATGATATCATTCTAGCAACACTTACTACGGAAGAAAACGATTTTAGTAATAGTTTCTCGATATTTCCAAATCCGGTAAGGGATGTATTGTATATAAAAACGAATACGCCTTCCGAAATTAAGGACATAAATATACATGGTGTCGATGGTAAATGGATTCAGCAAATTAAAAACATAAATACTATTGGCAACCAAATTGCTATTCCGGTAAAGCATCTAAATGAAGCCTTATATTTTGTAACTATTACATCTATAGAAAACGAAAACGCTACATTTAAAATATTAATTAATCAATAATTCAGTTTTAGTATAGTGTTAGGATCTGGACAGTTTTTTTTAAACTTGTCCAGATTTTTTTTGTTGCAAACGCCGGGATAATCACCAACATAATTTTCTAAATCTCTTATAATTTGAAAGTGTAAATGTGGTGCATAATCACCATTAACTTTTGCTTCTCCCAATGTAGCAACAGTTTCTCCTGCTTTAAAGGTTTGACCAACTTTTAAATTAGTTATTGAAGCTACACTTAAATGACCATAAAGCGTGAAGAATTCTACCTCTTTAATACTATGTTTTAAAATTATGGTTGGTCCATAATCTCCAAAATTAGTATTGTTTTTAAAACTATGTACCGTTGCGTCTAATGGCGTGTAAATTTCAGTTCCTGCTGCAATCCATAAATCAAGACCTAAATGCATATTGCGTTCTTCGTCCTTTTTTTCTTGATTAAAATAAACACTGCGTTTATAAAGGTTTCGATGCTCAAGGTAACCTCCAAAAGCAACTGTTTTATTATGCTTTTTCAAATAATGCTGCATATAATTTTGCCAAGCTTGGGAAGAAGAAATGTCAAAATGGTTTAAAGCTGCATTATTTTCAGATAGATTTATAGCAATATATTCTGAATTTGGAATAGATGCATCTAATACACGAAGCGGTTTAGTGTCGATACTTTTTAAGAATAAGAGGAAATCTTCAGAATTCATTTCGTGCTAGTTTCTTTCAAAAGTAAGAATAAAAGACTGAAATGTAAAAGAGATAATTAGTACTTCTGCATGTATTTCAGAATTAGAAATACATTCCGATAAACAAAAATTATAGAATTATTTTTTCACAACAACATTACTGTACTTTGCATTAATAACGATGGTTTTATTGCTATCACTATTTACCGTTTTACTAGAAGTGCTTTCGTTATTAAATAACGATTTTGTTCCTTTATAGAATAAGTTATAATCTCCTTGAGGCAGTTTCACATTCGCTTCGCTGTTTTCTAAAACCAAATTAATATTTTTAAAATCGTTAGAAATATTACCAATAATTAAATCCCCAAAACTACCATCTATAACCGCATTACTTACAATATTTTTAATCGTAACATTAGAGGAATTTGCACTTAAAACCAAACTAGTAGCTGTTTCTACTTTTGCCTGATCGACATAATTAAGTTTTAATTCGCCTGCATTCCAATTGATTATTTTAACTGGAGAATACGAAACATGGATGGAAGTCTCACTTCCATCAATGGTATTTGCTATTAAACTAGAATGCGAAATATCTGCTTTTGCATTGCGTATTGCAGAAGCAAGTATAAGTTCACCATGTCGCACATTCATTTTAAGCTTCGCTTTTTTAGGCATTTTAATCTTTATAGTTTTCTTTACTTTTAAGTTCGAATTTTTAGATGTAGCATATATATCTTCCGGACTATCCTCATGGTCACCTTCTTCAACAAAAGATCTATTTATAGATTCCTCTATACGTTTCCCTAATGCTTCTCCCCAAGCTTCCATATTTTCTTCAAAGTCACTTTCTTCTATAGATCTTTCTAGATTTTCTCCCCAAGCTTCCATCTTTTTTTCAAAGTTCTTTCCAAATTCTTCGCCCCATTTCTCCATGTTTTTTTCAAACTCTCCTCCAAACTGTTCTCCAAATTTTTCTCCCCAAGCTTCCATTTTCTTTTCGTATTCTTTCCAATCTTTTTCATCAAAGTTTTTTGCCCAAACTTCCATTTTATCGGAATATTCTTTACCATACTTATCTTCGTACTCTTTACTCCATTTCGCTAAATAGTCTTCGCCTTCTTCTTGGTATTTTTCATAATCAAAATTAAAGCTATTCATACCGTCTGGTAAATTTGGCAGATTAGGCATTCTCGGAATATTCTCTAATTGCAAAGACTCCATCAAACCTTCTACCAAAGGCATTACTGGCAAATCGGCCAATTTAAATTCTAGCTCCTTAAGGGCATCTAAGGAGCTTTCATCAAAAAGCGCAATACCTTCATTAGACCAAGAACTTAAAGATCCTTCCGTTTTAATAGTAACTACTTGTTTCGATCCATCGACTTTTACCTGCCAAGCATTAAAAGCTTTTTGTAATTCTTCTTTAGACAGTACATCACTTTCTAAATACGCTTCAATTTCAATAATATCTTTATCCCAAGTTTCAATTTCAATATTGGTATGGCTTGTATTTAAATCTATTATAGCGTTTTGATTTACGTTGATAGATTGCGATATTTTTTCTAGCTTTTGTTGTGCTATGCTACTAATAGCGACAAAAAGTGTAAGTATTGTTATTCTTAAATTTTTCATTTTAGTATATTTTTTTTAAATTACATCTGGAATGGTATCCAACGTACTTAATGTTTTTAATTGATCTTTTAATCGGTGTAATAAGTTTAATCGAAATTTTAAATTATCGATAAGCGCATTAATAGTTTGTTCATTAGGCCCATCTTGTGTTAACTCCACAGATAGCTTTTTGTATTCCTTTTTTAAATCTTCTAATCGTTGTACATAACCATCAAACATTTCTTTGTTTTCTGGTGTTAGTTTTACTTTAGAAAGCTCCAAATTAATATTAGCTAAATAGTAATCTTCTACCTTTTTTAAATCTGGTGATACATCTCCTAAGCTTTTAGTAGCAACCACTGTTGGATTAGTGTCTATAGGCAAAACTGGATTATTAAAATACGTAAAGCCTCCATAACCTAAACCAATAAACAATACAATACTTGCTGCAATTTGTAGCCAATTAAATTTAGGTTTTTGCTGTTCTGGCAATGCTTTGTTTAGTTTATCAAGAAATCTAGCTTCGTGATTTTCCGGCATTTTTTTGTTTTGCTCTTGCAAATCTTGCTTTAATAAATCTCTAATATCTTGTGCCATCTTTTTTGTGTTTTAATAATTCTTGCAATTTTTGTTTTCCTCTAGATAATTGCGTTCTAGATGCTACTTGCGATATATCTAAAATTTCTGAAATTTCTTGATGATCATAACCTTCTAATAAAAACAGCGTAATCACATATTTATATTTTTCCGGTAATGTGCTTATTGCATTTTTAACTTCAACAATCGTTATGCCATCGTCTACCAACCAATTGTCATCATTTGGAGTATCTATTACTTTTAAGTGCACTTCTTCTAATGCAACCACTTGTTGCTTTTTAGATTTCAAGTAATCAATACTTTTATTAACAACAATACGTTTTAACCACGCACCAAAAGTAACTTCCGCTTTATACTGATGTAGTTTTTCGAATGCTTTAATAAAAGCCTCTTGCACTACATCTTCTGCTTCTGCTGCATCCTTCACAAACCGATTAGCAACTATATACATACCATTGCAATACTGGTTGTACAACTGCATTTGTGCTAGTCGGTTATTCTGTTTGCATTTTTCAATAATTTCTGTTTGAAACACGCTTTTCTCTTTTGGTTTTTGGTTCGTTCTCCTTAAAGACGATTAAAAATTTGTTGTGTTGCAAAAAAGATAATATTTTTTTTAATAATTGGTAAGAAATTTGCATTACCTTTTTAAAGATGCTTACTTTAAAGTATCTTTACATTATTAATTGGTATTAAAAAATTTGTAAAAATGAATAGGTTTTTAAAATGGGTTATCGGTTTATTAGCTATTGCATTAGTTGCCGTTTCTATATATTCATATAAAAATGACGGATTCTTTAGCGAACGCTTAAGTCCGGAAAAAAACGTAAGTTTTCAGGTAGAAGATATTAAGCTTCAAGTTTTTTATAACAGGCCATCTAAAAGAGATCGTGAAGTTTTTGGTGCACTAGTACCTTATAATCAAGTTTGGCGTACTGGAGCAAATGAAGCGACTACTTTTGAAACCAATAAACCGCTAAGAATTGGTAAAGATTCGCTACCTGCTGGAAAATACACGATTTGGACGATACCAAATGATAGTACTTGGAATGTCATGTTTAACTCGAAACAATATTCTTGGGGCGTAGATATGGAAATGAAACCAATGCGTGTTCCAGAATTTGATGTGGTTAACATTAGTGTTCCTGTTAAAAAAATAGATACCACAGTAGAGCAATTTACTATTGGTTTTGATAATTCTACAGATAACTTATCCTTAACTATGGCTTGGGATAATACGATGGTTGTAGTGCCGTTGAAATAAATTTTCAGCTTAGAGTCTCCGCTTACATTTAACCGTTGTTGTCTAACAAATATTTCTTTTGAAAGAAAAACATAAATTCACTTCATCTATAATTCAATCCATGAAGACACTTCTCAAAGGAGAAGTTCATTTTGTTGAAAATTATAATAGTTGGATGATTAATGTATCTGTTACATGGAACAGAAGAAAAACAAACATAAATTTAAACGCTAGAAAAACAGACTTAGCATCTAATTTCCTTTCCTGTTGTCTTAGTAAATCACAATTTTTCACTTTTATCTCTAGATCTGAAACATATAATTTTAGCGGACAAAAAAGTATGTTTTCTGAATTGTTACTTGAATGTGTAGAAACACAATTCTTAATGGATAGTAAAAGCCCAACTATTGAATTAGATGGCAAAAGTTTGATATTTAATGGAGGTATTCGGAAAAAAGATTTTAATAGCTTATCCAACGTTTTTAAACTGTTTGAAACGCTAATGGATGAAATAGATTATTTAAATGATGGTAACGATTCCAAAAAATCTAAATAATAAGTTATAAATTTATAAAAATTCTGAAAATTTGGAATTTGGAATTTGGAATTTGGAATTTAAAACTATCACATTAGTGGCTAAACAAAACAAATCTGCATTACAAGAAAAAAAAGGGGTTTCACAAAGTGAAATCACCAATGCTACTTCTATACAGAATATTAAACGAAAAAGAAGAGCACAGCCAAGTGCTGCAGATTTAGTTTCGCAGATTTTAAAAGGAAATATTACCGCTTTAAGTAGAGCGATTACCTTAGTAGAAAGTAAAAACCCTACACATTTAGAAAAAGCAAATACTATAATTACAGCTTGTTTACCACATGCAAACAAATCTGTTCGTGTTGGTATTACTGGAGTTCCTGGAGTTGGCAAAAGCACCTTTATTGAAGCACTTGGCACGCATTTAACTGCACAAGGGAAAAAGGTTGCTGTTTTGGCAATTGACCCTAGTAGTTCGCTTACCAAAGGAAGCATTCTTGGTGATAAAACCAGAATGGAAGATTTGGTAAAAGATAAAAATGCGTTTATAAGACCTTCACCTTCTGGAGAATCTCTTGGTGGTGTTGCAAGAAAAACACGGGAAACCATTATACTTTGTGAAGCTGCTGGCTTTGATACTATTATTATTGAAACTGTAGGTGTTGGACAAAGTGAAACTGCGGTTCACAGTATGGTAGATTTCTTTTTACTACTAAAACTTGCAGGAGCTGGAGACGAGTTACAAGGAATAAAACGTGGTATTATAGAAATGGCAGATGCTATTGCTATTAATAAAGCCGATGGCGACAACGCAAGAAGTGCTAAAATTGCTAAAGTAGAATTTAACAGAGCGCTTCACCTCTATCCTGCAAAAGATTCGGAATGGCAACCTAAAGTAACTTTATGTAGTGCTTTGCATAATGAAGGAATTGATAAAATCTGGGAAATCATTGAATCCTACATTGCAATTACTACTAAAAACAAGTACTTAAACCACAATAGGAACGAACAGAATAAGTTTTGGCTTATTCAAACTATTGAAGCGCAATTAAAAAGCAGCTTTTTTAACGATACTGAAATTAAAGATGCTTTGCAAATACAATTGCAACGTATTGAAGATAATAAAACGACTCCATTTGCTGCTGCAGATTATTTGTTAGGATTAAAAAACAACCATGATTAACACTATACAAATAGTAACTTTACTACAAGGTTTACTTTTATTAATTGTCCTTTTTAAGAATAAAGAGAGCTATTTAAAACCTGCATTTTATTTACTCATTGGATGTATTATCGCTGTGATATTATATATTCTTGGAGATGATTACAATAATATATTCCTAAAAAACCAAGATTTTTTCTTCTTCGATAAATCGTTATTTATCACCTTTCTATTTCTGTTTATCAAGTATCATGTATCTAAAGACTCCATATTCTTGAAAAGGGATTACTTATTTTTTATTCCTAATATTATTTACTTTTTTATTGAATCCTTAGAGGTTTTTGTATTCGAAGAAAACATAATTATAGAGCTCTTAGAACTATTTGTAGAAATTACATTCTTAAGTTATTTGGCCTATACTAGCTTTTTAATACTTAAAAGTAAAGATAGGAAATGGATGCTTTATTTTATCATCCCATTAATTTTACTAATAAGTATTTCTATAGTAAATGAAATATTCAGTTGGTTTCATTTTAAAGAAATTATCATTTCTACAGATGCTAATTTTGGAAGTTATCTACTAGTTGTCATTGCTTTTTTATTTTATGCAATAACGTTAAAACTAATCCTTTCTCCTAAAGATGCATTACCAAACAAGAAAGCAATCAAGTATAAAAATTCGAATTTAAATCCGGAGCAAATTCTTAAATATAAAAAGGCCCTAATTCATAAAATGGAAAAGGATAAAGCTTTTACAGATGCCAAGCTTTCTATTCATAAAGTTGCAGACGATCTAAAAATACCAAGACAATATATTTCTGAAATATTAAACAATCATATGCATACCAGTTTTCAGGATTTTGTAAACGAATATCGTGTCGAAGCGTTTATTAAACTCCTTAAAAACGACCAATATGCTCATTATACACTTCTAGCAATAGCAAATGAAGTGGGCTTTAATTCTAAGGCAACATTTAACGCTACCTTTAAGAAAATCAAAGGATTAACACCTTCAGAATACAAGAAGAAATTCTTATAAATCTACAAATATGTTCAGATAACTTATTCTGAACACTACCAAAATAATTACCTCCTTTTTAAGTGCGTTCTTTAATTAGTTAAGAACAAAAAACGCACATGAATTTCATTAAAACAGCATTTCTTTTTACATTCTTTTTTATATCCTTTTCTTCTTTTTCACAAGAAAATAGCGAATACAAAACTAAAAAAGCAGTACAAGATATTGGGGACTATTTACGATATGGTATGCCAATTGCTGCAGGCTTAACAACCATACTTATAAAAGATAAAAAAGGAACTTGGCAATTTGCTAAAGGCTTTACAGTAAATCTTGCAGTTACCTACGCGTTAAAATATGCCATTAACAAACCTCGTCCAGCAGGAGCAACAGATGGTCATGCATTTCCTTCTGGACACACTTCTGTAGCTTTTCAAAGCGCATCCTTTATACAAAAAAGATATGGCTGGAAATACGGAATTCCTTCGTATGCATTAGCGGGATTTGTAGCTTATTCTAGAATAGAAGGTTACAAACAAAGACATGATGGCTGGGACGTTTTAGGAGGGATTATTGTTGGTGTTGGTAGCACATATCTCTTTACTACGCCATACCAAAAAGAACATCTTAAACTTGCTTATACTAGTTATGATAGCACTTACTTAATAGGGTTAAAGTATACATTTTAACCCTACAAATAGCGCATAAAATATTCAGTTCGACAATGAAGCCAGTCAATAAATTTTATAAAAAATCAAATGGAAAAACAGAATAAAGTTGCAGAAGTAACCATGCTATTTTGGTGCATGAAAATTGTTGCTACAACACTTGGCGAAACATTAGGTGATTACCTTTCAATGACTTTAAATCTAGGGTATTTAACAAGCCTATTTATCACTTTGGTGTTTTTTATTAATGTGCTATGCATTCAATTATACACAACAAAATACAGTCCGATTTATTTTTGGTTAGTCATAATTGCCACTACCACTTTAGGTACCGAAATATCCGATTTTATAGATAGAAGCCTCCATTTAGGATACACTATTGGAAGCATAATATTGTTTATAGGCTTATTACTAGTACTCTATTTTTGGTATAAAAAATTCAAAAATTTAAGTGTTTACCCAATCTTCCATAAAAACAAAGAAGTCCTCTTTTGGTTCGCTGTTTTATTTTCTAACAGCTTAGGTACAGCCTTTGGAGATTACTTGAGTGATGTTATTGGCTTAAGCTACCTAAATGGCGCATTAGTAACTTCTTTAATTATTGCATTAGTCGTGTCTTTACATTATTGGACCAATATAAATCAGATTGTCTTATTCTGGATTGCATTTATTTTCACTAGACCATTTGGTGCAACCTTTGGTGATTTTTTAACGAAATCTATATCTAAAGGAGGTTTAGATCTTGGCACACTTAACGCTTCCATTGTATCCATTCTATTAATGACAGCTTTACTATTTATTTCTCATAAAAAATTAAAAATCAAAACCATACAAAATGTTTAAAAACCTTTTCCCTAATCGTTTTTCATTAGTAAAAACATATATTTTAATCTTTCTAACACTCTCTTTTATAATAAGAATTTGCTTTTTTATATGGAATTATTCCGAAGTAGAAACTTCTATTCTTAGTGTACTAAAAATATTCTTTATTGGATTTCTATTTGATATTGGTACTGTTTCCTTTTTTGCTTCACCTTATGCTATTTACTTACTTTTCATTCCTACAAAATGGTATGGATCTGCAGTAGACAGAGCTATTACCTACTTTGCATTTGTACTTGGTCTCATTATTTTTATTTTTTCGTTCTTTTCTGAAATTGCTTTTTGGGAAGAATTTAGCCGAAGGTTTAACTTTATTGCTGTTGACTATTTAATTTACACCAGCGAAGTATTAAAAAACATTAATGAATCGTACCCAATACCTTTACTTCTGTTAGGTGTTTTTGGCATTCTATTTTTACTATTCTATGATACCAGGAAGAGAGGTGTTTTCCTTAAAACCTTTAATAGCAATGAAAGTTTTAAACATAAAATAGCACCTACAATTATTATTTTATGCACTTCCTTATTATTTGTTTTTTTCATAACAAATAAAAATGCAGAACAATTTGAAAATAGATATAATAACGAAATAGCAAAAACTGGTATTTATTCCTTTTTTGCCGCTTTTAGAAACAATGAACTTTCCTATACCGAGTTTTATAATACGATTAATAAACAGGAAGCTTTTGATATAGTAAAAAACAGTTACTCTAAAAATGGGGATCGTTTTATAGAAAATGAAAATTCTATTCTTAGAAATATGAGTCCGTTAGATACTATAAACAAACCCATAAAACCAAATGTGATTTTTATATGCATTGAAAGTTTAGGTGCTAAACGTTTAGCGTATTTTGGTAGTACAAGAAATATAACACCAAACCTAGATAAATTAATAGATAACAGCATATTCTTCACCAACCTATTTGCAACGGGAACCAGAACAGTAAGAGGCATGGAAGCCATAACGCTATCTATTCCTCCAACTCCCGGAAGAAGTATTGTAAAACGAAAAAATAACACCAACCTATTTACGATTGCAGAAGTGTTTAAAGACAAAGGTTATAGCAACAGTTTCTTTTATGGAGGCGATGGTTATTTTGATAATATGAACACCTACTTTGGTGGTAATGGCTTTAATATTGTAGATAGAGGAAGAGGCTTTTTATTAAACGATGCTATTAAAACAACCCGAACTAATATTGAAGATAATGAAGTGACTTTTGAAAATGCTTGGGGAGTTTGTGATGAAGATATTTTTAATAAAGTTTTAAACGAAGCAGACAAATCATATCACGAAAACAAAGTATTCTTCAACTTTGTCATGACTACTTCCAACCATAGACCATACACCTATCCAGACCATAAAGTATCTATTCCTTCTGGTCAAGAAAGAGATGGAGCAATACAATACACCGATTTTTCCATTCATTCTTTTCTAGAAAATGCAAAAACGAAACCTTGGTTTAAAAACACCATTTTTGTAATCATGAGCGACCATTGTGCAGCAAGTGCAGGAAAATGGGAATTAGATGTTGCTAATTATCATATACCAGGATTTATCTATAATGCACCAAATACAAATGCTCAAAAAATAAATCAATTATGTTCTCAAATAGATATGTTCCCAACACTGTTTGGCTTACTTAATTGGGAATATAAATCGAATCTTTTTGGAAAAGATGTATTAAAAATGCAACCTAAAGACGAACGTGCTTTTATAGGAAACTACAGAAAACTAGGATTGTTAAAAGGAGATTCTCTTATGGTTTTAGGAGACCAAAAAACCAAAGCTCAATACGTTTGGGAAAAGAAAAGTAATGATTTAATACCGCATCCTATAAACCATACTTTTTTAGAGGAAACCACTGCATTTTATCAAGTAGCAGATTATTTATATAGTAACAAAGGACTTAAAATAAAATAATTTGAAACATATCCATTTTATAGTAAACCCAATTGCTGGTTCTGGGAAGCATCCGATTACATTTGCTTTTCTTCAAACTTTTTTTAATCCTGAAAACTATAGTTTAACTATAAAATATTCCGAATTTAAAAAACATGCCATTCTATTAACTAAAGAATCTATAGACGAAAGAGCTAATATTATAATAGCTTGTGGTGGTGATGGTACTATTAATGAAGTTGCTTCTTGCTTAGTACATACTCCTATTATTTTTGGTGTTATCCCAATTGGTTCTGGTAATGGTTTAGCATCTCATTTAAAAATTTCAAAAAAGATAGAAGATGCTATTCAAACAATCATAAATCAAAATATCTGTAAAGTAGATGTTGGTTCTATTAATTCCCATTATTTTTTTAGTAATACAGGAATTGGATTTGATGCGCAAGTTGTCAAGCATTACGAACTTTCAGGAAGTAGAAAATTTACAAGTTATTTAAAAGCGACAATGAAGTCTTTAAATACGAATAAAAACAACGCCACGTTTACCATTAACAATAAAACAGAACTGACAGCTCCTTTTATGCTATTTGTATCCAATTCTAATGAGCTAGGTTATCATGTTAGCCTGACACCAAAAGCTTCGTTACAAGACGGCTTATTAGATATATTAATAGTTACTAAGATTGGAAAGCTAAAAGCACTTTTGTTTGGTTTTTTAGTGCTGTTTAAAAAACAACAGGTATTGAAAGAAGTAAAAACGTATCAAGACAAAAATTTTACAATTAGCCATTCAGAAAACACCAGCTTTCAAGTACAAATAGATGGAGAATTGCATATCATAAACAAGCCTACTCTTTCCATTTCGATACTAGAAAACGCATTACAGGTTATTTGTTAATTAAATTAAAGCGGAGATCCTTGGATTAGTCTTGACAAAAAAGAGCACCTTATTTTTACGTCTCTAATGTTAAAATATTTTACTCAAAAGTTAAATGCTTAGTAATTCTGTTATTATCTTTTATATTAATAGTAATATGAAATTAAAACTAATCCTACTATTATTAATGACGAATACACTGTACGCACAATCCACTATTCCGGAATCTATAAAAGATGAAATTAAAACGGCTTTATCGTATTATCCAGATTTAAAAAACATTGCAATAAATTTCGAGTTTAAAAAGAATATTAAAAAATCGACCATGCAAGCGCAACCTTCATTTGGTAGTGTTTTTAGAAAAAAAGGAAAGCGTTCTTACAATATATACATTAGTGAAACGGTAAACATTTCTGGTGATATTCTCTACACGAAAGATATGCCTAAAGAGGTTATCATTGGTTGGATTGGTCATGAATTAGGACATGTTATGGATTATAGAAACAGAAGCAACTTTAACTTAATTTGGTTTGGCGTAAAATATCTATTATCAGACAATCACATTGCCGAAGCCGAGCGGTCTGCAGATACTTTTGCTGTAAAATCTGGTATGGAAAAGTATATTTTAATAACCAAAAACTTTATTCTAAATCAGGCGAATATAGATGAAAAGTATATTGCAAGAATTAACAAATATTACTTGTCGCCAGAAGAAATCATGGAAATTATAAATCAAAGAGATTTAGAAAGTTCCAAGTCTTAGTGTGCATTGGTAAACGCTTCCCATTCTTCAAATTTATCTTCTCCCATAACACGTTCCATTTTAACTTGTCCGCCTTTTTTCTTATTCGCGCCACTCCATTCTGAAAAAACATCAGGTGCAACAATAGTTACTTTTACTCCTTCTAAAGCTTTTCCTCTAGCAACTTTATAATTTTTATTCGCATTTTTAAGGAAGTTATCTAAAGCATCCACAACCGTTTTATTATCTGCTTTTAAACCTTCAGAACCTAAATACCAACTGTGATAAAAACCATCTTCAAATCGTTTTGCACATAAGGTATATTCTGGAATCGTAGTATGGAATTTCTCTTCTAAATGTCTAATGGCATCATCTAATTTATTAACAGACAACTGGGAACCAACCGTGTTTAAAAAGAACTTTGTACGTCCCGTAATTTTTATTTCTGCTCTATCCACATCCGTAAATGCAATGGTATCCCCAATTAAATAGCGCCATGTGCCACTAACGGTACTTATAATTAAAACGTAATCTTGATCGAGTTCCACATCTTTCAAAGTAATGCATGGTGCGTTATCTTTTAGCGATCCATCCGTATTAATGTATTCGGGTTTAAATGGAACAAATTCAAAATAAATACCGCCATTGGTTACTAATTGCATAGCATCGGTTTCTGGTCTGGACTGAAAAGCTATAAAACCTTCCGATGCTAAATAGGTATCAATTACGGTTACCGGCTTTCCTAGTAATGCATTAAAACTCTTTTTATACGGACCAAAAGCAACACCTCCAGAAGTGAATACTTGTAAGTTTGGCCAGACATCATGAATGTTTTCCGCTTGATGAAAATCAATAACTTCTTTTAGCATTAATTCCATCCAAGATGGTATGCCACTAAGTGTTCCAATATCCCATTCTTTAGCTCGTTTTGCTATCGTTGCGACGCGTTTATCCCAATCATCAATTTTTGCAATGTCTTCACCTGGCTTATAAAAACCTTTAAACCAGGACGGAATATTACTAGCTGTAATGCCACTAATCTCCCCTTCGAGGTGATCTTCTTTTTCAATTAAATCTGTAGAACTACCTAACATCATAGCTTCTTTACTAAAAAAATCTGCTGGTAAATCAAAATTACTTAATGCCGTAACTTGATCTATTCCTGCTTTTTTTATAGCATCTAACATAGCGTCTGTTACCGGAATTCGTTTGCTAGTTTTCCCTGTTGTACCAGAACTTAGTGCAAAATAAGAAGGACTTCCTGGCCATGTCACATTTTCTTCTCCATCCTGTAATTTACACCACCATTTGTCATTGATTTCATTATAATCAAAATAAGGAATCTTTTTAGAGAATACCTCGGAAGGATTTTCGGCTTCCAAAATAGCTTCAAAATTGTAGTGCTCACCAAATAACGTGCCTTTCGCCGTTTCTAATAATGTTTGTAGTACTTTTTCTTGCGCTTCCATTGGTTTTACTTCGGGCGTAAGCGCATCTTTTAAATGAATAGTTCCTTTTATAATATTACCTATAATCTCCATGTTGTTTCGTTTTGATTTAATAGCATTCATAAGGAAATACCCTTTCTCTTTTTTAAGATTTATACTTCCTATTAAATTCCGTGATGAAAATAAAAAGAATTCTACAACTATTTTAACGCATTACATTAATATTAAGACCCATTTCCTTTTTGGATTTAAATTTTATTTTGTCAAATCTTTAAAATTTATTTAGCCTTTTTAAATGCATAACACGGTATAGCATATATTTCTATTCGCTTTCGTTAAAAGAAAAACTTAAAATTAGTAATAAAACACAAATTTTACGACTCATACATTTCCTACTTTTTAAGGGTACGAATTATATAAGAACAATTTAAAAAATGCCCTTTTTAAAATAAAGGATTAAAAATATAGTAATGAGATTATCCAAAATAGTACATCTAACTAAGCGTTCTAAAAAAATGAATTTTCACTTCTTTCATGTGCTTTTACTTTTTTGTTTCCTTTCTGTAAAAGCACAAGATACTGTCAAACCCATAGATTTAATTATCGATGCGGATACCGCAAATGAAGTAGATGATTTATACGCTATTGTAAGCGCTATTTTAGAACCCAAATTCCATCTTCTAGCTATAAGTTCTGCACAATTTCACACATCACCATTAGCTTCAGAAAATACGGTTATGGAAAGCCAAGTCATTAATGAAGAGATTATACGATTAATGGATGTGAAAGGAATTGCACTTCCGTTGGGAAGTAATATGCCGTTAACAGAATACGGTGAACCTGCTCCTTCTGAAGCTTCACAGTTTATCATAGAAAGTGCGCATCAAATGAAAGAGAATCAAAAATTGCATGTTGTTATTTTAGGTTCCACTACAAATGTAGCTTCCGCTATTTTAGAAGACCCTTCCATAATTCCGAAACTAAAAGTACATTATCTCGGTTTTTGGCATACTCCAGAAACAAATGTGTATAATAAAAAAGAATTCAACTCAGGAAATGATCCTATTGCTGTAGAAGTTTTACTCAACACTAAAACACTAGATCTTAACATAATGACGGCGACCACGAGTCAACATTTAATATTTACAAAACAAGAAGTAGATAGCCATTTAAAAAATAAAAAAGGGATTGCTAATTATTTATTAAATAGATGGGAAACCTATGATCGTTGGTGGACGAAAGAAGATCCGGAAAAGAAAAAATGGGTCATGTGGGATGTTGCGATTATTGAGGCTTTGGCATACCCAGAATTGTCTACCATAAAACATTTTACAACGCCTCCTGAAAATACGCAACGTACTATTGGCATACATACCAATATAAATGCAGAAGTAATGACCGCTAATTTCTGGAAGGTTTTAAAAAATTTATAATCGCATACGTTTATGTTTATTGATCAACAAACTCCCTTAGAAGAAATTAAAAACCTGTTACAAAAAATCGGCTTTTTAAATAATACCGCTGAATATATAACCAAAGTCAGCAAACCTGGTGAAGGTAATATGAATGTGGTATTACGTATTAACACCAATTTACGTTCGTTTATTTTAAAACAATCGCGTCCATTTGTTCAAAAATATAAAGATATTGAAGCACCTATAGCACGTATTGATGTGGAATATCAATTTTACAAAACGATTGCTAGCAATGCGTTACTGAGCAAACACTTTCCTAAGATTTTAAAATATAATTCGGAAAATCATTTACTAATTCTAGAAGATTTAGGCGCATGTGAAGATATGACGTATTTGTATGATACTGGCACATTGGAAACCAAGCAACTGGAATTATTGGTTGAAATTATTGCTAATATTCATAATGCAAAGGCACCGAAAGACTATCCGAAAAACACAGATTTACGATTACTTAATTATCAGCATATTTTTGAGCTTCCTTTTATGGAAAACAATGGTTTTTCGTTGAATGAAATACAACCCGGATTAGAAAAACTTTCTATTCCATACAAAAAAGATGTACTGCTGAAAGCAAAAATTAAAGAGATAGGAAGTATATATCTATCCGACGGAAAGACTTTAATTCATGGCGATTTTTATCCTGGAAGCTGGATGACAAAAAAGGAACATATCTATAGTATTGATCCCGAATTTAGCTTTTTAGGTTTTCCTGAATTTGATCTTGGCGTTCTTGCAGCACATGCTATTTTAATAGCACAAAACAAAACAGCGCTTTCTACTATTCAAAAGAAGTATCCTAATCCTATAGATTCGAAACTTTTATCGCAAATAACTGGTATTGAAATTATGCGTCGATTAATTGGTTTAGCACAACTACCAATAACCTTATCATTAAAAGAAAAAGAAATCCTACTAGCATTGGCCTATCCATTGATAATGAATCCGAATAATAACGCATCAGATTAGGCACAAAACCTTCCTATAAATAAAACAAAAAAAGCACAGTCCTAAAACTATGCTTTTTCTTTATTATATATTTTAACCTATAGAAATCTTAAAGAAATTCTTGGTTTTTCTCAGAAAGCAAACGACTATAAAAAATTAGCTTTATACCAATTTACCTGCGCTTCCACACCTTCTAATAAGGTTGTTTTCGGATTATAATTTAATAACTTTCTAGCTTTATCAATATTTGCTTTAGTACGCAATTGGTCTCCAGTTCTAGCATCTACATGCTCTATTTTAATAGACTTACCAATCACCTTCTCCACAGCTTCAATACCATCTTGCGTAGTATGTTCTACTTCTGTACCAAGGTTAATTATTTCGCCATTTACTTTGTCTTCATTGGTAATCACACTAACCACGCCATCTACAATATCACCAACAAACGTAAAGCTACGTAAGTGAGTTCCACTACCTTCATATAAAGGAAAAGCATCATTATTATACCCACAAGCAATAAGTTTGGTGTACATTTTCTCTGGCCTTTCCCGTGGTCCTATTACAGAATACAAACGTAAAGAACAAGATTTAAAAATATTTTCTCTACTTTTTTGAAGTACCAATTGCTCTGCTGCTAATTTGGTAACACCATAATGCGAAGCTGGTTTTACAGCAACAGTTTCTGGAAAAGTAGCCTCTAATCCGTAAATAGAAGAAGTACCAATATTTACAAACAGTTCTAAATTATGCAACGTAAGCGCATAATCAATTAGATTTTTGGTCCCAATTATATTGTTACTGAAATAATCTTCGAACGTAGATGTTTTAGAAATCCCTGGTTGTGCCGCGTAATGAAAGATATAGTTAATGTCTTTTGGTAATACTTCTTCTAGATCTGTATCGCGTAAATCTTTATTAATTATAGTAATACCTTTATCTGCAAGTGATTTTTCATTTAGTCTTTTTAAGTCTAAACTATAGTAAGGCGAAAAATTATCTACGCCTATAACTTCATGACCTAAGTCTTTTAATCGTTCGGCGGTATGTGAGCCTATAAAACCTGCAGCTCCAGTTATTAAAATTTTCATGTGTTTATATCTATTATTTTTCAAAGGGCACATGCAGCATCCATTTCATCTTTATTCTTGAGTGTCAAGTTTTAGTTATGGATGTTCCATATAAAAAATTTATAATACAAAGAAACAGATTTTTTTTTACAAAGAATTTCTATTGACTAAAAAAGAATACATTTGTAATATCAACTTTAGTTTGTATGAATTACCAATTTACTATTATTGTTCCTGTTTATAATGAAGAAGATAATCTATTTCGTGTTGAAAAAGACTTACTTGCGTATACAAAAATAGCAACAAAAACCACAAAAATACTATTTGTAAATGATGGCTCTAAAGACAAAAGTCAAGAGTTTATTGAAACGATTTGTACTCGAAATCCTGAATTTTCATTTATTTCTTTTCAAGAAAACAGAGGTCTAAGTGCTGCTATTAAAGCTGGTTTTGATTATACAGAAACGGAACTAGTTGGCTATATAGATAGCGATTTACAAACTGCTCCCGAAGATTTTAATTTACTTTTAGAACATATTGGGCCTTACGATTTAGTAACAGGAGTACGTGAAAACAGAAAAGATAGCTTTGTAAAAAACATGTCTTCTACCATTGCAAACGGTATAAGAAGAAGCTTTACGCATGATGGCATGGATGACACTGGTTGTCCGTTAAAAGTTATAAAAACAGCATACGCAAAACGTATTCCTATGTTTAAGGGGTTACACCGTTTTTTACCTGCCATGATTTTATTACAAGATGGTAAAATAATACAAATACCTGTGCAACACTTTCCTAGAATTGCTGGTCAAGCAAATTTTGGTGTTTGGAATAGATTAGTTGGTCCGCTTATGGATTGCTTTGCGTATTTATGGATGAAGAAAAAATACATTAATTATAACGTAGCAAAACAAAGTTAATGAGTACTTGGATAATATATAGCATTGGATTTGCAGCACAAATATTATTCTCTTCTAGATTAATTATACAATGGATTACTAGCGAAAAACAAAAAAAAGTTACGACACCTACACTTTTCTGGACACTAAGTTTATTCGCTTCCTTTTTACTATTTGTGTATGGTTATTTACGGGATGATTTTGCCATTATGCTAGGTCAAGGACTCACCTATTTTATTTATATACGAAACTTACAATTACAAAACCAGTGGCAAAAATTCCCAAAAGTAATGCGTTGGTTCTTACTTTTAGTTCCTGTTTTTATTTCCATATTTTATTTTAATAATAACACTATTGATGTAGAACGTTTGTTTAAAAACGAGGCTATTCCGTTTTGGTTATTAGTATTAGGTATTGTTTCACAAGTAGTGTTTACGTTACGTTTTGTGTTTCAATGGCTGTATTCAGAAAAACAAAAAGAATCTTCTTTACCGTTTGGTTTTTGGCTTTTAAGTTTAATAGGTTCTACCTTAATTTTAACCTACGCTATTATTAGAAAAGACCCTGTTTTATTTATCGGTCAGCTTTTTGGAGCCGTTATTTATAGTAGAAATTTAGTTTTATTAAAAAAGAACCATGTTAAAAACACTTGAGAAATACCCAATAATTAGCATTTGTATTTTGGTAGCTTTTATGCTTTTACCAAATTTAGAAATTATTCCTGTTTCTATCATGGAAGCTCGAAATTTTATTACTGCTCGTGAAATGGTTCAAGATAACCATTGGTTATTAACTACAATGAATGGGGAAGCACGATACGAAAAACCGCCACTTCCAACTTGGTTCGCTGCTATTTCTAGTTTTATTTTTGGAATAAAAAGCGTTTTTGGTTTGCGTTTACCTGCCGTATTGATGGTGATGTTTATTGGGGTTTTCATGTACAAACTCTCCCAATTAACACTAAAAAACAACACACACAGTTTTATTAATGCACTCCTTATAATTAGCTCTTTCTATGTTATAGGAATTATTATTGAAGCACCTTGGGATATTTTTACACATGGTTTTATGTTAATTGCCATTTTCCATTTATTTCAGCTTTTTAAAGCCCAAAACAACTACTGGAAACACACCCTTTTATCTGGACTATTTATTGGTTTATCCTTTATGTGTAAAGGTCCGGTTTCTATGTATGCCGTCCTTCTTCCATTTTTAATAGCTTATGGCTTCACTTTTAAATACCATAATTTTAAAGCCAAAGCCTTTTCCTATTTTAGTATTCTACTATTAACCCTTCTCATTGGGTGTTGGTGGTTTTTATATGTAAGAATGCAAGACCCTGCTACTTTTCAAGCGATTACCACCAAAGAAACGGGTAACTGGTCTAGCTATAACGTGCGACCTTTTTACTATTATTGGAGCTTTTTTACACAAAGCGGATTATGGACCATTCCGGCATTTATTAGCTTGCTATATCCCTATTTAAGAAATAGAGTATGCAATAAAAAAGCCTATACTTTTTCTTTTTTATGGACGGTACTTGCTGTTGTTCTACTTTCTATAATCCCGGAAAAGAAATCGCGTTACCTGATGCCTGTTTTAATTCCGTTGTCCATGAATATTGGCTTTTACATCGAGTATTTAATACGAAGATTTAAAGATCTTAAAGACAAGAAAGAAACGTTACCTGTCTATTTTAATTTTGGATTAATTGGTTGCATAGGAATCGCTTTTCCTATTATATCTTATCTCTTTTTAAAAGATAATTTAGCAGGTTATTGGTTTTGGTATATACTGGCTTCTGTAATTTTAGTAACTCTTGGTGTTTTAATTTTAATGCATTTAAAAAAGAAAAACATACAACAGGTTTTTATATACACGGTATTATTCTTTGCTTCCGTTTTACTGACAGCTTTACCATTAAGTAATGCATTTACTAGTAGCAACTACAAACCTATTTCTAAGTTACAAGAAGAAGCTTCTACAAAGCAATTAAAAGTATATGGTTTTAATTATGTTTCTCCAGAAATGATTTGGCAGTTTGGTGGTATCATTCCAGAAATAAAAAAGGAAGAGAATACATTACACTTCCCTGAAGAAAACACTTTTGGTATGTTAGCTAATGGTATAAGCCCTGAAGATCAATCTACCTTAACCTCCTTATACCATATTGAAAAAGTTACGACATACGATTTAAATACCGTTTCTAAAGATTCTAGAAAGTACAATAGCAGATTAATGTGTGATTATTATTTACTTAGTAAAAAATAGGATTAAACGATTTACTAATCTATATTTTCTTCCCGAAGTAATTTTTCAATAATCTCTTTTATTTTGGCTTTCCTAATAGGTTTAATTATATAATCTGAAATTTCACTTATCTTTTTCGCTCGTCCTAAATCGGCAATATCTACGGAAGAAGAAACCATATATATGGTGATTTTTTTTCCTAGCTTTGGTTTAATTTTTATGTATTCCTCCATAAACTGAAACCCATCCATTATTGGCATATTTATATCCAACAAAATAACATCCGGAAGTTCTTCATCATTATTAAGATTGGCAATCATAAAATTTAAAGCTTCTTCTCCATCCGAAAAAGCAATTATATTTTGTGCTAGATTAAGCGCTTTTATAGTCTTTTTTATGGTAAACTGATAGATATCATCGTCATCAACAATACAAAAATTAAAGTTTCTACTCATTTATTATTCATTAAAATTAATGTTAAAAGTCGAGCCGACATGCTCTTCACTTTCCACAGATATTTTTCCACCCATGGCTTCTACTTGTACTTTTGTCATAAATAAACCCACACCTTTAGCATCTGGATGCCTATGAAAAACTTTATTTAAACCAAATATTTTATGACCATGTCTTTCTAAATTAATACCTAGACCATTGTCTTTAAATTTGAGTTTTTGTACACCATCTTCTATTATAGAATAAATAAAAATTTCTGGTGTTCTATCTTCCGATTTATACTTTATAGCATTTCCTACTAAATTAAGAAAAATACTTTCTAAATAAACTTTATTATATTTAATATTTGGATTTTTTGAAAAATCACAGGTTATTTTGGTATCCGTTTTTAAAATCTGACCAGAAAGAATTTCCTTCGTTTTATTTAAAACGGCACTAAAATCAAGTATTTCCATCTCTACATCATTAGCATCTTTTGTTTTTAAGGCTTCTATTAATGTATTTAGTGTGTCTGTAAGATGATGTATTACAATTTCAAATTTATCAAATAAAATATTTTTTTCCTCTTCTGATTCTGCTGTTTTATAAAAATCTAATAAGGAATTTAAATTACTTACCGGAGCACGTAAATTATGTGAAGTTATGTGTGCAAAATCAGCTAGTGCTACATTTTGCATGGTCAATTTATTTGCCAATATTTCTAAACTATTATTGGCTTCCAATATTTTTGTTTCTGCCTTTTTTTGAATAGTTATATCTCGAATAGCTGCAGAAACTAGCAAACCTTCTTCTGTTTTAAGCGGACTTAAACTTATTTGAATGGGAATTTCTTTTCCTTTTTTATTAATACCAAAAAGATCTCTTCCTTCACCCATCTTTCTTGTTTTGGGCATATTAAAAAACATATCTCGATACGAGGTATGTTTATGTGTATATCTAGTTGGGATTAATAATTCTACTGGTTTATTAATTAATTCTTCCGCTAAGTAACCAAACAATTTTTCTGCTTGCCTATTAATTAGCTGTATTTCTCCACGGTCATTTACAATTACCATAGCATCTGGAGCAGACTCTAATAGTCCTTTAAACTTAATCTCTGCCATCCTTTGTTCTGTTACGTCTTGACAGGTGCCAATGATTTCAATAACAGCGCCTGCTTTATCTGTAATAACCTCACCAAGCAATTGTATCGTTTTTGTTTTTCCGCTAGTAGATTTAATGCGATGTAGCAGATCATAAAACCTCTTATCGGTAATCGATTTCTCAAAAGACTTGCTAACCATTTCTTTATCCTCTGGGTGTACAAAACTAAAGTAAGTCTCGAAATTTAAATTTTCTTTAGGGTCTACTTCAAAAATATTAAATAGGTTAGTGGACCACTCCACTTTATTAAAAATAGTATCCAATTGCCAATTTCCGGTCATGGTAATTTTTTCGGAAGCATTTAAAACTTGATTTTTACGTAAAAGATCATTTTCTATTTTTTTCTGATCGGTTACATTTTTCAATATGCGCATAAAACCAACACTTTCACCGCTATCATTTTTTAAAGGAATTAATGTGGAATTCGCAATAAATGTAGTACCATCTTTTCGCCTAACCGTCCATTCTCGTGAATCATAATCATTATTTTGAGCTAATATTTGATAGGGATTTAAATTGGAATTATTAACTTTATATCGGGAAGCAATCTCTTTTTCAAAGTTTTTATATTCTTCTTCCACTAGAAAAAAATTAGTCTTTTTTTTGCCAATCATTTCCGAAGCAGAATAACCTAATAAAATTTCGGCTCCCGCATTAAATTGATAAATAATTTCGTCGTTATTTATTGCTATTATTGCAGTAATTTCAGAATTTAAATTCGCTTCCATAAGAGTAGGTTTCTTTAAGCATATTTAATTTCCATTAGCTAAAGAAGCCGCTTAAAATTATACATTAGCTATAGTGCTAAGTTAATTTATTTTATTCAATTAATTTAAGCTTCCTTTCTCTGGTTATAAGTGAAGGTGGTTTTTACAACATTTCTAACGCAGGACTCACTTCGAAAAGCATGAGGATGCGCAAGAAACTGTTTTTTAGAATTAGGAGTGTCTTTATATAACTCGTTTTCAAATAACGGCAGCATAGAGGATCTAGTACTCTTTTTATACTTTTTTACGCTTCTTTTTTTTTCTTTGTGTATACTTTCTTTTGGTTCGGATTACTCTATATTTTAAATCATCATAAAACAGACTTATTAATAAAATAATAGCTCCCAAAATAAGCGTATTTAATTTCAAACCAATATTAGAATATAGAAATCCTCCCATTATTCCACCAAGAAAGAAGAAGCAAATGATGTAGACACGTAATTTTATAGTCTGCTTAATTTTCTCTCTATTGGGATGCGATTCCGGAAAAAACAATTGCGAAAGTTCAATACCTAAATCGGTAAAGAGTCCCGTTAAATGTGTGGTTCTAACCACAGCATTAGAGATTTTTGTAACAAAAGAATTTTGTAATCCCATTGCAAAAAGCAGCAAACAAACAATAACATCTGGATATTGCATTTCGGTAACATTACTTAGAATAGCAATGCAGATTAAAACAAAACATTCGATACTTGTTGGCAGCACAAAAACATTAAGTTTCTTGTTTTCTCTATACTTTTCAATAAGAAAACTAGACAGAAAAGAACCAAAGAGAAAAGAAAAAATATAAAGGAAATAAATGGTTCCTTTCCAAAATTCAAAATTAGCAACATCACTAATAAATAATGCAAAATGTCCCGTTACATTTGTTGTTAACTGATGAAAAGATAAAAACCCTGTAACATTAACAATTCCTGCTACAAAAGACAAGATGGTAGCAATTCGTAGATTGTGTTTTAAAGTTCTACTTTTACCTTGATGTCTAAACATGTCATTTTTCTTTTAATTCCGTGTTTCGTTTTCTAAACAATTAAAACACAAATATATTTTTCATCCTTTACATCTCATTTACTACCACATAACGCTTAATAATATAACTCATTATTTTATAAAACATAAAACCAGAAAGTGCGCCAAAAGTCATTCCGCAAAGTACATCTAAAGGATAATGTACACCTACATAAATTCTGCTATATGCAACCACAGCACTCCAAAAAAGTAAAATGAAAATCAGTTTTTTATAATAAGGTCTTAATAATAAACCTGCAAATACTGCTGCAGCCATTGTGTTTGAAGCATGCCCTGAAAAGAAACCATAAGGTCCACAACGCACCGCTATAAAACGCATTTGTTCCATAACACCTTCTTGTCTGCAAGGTCTTGGACGTTGAAAACCATGTTTAAAAAGATTGGTGATTTGGTCGGTAAACGTAACCATAAGTGCAATTAGCAAAACAGAAAAGACTACCGTTTTTAACCCAAATTTCTTATAGATTAAAAATAATAACAAAGCGTATAAAGGAATAAAGGTGAGCTTATTGGTTAATAATAACCAGAAAGCATCCCAAGTTGGGGTTCCTAAATTATTTAAAAATAAGAATAATTCTTTATCGTATTGAATCAGTTGGTCTAACATTTTCTATTTTTTGGGCGTTTCTTTTTGCTCTTGCCTGCTACCTGTAGATACCAAAAACAAATGTAGTACCAATCTTGCAGGATCGCAAAAAGTCAGGCTTTACGTTACAATCTTTTTTAAAAAAAATAAAAAAGGATTTTCACTGCAATCCTTAACGCAATTACTCGTCGTAACGCGCTACTTCTCTATCGTAGAAAGCAGTTGCTTCTACTATTAAATTTTCGGTTTCTAATTCCAATTCTTTTTGATCGTGTTGATCAAAATCTTCTAACCATTCTACTTCATCATCTTCCAAGTTGATAATAAACATTGGAAATTCGGTATGTATTACAAAGATTGCATTCGGATAATCCGTATTGTCGCCAAGTATAAATTTAGGTAGTTCCATGTTTTGATTTAATTAATTTTTTAGTCAAATAGTTAAAACGAATATACAATAATATAGATGCTGTTGTTAGTCCTGCAAGTAAACCTAACCAAATACCAAAACTAGCATAAGCTTCTTCTTTTCCTAAAAACCAGCTGATAGGAAAACCTATTAGCCAATAGGAAATAAACGTAATAATCGTTGGTATCTTCACATCTTGCAAACCACGTAAGGCACCAAGAACGACAACTTGAATACTATCACTTATTTGAAAAATGGCTGCAGCAAGCATTAGTTTGGATGCTATGGCAACTACTTCTGTATTATCTACAAAGTTTTTCGCATCATCCAAATCTACATACAATTTAGGTAGTTGGTCATGAAACGCAAAAAACAGTAAGGCAAAACAAGTTGCAAAAAGGATTCCTAGTAAAAATAAGGAGAAAGCAATTCTTCGTAACTCCACATAGTTCTGTAGTCCTTTTTGATTACCAACTCGCACCATAGACGCAACGCTTAATCCCATTGCAATCATAAAGGTCATCGAACTTAAATTCAATGCAATCTGGTTTGCTGCTTGCGGATTTTTTCCTAACAAACCACTTAACCAAATAGCTGCTGTAAATATGGCAACCTCAAAAAACATTTGCATAGCACTAGGCGCTCCCAAACCCATTAGTTTTTTTAACATGCTACTTTCTAGCACAAAAAACTTAATATTAGTGACATAGTTTTTAGACTTCTCTTTTCCTTTTAACAGCCACCATAAGTAAATAACCATTACAATACGCGAAGCTAAAGTACCATACGCCGCACCAATAATACCAAGTTCTGGAAAACCAAATTTCCCAAAAATAAACAAGTAGTTTAAAACCACATTGATCACATTTGCTAAAATAGTTGCATACATTGGGTAACGCGTCATGGACAAACCGTCACTAAACTGCTTAAAAGCTTGAAATATAATTAACGGTACTAACGAAAAAGCTACTAGGTTTAAATAAGGTATTGCTAGCTCCACAACCTCAAGAGGTTGCTTCATAAGATACATAAGTGGTTTGGCTAAATACAGCATAAAAAATAGGGAAAGTCCTAAAACCGTACACAAAAACAGACCGTGCTTGAAAGCCGATTTTCCTTGTTTAAAATCATTTGCGGTATCTGCTTCTGCAACCAAAGGAGTTATTGCTGTAGAAAAACCAATTCCTAAAGACATGGCTATAAATACAAAACTATTCCCAAGAGAAACCGCCGCTAATTCTGCAGTACCCATTTGGCCAACCATAATATTATCTACAAACTGTACAAAGGTATGACCAAGCATACCCAACATTACGGGTGCTGCTAGTTTCCAGTTGTATTTAAATTCTTTTGTGTAATCACTAAGCACCATTTAACGGTAGGTTTTTTAAAAAAATTAAATACCTTTTGCGTTATATTTCAAAATAAAAATAAGCTATCGCAATAGGAATAAATCATTTGGCAAAAGTAGTGCTTCGTTTTATGATTTACGAATTAAATTTTAATTATAATGCAGCGATTTTTTGCTTAGCTTCCTCAAATTCCAATAGCATATCTGCAACAATTTGTGCTGTAGGTTTAATATCGTGAATCAATCCTGCTATTTGTCCGATTTCTAATTCGCCATCTTCCAAATCGCCTTCAAACATACCTCGTTTTGCTCTTGCTCGTCCTAATAATTCTTTTAGTTGTTCTGGTGTTGGAGACGTTTTATACAATTCTTGAAGTTGATTATAAAACTTATTTTTAATCAATCGAACTGGCGCTAATTCTTTTAATGTAAGTTGTGTATCGCCTTCCTTAGCATCTACAACCACTTTTTTAAATGCTTGGTGTGCTGAGCTTTCTTCGCTAGCAACAAATCGACTCCCAACTTGAACCCCATCTGCTCCTAAAATCATTGCTGCTAACATGGCTTGTCCGGTTGCAATTCCTCCCGCTGCTATTAGCGGTATTTGTAAATGTTCTTTCACCATTGGAATTAAGGTAAGCGTTGTTGTTTCATCTCTACCATTATGTCCTCCAGCTTCAAAACCTTCGGCAACTATTGCATCTACTCCTGCTTCTTGTGCTTTCAAGGCAAATTTTACACTACTAACAACATGTACAACCGTTATTCCTTTTTCTTGTAACCATTTGGTCCACGTTTTAGGGTTACCTGCAGAGGTGAATACAATCTGGACATCTTCTTCTACAATAATATTCATGATTTCTTCCACGTTAGGATATAACATTGGAACGTTAACACCAAAAGGTTTATCGGTTGCTTTTTTACATTTCCGAATATGTTCTCTTAACACATCTGGATACATACTTCCTGCTCCTATTAATCCTAAAATTCCAGCATTACTAGCTGCTGATGCCAGTTTCCATCCAGAATTCCAGATCATTCCTGCTTGAATAATTGGGTGTTTTATTTTGAATAACTGTGTGATTCTATTTTGCATTTTTCTGTATTTACTAAGATGCTTCGACTACGTTCAGCATGACAGTGAGTTTAAAGATGGTAATTTAAGAATTTGATTACACTTGGGCAATAGAAATGTTCTCGATACAAAATTGTAAAAACAATTTCACTCGAACTGACAATGCCTTTAAAATGTAATTAATAATAATTGTGCATCTTAAAAACCGAAATAATTAGAACATAATATTTACAAATCACTTCCATTTTTATCTTCGCAAGGATAAGTATTACGAAATAACTCCAGAACCTAAAAGCTCATCTCCATGATGCCAAGCTACAAACTGTCCTTCTTGAATGGCAGATTGCGGTGCTTCAAATTCTACATACATTCCAGAATCTACTTGATATAAGGTCGCTTTTTGTAACTCTTGACGATATCGAATTCGTGCCAACACTTCCATAGTTTCATCTACTTGAAGTGCTAAATCTTCACGTACCCAATGAATTTCTTCATTAGACACAAAAAGTGCTCTTTTATATAAACCTGGATGATTTTTTCCTTGTCCGGTGTAAATTACATTGTCATTAACATCTGTATCAATAACAAACAGAGGTTCTACGGTACCACCAACAGCGAGACCTTTCCGTTGTCCTTTAGTAAAATAATGTGCTCCTTGATGTTTCCCTACAGCTTTACCATCTGCGACTTTAAAATCTGCTTTTTCCGATAAGTATACTAATTCCTCTTTCTTATTAGAAAAAGAAGGTACTTCTCTATGAAAAGATGCATTGCTTTCTGGTATTTCTACAATAACACCTTCTTTAGGTTTTAATTGTTGTTGTAAGAAATCTGGAAGACGTACTTTACCTATAAAACATAGACCTTGAGAGTCTTTTTTATCTGCAGTAATTAAATCTAATTTTGCAGCAATTTCTCTTACTTCTGGTTTTTTTAATTCGCCTATAGGAAATAATGCTTTTGCTAATTGATCTTGTGACAACTGACACAAAAAATACGATTGATCTTTATTATCATCTGCTCCAGCAAGTAATTGAAAGGTTTCTTTTCCATTATTTGTTATAGTTCCTTTTCTGCAATAATGCCCAGTTGCGACATAATCTGCACCAAGTTCTAAAGCTATTTTCATAAACACATCAAACTTGATCTCTCTATTACAAAGTACATCTGGGTTTGGCGTTCTTCCTTTTTCATATTCTTTAAACATGTAGTCTACAATGCGCTCTTTGTATTGCACACTTAAATCTACGGATTGAAAAGGAATACCTAATTTATCTGCAACAAGCATGGCATCATTACTATCGTCTAACCACGGACATTCATTAGAAATGGTTACCGTATCATCGTGCCAGTTTTTCATAAACAAGCCTATTACTTCATAACCTTGCTCTTTTAATAAATAAGCAGCAACGCTTGAATCTACTCCTCCTGAAAGTCCTACTATTACTCTTTTCATCTGTTTTCTTTATATTTTATTTTAGGGTCAGATGTAATTCATCAAAAAAAACACCCCTTAAAAACAACGGTTTCCAATGGTTTATTTTCCTGCTTCAAAATTACGAATAAAAAAAATTGAATTATCTTAAATTATAATGCTTTGTTAAAATAACATGCCGTTAGTCGAAAAAACAAGTTATTATTAACTAGAAACTATAAAAAATATTAATTTCGTATCATAATTTAGGTATCCCCTTTCATTTAGATTGATTAATAGCTTATTCATTAAAAAAAAGACTACCTAAAAAAAAGCTCCTTACGCAAGTAAGGAGCTTATATTTTACACCTATTTGTAATTATCTTTTATATGGATTGTTACTCTTTCTCGTAAAATCTTTCTCCTTTACCAATGTACCATTTTCGTAGTATTTCCAGACACCATGTTTTCTATCTCTTTGGTATTGTCCTTGTAAAACCATAACGCCGGTTTTATCAAAAAACCTTGCTGGACCATGTAATTCTCCTGTATCATAAACATACTCTTTTACCACAATACTTTTTTCTGTATACCAAGTAGAAGGACCGTGAAGTTTTCCGTTTACATAGGATTCTTTTTGAGCTAAAACACCATCATCATAGTACACTAAACGCGCACCATGTAATTCGCCTTTATCATTATAGGTATCTTTACTTAGAATGCTTTTGGTTTTATTTTGATAGTACGTCCAAGTACCAACGTATAATTTACCATTCATTTGCCCTTCACTAATCAATTTTCCTGAAGAAGCATAAAAGGAAACTTGCGCAATATCACTATCTGTATGGAATTGCTTATTGGCAGCCAAAACAGCTTTCCCATTTACTTTCTTATAAAACTTAAAAACACCAATTTCTTTACCATGAGAAAATTCCCCTTGGTAACGTAAAACGTCGGTGTCTTCGAAATTCTTTTTCCAAACTCCATGTCTTTTACCTTCCGCATCTAATTGATTTACATCTTGTGCAGTAGCTAAAATAGAAAGTAAAAAACCAAAAAGGAATAGTATATTTTTCATATTTAAAATAACGTTAGTATGTAATTAAAATTGTTAGAACAACAACAACAACCCAATCACTAAATGATTATAGCAAAAAAGCTGCCAAAGTTTTAAAACAAATAGCAGCTTTCTTATTTTATTAGAAGTTTATATTACTTCTTATTTTTAGATTGCTTTTGTTTTTCTGCTTCTTCCATCATTTGCGACATCTTTTTAGCAAATTTACCCTGTTTTTTAGGCTTCGATTTACTGATTTGAATTTTAGCATGTATTTTATCTTCATCTAAAATGTAATTCTTAATTACAAGCATAATACCTATACTAATAACATTAGAAATAAAGTAATATAAACTTAATCCTGACGCATAATTATTAAAGAAAAACAACATCATTATTGGTGAAAAGTAAATCATATACTTCATCATTTTCTGCATGTCTGGCATCCCTTCTTGCGTAGGTTGTGAAGCCATTTGTTGTCCTGTTGTCATTTTCATGTAAAAGAAAATAGCGATAGAAGCTAATATTGGAAATAAACTTACGTGATCTCCATAAAAAGGAATGTGAAATGGTAAGTCTGCAACCACATCATAAGAAGACAAATCATCTGCCCAAAGGAAACTTTTTTGTCTTAAATCGAAAGCAGAAGGAAAAAATTGAAACAGTGCATAAAACACAGGGAGCTGTATTAAAGCTGGTAAACACCCACTTAACGGACTAGCTCCTGCTTTTGTTTGCAACGCCATTGTTTCCTGTTGGATTTTCATTTTGTTGTCTTTGTACTTTTCTTTTATTGCATCTAATTCTGGCTTAATAATTTTAAGCTTTGCTTGCGATAAAAATTGCTTGTACTGCACAAATGAAAGTAACAGTTTAATTAAAACAGTCATTACAACAATAGCTATTCCATAAGGCAAGAACCCACTTAAAAAGCTAAATAATGGTACAAAAAGGAAACGGTTAATCCAACCAAAAATCCCCCATCCAAAAGGAATACTATCATCTAAACCAATATCGTACTTTTTAAGAACCTTGTTATCTGTTGGTCCGAAATAAAATCGTAAAGGTTGCGCAAACTCTCCCGCTTGTAACTCTAATGGTATTTTAGTTGTAAATACTTTAGTTGAAACGGTGTCTATTTCTTCATCTAAAACTAAGTTTTTAGATGTTATCACTACATCTTTTAAAGGTTTATCGGAAACCAATATAGAACTAAAAAAGTGCTGTCTGTACGATAACCAGTTTACATCTTCTAGCGTTTCTTCATCATCTCCAGAAGGACTTAACTTGTCAATTTTATCTTCTTCATGTTGGTACGTTAAACGCGTATATCTATTTTCATAAGCGACACTTTTATCGTGTCTGAAGGTTTTCAGTTTCCAATCTAAATTTATTTTTTGAGTACCATTTACGATGCTACTCAATCCTTGCGATCTAATAGTGAAATTCACCATATAATCATTAGGAATTAGCTCGTATCTGTATTCTAAAAATTGTGTTGGAGATACTTTTAGCTTCATAGAAACTACGGTGTTTTCTCCGCTTTTCGTAATTGTTGGCTCAAAAAATAGATCTTGTGTATTTAAATTTCTATTATCTGAAGTATTAAAACTAATATTAAAAGCAGTGTTACCATCTCTAACCAAGTAAATTGGAACAGAATCGTAATCTACAAACTTCTTTAATTTAACCTCACTAAGATAACCACCTTTATTACTAAATTTTAAAGCTAGCACACCATTCTCTACCAATGTTTCTTTATTGGTAGCAGACGCTAGCGTCGATGCATAAGCAAAAGCACCTAATTTATTCTTTAATGTTACTAGTTGTGTAGAATCTGTAACTGCTCCTACAGAAAAATCTTCGGCAGTGGTAACCAAAGTATCGTCTTGAACTTCTGCTTTTTGTTCTGCTTCAAGTTGCTCTTGTTTTGCAATTGCTTCCGCTTCCTGTTCTTCCGCAGATGGCTGGTTCATGTACATCATGTACACCAAAATTCCGAATATTAGGATGAATCCTATTATTGAATTAATGTCTAGTTTTTTTTCTTCCATATTATATTAATTAAGACCTGACGGATTTCAAAAACCTGTCAGGTCTAAAAGTTTTAATAGTCAAAAATATGACCAATCTTACATTTGTGCCATAGTGACACTTTACTTACTTTTTTTGTGTTTTAATGCTGCTTTTACAAATGCGACAAATAAAGGATGCGGATTTGAAACCGTACTTTTATATTCTGGATGATATTGCACACCAACAAACCAAGGATGTTCTGGTATTTCTACAATTTCTACCAAACCTGTTTCTGGGTTTAATCCTGTTGCCAGCATTCCTGCTGCTTCAATTTGTTCTTTATACACATTATTAAACTCATAACGATGTCTATGTCTTTCTTTAATGGTTTCCGATTTATAGACTTTAGCAACAATGCTATCTTTTTTAAGATCGCAGGACCAAGCACCTAAACGCATCGTTCCACCTTTATCTGTAATGGTTTTTTGTTCTTCCATTAAACTAATCACAGGGTTTTTAGTTTCTGGATCCATTTCAAAGGAATTTGCACCTTCAATCTTTAGTACGTTTCTAGCAAATTCAATGACTGCCATTTGCATACCTAAACAAATTCCGAAGAAAGGAATATTGTTTTCACGTACATATTTTACAGCTGCAATTTTACCATCAATACCACGTTCTCCAAATCCTGGTGCAACCAAAACACCATCTAAATGGGAAAGCTTCATTTTTATATTATCGGCATTCAAATACTCTGAATGTATAGACTCTATATTTACTTTTACTTCATTTTCCGCTCCAGCGTGAATAAAAGATTCTAAAATAGATTTATAAGAATCCTGTAATTCTACATACTTTCCAATTAAACCAATAGTAACTTCGGTTTTTGGATTTTTATGTCTTGTTAAAAACTTATTCCATTGGGTTAAGTCTGGCGTATGACTTTCTAAAGCTAGTTTCTTTAAAACTACTTTATCTAAGCCTTGTTCTAGCATTAAATTTGGTACATCATAAATAGTAGAAGCATCAATAGATTGTATAACCGCTTCTTCTCTTACATTACAAAATTTAGCAAGTTTTTTGCGTAACTCCACTGGTAATTCGTGTTCTGTTCTACAAACTAGAATGTCTGCCATAACACCACTTTCCATTAATGTCTTCACACTATGTTGGGTCGGTTTGGTTTTCAATTCGCCAGCAGCCGATAAATAAGGTACTAATGTTAAATGAATAACTATCGCATTATTATCGCCTAAATCCCATTTTAATTGACGCACAGCTTCTATGTAAGGAAGCGATTCTATATCCCCAACAGTTCCTCCTATTTCTGTAATTACCACATCGTAATCACCAGAGTTTCCAAGAATCTGTATTCTGTTTTTAATTTCGTCGGTAATGTGCGGGATTACTTGAACCGTTTTTCCTAAAAATTCGCCACGACGTTCTTTTTCAATCACACTTTGGTAAATACGTCCTGTAGTTACGTTGTTTGCTTGACTAGTTGGTACGTTTAAAAAACGTTCGTAGTGTCCTAAATCTAAATCCGTTTCTGCGCCATCATCTGTAACATAACATTCGCCATGCTCATACGGATTTAACGTTCCTGGATCTACATTGATATAAGGATCTAATTTTTGAATAGTAGTTCTGTAACCTTGCCCTTGAAGTAGTTTAGCTAAAGAGGCAGCAATAATCCCTTTTCCAAGGGAAGATGTTACTCCTCCTGTTACAAATATGTATTTTGTTGTAGTTGTCATGTTGCGCTGTTAAACGCGAGCAAATTTACAATTTTAAGTTTGAAAATTTACAGGTTTGGTAGTTTATTTTTCAGAGGAATTTCTTCGCGGTTTTGGGCATATTTGGACTTGATTTTGTTGGAGAAATAACCAAACTTCATTGGATATTGTATAAAACCATGGAAATGATTTCTCAGCAACGAACCTCCAATCCATCTACACAAACCTACTTCTTCGGAAAATTCTTCTGGATGTTTCTAATTAGGTTTTCTAAACCATTTAATTTTAAGGTATACACCGTTTCTAGCATTTCACCAAGTTTCCCTTTTGGGAATCCTTTGTTATGATACCAAACCACGTAATATTCTGGTAATTCTATTAAATATCTACCTTCATACTTACCAAAAGGCATTTTAGTATGTGCTAATTTTACAAGGAATTCTCTATCTGGCTGTAATTGCATGCCTATTGTTTAGATTTAAAGGTATCTAATTTGGCTAATTCGATTTCGATATGATTTTGCCAATGGGATTGTAGTTCGTAATTTCTAGAAAAATCGGTTTCTGCATCATACAGTTTTTGAAGATTAGAAAGCTCTTGATTAATCTCTTGATGTATTTTATCTAATTGCTTATTTAAAGCAGGTGATGCCTCTAATTGCGATACGCGTTGTCTAAACTTTCTAGCATACAACTCTGTAATATTAAAATGAAATTGCTCATGCGCTAAAATATGTCTATCCGCTATTTCTGCTTTATACCAAGATTTCTCCGGATAAAAATGCGCGAATATTTTCGTTTTAAAACCTACGACTTCGTTTTTTCTTGTTTTTTTAATGGAATAGCTAAACGTTATACCAGAAGCCGTTGTTGCTACTGCATCTGTATCTGTTTTTGAAGGTCCTTTAAAATCGCTCCAAGAAAGTTGGTACGATTCGCTCCAAGCAATTGTAGACTCTTCTTTATGAAGTGTGCCTATACAAAAACAGATAAGGACTATTCTTAAAAACATTTTATTTTGCTTCTACAATTTTTAAATCTTCATATTTTACAACGTAAATCGTATTGTTATAATATCCTCCGAAAAGGTTTTTATGATATGCGAATTTATTTTCTATGTATTCCGTTAGTGGAAATTCATTTACCGAAGTATACATATTATCGGAAGCCGAAAGACGTAAAACCACATCCATCATTAAATCGAAACCTCTAACTGCTGTTTTATTTGGAGTTGCTCCGTATTTTTTCTTGTACGCTTTAGCAAAACCATTATCATCATCTTCATTATAGGTTTTAGAAACGGTTGGGAAATGAAAATTAAGGTTTGATAAATGATAGTTTGAAATTTCATCATGCTCAAAGGCAGCATTCATATTGGTAGTTGCTAAAACAATTTTAGTATCGTCATTATTTAATGCGTTTAAAATACTAGTCACATTAGATACAAAAGTGTAATTTTCGGTTTCTAAAAAGATAATATTCTTTCCTGGTTTTAATTTACCAACAATATCACTTTCTAAAACATAATATGAATCTTTCCCGTCTTTATCTTTTCTAGAGTGTATTTGTGATGCCGTACCAACTTCTCTTTTTATCCCATTACTAGTTGCTGAATTTTTAGCGTCTGCAATAATAATGACATGACTTTTTGTACTATCTGCCTTAACAAAACTAATCATTTTTGTTTTTAATAAAGCGGAAGAAGGCATGGATTGAAATACGTTTTCTGATAATTTTAAATCCTTTAAATTAGGAGAAATTACCGGAATATTTTTCCCTTTTAAATGGGAAGCTACACGTTCGAAATTTTTAGTTATTAACGGACCAATAACCGCATCTGCATTTTCTAAATTTTTAGTACTTAATAAATTGGAAACTTCGCTTAATTCATTTTTAGTATCGTATACATCTACTTTTAAAGAAATCCCTAATTTTTTAAGCGAATCTACTGCCATTAAAACTCCGGAATGAAAATCTAAGGAAGTACCTAAAAAGTTATCGTTTTCAATTTTCTTTTTAGCATCATAAACAGAATCTGAATTCACTCTATTTAATTTAAAAGGCAATAGGATTGCAATGTTTTTAGTTTCGTAATTTCTAATTTTACTAACTAGACTGGAAGCAGCAGCCGTTGTACTATTCGCTAAAGATTCTCCTGTTTCTGTTATGTCACTAGAAAAAGGAATTTTTAAAACCATTCCTGATTTTAATCCTGTTTCTTTTAATATTGGGTTTAAAGCTTCTAATTCTTCTTGCTCTAATCCTAATTTGATTTTTAATCTATAAAAACCTTCTTTTGGTAACACCGAATAGTACGAATATCTTTCGTCAATTTGTTTTACCTCTTCTTTTTCTAGATTTGGCACTTGTATTATTTGTCCAACATCCAGTGTCGCAGACATATTAGGGTTTAGCGCTTCTAGTTCCGCTACTGTAATCGCAAATTTATACGCAATTCTCCATTTTCCTTCCTTTGGTAAAACCGCATAATCTTTAGTTGTTTTTACCGTTTCGACTACTGTTTTAGTTTTATATATTGGAATTTTTATTCGATCTCCTTTACGCAGGTTATTGGCATATAATGACGGATTATGTTTTTTAATTTCGGCTTGCTCTACATTATATTTTTTAGATAAACTGTACAGCGTTTCTTTACGTTTTACTTTATGTTCTTTAAAACTTTGAAACTCTCTTACAATTGTCGTTGTGGTTTCTGGCGTTGCTATTTTAGAATTTGGAATAATTAGAACCGCATTGTTCTTTAATTCTTTTTTAGCATCTGGATTTAATGCATATATCTCATACGGCGTTACCTGGTATTGTTTAGCAATAGCTTCAATAGTTTCTCCGGATTTTACTTTATGTGTTTTATAGTTTTGTGCTTGTGTTGTTGTTGCACAGCTGAATAATAAAACGAAACTGAATATGTATATTAAATTCTTCATATTAAATGCCTGTCTTTCGACGCTGCTCTAGATAAACTTAGCAGGTATCTTTTTTATTGATTCTTATCTTTATTAACAGTCCTAAACTTTGTACTGTTTACTTACATTAGTAAGTATGCTTGCGTTAAGGATTGATGCGATATCCTTTTGTTTTTTTTACAAAAGATAAAGCGGAAAGCCTGACTTTTTGTGATCCTGCAAGGTTTTAAAAACCTTGTAGGTATGAGCAAAAAGTAACGCCCAACTTCTCGATACTATTTTTTCGTGCCTCAAAAAAACACTCGAAGTGACGTTTTGTTATTCCCACTCAATGGTTGCTGGTGGCTTACTACTAATATCGTACACTACTCTATTAACGCCTTTTACTTTATTTATTATCTCGTTAGAGGTTTTTTGTAAAAATTCATACGGTAAATTTACCCAATCTGCCGTCATACCATCGGTACTTTCGACCGCTCGAAGTGCGACACATTTCTCATAGGTACGCTCATCGCCCATTACACCAACGCTATTTACAGGAAGAAGGATTGCTCCTGCTTGCCAAACGCTATCATAGAGATTCCATTTTCTTAGGTTGTCTATAAATACCGCGTCTACTTCTTGCAAAATACGTACTTTTTCTGGAGTGATATCTCCCAAAATACGGATGGCAAGTCCTGGTCCTGGAAATGGATGACGACCTAAAAGCGCCTTGTCCATTTGCATAGAAGCACCAACACGACGTACTTCATCTTTAAATAATGCTTTTAGTGGTTCTACAATTTTAAGCTTCATAAAGTCTGGCAAACCACCTACATTATGGTGACTTTTTATGGTTGCACTTGGTCCGCCAGTTGCAGAAACACTTTCTATAACATCTGGATAAATGGTTCCTTGTGCTAGCCATTTTACGTCTTCTATTTGGTGTGCTTCGTCATCAAACACTTCGATAAATACACGACCAATTGCTTTACGCTTTAATTCTGGATCACTCAATCCTGCAAGTGCATCCAAAAAGCGTGCCGAAGCATCTACTCCTTTTACATTTAAGCCCATGCCGCTGTATTGCTCTAATACGCTTTCGTATTCGTTTTTACGAAGTAAACCATTGTTTACAAAGATGCAATATAGGTTTTCACCAATGGCTTTATGCAGTAACATTGCAGCTACGGAAGAATCTACGCCTCCAGATAAACCGAGTACTACTTTATCGTTTTTTAATTTATCTTTTAGTGCTTGAACGCTTTCTTCTACAAAAGAATCTGGTGTCCAATCTTGGTCCAAACCTGCAATATGAACTAAGAAATTTTCTAGTAATTGTTTTCCGTCTGTAGAGTGATATACTTCTGGATGGAATTGTATCGCGTATGTTTTTTCGCCTTCAATTCTATATGCTGCATTTTCCACATCGTGCGTACTTGCTAAAAGCACACCGTTTGTTGGCAAGGTTTTTATGGTATCACTATGGCTCATCCATACTTGGCTTCCTTTAGAGATTTGGCTAAAAAATGCTTCGTCTTCTTTTACAAAACTTAAGTTAGCTCTACCATATTCTCTAGTGTTTGAAGGTGCTACTTCACCACCAGAAAAATGTGCTAAGTATTGCGCGCCATAACAAACGGTTAATAAAGGTTTATGGCCTCTAATTTTAGATAAATCTGGGTGTAATACGTCTTCTCCTCTTACAGAATTTGGACTACCAGAAAGGATTACAGCTTTGTAATCTTCTATGTTTGCAGGAATTTTATTGAATGGATGTATTTCGGATAAGATGTTAAGCTCTCTAACTCTACGCGCAATTAGTTGTGTGTATTGCGATCCGAAATCTAATATAAGTACCTTGTTGTGTTGCATGCGCAAAAATAGGAATTGATTTTTTAATCGGGAACGATACGTAAACTTTTTTAATAGAATTTTAGGTACTTGTTTTTTTGGAAGTTGAAAATATGGGTAAAAACGATGTTCTCGCGAAGGCGTAGCGTAGAAAAGTGAATGATTATTAAGATTCACGGAGAAATCTATTCCTCTCGAAGGCGTAAAGGTGCTAAGTTGAAATCGATAACTCGGACTGTTCACTGAACACGGATCGCTACTCACTAAAGACCTTTCGACTGCGCTCCAGGTGACATTAAAACTACATGGAAAGAAATAATAGGTAAAAAGGAAAATCGTTTACTCTGTACAAAGAATTACGACTACAAACCTCTTCTACATCGTAATTATAGTGAAATCGCCTTGTAACGGTTTTAACTCTTCTATTAATTTTGGCACTAATTGCTCTCCGAATTCTAAATACAGTTCCGAGAAATTGGTGTTACGTTCTTGTAAACTCGCATTCGGAAACAGCTCATTTTGCAGTTCGGTCATGCGTTCTACTTGATCTTTTAGTTTCCTTTTTTGTGCGGTAAGCAAACGTTTCTCTAGGTGTTGCAATCCGTTTATTTGCTTTTTTTCTTGTGCTGCAACTGCGCCTATAAAAGAGGTATCTGTTTGTTCGGCTAAAGTATATAAATCTTTAAACTGCGCTTGCAATTCTTTTAATTGCTCAGAAAAATCGATATCGATATTAGAAATTTGTCGTACTTTTTTATTAATAAAAGCATCTCGTTTTAAAAATAAATCTTCATTAGATATGTTAAGTTTACTTAATTTACCCGCTTGCTTTTCGGTTTTTATTAAAGCAGAATTTCTTAGTAATAGCATTGGAAAAGGCACTTTTACGACTTCAAAATAATCTTTTAATTGCAACCAATATGCAAGTTCACCTCCACCACCTGTATAACAAAGGTTTGGCAGAATTACTTCTTGATATAAAGGCCGCATGATTACATTAGGACTAAAGCGTTGCGGGAAGTCTGAGACTTCTTTTAGTATCTCATTCTTACTCCACGTAATATCTGTATTCAGCACTTTATAGGCTTCATCTTCAAAAACGATTCGCTCTCTAAGGTTTTTATTTAAGTAGAATAAATTTATTTCTCTCGGGTTTACCTGAATTTTACTAACGCTGGATAATGCTTCAAGTCGTTTATTGGTTTCCGAAACCGTTTTAAAAGAAGTTTGATTTAAGAGTTCCTCTTCGATATAAGGAACAAATAATTGTTTTAAATCTTTAGTATTTGCTTCTACAATTACCAAACCATATTCGGCAAACAAAGCATTTGCTAAATAAAGTGTTGCATCTGCTAAATTATCATGTTTTAAATATGCCGATTGAAATAGTTCTCTTAAGGTTTCTGCATTTTTCCCAGAACCAAGTTCTTTAGTAAAAACATCAAATACATCATCTAAGCCTTCGGTAGAAAGTTCTCCAACGGCTCCAGATGCATTTCTATTCCACTGAACTTTTTTTCCTTTGAAGTTGAAATAATTAATTTCTTCAAAATCGTGATCTTCGGTTGCCATCCAGTAGATTGGCACAAAATTACTCTCTGGATATTCTTGTTTTAATTGCGCCGCTAGATTGATAACAGAAACAATTTTAAATAAGAAATACAATGGTCCTGTAAACAAGTTTAATTGATGTCCTGTTGTAATTGTAAAGGTATTATCTAGTTTTAGGTCTTCAATATTTTGAAGGGTTTTCACTGAAACTTCCGTGTTCTCATATTGCTTTTTTAAGGCTTCCGACAAAATAATTCTAGACTCCGATTTAACAGATGCTGTTTTCTCTTCTATTTGCTTTTTAAAATTCTCTAGCTTCGGAAAATTATTATAAAAAGGTTGTAGTTCCTTATTTTCCTCTAAATAATCACAGATTAAAGAGGAGAAATAGTTGGTTTTTTTAAAAGCAATACATTCTGTTGGCATAGTAAACTTCAATATTTAAGGTAAAGATACAGTGTTTTATTCTTTAATTTCAGATATTTTATTTTCACTTTTAAATCTAATAAATCATAATAAAAAGGAAATATCTTATCTTTAGTCTCTTAAATCTATTAGTCCTTAAAATATTTTTAATGAAAAAAACTGTTATTCTTTTCCCGTTTCTTCTTTTAGCGACATTCTTCGTTTTTCAAGACTGTCACAAAAATGAAGAAAAATCTAATACTTTTATACAAAAAAATGTTAATACTAATGCAATTACCATAATGCCTTTAGGCGATTCTAGAGTGGAAGGCGCTACTCGCAATTCTGTAAGTTACCGATATGATTTATGGAAAAACTTGATTTCTAACCAATGGAACATTGATTATGTTGGTACTCAAAATGACAATACTTCGTATCCTTTATTACTAGGAAAGTCTTTTGACCCCGATCATGAAGGTATTGGCGGGTTTAAAAGCGAAGATCTTTTAGAAAACATAGAAGATGTTATTGCAGATGTAGGAACTCCAGATGTTGTTTTATTAGGTATTGGCGGAAATGATTTAGTTAGAAATATTCCGGTGGAAGAAGTTATAGATAACATCAACCAAACCATCGATATTTTACAAAACAGCAATGCGAATATTACTATATTTTTAGAACGTATTGCACCTGGAAGATCCAATGTAATGACACCAGAAGGTATTGTTGTCTATAATTTATTTATTGAAAACCTAGCCACTGTTGCCAATGAGCAAACCAATGATTCTTCTAAAGTTATTCTAGTAGATATGTCTAGTAATTGGACCGATGCGTATATGGCTGATAATTTACATTACAACGAATTAGGAGCAAAAGAAATTGCAACTAGATACTTTGAAGCTATTGTAGAGAATTTAGAAAAATAACCATTCACCATACAGATACTCTATAAAACAGTGATTACAAATTAAAACTATTGCAACACAATTTTATGTATAGAAGTACTTGTTTCTGTTTTAATACTTACAATATAGCATCTGCACCCTTAAACACTAGAGAACCTTATAAGCTTTTAAAAAGCAACATTTTAAACCTTGTTTTTTTCTATTAAAAAATATCCTTTTTATTTCCTACGCAATACCTACTTATTTATAATTAAGAGCTATAAATAATGGATGAAAGCAAAAAAAAGGCAAGCTATTCGCTTGCCTTTTTTTTTAAAATTTATTTCTTAGTTAAATTACCTCACCATAAAGATCAAAATCTTCTGCTTCTGTAATTTTCACCGTTACAAACTCTGCTGTTTTTAAATAGGTTTTTGTAGCGTCGATAAGCACTTCGTTATCTACATCTGGAGAATCAAATTCTGTTCTACCCACAAAATAGTTTCCTTCTTTTCTATCGATAACTACTTTTAATTCTTGACCTACTTTTTGCTGATTCAATTCCCAAGAAATTTGCGATTGAATTTCCATGATTTGGTTCGCTCTATCCGTTTTCACTTCTTGCGGCACATCATCTTCTAAATTAAAAGCGTGTGTGTTCTCTTCATGTGAATAAGTAAAACATCCTAAACGTTCAAAACGCATATCTTGAACCCATTGTTTTAATTCTTGGAAGTTCTCTTCGGTTTCACCAGGATAACCAACAATTAGGGTTGTTCTAATCGTCATATTTGGGACCGCTTCACGAAACTGTCCAATAAGTTTTGTCGTTTTTTCTTTAGTAGTACCACGACGCATACTTTTAAGAATAGTATCTGAAATATGCTGTAACGGAATATCTAAATAGTTACACACTTTAGCTTCGCGATTCATAACATCTAACACATCTAAAGGAAATCCTGTTGGAAATGCATAATGCAAACGAATCCACTCTATACCTTCAACCTTTACAAGGTTTTCTAAAAGTTCGGCTAAGTTTCTTTTTTTATAAATATCTAAACCATAATAGGTTAAATCTTGCGCAATAAGAATAAGTTCTTTAACGCCATTTGCTGCTAATTTTTCCGCTTCAATAACCAACTCTTCAATTGGTGTACTTTTATGTTTTCCACGCATTAATGGAATGGCACAAAAACTACAAGGTCTGTCGCAACCTTCCGCAATTTTTAAATACGCATAATTTTTTGGCGTAGTAGTTAAACGCTCACCAATTAACTCATGTTTATAATCTGCACCTAAAGCTTTTAACAAAGCAGGTAATTCTGTAGTACCAAAATAGGCATCTACATTAGGAATTTCTTTTTGTAAATCTGGTTTATATCTTTCCGAAAGACAACCAGTAACAAATACTTTATCGACTTCTCCTGCTTCTTTTTTCTGCATGAAATCCAGAATAGTATTTACACTTTCCTCTTTCGCATTATTAATAAAACCACAGGTATTTATAACCACGACATTTCCTTCCTCTTCATGAACAACGTCTTTTCCATTGGCTTTCAGTTGCCCCATTAACACTTCACTATCGTACACATTTTTACTGCATCCCAAAGTGATAACGTTGATTTTATTTTTTTTAAGCGTCTTTGTTCTCATATTCATTCCCCACGAAAGTGGAAATTTCGTTAATTAATACTATCTTTTTTCAGGCTGCAAAGATACAACCTTAATTAAAGCTTTTATATATTTAACAGTCTTAAATTAAAACCACCAGATAAATTCATTGCGGACACGAACCCTAATACGACTTCCATATATTTTCCACCAATGGCTTCTAATACTTGGGAAACTAATTTTATTTCTGAAATTGGCTGGAACGAAAACGGCTTACAGCCTCTATTGTATTTTTTAGAAGATAAAAACACCAAAAGTTTTATTCTGCTTTACAACGGAAAAATTATTGTAGAAAAATAGATGAATGGGTATACATCCTCTTCTTCATGGTATTGGGCAAGTGCAGGAAAAACGCTAACCGCTACATTAATAGGAATTGCGGAAGAGGAAGAATTAATAGATACAAATAATAAAGTATCTGATTATTTAGGAACTGGTTGGACAAGCGCCTCCCTAGAAAAAGAAAACTAAATAACTTGTAAAAATGTTCTAACCATGACTTCTGGCTTGGACGATAGTTTAGGAGATGCTATTTCACCACCCAACTTACAATACCTTGCAGATGCTGGTCAAAGTTGGGCCTACCATAATGTGTATTTTAAATTACAAGATGTCGTTGCACAAGCAAGTAGTCAAACATGGACTAGTTATTTTAATACAAAACTAAAAGACCCTATCGGCATGGCTGGAGCTTGGATTCCTTTAGGTGATTTAAATGTGTATTGGAGTAATACCAGAAGCATGGCGCGTTTTGGTTTATTAATTTCGGCTAACGGAAAATGGAAAAACACACCAATGGTATCTTCAAATTATCTTAACCAAGCTACCAAAACCTCACAAAGCATAAATGAATCTTATGGTTATTTATGGTGGCTGAATGGAAAAACAAGCTATCATTTACAAGCTACACCATTTGAATTTTCGGGTTCATTAATTCCGAACGCACCAAACGACATGTATGCACCTTTGGGGAAAAATGACCAAAAGATTTATGTAGTCCCAAGTAAAAGATTAGTGGTTATTCGTATGGGAGAAGCTGCCGATGAATCTAACTTTGTGCTTTCTAATTTTGATAATGATCTTTGGGAAAGAATAAACGCTATAATTAACGAATAGCCGTTTTCTGCGACCATTTTTTTTATTTAAATGCAATTTCTATATTCGCGTCTGAAAAATCTTATATACCTTTTTATGAAAAAAATTATTTTATTATTTACAATCTCTTTATTTATATTGAGTTGCGGTAGCGATGACTCTGGAGACTCGAACAACTGTTCTACACCAGGAGGCTTATATGTTTCGAATTTAACAAACACAACAGCATCACTTTCTTGGAACTCTAATGTAAATTCTTCTTTATATCAAGTAGAATATGGCACTTTAGGATTTAGTCTAGGCAATGGAACCACTTTAACTATTCCAGAGACCTATGCAGATGTAACCAATTTACAACCGCAAACCCAATACGCATTCTATGCTAGAGTATTTTGTAATGAGACCAATGGTTACAGCAATTGGGCTGGACCTTTTTCTTTTGTAACTTTAGAGAACAATCCTTATTGTGATGCACCTACTAATTTAGCTGTTGATTTATATCCAGATTCTGTAACGCATGAACATATTGATTTAACTTGGTCCAATGGCGAATACGGAGGATCTCAAATACAATATGGCACCCAAGGATTTACTTTTGGTAATGGTACTACAGAAACCATAACGGATAGCTACCCTAGTTATAAAAGAATTAACGGATTGAATGCGGATACGGCATACGATTTTTATATCCGTAATAGTTGTAATGTAAGTGGGTATAGCACTTGGACAGGACCATTTACATATAGTACTTTAGAAAACCCTACAAACCCTAATTGTGTGGATCCTACTGTTTTTACATCTAATGGAACAGGGACCGATGCTAGCGGAAGTAAGTATTTTAATTTTTCATGGTCACATCCAAACTCTCAAAATAGTTGGGAAGTAGCCCGCATAATAGCAGGAACAACATTTAATGAATCTACTGCAAACCTAACAGCGACATCCTATGATAGCGTTAGAATAACTTATGCATCCTCTATCTCTGGTCAAGCTTACGATTTTTTCGTACGTGCCAATTGTGGTGGAACAAATGGATATAGCGCCTGGGTTGGACCATTAACTGTTACTGCACAATAGTCCTTATTTTACAAACATAAAAAAGCCTTAAGAAATTCTTAAGGCTTTTTTTATATGTGGATATTTATTTTTATTTGAAGAATGAATCTACAAATTCGAATTTATTAAATACTTGAAGATCTTCAATACCTTCTCCAACTCCGATATATTTTACAGGAATTTGAAATTGATCACTAATACCAATTACCACACCTCCTTTTGCTGTACCATCTAATTTAGTAACTGCTAAACTGGTAACTTCTGTTGCTGCTGTAAATTGTTTTGCTTGCTCGAAAGCATTTTGTCCAGTAGAACCATCCAATACTAAAAGTACATCATGTGGCGCGTCTAAAATTACTTTTTGCATGACACGCTTTACTTTAGTAAGCTCATTCATCAAGTTTATCTTGTTGTGTAAACGTCCTGCAGTATCAATTATAATAACATCTGCATTTTGGTTAACTCCAGATTCTAAGGCATCAAAAGCTACAGAAGCAGGATCACTTCCCATTTCTTGACGTATCATTGGCACATCTACTCTATCTGCCCAAACTTGCAATTGTTCTATTGCTGCTGCACGAAAAGTATCTGCTGCACCGAGCACTACTTTTAATCCTTGTTTTTTAAACTGATATGCTAATTTACCAATGGTTGTCGTTTTACCAACGCCATTTACTCCAACTACCATAAGTACATAAGGCGTTTTACTTCCGTCTGCTTGATTTGGTAATTTAGGAATCGTGTATTCTGTTTCTTCACCAGAATGCGTTTCACTTAATAATGCTGCAATTTCTTCGCGAAGTATTTTATTTAGTTCATCGGTACCTAAGTATTTGTCTTTGGCAACGCGCTCTTCAATTCGTGTAATGACCTTTAGTGTTGTGTTTACGCCAACATCGCTAGATACTAGTACTTCTTCTAAATTATCTAAAACGTCTTCATCTACTTTAGATTTTCCAGCTACCGCTTTACTTAATTTACCTAAAAAATTAGAGCTAGATTTCTCTAAACCTTTGTCTAATGTTTCTTTTTTTTCTGAAGAAAATATTTTTTTAAAAAAACTCATCGTTGTTTTGTTGTTTGTTATTTAGTGGTGAAGTTGTTGCTTCACGTATTTCTGCGTTAAGGATTGCAGCGACATACTTTTTGCTTTTTCTGCAAAAAGATATAGCGGAAAGCCTGACCTTTAGGTAACGCCAAAATGTAATAACAATAGTTGAGCCTTTTTTAAGTTACTGAAATATTGTCATTAATCTGAAATGTAAATATAAAACAAAAGCCGCTTTCTTTAAGAAAGCAGCTTTAAAATATCTTTTTTTAAGTAGACTTATTTTTTTGCTAAAAAATCAGCTACTAAATCTGGTGCCATTACAGACTCTACAAACATGTAAGCTCCTGTTTTTGGAGACTTAACCATTTTGATTGCCTTTGTTAATCTTTTTGCAGATGTTTGTAATGATGCTACGGTTTTCTTTGCCATGACGTATAGTTTTAGTATTCTATAAAAGAATATTATTTAATTTCTTTGTGAACAGTCATTTTCTTTAAGGTAGAATTGAATTTTTTAATTTCCATTCTATCTGGAGTGTTCTTTTTGTTCTTTGTTGTAATATAACGAGAAGTTCCTGGTAAACCAGTTGCTTTGTGCTCTGTGCACTCTAATATCACTTGTACTCTGTTACCTTTTCTTGCCATTTTCTTAAGCTTTTAAATGCGGCTATTATTTTATAAAACCTTTGGTTCTTGCTTCTTTTAAAGCAGCAGAAATACCTATTTTATTAATAGTTTTTAATGCTGATGTAGATATTTTTAATGTAATCCACTTATCTTCCTCTGGAATAAAAAAGCGCTTTTTGATTAAATTCGCATCAAATGTGCGTTTAGTTCTATTCATTGCGTGAGACACGTTGTTTCCAACCATTGCCTTCTTTCCTGTAAGTTCACAAACTCTTGACATTGTTCTAAATGTATTATTGTTATTTCAAAACGAGGTGCAAATATACAAATTCTTTACGTTTCCCCAATCTTATTCTTATCTATTTTTTAAAATTTCTTTTTGAAGCATTTCAAAAGCCTTATTTACAGCTTTATTTATCACTTTTATTCTAGGTTTTCCAAAGGTGAATTTTTGAGAATATACGGTATCTTTTGTTGCAATTGCAATAAAAACGGTTCCAACTTCTTCATCGGTATCGTCTTTTGTTGGCCCTGCATTTCCAGTTGTAGCTATTGCAAAGTCGGTTTTAAATAGTTGCAAAACATTTAATGCCATTGCTTCTGCTACCTCAGCACTTACAACCGTATGTTTTGCAATAAGCTCCTCTGGCACTTTTAGCACCTCTATTTTTATTTGTGTTGCATAGCTTACCACGCTTCCCTTAAAGTACGATGACGCTCCTGATATTGACGTTATACGTTCTGCTATTTTTCCGCCAGTACAACTTTCTGCTGTTGCTAAAGTTTGGTTACTAAAAGTTAATTCTTTTGCAATTAAAGCTTCTAAGGATTCTTCTTGATCTTCAAAACCTGTAAAATATTCTTCTATTTGCGGAAGTAATAAACGAATTTGCTCGTCTACTTCTTTTATTATTTCTTCTTTATTGTCTCCTTTTGCAGAAAGACGTAAACGTACTTTCCCTAAATTGGGTAAGTATGCCAATTTAATATGTTTTGGCAAATTATCTTCCCAAACTTCTATTCTTTCCGCTAAACTACTTTCTCCTAAACCATAAGTAAGCAAGGTTTTATGCAGTATAAATGGGCATTTATATTTTTTTTGAAGCCTTGGTACCACTTCATTATCTATTAATGCTTCCATCTCAAAAGGAACTCCTGGAAGTGAAATAAAGGTTTTATTTCCTTTTTCTAGCCACATTCCTGGAGCACTACCAACAGTATTCATTAAAGCGGTTGCTTTACTTGGTATTAAGGCTTGGTCTATATTAACTTGGGTAAGTGGTTGCTTTATATATTTCTCCCAAAGGAGCTCTATATTCTTTAAAACTGCTGCATTTTGTACAAGCGTATCTTGAAAGTAAGTTGCAATGGTTTTTTTTGTAATATCATCTTTTGTTGGACCTAATCCACCAGTGACTATAATGATATCTGCGTTTTCTTCTGCTTCGCGTAGTGACTTTAAAATATGTTCTTTATCGTCTTGAACCGAAGTTATTTGATAAACAGATACACCAATTTTATTTAGTTGCTGTGCAATAAATGCGGAATTGGAATCTATTATTTGACCTATAAGAATTTCGTCTCCTATGGTTATTATTTCTGCTTGCATTATAAATTAAAGTCGGAACGGATTTCGTCTGAAGCTTGTTTTACTGCCGCAAGTACAATTTGTAGTTTAGGAAGTATATCTACCCCTTTTTTTTCATGTTTTCCCCAGTCTTGCACTTCTATCAAGTCCTCCAAAACTCCCAACTCGAACATATCTATAGTTGGTTTCATCTTATGCGCAACTTGATATGTTGCAAGATGGTTGTTGTTTTCTACAGACTCTTTTAAAACTTGCGCATCTGCAGGAACCTCTTCTAAAAAAGTTTGTGCTAATATATTAATGAACTCTTCATCTCCTTCTGCTAGTTCACGTACTCGAAATAATTTGTAATGTTGTTCCATTTATTTTACTGTTATTGAAAACATTTGCGTGTTTTCTATACATCCTACTAGTTTGTCATTTGCAATGACCTTGCCAACTCCTGCCGGAGTTCCCGTAAATATAATATCTCCAATCTTTAAAGTAAAATATTTTGACACATATTCTATAATTTCATCAATTTTCCAAAGCATATGACTTGTATTTCCTTGCTGTACAAGGGTTTCATTTTTTTGAAGTGAAAAATTTAAATTATCTACATCTGGAAATTGCGTTTTATCTAACCAATCCCCTATTACTGCTGCTCCGTCAAAGGATTTCGCTTTCTCCCAAGGCAAGCCTTTTTCTTTTAATTGCTTCTGTAAATCACGCGCTGTAAAGTCTATTCCTAGTCCGATTTGATCATAATATTTATGTGCAAACTTTTTTTGAATATGCTTTCCCACTTTATTGATTTTCACTAGAATTTCTACTTCGTGATGCACATCCTGTGAAAAATCTGGAATAAAAAACGGTTGCTTTTTTAGTAAAATAGCAGTGTCCGGTTTTAAAAAAACCACAGGATCTGTTGGCTTTTCATTTTCCAGTTCTTTAATATGGTCTGTGTAATTTCTTCCTATACAGATTAATTTCATGGTAAATTCTTAATTTTTCATTCCCATGAAAATGGGAATCTTATTTTTAAATTACGATGCGGCTTCATATGAATTCCCAACTTCGCAGGAATAACAATTAGCCTAACTTATTATTTAGAGATCTTAACTTTATTGCTGTAAGCACTTTTTTTGTATACAACGGAAAGTCAGCATTTAGCAACCAACCAAAGTAACCAGGTTCATCCTTTAACACATCTACAACACGTTTATTTTTATGTTTCCCAAAAGAGAAACACTCTTCTCCTTTTTTATTAAAAGCAAGAAATCCAGCAAAATCTGCAAACTTTTTACGAGAGCTAAATTCGGCAAGAAACTTCGTGTCATTTTCTAGCTCATCATATTTTTCTATTTGTGCTTTTAAAACTTCAAAGGTTGCATTTGTATCTGCTTCTGCACTATGCGCATCTGTTAAATCTTTATCGCAATAAAACTTATATGCGGCAACTAGTGTACGTTGTTCCATTTTATGAAAAATGGTTTGCACATCTACAGAGGCTCTATTTTTCATATCAAAATCCATATCTGCACGAAGCATTTCTTCAGCTAAAAGGGGAATATCAAAACGATTCGAATTAAACCCTCCTAAATCGGAATCTTTAATTACATTATGGATCTCTTTTGCAAGCTCCTTGAAGGTTGGTTTATCTGCTACATCTTCATCAGAAATACCGTGAATTAACGTTACTTCTTCTGGAATATGCATTTCCGGATTGACTTTCCAAGTGTTACTTTCTTGCTTTCCGTCAGGAAAAACTTTTAAAATAGAAATCTCTACTATTCTGTCTTTTGAAATATTAATTCCTGTTGTTTCTAAGTCGAAAAAACAAATTGGTTTTATTAAATTTAAATTCATTAGTTTGGAATGGTTTATGCAAATATACTTTTTATTATATTTATTTTTTAATCCATAACTAATAATGAAAAAAACTACATTTTATTTTCTACTCTTTTTTGTTTCCGCATTCAGTTTTGCACAAAATAACCATGCACATATTTCTATTAAAAAAAAGGAAAAAGGGAAACGAGTAGATGTTTACGCCGTTAATTCAAGCAATACGGATTATGAGGTTTTCATAAAAATCAATGCTGTTGGGTTTAGAAAATCCGCTGAAAACATGGTTACAAAAGCGGTTCCTGCTAAATCGGAAGTGAAAATGGCTTCGCTAATTAGAATCTCTGATGATTCTAACGTTACTTTCGGCATGATAGTTAATGAAATTGGACACGATACGGAAAAAGTAGCCAATGCAATTGATTTCACTTTTGACGAAAACAAAAAGAACAAACCAGTTATTATTTTTGTGAAAGACTATTGCAGTTTATGCGAAAGCACTATTAAATTATTTAGCGATAATAATATTGTACATACCATTTATAATATAGATGAAGACAAAGAGTACTATCAGAAAATACAACAAGAGCTTTTAAACCGAAAAAATGATAAAACGTCACTTGTTCCTATAATAGAAGTGGAAGACTCTATTTACAATAGATTAGAAAGCAGAGACAAATTGATTAAAGCGTTAAAGAATCATTTTTAATTTACAAGTAATGAAACTTATATTTTTTAGTGTATTTACGCTACTCTTTACGATAGCTACCACTGCACAAAACGAACATGAATTTGTTAGTATACAAGAAAAAGTAACCGGAAAACGCGTGGAGCTTTTTGCCATAAACACAAATGATATTGCGTATGATATTTTTTTAAAAGTAGACGCTATTGGTTATCGACGAAGTAGTGCAAGACCAATTATAAAAAATATTCCTGCACATTCTAAAATTAGAATGATAACGCTTGTTAAACTTGTAAACACAGAACCTAGTTACAAATATACTTTGGTTGTAAATGAAGTTAGCTTTGATTTAGCGATGCAAAAAGATGATACCGGTTTAAATTTTAAAATAGATAAATCTTTAAAAGCTAAAACAGTGACGTTATTTACTAAAGACAATTGTTTATTATGTAACCAAACAAAGGACGTTCTGGCAAATAATAAAATAAATTATAAAGAGTTTAATATCGATCAAGATTCTACTTATTTAGTGCTCCTAATTAAAGAATTTAAAAACAACAAGGTAAATTATAAAACGCACGCACCAGTTTTAAAAATGGATGATTCGCTGTACACAAATATCAAAACACAAAAGCAATTAATTGAAACGCTGCAAGAACATTATAAATAGAATAAATTAAGTCTATAAAAAAAGCACCATTTTAAAATGGTGCTTTTCTATTAATATATTTTATAATTTAAATATGAGATTCTTCGTTATACTCGGAATGACATCTATCCTTTTTATTAGATCTCGCGATTTGAATCCCAAGCTTCTAAATAATCTTTAACCGCTTTTACAAACTGACCTCCAAGCGCTCCATTAACCACTCTATGGTCATACGAATGTGACATAATCATTTTGTAACGAATACCTATAAAATCTCCTTCTGGAGTTTCTATAACTGCAGGCATTTTACGTATTGCTCCTAAAGCTAAGATACCAACTTGTGGTTGGTTAATTATAGGAGTCCCCATAATACTTCCAAAAGTACCAACATTAGTTACTGTATATGTTCCACCTTGAATATCGTCTGGTTTTAATTTGTTTTCGCGAGCTTTATTAGCCAAGCTATTTACTTGCTTCGTCATACCAACCAAATTTAATTGATCTGCATTTTTAATTACAGGCACTATTAAATTACCATTTGGTAAAGCTGCTGCCATACCAAGATTGATGTTTTTCTTTTTAATAATAGTATCTCCTTGTAAAGATATATTTAGCATTGGAAAATCACGAAGTGCCTTTGCAACTGCTTCCATAAAAATTGGTGTAAAGGTTAAGTTTTCACCTTCACGCTTCATGAAACCGTCTTTTACTTTCTTTCTCCAATTCCAAATTTTAGTTACATCTGCTTCAATAAAACTTTGTACGTGCGCACTTTTTTGCACAGACTCTACCATGTGATGTGCAATTAATTTGCCCATTCTGGTCATTTCTATAATTTCATCTTCTCCACTAACTACTACCGGAGCAGCTTCTGCTTTTGGTTTTGCACCTTTACTAGCTGTAACTGCTACACCATTAGATTGTGCTGGAGTCACGCTTGTAGATTGTTGCGTACCTTTATTTTGTAAATATGTTAAAATATCATTTTTAGTAACACGTCCTTCTTTTCCAGAACCTGGAAGTGCATCTAATTCTGCCTGCGCAATTCCTTCTTTTTTCGCTATGTTTTTCACTAAAGGCGAATAAAAACGCTCTTCACTAGAAGTTACAGTAGCAGTTGTTCCTTGGGCTGCAACTACCGTTTGAGCAACCTCCTTAACAGCTGGCATTGAAGCTTCCTCCTTTACTTCTTCTACTTTGGTAGCAGAAGTCGCTGTAGAAGCGCTAGCTTCTGTTTCAATAATAGCAATGGTTTGTCCTACTTGCACAACATCATCTACATTAAATAGTATTTCGACTAGAACACCATCTACTTCACTTGGCACTTCACTATCTACTTTATCTGTAGCAATTTCTAGAATTGCTTCATCTTCTTCGATAGTTTCTCCAACCTGTTTTAACCATGAGGTAATTGTTGCTTCTGCAACACTCTCTCCCATTTTAGGTAATTTTAGTTCAAATCTTGCCATATCTATAATGTAAACCTTAGTTTTTATTTTTGTTTTGCAAAATTAATAAAAAAGGAATGATTTCTTTCCATATTCATTAAAAATTAACAAAGCTTATTTTTATTAAAAATGAAGGATTTCTCCTCGGTTTTGCGAGTCGTTACTTCCAATGATAAAATTAGCTCTTTTTGGAATAATTTTAAAAGTATGCGTATTATTTTTTTGCAGATCTACTATATGCGCTATAATTTCTTTATAACTCATGGTATTTGCATCAAAAATCACTTCCGCATTTTCCTTAACCTCTTTCGCATCCGTTATTTGATATGCATCCACTGGGAAGTTTTTCAGAAAAACAGGATCCTTCTTATAAGAAAAAACAGCATAATTATTTACCGACTTTACAGCAACTGCTGGAGCCTTTCGAAACCGTATTGCAAACTGAATACCTAACCATACTATTGCGTCAAAAAAAACATTGCTCTTAAAATGCTTTTCATAAAAAATCTGCATGGCACCATAAAAACGTTTTGCATATTCGGCGTCTTTTAGAGTGCTTTCTCCTTTATAATGTATAATTGTAGTTTCGCCAAAATAATAATTTTGATATCCTGCTTTTAATATTTTATACGACAAATCTACATCTTCACCATACATAAAATAATCCTGATCAAAACCTTTCACTTCATTGTAAACACTACGTTTCATAAACATAAATGCACCAACGAGAATATCTATTTCACCGACTTCATTCTCTTTTAAATGATTGGAATAATAGTGTTTAGAATTCCCGATCATTTTTTGACAAGCGACTTTTACAACAGGAACATTACGTTTACTTTCTGGAAGAAAATTTCCGCTTCCATCGATTAAGCGACATGCAATGGCGCCAAGTTTTTCCTGCTTATCCGCAAAATTTAAAAGTTTGGTAAACGTATCTTCAGCAACTACGGTATCTGGATTTAGGATACAGATATATTCGCCTTTAGCTTGCGCTACTCCAATATTATTTCCTGTTGAAAAACCGGAGTTCTCTTTATTCTCAATTAGTTTTACCTGCGGATGGTTTTGCTTTACCATAGCACAACTATCATCTGGAGAGTTATTATCTACCACAATAATTTCTGCATCTAGATTTACAATTGCAGCTTGTACACTTTGAAGACATAGGTCTAGAAAATAGCGTACATTATAATTTAATATGATTATAGACAGTTTCAAATGAAAAATTTATGATTTTAGAGAAGCTTCAAACGGAATTCTATTAATAATACTTCTTCCAAGTGTAATTTCATCTGCATATTCTAGCTCATCTCCTACAGAAATTCCGCGAGCAATAGTAGATGTTATTACTTCATAATCTTGAATTTGTTTAAAAATATAAAAGTTAGTGGTATCGCCTTCCATAGTAGAACTTAAAGCAAAAATAAGCTCTTTTACATGACCCAATTTTACTTTTTCTACTAAAGAGGTCACGTTTAAATCATGAGGTCCAACACCATCCATTGGTGAAATCTTTCCTCCCAACACGTGATACAAACCTCTAAAAGAACTTGTATTTTCTATTGCCATAACGTCTTTAACATCTTCTACCACACAAATTAACTCTTGATTTCTGTGCGGATTTGCGCATATTTCACACAAATCGACATCACTAATATTATGGCAAGACTTACAAAACTTAATCTGAGAGCGCATATTTTCTAATGCTCTAGACAGCTTTAAAGTTTGTTCTTCCGGTTGTCTTAACAAATGTAAAACCAAACGTAAGGCCGTACGTTTACCAATTCCGGGTAATTGTGACATTTCGTTTACTGCGCTTTCTAATAGTTTTGAAGAAAATTCCATTATGGCGAATTTAATATTTATTATCAACTTGTTTGAGTATCTTTTAAAGTAATTTGTATTTTGCTCACTTTAAATAAATTTTATGTCCGCTACACAAATTATTTTACTCATAGCAGCCTATTTTGGAGTGCTTATTTTAATCTCCTATTTTACTGGAAAAAAGGCTGGGAATGATGCGTTTTTTAAAGGGAACAAACAATCTCCTTGGTACGTCGTTGCTTTTGGAATGATTGGCGCTTCGCTTTCTGGCGTAACCTTTATTTCGGTTCCTGGTTGGATTGAAGCTTCACAATTTAGCTATATGCAAGTTGTTTTGGGATACATTGTTGGTTATGCCGTAATTGGTACGGTCTTACTTCCTTTATACTACAAATTGAACCTTACTTCTATTTACACCTATTTGGAAGAACGCTTTGGTAATTATGCATATAAAACGGGCGCTTCCTTTTTTATAATATCTAGAGTTATTGGTGCCAGTTTCCGATTGTTTTTAGTTGCTAATGTTTTACAAATTATTTTGTTCGATGCACTCGGAATAGAATTCTGGCAAACGGTAACTATTACGGTACTATTAATTTGGCTCTATACATTTAAATCTGGAATAAAAACCATTGTTTGGACGGATACTTTACAGACTTTATTCATGTTAGTCGCTGTTGGTGTCGCTATTTATTTTGTTAGTGATGCATTGGATTTAAACGGAAGCAACGTCTTAAGTTTTGTATTAGATAGTGATTTAAGTAAAACTTTCTTTTTTGATGATTTTAAATCTGGAAACTACTTTTGGAAACAATTTATTTCTGGAGCATTTATAGCTATTGTAATGACTGGTTTAGACCAAGATATGATGCAAAAAAATCTAACTTGTAAAACATTAAAAGACGCACAGAAAAACATGTTTTGGTTTACTATTGTATTAACTATTGTAAACTTTATCTTTTTAAGTCTTGGTTTATTATTAACGGTTTATGCACAACAAAACGGTATTGATGCACATAAAGACGACTTATTTCCTATTCTAGCCAAAAACCATTTAGGTGTTGGTGTATTTGCTTTTTTCCTTTTAGGATTGATTGCTGCTGCTTATAGTAGTGCCGATTCTGCTTTAACTTCTTTAACCACTTCTTTTAGTATTGATATTTTAGATATCGAAAAGAAACACAGTCCAGAGAAACAAGTACACATAAGAAAACGTATTCATATATTGATTTCTATTGTTTTAATACTTGTAATTGTTTCTTTTAAATACATCATTAAAGATGCCAGTGTGATTGCAAAACTTTTTGTTTTTGCGGGATATACTTATGGTCCGTTATTAGGTTTATATGCTTTTGGTTTATTTACAAAATGGCAAGTGAAAGATAAACTGGTGCCAATTATCGCCATCCTTTCTCCTATTCTATCCTATATAATAAGTGTGAATAGTTTAAAGTGGTTTGGATTTGAATTTGGATTCTTTATCCTAATCTTAAACGGATTTTTAACCTTTCTAGGATTATTTCTTATTAAGAAAAAATAGTCCTTAATTAATACTGTTTCGTAGAAAGTAAAACCAAAGTACAAGCTTCTTCAAAAGCAATATTATTTTCTTTTAAAATTGCATAAAATTCCGGATTCTCGGTTCCTGGATTAAAAATAACACGATTAGGTTTTAAAGAAATGATATAATCGTAATACGCTTTTTGCCGTGTTGGATTTAAATATAAAGTCACGGTATCTAATCCTTCATATGGCTTTAAAACAGTATCTATAATTACTCCAGATTCTTCGCCTGCTTTCATACCAAAAGCAACGGTTTCATGTCCATAATTCACCAATTTTTGCAAAGCCATATTCGAGTATCGATTCGGTTTTAATGAAGCGCCAAATACCAATGTTTTCTTATTCATATATTCTTATTTTCAAAATGTTAAATTTTGTTAACTACTGTATAAAACAGTAACAAGTTGTAAAAGTAGTCGTCTATACTAGTATTAACAAACATCAATCAATCAAAAATCAATTCACCAATGAAAAAGCTAATCACTATTTTCTTGTTATTGTTAGCACTTACAATTCAAGGACAAACCGCAACACCATCTTTACTAAAATCTGCAACCCTTACAGGAAAAGTAATAGACGCAACATTAAACGAACCCTTACCTTATGTAACCATTGTTATTAAGGATAGCACAGGAAAAATAATTACTGGAAGTATTACAGACGATAATGGCGATTTTAAAGTTTCCGATATTCCTTTAGGAAAAAACTTTGTAAGCATCCAGTTTATAGGTTATAAGACAATCACTAAAGAAACGAACACTACAGCGAACAACAATAAAGTAAACCTTGGTACTATTGCATTAGAAGAGCAAACCACAGGACTGGATGAAGTTACTATTATAGCCGAAGTATCCACCATTCAGCAAAAAGTAGATAGAAAAGTAATTACTATTGGTAAAGATTTAACGACTACCGGAACCACGGCAAGTGAGATTATGAATAATCTTCCTTCGGTTAGTGTAGATAGCCAAAACGGAAACATTAGCTTACGTGGTAATGAAAATGTAAGAGTGTTAGTAGATGGCAAACCTACTAATGTTCCTGCCGCACAATTATTAAAACAAATTCCTTCTTCTTCCGTAAAAAGTGTAGAGCTTATTACAAATCCTTCCGCAAAATACAATCCCGAAGGCATGAGCGGAATCATCAATATTATACTTCATAAAAACACTAAATTAGGTTTTAATGGAAGTATCGATTTAGGTTTACGAAAAGAAATTAATGCCAACTTTAATAGTGCTATTAATCTAAATTACCGAAACGGAAAATTTAATTTTTACGGCAACTATGGTAATAGCTATGGCAAAAACAATAACGACGGACAAATAGATCGATTTGACGATAACACAAGACAGTTATTTGCGATACGTGATAAGGGAAAATCGCACCTGTATAAAGTTGGTGTAGATTACTATATAAATGACAGAAACACCTTTTCTATCTATACCAATCAAAATATTTATGATGGCACAACGCAAGGTATTACACAGGTACTTTATTTAGATAATAACGAAACTAATTTTGGTCAGAAATTCATTAATACTGGCGACAATAAAACCTCCACATACAACAGTTCGTTTAAACACGATTTTAAAAAAGAAGGACATAACCTCGTTTTAGAAGGAGATTACAGTACTTATAATGGTGATGAAATAGCGGACTTTAGCTTTTCTAATGCGCCAAAATATAAAGACTTGGTAGATGACAAAAGAACAAATACGCTTTTAAACATAGATTATACGAATCCATTATCGGAAAACACAAAACTAGAAATTGGCGCAGAATACCGATTAAACAAATCAGAAAATGAATACAACACGAACAATACCAATTTCTTTGATTCGAACTATGCATATGAAAGAACGATCTATTCCTTTTATGCCACTTTTGGAAAAACCTATGAAAAATGGTCGTATCAAGTTGGTGCTCGTGTAGAGCAGTACGATGTAGAAGCTAATTTTGTACAAGACACACAAGACAATGCAAAGTTTACAGATGACCAATTAAGTGTTTATCCTTCGGCTTTTGTCACCTATAAACCTTCCGATGAGAACAGCTACCAAGTAAGCTTTAGTCGTCGTGTAGACAGACCAGGATTAGGCCAAATTAATCCGATTAGAGAATGGAGCACACCAAGATTAACCTCGGTTGGTAATCCAGAATTACAGCAACAGTTTACCAATTCGATCGAGTTTAATTATACTAGACAATTAGAAAAAGGAAGCATTACCGCAGGAACATTTTATAGAAATATAAAAGACGAAATTAACAGAGCGGTATATTTAGACCCAGAAGATGCCAATAGACTTTTATTAACCTATGATAATTTTGACAAAAATGCAGCTTATGGTTTTGAAGCTTCTAGCAACTACAGACCAGCAAAATGGTGGAATATTAACGCAAGTGCAGAATATTATTTCAAGAGTGTGAAAGGTGTTGTAGAATTGGAGAATGTGGATATAAATAATACCAATTTCAATATTAGAATGAACAACAACTTTAAACTTACTAAAAAATTAAGCTTTTCATTATTTGGTATGTATCGCGGCGAAGACGAAGGTTTACAGTTTAAAACAAAACCAATGGTACTGGTAAATACCGGTTTACGCTATACTTTCTTAGATAACAAAGCGACTTTAAGTTTTGGCTATAATGACATTTTCAATACGATGAAATTTGAATTTGATCAAGAACGTCCGTATCCTACGCATGGCGAATTTAATTGGGAAAGTAATGCTTGGCAAGTTGGCTTGAACTACCGATTTGGAGGCGGAAAATATAAAGCGTTAAGTAGAAAACAAAGAGATAATAACGAAAAATCTGGTGGCGGATTTATATAAAAAAATAAAAGAAATTTAATAACCTTCATAATAGTTGATGGTTAGTGTTAATGTTTGGTTATTAAATATAGAAAACCCAAGGTGTCATTGCTTTGGGTTTTTGTTTTTTATTATAATAACTGTTAAAATTCGTTAAAACCTGACTACCAACACAATAAAAGAAAAAACATTACGTTAAACTCAAACAACTACCAACTATTATATTATGTTTGAATTAGTCTTTTAATAAAATATATTAATTGAAGTTATTGTTATATTTAAATTAACAATAAGAAAAAATCCGAAATTGCTAAGTTTTCGGATTTTTTTTATGGCTTCCAATGAAACCTAAATTATTATTATTTTGGATTCTATAATAAGATTCTTGCTTTGCAAGAATTTTACCATTTAATAATCACACTTCCCCAAGTAAAACCACTACCAAAAGCAGCAAGTACTACCGTATCTCCTTCTTTTATTTTACCTTCTTCCCAAGCTTCCGTTAAAGCAATTGGTATAGATGCAGCGGTTGTGTTTCCGTATTTTTGAATATTATTAAAAACCTGATCGTCCCGTAAGCTAAATTTTTTCTGAATAAATTGTGCGATACGTAAATTAGCTTGATGCGGGATTAACATATCGATCGCGTCTTTACCCAATCCGTTTTTCTCTAAACCTTCCATAATCACTTCGCTAAAACGAACTACTGCATTTTTAAATACAAATTGTCCGTTCATATGTGGAAAATAACTTTCGTCATTAGGGTCATTATCCGCAAGAATATCATTCACCCAACGTGTTGCCATTCCTGGCGCTATTAGTGCTAATTCTTCGGCATGTTCTCCTTGACTATGTAAATGTGTAGATAAAATTCCTTTACTATTATCTTCTTCTCTAGTTAAAATTGCAGCTCCTGCGCCATCACCAAAGATCACCGAAACGCCTCTTCCTCTTGTTGTTTTATCTAAACCATGCGAATGTAATTCACTTCCTATTACAAGGATGTTTTTATACATTCCTGTTTTTATAAAATTATCTGCAACTGCAATAGCATATACAAATCCAGAGCATTGATTTCTTACATCTAAAGCGCCAACCGTTTTAATATCTAAAGCATGTTGCACTTGTACTCCTGGACCAGGAAAATACATATCTGGACTTAAGGTTGCAAATACAATAAAATCGATATCGTCTTTATCAATTCCTGCGCGTTCTATAGCAATTTTAGCAGCTTTCACTCCCATTGTTGCTGTAGTATCTCCAGAACCGTCTTTTACCCAACGTCTCTCTTTTATTCCTGTTCGTTCTTGAATCCAAGCATCGTTGGTATCCATCATTACAGACAAATCATCGTTTGTCACCACATTATCAGGAACGTAGTGACCAAGTCCTATTATTTTAGAATTATACATAAGTGCTATTAATTAAAATCTAAATCCAATGGTATTGTTAATATAACAATATTAGGAGCCGCAATTTAATCATTAAAAGTAGTATTCTTAAGATATTTAATTTTTAATATGAATTTAACAAAACATATGGAAAGAGCAGACCTACGACTACTAATTATAGACGTGTTATTTTAGAAGTTATGGATAACCTGAACTATTGCATTATGCTTTAGCTTCTATTTTACTCATTGCATGTTCTGAAATTGCTGTAATAGATAAAGATGGGTTTACACCCGGATTTGCAGAAATCATCGAACCATCACAAACCAACATATTTTTATATCCAAAAACGTTATTGTGTTTATCAATCACACCTTTAGATGCATCTTCTGCCATAACCGACCCTCCCAAAATATGTGCAGTGGTTGGTGTTCCTAATAAAGAGTCTGTAAAATTAGCGTACGGAATTCCGTTTACTTTTTGTGCAACCTTTTTCCCTAATCCCATAGCCTCTGGAATAAAAGCACTTGGTTTTGCTCCAGACTCTGTAACGGTTTTCATTTTGGTAAACTTGCCTAATTTAATTTGTAGTGTACTATCTAAGGTTTGCATAAACAAAAGAATGGTGGTTCGTTTTGCATAGTTTTTTGAAAAGATAGTTTTAAAAAAACGGGAAGGTTGCTTAAAAAATAATCCTATAATTCCGAGAAATCGAAAAAGTGCAAATTTATTATGAATGGTTGGTATGGTGAGAGCTTTAGTAAAACTAGAACCTTCGCCATAACGAACGGGTTCTAAATGACTATTTTCATCGGTATGTAAAATAGAACCAATAGCAATTCCTTTAGAAAAATCTTTTGGGTTTTTATCTGTAGAAGTCACCAATAACAAAGATTCATTATTGGTTCGAATATTTTTCCCTAGAGCATCCGACAAGTTTGGTAAAGATGCTACTTTCAGTTTTAATAATAAAGGAACAGTCCCCATAACACCTCCTGAAAAAATCACGCCTTTGGCTGTAACACTAGCTTTATTTTTTTTGCCCATACTCGACTTATAATCTATTTTATAACCATCAGAACCATCTTCATTTCCTAAAACAGAAACATTATAAACTTCTTTTTCGGCTATAATTTTAGTTCCTAATTGTTGCGCTAAATGCAAGTAATTTTTATCCAAAGTATTTTTAGCATCATATCTACAACCGGTCATGCAAGCACCACAAAACACACAACCAGTTCTATCTGGACCTTTACCATTAAAGTACGGATCTGCAACTTTTTTTCCGGCTTCTCCAAAATACACTGCTACTTTTGTAGCTTCAAAATGCGCTTCTTTACCAATATCTTTGGCAAGGTCTTTAATTAACAAATCGGATTCGTATAATTTCGGGTTGGTAGCCGCTCCTAACATTTTATATGCAGTATCATAAAACGGTTTTAAATCGTTTTCCCAATTGCTTAAATTGGCCCAACTTCCTGTATTAAAAAAATCTGTTTTAGGTATAGGCAATGTATTGGCATATACTAAAGAACCGCCTCCAACTCCAACACCTGAAAGTACTGTAACGTGATTTAAAAAAGTCATTTTAAAAATACCATACAGACTTGCTCGAGGCTCCCAAAGCCATTTTTTTAAATGCCAATTTGTTTTTGGGAAGTCTTTGCCTACAAACCATTTTCCTTTTTCTATAACCAGTACTTTATAGCCTTTTTCAGAAAGTCGCAAAGCAGATACAGATCCTCCAAAACCACTTCCAATAATGACGTAATCGTATTCTAATTCCACAATGAGATTCGTTTTTTTATAAAACTAAAGCTATTATTCCTTATTTCAGACTTTTTTAAATGGAATTTCAAGATGTCAGTTTGTCACTTTTATAGTATTGGCATTTTTGTTGACTATATCATTTCAAGCAAATTAATAATAATATTTCGTCAAATCTATTTGCGGTTTTTACCGAAGTACCGAGAACTTCTCGATACACTTTTCGCTAAATTCCAAACACTCGAAGTGACGGAAAACAAAAAACATAACAATGGCAAAAGGAAATATTAATGTTTCGGTTGAAAACATTTTCCCATTAATAAAGAAATTTTTATATAGTGATCACGAAATATTTTTACGTGAGCTTATAAGTAATGGTACAGATGCAACTTTAAAACTGAAGCATTTAACAAGTATTGGAGAATCTAAATCAGAATATGGAAACCCGATAATTGAAGTAAAGATTGACAAGGAAGGAAAAAAACTTCATATTATCGATCAAGGATTAGGAATGACTGCAGAAGAGGTTGAAAAATACATTAACCAAATTGCTTTTTCTGGAGCAGAAGAGTTTTTAGACAATTATAAAGACGCCGCAAAAGATTCTGGAATTATTGGACACTTCGGATTAGGTTTTTACTCTGCCTTTATGGTAGCAGAAAAAGTAGAACTTATCACGAAATCGCATAAAGAAGGAACAACTGCTGCACATTGGACTTGTGATGGTTCTCCTGAATTTACTTTAACGGAATCGGATAAACAAGATAGAGGAACAGAAATCATATTGCATATTGCAGAAGACTCTACAGAATTTTTAGAAGAAGCTAGAATTAGTACTTTACTTTATAAGTATAATAAATTTATGCCTATTCCAATTAAATTTGGAACGAAAGAAATTAATGATCCAGAGCATACGCCTGCAACTACAAAAGACGCGGAAGGAAAAGAAACTACAGAACCTCAGAAAAAAATTACAGTAGATAATATTATCAATAATCCGAATCCAGCTTGGACAAAACAACCAGCAGATTTAGATGATGCAGCGTACACGGAATTTTATCGCGAATTATATCCTTCGCAATTTGAAGATCCATTATTTCATATTCACTTAAATGTGGACTATCCTTTTAATCTTACCGGAATTTTATATTTCCCAAAGATGACGAACGATTTAAACGTTCAAAAAGACAAAATCCAACTATATCAAAATCAAGTGTATGTAACCGATAATGTGGAAGGAATTGTTCCAGAATTTTTAACCATGTTACGTGGTGTAATTGATTCTCCAGATATTCCGTTAAACGTTTCTCGTAGTTATTTACAAGCAGATGGAGCAGTAAAAAAGATTTCGTCTTACATTACTAGAAAAGTTGCAGACAAATTAAAATCTTTATTTAATGCGAATCGTAAAGATTTTGAAGCGAAATGGGATGATATTAAAATTGTTATTGAATACGGAATGCTTTCGGAAGATAAATTCTTTGAAAAAGCAGATGCATTTGCATTATATCCTACGGTAGATGGAAAATTCTATACGTATGATGAATTATTCAACAAAACAAAAGCGAACCAAACCGATAAGGACGGTAAATTAATTATTCTTTACGCTTCAAACAAAGACGAGCAACACAGTTATATTGAAGCTGCAAAAGCGAAAGGTTACGAAGTATTAATGTTAGATTCTCCTATCGTTTCTCATTTAATTCAGAAATTAGAAAGCTCGAAAGAAAACATTTCTTTTGCTCGTGTAGATGGGGATCATATTGATAATTTAATCAAGAAAGACGAAACTACCATTTCTAAATTAAGTGAAGACGAAAAGAAAACTTTAGACGAATTATTGAAAGAAGTAATTCCTTCTGATAAATTCATGGTACAATTAGAAGCTATGGACAGTGCGGCTTCACCATTTATGATTACACAACCAGAATTTATGCGCAGAATGAAAGAAATGCAGCAAACTGGTGGTGGCGGAATGCAAATGTTTGGTAACATGCCAGAAATGCATAACCTGATTGTAAATGTAAATTCGGATTTGGTAAGTGAAATTTTAAGCACCAAAACCAAAAAGAAACAAGAACGTTTAATTACGCAAAGTTTAGATTTAGCCAGACTTTCTCAAGGTTTACTAAAAGGAGAAGAATTGACTAACTTTATTAAACGTAGTTACGAGATGATTAAGTAATTCCCATCCCTAATCCTTCCCAAAGGAAAGGGACATTAAATGTGATTGCGAGTCGTTTTTTAACAACGAAGCAATCTCTTTAAATTACCTAAAATAAAAAACCACCTTGCTAACATCATGTTTACAAGGTGGTTTTTACATTAAAAAGTATAACAACAAAAACTAGAGCAATACAAGTTGATGAAGTATATAAAATATCTGTTTACTTTCCTTCTTGTTTTCGGACTGACGGTTAATTCGTGTTCTATATATTCTCCATTAAATTCTAAAAACTATCATCAAGTCTCTTCGGTAAAGACTCGAAAAAAAATAAATCGTAAACATTCAAAAGTATATGTTTATGCTAAAAAAATACGTTCTAAAAAAGCAGAAATTGCAAGAATTACATATCGTAATCTACGAGATGCGTATACTACACAAATACAAATTCTTTTAAAATTACGAATAACGCTTTATAAAAAGATAGATTCTAAAATAGCGGAAACCGTTTTTTTAAACCAAAGAACCACTTCTAGCACTATAGATTCATGTTTATACCTAGCCTAGAGCCCATTTACGATCTACGCTAGTACCATGATAAAAAAATGTATAATCCTTTATCATTACTAAAATGTATAAACAAAAAAATAAAACCGTCTTGGAGAAATTCAAGCACATTGCCTATTGGATAAAAAGAAAATTATTTTTAATCCTTGCCGCACTTATGATTGGCATGTCGAACGGCATTTATAACGAAGAAAAAAACGTTAAAAACAATCAGATTCAAACAGAACAACAAGATAAAAAAGAGTAAACAAACATCGAAATAATCTTTTTATAATTCACAAAAAAACCACCTTTCGAGGTGGTTTTTTTATTACTTATAGGTATCAAAAAAAATAAGTTTACTTTGGTTATGAACCTGTATAGTTAACAAAAGTGCGTGAATCATAACACCTTTAGAATACCTAGGTGTTTATTTGGCATCAAACCAAAAATCTACAGCTACTTTTTCTGCTCCTGCATCAGATCGTTGCGTATCTTGGCCTCTCATTCCGCCACGACCTCCTCCATTTCCGCCACGGCCACCGCCATTTCCACGGCCTCCACCACCACTTCGCATTCCTTGGTCTTGACTTTGACCTCTATCTTTACTATTAGATCCTTCTTTTTTATTAGCAACAACGCCTATGGATAATTTAGAAAAATCAGTGTTTTCTTTTGAAGCTATTCTATATTTTGGAATTTTAACTGAAAATTCAAATAGTTGATTCGAGTTTGTATACTTCGTTTTAATCGCAATGTCTAAACTATTTAAGTCCTTATTAAAATTTTGACTTACTTTAAAAGAACTATACGCTGCCTCTGCAGGTAATTTTTCAATCATGCTATTTAAATCTATAGCATTTGGATCCATATTTCGTGAACCTTGTACAAATTGTTTTGGTTCGTTACCAGTTGGATACTTAACGTAGACATTCTTTTTTTTCTTTCCTTTAATGTCATAATAAATGGTAAGACCATTTCTAATTATTGACATTGCAGTCTTTTTATCCGTCGTACTTACATTAAGGTGCACATAATTGCCGTCTTGTGAAACTTTATACAAAACTTTTTCATTGCTTATTTGCGTAGTATCTGCTGGAAAACTTTTTTTATTGGATGCTAAAGAATTAAAACTTATAAGTGCAAAGAGTACGATTATTAAATATTTCATTTTTGTTAAAAGTTAGATTTTAAAATTTATAGTATGGTATAAAGACTATTAAAATTTAGAAAGGTTTAATCCTTAAAAAATTAAAAATTAAAAAAAGACGAAAACTATTTAGTTTTCGTCTTCAGGTTGGATTAATTTGGATTGGTATTTCTCTAAAAATTTCTTTTGTCTAGTAATCATTTGCTGTCTTATTTTATCGATATCCATAAAGTCTGACCCAAAATCACTTCCAAAAAAACCATCATTAAAGAAACGTTTGCTAAAAAGGGAATCTAGTGAAAAAACAGATTCAAACCCTTGACTTTCAAACATCGAAATAATCTTTTTATAATTCACAAAAAAACCACCTTTCGAGGTGGTTTTTTTATTGACTTATTGATAAATATTAGGCAAATTCGTTTCGCTTTCCGTATAGGTTACTATAACGGATTTAGAACATTTAGCTATTCGTGCGTTTTAAAGATATTTTGTTAAACAATACACCCAATGGCAATAAAAAAAACCATTTCACGACATAAGAATATGACAAGATTTATAAAAAAGAATAAGTTAGAAATTGGTTTATCTCCTGACGATTTAGTTTTTAGAGGGCAAATAAAAACGGACCAAGTATTACTAAGGATTATTGACTTTGACGCAAAAAATTTAACGGAAGATGATGTACAAACAGTCAAAGAAGTTGGCGAGTTCCAGTATAAAAACACAGTTACTTGGATAAACGTCGATGGTCTTCATAATACGTTAATAATGCAAGAAATAACCTCTGTATTTAACCTAGACACCTTGGTTATGGCAGAAGTTTTAAATACAGACGCTAGACCAAGAGTTATTGAGTATGACAATTGCACCTTAATAACAGTTAAGATGTTAAGGCTAGACGAAACCACAGGAAAAACGATAGTAGAAAACCTAAGTTTAATTCTCACAAAAACAGTTTTAATTTCTTTTCAAGAACAAAAAGGAGATGTATTTGAGCCAGTACGAGAAAGAATTAGAAAGCAAAAAAAGAGGATTCGTAATGGAGGTACCGACTATTTAACATTTGCCTTATTAGATATTGTTGTCGATAATTATTTATACGTTATAAGTGTATTAGGAGAAAAAATTGAAACCTTAGAAGAAAACCTTTTACTGAACCCGAATAAAAATATTATTAACGAAATTAATAACTATAAACGAGAGTTAAACTTTTTACGTAAAAGTATCAAGCCTGCCAAAGAAATGATTTTTTCATTAGCTAAAACAGATTCTGATTTTATAACAGAAAGCACCTATCTTCATTTCAAAGAACTGGAAGATAACATTAGCCAAGCCAATGATGCTTCAGACGATTATCGTGAGATATTATCCGACCAGCTTAATATTTATCACACCACCATAAGCAGTAAGCTTAATGATATAATGAAATTTCTTACTGTATTTTCAGTAATATTTATTCCATTAACTTTTATAGCTGGAATCTATGGAACCAACTTTGAATATGTTCCAGAACTTTCTTATAAATATAGTTATTTCATAATGTGGATTATAATGATCTTAGTTGCAATAGGCATGCTGTTATTTTTTAAAAAGAAAAAATGGTTTTAATAAAATAGATTCATCTTATATTTCACGAAGCATATTTAAAACTGTCTTTCGAGGTGTTTTTTTTATTGGCTTAGTGAGAAAAAACAGTTAGATTTCGTTTCCGTTTTATCTAACGTATTTAAAACAAGTTTATATTTCTCACACTTTATATTACCATTATATTATATGAATAGATTACTAGTATTAATCCTTTTAGTTTTAACAGGCTGTAAGTCGTCTCACACAAACTCTGAAAATGAAACTTCCACTAGTTTTGAAGGAGAAATAAAATTCGCTATTACAATTACAACTACTCAAAAAGCTTCAAAAAACCTACAACAGAGACTTGATGATAGATATGGAGATAGTTTATATATGTATTATTCTAAAACAGGGGATTTTAAAAGACAACATATAAATACGGGCAAAAATGGTATTGACGCACAATATTATAACGCAAATAAGGGAAATGTAATTATCACCAATAAAGAAGCTCGAATAGTAAAGGAATTAAATGTAATGACAAATTCATTAAAATTTTTAAGCAAAAGAAAAATTGACAATGAGAAAATCATGGGTTTAGATTGTGCATGTTATGAATACCTAACTATTTGGAAAAAAAAGAACGTAGATGTAACTTTAAATTATTGCTTTAGTTTAGATAGCCCAGAAATTGATCCTGAATTATTTTCAAAACACAACGATTTCTTTTTGAATACATTTTATGAATTTACTAAAAGACCATACTTAAAATATTCTATGGAGACCGATCAGTTCAAATTATCTTATTCTGCTGTGGAATTAAGTGAGAAGCAAATTAACAAGAAAACTTTTGAAGTGAAATAAATTTTATTAAAGTATTTAACTAAAAAACAATTCTATTACCTTTGCGCCAACCATAAACTATGCCTTTCACTTTATTATCTTCGCCTTTACAGGGTTTTACCGATTTTCGTTTTCGGAATGCACAAAACAAATATTTTGGAGGTATGGATACTTTTTACGCACCTTATATTCGTTTAAACGGAAAGCTAAAAATAAAGTCTTCGTATGAACGCGATTTACTTCCAGAAAACAATACAACGCTAGAAGTCATTCCGCAAGTAATTACCAATGATGCGGAAGAATTTTTATTCGTCGCAAAATATGTACAAGATCTTGGCTATAAAGAACTCAATTGGAATTTAGGTTGTCCGTATCCAATGGTTACCAATCGCGGTATGGGTTCTGGACTCATCTGCGATCCAAATAAAATAGACCATATTTTAGAGCGTGCGCATAATGAAACCGATATTCTGGTTTCTATGAAAATGCGAATGGGTTATGAAAACAGTGAAGAAATACTCCACACCTTCCCTATTCTAGATAAGTATCCGCTTAAAAATGTTGCTATTCATGCGCGTATTGGAAAGCAATTATACAAAGGTGGCGTCGATTTAGAGGCTTTTCAAAAATGTATTGATGTTGCAAAGCACAAACTGTATTACAATGGCGATATTACGAGTGTAGATCAGTTTAAAAAAATGCGAGAACGCTTTCCTAGTATTGATCATTTTATGATTGGTCGCGGATTAATTGCGGATCCTTTTTTACCGAGTATGATAAAAAACGATACGCTAGAATACCCTAAAAACCGATGGGAAATATTTGAGGAGTTTCATAATGAAATCTATCAACAATACGATGCTTCTTTATCTGGACCAACACCAATAAAAATGAAAATGCTTGGCTTTTGGGAATACTTTTCCCAATCGTTTTCCAATCCGCAAAAAACATACAAAGCTATTAAAAAAGCGGGGAATCCTGTAAAGTACAAACAGGCAGTAAAAGAAATTTTAAATAAAGAAAAATAAAAACCACCTCTAGAAAGAAGTGGTTTTTTTATTATCTCATTTTTTTAAATCGATTCTGTATTAGACTCTAAAATACTAATATCTGCTTTAGCATCAACTTTATAAACAATCCTTTTAATAGCTTCCAATTGCTTGGTGTTTTTAGTAATTAAAATCAGTTTTCCTTGTGAGTCGTGATGAATCAATTTAAAGATCGTTTTGGTATAATCTTTATGTTTTAAAAAAGCTTCCTGAATACGTAAATTCTGTTTCGAAAACACAAAAACGGTCATATGTGTTGTAGACTGTTTTATATAATAAGCTATCGTTTTGCTAATAGCTATAATTGCTGCAATACTATATGCTGCCATGGTAAAATCTTCAAAAACTAAAATCCCTAAGAAAATAACAACACCATCAACCATTAAAATAAGTTTGCTATATGGAAGCTTTATTTTGGTAGCCAAAATTCGAACCAAGATATCATTTCCTCCAGTTGTAGCTCCTGCTTTCATTACCATAAAAACAGAAAAGCCTACAATAACGCCTCCAAATATAGAAGACAATAAAACATCTTCTACAAAGATTTTATTTCCAGAGAATTTTGAAAAAACATCAATATAAAAAGATACAGATACCATAGAAAAAGCAGTTTTTATACCCGTTTTTCTACCAAGCACTTTTGTTCCCCAAAGCAACAAAGGAATATTAATAAGTAAGGCTACCAACCCAATAGACATTCCTGTAAGCTTATTAATAACAATACTTAATCCTAAAATTCCACCTGGCACTATATTATGCGGAATAATAAATATTACGTAGGCAATTGCCAATACAAACGAACCTAGCAAAACATGCGTATAACTTTTCAGTTCTGTAAGTACTTGCTCTCTTTTCAACAACAATGTGATTCTTTTTATCATAACATTAGGTATAAAAAAATCCCTTTGATTTCAAATGATATCAAAGGGATTAAAAATTTAAGTTTAATTAATTTTAAAAGCTCTGATATTGAAAAATAGACAACTTATTACACATATATATACGTGTATTCTTGGCACTATTAATTAAAATCAGGTTTAAAAAATTCATTTTATTATAGGTATAAAAAAAAGCGTTCTATATAAATAGAACGCTTTTAAATATTAATTAATATATATACGCTCTAGCCTTCGAGTTTAAACATCGAATGCTTTTTACAAATAGTATTTAAGTTATTGTTTTTCATAATTATAATGCAAAGGTAAAATTATTTTGAACATACAAACCATTCTTTTACACATAATTAACTTTAACAAAAATATAATGATATAATACAGCTGTTATATTTCAAATTTCGTACTTTTTGTTTACCAAAACAAACTATCTTGAAACGATTAACAATAGGATTTAGACCTCTATTTTAGTCAAAATAAATACTATGCACGCATTGTATTTTTAAGAATTATAAATTACCTTATAGCCTTTACATAATTACCATGGACAAAAAGTTAATTTCGAAGAAAAAACCAGCGTTTCCAATAACAGAATCCCTGTCTAAATATCTTACCAAGCAAGGTAGAAACATAAAAATCCCTATTTACTATGATGATTTATTAAGGTTTCAAGGTGCTATAGAAGTTTTTGATGCGGAAGGAAATGACACCTTATGGATTAGTTGTTACTACTCCGAGCATGAACGGGAAGAAATACACCATAGCTTAAAACAAATGTATTCTATCTTACATTCCGACGGAAGTGACAGCATTTTACCGTATTTAAATATTGACAGTATTGATTTTTGCACCTTTGGTAATAGTAAACCTTTTCGTATAAAAGTTAGAAATATATTAAACGATAACTATCTTTTTCTTTATATAAAAAAGGCAGATGCATCCCGTATTTACGGCTTAGAATTAGAGGATATATTATCCCCAAATCACATTAATTTTTTAGTCCACAAAGACACTTTAATAGAAGAACATATTTCTGGAATCCCAGGAGATATCTATATAAAAGAGTATTTACATACCATTTCAGAACAGGATAAAAGAGAATTAGCAAAAGAGTTTGTTAAGTTTAATGAACGTTGTTTTGTTAGACTATTAGGAGATATGCGTTCCTACAATTATGTTATTGTAATTAGCTACGATTTTGATCGTAAACAATACCGTATTCGTGCAGTCGATTTTGATCAACAGAGTTATGAAGGAAATGTCAAGGTTTACAAACCGCAGTTTTTAAAAGAAAATAATCCGTTTGTAAAAATGAGCTTAGAGCTTTTAGCAAAAGAGTCGATAGAGCAGTATAAAAATGAAGAACGTTCCCTATTAGCAAAACGTGCAAAGAGCGAACAAAAACGTTTAAAACTCTTAATACAATGCATGAAAAAAGACAATATTTCTAATCCTGAAAAAGTTAAGGAATTAAAAACAGGATTGTTTAGTTTAACGGGGGATGTTCGATTTAAACGCGCAAAAAACATGGGCGAATTGCTAAAAGCAGCTTTAGAATTTGTGATTAGAAATTACCAAACCGGAAATCCATATATTCTAAGATAACATAACTATAATTACCACCATACAATGAAAATAAAAAAGGTTCTTGTTGCCAATAGAGGCGAAATTGCGATTAGAGTACTTCGTGCTTGTACAGAATTAAACATTGCTACAGTTGCGATTTACACGTATGAAGATAGGTACTCGCAACATAGAAATAAGGCGGATGAATCGTACCAAATTGGCGAAAACAATCAGCCTTTAAAACCATATTTAGATATTGAAGCGATTATAGATTTAGCAAAATCTAAACATGTAGATGCCATTCATCCAGGTTATGGTTTTCTTTCTGAAAACTCCGAATTCGCTAGAAAATGTGCCGAGAACGATATTATTTTTATTGGTCCAGATCCAGAAGTAATGGATGCTTTAGGCGATAAAATTACCGCTAAAAAAATAGCAGTAAAATGTAATGTTCCTATTATTGAAAGCAATACAAAGAAATTAACTTCTTTAAAAATCGCCATTTCGGAAGCAGATAAAATTGGTTATCCTTTAATGCTAAAAGCAGCTTCTGGTGGTGGAGGTCGTGGTATGCGCATTATTAGAAATACGGAAGATTTAGAACTTCATTTTATATCTGCAAGTAACGAAGCATTAAATGCGTTTGGTGATGGCACTATGTTTTTAGAAAAATATGTAGAAAATCCGAAGCATATCGAAGTCCAAATTGTAGCAGACAGACATGGTAATATTCGTCATTTGCATGAAAGAGATTGTTCGGTACAAAGACGACATCAAAAAGTAGTAGAAATTGCACCTTCCTTTAATGTTTCCGAAGCAGTAAAACAAAACTTATACAAATATGCCATTGCAATTACTTCCGAAGTAAACTATAATAATATTGGTACGGTAGAATTTTTGGTAGACCAAGAAGATAATATTTTCTTTATTGAAGTAAATCCAAGAATTCAAGTAGAACATACCGTAACCGAAATGGTGACTGGTTTTGACCTGGTGAAAACACAAATATTTATTGCTGGTGGTTATAAATTATCTGACGAGCAAATAAAAATGTACGACCAAGACAGCATTGCTACTTATGGTTTTGCATTACAATGTAGATTAACCACAGAAGATCCCGAAAATAATTTCACGCCAGATTATGGTATTGTAACTACCTACAGAAGTGCTTCGGGAATGGGAATTCGTTTAGATGCGGGTAGTATTTACCAAGGCTATCAGGTGAGTCCGTTTTTCGATTCTATGCTTGTAAAAGTTTCTGCGCATGGTAGAAGTTTAGATGGGGCAACCCGTAAAATGGTTCGTGCTTTAAAAGAGTTTCGAATTCGTGGTGTGAAAACTAATATTCATTTTTTACAAAATGTGATTCAGCATGAAGATTTTTTAAGCGGAAAAGTAACCGTAAACTTCATTCAAAATACACCTAGTTTATTCAAAATAAAACTACCACAAGACAGAACTTCTAAAGTGGTGAAATTTTTATCTGAAGTTAGCGTCAACGGAAACTCCGATGTAAAATTTAAAGACGATAGCAAGATTTTCAGAAATGCAAAAGCACCAAAATTTAGTGCATCGGCTCCTTTCCCAAAAGGAACCAAAGATTTATTAACCGAACTTGGTCCGGAAGCATTTTGCCAATGGTTAAAAGACGAAAATAAAATACAATATACAGATACTACGATGCGAGATGCGCATCAATCGCTTCTTGCCACAAGAATGCGAAGTTTTGATATGCTTAAAGTTGCCGAAAGTTTTGCGAAAAATCATCCAAACACTTTTAGTATGGAAGTTTGGGGAGGCGCTACTTTTGACGTGTGCTTGCGCTTTTTACATGAAAGTCCGTGGACACGTTTACGCGAATTGCGAAAAGCAGTTCCAAATATATTATTCCAAATGCTATTACGTGGTTCTAATGCGGTTGGTTATAAGGCATATCCAGATAACCTTATCGAGAAATTTGTAGAGAAATCTTGGGAAAATGGTGTCGATATTTTTAGAATTTTCGATTCCCTAAATTGGGTAAAAGCGATGGAACCTAGTATTAATTATGTGCGTAACAAAACGGGCGGAATTGCACAAGCAGCAATTAGTTACACAGGCGATATTTTAGATCCTAATCAAACCAAGTACAACCTTAAATACTATACACAACTAGCAAAAGATTTAGAAAATGCTGGAGCGCATATGATTGCTATTAAAGATATGGCAGGTTTATTAAAACCCTATGCGGCAACCGAGTTGGTTGGTGCTTTAAAAGACACCGTAAACATTCCTATTCATTTACATACGCACGATACTTCTTCTTTACAAACAGCAACGTATTTAAAAGCTATTGAAGCTGGAGTTGATGTTGTAGATGTTGCTCTTGGTGGCTTGTCTGGTTTAACCTCGCAACCCAATTTTAATGCGGTTGTAGAAATGATGAAATACCAAGATCGTGCACATGATTTTGATATGCATAGTTTAAATCAGTTTTCTAATTTCTGGGAAGACACTCGCGATTTGTATTATCCTTTTGAATCTGGTTTAAAAGCTGGAACTGCCGAAGTTTTTCAACATGAAATTCCTGGCGGACAATATTCTAATTTACGTCCGCAAGCAACTGCTTTAGGTTTAGGAGATCGTTTTGATGAAGTTAAAAAAATGTATGCAGAAGTAAATGCCATGTTTGGTAATTTAATAAAAGTTACACCAAGCTCTAAAGTAGTTGGTGATATGGCTATTTTTATGGTTACTAATAATTTCACTCCAGAAGATGTAATGACGCGAGGCGAAGAAATTTCGTTTCCAGAATCGGTTATTAATTTCTTTAAAGGAGATCTTGGGCAACCGGTTGGTGGCTTTCCTAAAAAGCTTCAAAAAATTATACTTAAAAATAAAACGGCATATACCGACAGGCCAAATGCGCATTTAGAACCAATAGATTTTACGGTAGAATATGCAGCCTTTAAAAAGAAATTTCAAAAAGGTTTTACAAGAGCCATAGAAATAGAAGACTTCTTGTCCTACACTTTATATCCTAAAGTGTTTGAGCAGGCGCATGAAAATTATAAACGCTACGGAAACTTAGCATTGGTACCTACAAAGAATTTCTTTTATGGGATGCAGCTTGGCGAAGAAATACTAATCGAATTAGAACCCGGAAAAACCGTTATAATCAAACTTCTTTCTATCAGTATCCCTAACAATGAAGGGATGCGAACCGTTTTCTTTAAAGTCAATGGGGAGAATCGATTTGTGGACATTTTAGATACCTCCTTAAATATTAAAATTGAGCAAAACGCTAAAATAGATCCTGCAGATACCAATCAAATTGGAGCTCCTTTACAAGGTTCGCTTTATAAAATACTAGTTAAGAAAGGACACGAAGTAAAAGAAAACGATGCGCTTTTTGTTATTGAAGCCATGAAAATGGAAACTACGGTAAATGCGTTTAAGTCTGGAAAAATTAAATCGATTACTTTAAAAGAAGGAAGCATGGTAAAACAGGATGATTTAGTGATTACTATGGAATAATAAGATATATAAAGATTTCCGTTTTCACGGAAAGCAAACATGAAACACATATTTAAAACAATTCTAGTATTATTCGTAACATTAATACTATGCGCCATTATTTTTTTCTTTTGGGCTTCTACATCTGTTTTAGCAGAAAGCGATTACCAAAAGATAGAAGTAAATAATTTTAAATCTATTACAGATACCGATTCTATATATAGCATTGTTACCTATAATATTGGTTATTTAAGCGGTATGACTAATAACCTTCCGGTTGCAAAGCCGAAAACGTTATTTGATGCCAATTTAAAAAAGGTTTTAGCGGAATTTAAAAAGTTAAAACCAGATATTATTGCATTTCAGGAAATTGATTTTGATGCATCGAGATCGTATCATATAAATCAGCATAATGAAATAGCAACATTAGGTTATACCTATGAAGCGGAAGCTGTAAACTGGGACAAAACGTATGTTCCTTTTCCATATTGGCCGATTTCCACAAACTTTGGCAAAGTACTTTCTGGACAATCTGTATTGAGTAAATATCCAATAAAAAGCCAAGAAAGAATCGTTTTAGAACGTGTTCAAAGTAGTCCATTCTATCGGAATGCTTTTTACATTGACCGTTTAGCACAAGTAGTTAAAGTGCAAATTGAAAATAAAGAAGTCGTTTTAATTAATGTACACTTGGAAGCTTTTGATAAACAAACTCGCGAAAACCAATTTAAAACGGTTATGAAAGTGTTCGAAAAGTACGCTGCTACAAATCCAACCATCTTATTAGGCGATTTTAATAGTGATGCCAATGACGAAAATGCAGTGATTCAAAACATACTACAAAATAACAGTATTGGAAATGCTGCATTTACAAATAGTGATTATGCTTTCACATTTAACTCCGAAAAACCAGAGGTACGTATCGACTATATTTTTTACAGCAAAAACACCATCCATTATGTAGATGGAAAAGTACTCAACCAGTTTGAACAAGCATCAGACCACTTGCCTATTGCAATGCGTTTTAAATTTAAATAATGTACTAAAGTTTTTCTTCAAACAAAACGATTCTTTTAGCCGAAGATACTTCAATGAATGCCGTTTTAATGAAACAAATTCTTAGTAAATGGGGCGTTGTAACAGAACATGTTGCCAATGGTATTATGGCTGTGGAACATGCCAAAAAGAAAAAGTACGATTTTATTTTAATGGATTTACACATGCCAGAGTTACATAGTTTGGATGCTACCAGAAGGATTAAAAAACCAGGCAGTTTAAATGCGCAGACTCCTGTTTTTGCAATAACAGCAGATGTAATGACTAGTAAAAATAAAGAGACCTCTCCATTATTTAATAGATCCTTTGGAAGTCGCTTGAAATGGATAAACTATATGCTGCTATAGCACAAGAAACGGTAACGTACATCAACCCAACTAACGAATGTTTAGATTTAGTTTAGTTCTTTGTGAATAAAAGATGAAGTTATTATTCTTAAACAAAAAATGTCATTTTAAATAGTGCGCTATACACACTCTTTAAAATGACATTAGTACTGGCCTAAACCATTATTTGCAATAAGTTCCTAGTAATTTTACTTTATAAACTTTCTAGAAACCACTTGATTGTTGGCGTCCTCTATAACAGCAACATAAGCACCATTACTTAAGGCACTAACATTCGCTTTGTTTCCTAATGATTCACTAATTAATTTACCAGCAATATTATAAATACGAACCGTCTTTATAGTACTATTAGAAGATGTAACATTTAAAGTTCCAGCATTCACAAACACGCGAACAGCAGTATTATTATTTAAATAATGTTCTCGAGATAAGTCTGCAACAGAAAGCACTCTAATATTATCAAAATCCAGACTTTCGGTACCATCCCCATTATCGTCTATTCGAGTAATAGAAAGTCCTAATACATCTATAAGTAAATCATCAAGACTCTTTGGACCATCCACGGTTAGTACTGCGGGTAATAACGAAATAGTATACGTTTCAAAATTGGTTGCAGAAGCAGGCACTGTAATACTTAAAGACTCCGCTGATGTCACATTTGTTCCTGTTTCGTTATCAAATAAAAGAATTACTAATTCCATATCTTCACCAGACAAATTCCTTGCGTCAAATCTAATACCACCAACACCTACGTTAGTATAATTCCCTCCCCAAGTTATATTGTCAAGAATTAATCTATTAGGAGGTAACGTTCCTGGAAATATAGATGGTGATCCACCTGCTGTCAAAAACCCACCAGCTACAGAAACAGGAGTAAACGATGTATTTAAATTATCCCAACCTTCAAAATCATTATCTGTACTAAAGGTGCTTTCTTGCCCAATACTTATTTGACCATAAGTCACTTGTGCTAAAAGAATAAATAAAATGTAAATTTTTTTCATAATTTTTAATTTTTAATTTTTGTAAAACTAGTATTTTTATTTTAAACAAATACTAAAAGAAATGCAAGAAAAATAAGTTCCCTTTTGCATACATATAAAACCACCTCTTTTGGTGGTTTTTTTATGCCTTTATATTCCTATTAAAGCAAAACCACGTAGTTATACCCGTTTTTTATGGTAAGAAAAAACCATAGGTTTGCCAAAACCTAATATTCCTAATAACGAACTAAAAAAACAGGTAAAACATGAAAAAAAATTACGTACTTATTTTATTATTTATCACATTAACGCCAAATATACATGCTCAAAATTATTGGGGAGTAGACGCTTCTGTAGATGTCGCGAATGCTGAATTTCAAAATGACTTTATAGAAACTGGAACTGCAGGAAATTATTCTAACTCCACTTGGACAGCACTTTCTATAAATGATAACGGCGGTACCGTAACACCAGGAGCAGCATATTGGACAAGAAATACACTTGGCTATTCTCAAGGTGCATATTGGTCTGCACCCACGCCAACAAACGCGCCATCACAGGCTAATGGTATCGCTATTTTTGATTCCGACTTCATGGACAATGGTGGCACACCTAATGCATTCGGTACGGGCACATCACCATCTACTCATAAAGGAGAACTGATTTCGCCAAGAATAAATTTAACAGGAAACACAGATGTACCTCTAGCTGTGAAATTTTATTCCCAATATCGAAATTTTGCTATTTCAGAATTAAGTGTTTCCTTTTCTTCTGATGATGGAACGACTTGGGGAACTTCGGTTGCTTATACTACATTACAAGCAACTCCTTTCGATGAAGGCTTTTTGACTTTAGCATTACCTGCAACTTCGACTCAAGGAGTTTCTAACTTATCACAATGTAGACTAAAATTCACTTTTGATGGAGATTATTATTTCGCAATAATTGACGACGTAACTATTTTAAATGCAGCTGCTTTATCTACAGATAATTTTACGCAAAACCATAAAGTTACATTGTTTCCAAATCCTGCTACAGATTATATTCAAATTAATGGCCTAACAAAAACCGAAGACTACACTATCTATAATACTTTAGGTCAAGAAGTGAAAAGTGGTTTTATTTCTGAAAACCAAAAATTAGATATCCAAAGCCTTGCCAACGGCATGTATTTCTTAAAATTAGAAGAAGGAAATTCTTTTAAATTCATGAAAAAATAAGCAGTATAAAACACCTTTTAATAATCTAAAAAACCACCTTTTTTAGGTGGTTTTTTTAAACGCTTATATTCCTATTAAAACAAAATCACGTATTTATACCTGATTCTTTTATGGAAAAAAAACATAAGTTTGCCAAATGCGCATTATTATTAATAACGAGCTAAAAAAACAGGCAAAACAGGCAAACGTTTGTAGTTCTTTTAATTAAAAACCATTTAATTTGTAGCCTGTTAATACAACTACTTCCCTCCTAAACATTAACAAATAGTAACCCCATTTTTAAACCCCAAATAAAATACCATTATGAAAAAAAACTACATTTCAAATCTCTTAACATTAAGCCTTTTATTATTAGGAGTTACAAGCATTTTTGCACAATCTACTGAGGATTTCGAAGATGAAGGCCTAATGTCTAGCTCCTTCACAGATAGCGGACAAATATTTAACGTAACAAGTCCAACAACTGGAGAAACCTATGACATCTATAATTGTATTGGTTGTGGTTGGAATGGTTCAGCAACAGATGCACAATTCATCGAAAACTCAAGTGGATCTAATGGTACTAACAATGGTAGTAGCTTTACCATTTCTACTGGAGGTGTCGAAATTGGCGTAACTTCTTTATACCTATTTTGTGCTACAACTAGTCTTAGCCCACATTCTGGAAGCTTAACAATTACAGGATATAAAGCTGGTGTTATGCAATATACCTTTACAAAAACTTCTGGATTTTCAAATGTCAGTACTTTAACTCCTTTTAACGGATTTACTTTTATCGATTTTACTACAGAAGGCGGTGCTAATAATACCCAAAAAAGAATCGACCAATTGGTGATTACAGGTACTAATGATTTAGATTATATGGCGCTAGATGCATTTTCATGGGCACCAGGAAACACACTATCTGTAGACAATAACATCATGGATTCGCAAATACAGGTATACCCAAACCCAACCTCAAAAATTATCAAAATTTCGGGATTAAAAAGCACAACGACATATTCTATTTATGATATTCTTGGAAACCAAATAAAACAAGGAAGCGCAACTAAAAACACTGAAATTAATATTCAAAGCCTTGCCAACGGCATGTATTTCTTAAAATTAGAAGAAGGAAATTCTTTTAAATTCATAAAAAAATAAGTAGCACGAAACACGTTTTAATAATCTAAAAAACCACCTCTTTTGGTGGTTTTTTTTATGCCATTACTTCACACTTACGGAAAACCGTAACGTTTCGTTTCTATTTTGTTTTATATTGCCGCTTCAAACTAGAAACCCAAAACTATATTACATGAAAAAAATTATTTTGTCCTTTGCCATTATCACACTATTTGCATCTTGTAAATCGGCGAGTTTACATCGTGGTGGCTACAACCAATTAAACCAAACCCAAACCGTATTATCTAGTTCTAATTTTAATGTACTTGGTAGTTTTTCAGGTACAGCAACAGAAAAAATAGTAACGGGTAATATCACGAATAAAGAAGGAATTATTGCGCAAGCCAAAGCAAAATTACTAGAAAACGCAAAAGCTGCAGGTGTAACATTAACCGGTAGTAGAGCACTTATTAACGTAACTATTGATGTTACAGAAACTAAAAAGAGAATCAATGCAACCATCTCTGCCGAAATTATTGAGTTTAAATAAAAATAATTTTTCCTAAAGAAAAAACCACCTTTTTTGGTGGTTTTTTTATGCGTTTATTTTTGGATTATGGGAAACCGTAAAGTTTCTATTTCAAACTGTTTTACATTGCTACGTAATAATAAAAGATACACAGAACTAGGAGTTTTAGTGATGTAGATGAAATTATATTATTAACATAACCTAATAGCATACAAGCAAGATTGGACGCACATTAACTGGATACAATTACGTGGTATAATCAATAAGCCGTTAGGCACAATAAGGAATGAACAATCATTTAATAAAAGTTTGTTATTAGATTAAATTCTGATAAAGATTTGCAAACTAAATAAACTAACTAACGCTGAATTTAAATCTAATAGGCAAAAAAAAGTTTTTTATGAAGTCAAAAGGAGTAGCATTTTTATTATGGTTTTTTCTTGGTTTTTTTTCAGCCCATAGATTTTACCTTGAAAAAACAGGAAGTGGAATTTTGTACTTATGTACTTTCCAATTATTTGGAATCGGTTGGATAATTGATCTATTTACACTTGGAGGAATGGTGGATAACTATAATTTAATGCACGGATTTATGGGACCAAACAGAGGGAATGTAAATCAAAATGTTGTTGTTAATGTGGCAGCACCTGTTCAACCTGCACCTGTTCAACACGTGCCAGTTCAAGCTGAAAGAAATACAGCTGAATAAAAGTCAGGTAATGAATTATGAAAAATAGTTATTCCTTAAATTTAGAAAAAAGGAAAATGCAGTTTTGTTTTCCACAATTAAATAATGAAGTTGTAAAAACAAAACTGTACTATTTTTCAGGTAATTAAATTTAAAAAACACCTTATATCATTTATTACTAGCTCCAAACCTAGCAGATTTCCTATTTAGTTTTAATGTACTAATCTAGTTATTAAACTTTCAACAAACTATATAAAAAATCATCTCTTGGCTGTTTCTTGCATACATTACACAAAACTATAGCCAACTGTTAACTCTAACAATTACAGTGTATTAAATCACTGTTTAACAATTAAATATACGTAAAGTACGTGTTTTATTTGGGCAGGAATAATTGTAGGCTTGTTAGACATATCCTGAAAGGAAACAACAAATAAAAAACATACGCTTATCAGTTACGTTTACCAGATATGAGTAGTAAAAATTACGACATAAGCTGTTAGCAAATATTAAAAACCAACTTTAACCAATTATTAAACTATGAAAAGAATAAATTTATTTTTAGTATCATTAATTTTTTTAATGCTATTTACAAACTGCAATTCAAACAGTAAAACTAAAAACGAGGAAAAAACAGTAGAGAAAGAACAAATAAGTGAACCAAAAATTGATAAAGAGTTTATAACCTTAAATTCAGTTCAAATTGGAGATAATATTACACAACATCCAGATTACAAACATGATGAAAAACAAGATAATTTTTTTGATATATATATTAATAAAGAAAAAACAACAATAAATGAACTTGAAGGAAATCTAAAACTTTTTGTTTCAAACTCAATTATTGAAAAAATTGAATTTAATAGTGGAGATAGTTTTTTTGGGTCAACAAGTGTTGCAGGCACTGTTTTTGATGCAATGCTTGAGCAAAGAAAAAATTGGGTACGAGATGCCATGCTTAACTACAGCATTACTGAATGGGATGACTCAAGAAAAAAATCACAATATGTAAAGAAAGACTTTTTACACCAATACGATTTGGAAAGAATTGAAATGTTAGGTGTGCAAATGGGTTGGAATATGTCATATGTAATAACCTCTAAAGATGCAGAGAAAAAAGAACTGCAAGGAAAAAAAAGCAACCTTAATTTTGGTTCAACTAAATCAAAAAAAGAAGTAATTGAAGAAAATGATGAAATTATTTCTGATAAAACTAAACAGAAATCAGAAAATAATATTTTAGGGTTGTATCCTCAAGCAAGTAAAAGATTATTAACTATTGATGACGTCAGCTCATTGTCTAAAGATGATTTAAGTATAATGAGAAACGAAGTATTTGCTCGATATGGACATAAATTTAATGAAGGAGGAAAAATAGAAAAATATTTCACAAAACAAGATTGGTACAATTCGCAAAATATTGATGCAACTAGTTTATTAACCGAAATTGAAAAAAAGAATATCGAATTTATAAGAAGTCAAGAACAACAAGATAATAATCAAAAATTAACAATATCAGTTGATAATTTAAGAGTAAGAAAAAGTCCTGAATTAGACAGTGAAAAAATAGAAAATTTAGCTATTGGAAGTGAAGTTGAGTTTCTTGAAAAATCAAATAATCAAACAACTGTAACAATTAAGAATAATGAAATTACAGAATATTGGTATAAAGTAAAAACACCAAGTGGAAAAATTGGATGGATTCACGGTTGTTGTTTTGACAAATAATTCAATATGAATAGAATAATAGCATCGTTCTCTTTATTAGTCTTTTTTGTTTCTTGCAAAAAAGAAGTTTCTAAAGAGATTGTAAAACAGAAAGAAACTATAACTCAAAATGAATTAATAGTTAAACCCGTTTATAATTATACAAAAGATTTTGTTTTAGGTAAGTTCGATTATAAAAATGATAGCAGTTTTGTTAAAATCAATACTAATCATTCTTCTAAAACAATTTATCTAAACAGAGAAGTTTCCGATGCATTTAAGCAAATGCATCGTTCAGCTAAAAAAGATGGAATTAATTTAATAATTGTTTCTGGGACAAGAAATTTTTATGAACAAAAATCTATTTGGGAAAGAAAATGGAATAAATATAAAAATTTAGAACCTTTAGATAGAGCTAAAAAGATTTTAGAATATAGTTCTATGCCTTCAACATCCAGACATCATTGGGGAACTGATATGGATTTGAATAATTTAAATAATTCTTATTTTGAGAAAGGCAAAGGAAAAAAGGAATTTGAATGGCTATTAAAAAACGCAAATAATTTCGGATTTTACCAAGTATATACAAACAAAGAAAATGGAAGAACTGGTTATAATTTAGAGAAATGGCATTGGTCATATTTACCATTAGCAAGTAGATATTTAAATTACTACAATGAGAATATTACTTATTTAGACATAAGTGATTTTAAAGGTTCTGAATTAGCCGAAAAAGCAAAAATGATAACTGAATATGTTAATGGAATTTCATTGAAAGCAAAGGCATTTGAATAAATAACATTTGCTAACACCGTATATAATTTATTGCTTTTTTAGGCTTACTTACGAAAGTCTAAACGGCCTTTCTTGGTCGATAATTATTTACTAAATTAGTTACTTGAAACATTCAACAAACCATATACATCAACGTTGGCATATTTCAGGACAAGACATGTCTCACTCAGACCAAAAAACCTAAATGAAAAAAGAATTAAATAATAAATACGAAATTAGGTTAGATTTTAAAAGAGAAACTGAAAATCCAAGTAGACTTTTTCGTGCTTTTGCAGAAATGATTGATGGTGTAAATAATTTAGACCATTTAATAGCGGAAACGGTTAATAGTTCTGTAAAATCTAAAATAGTATTAGATGATATTGAAAAAGGTTCAATAATTGGTAGATTTTGGAGTGCTTTGACAATTAATGAAGATAGTAAAATTGATAATTCACCAGAGAATGAAGAAATTGAAGAATACATTGAGGAATCTCGCGCTGAGGCTTTAAAGTTCATTTCAGAACAAAAATCATCTATTGAAGACCTTAAAGAATTAGCTAACAACTTAAAAAAAATTGCTAAAGAAAAATCATTAGCAGATTCTTTTAATTATGCAGAACACGACATTCTAAAATTAGCAAAAACTATAAATAAAATTAATGAATCTACACAAGAGCTTAACGATAAAGAGTCTTTTGAATTAAAATCTAAAAACAGAGAAATAAAGAATATTAAATCAGGAACAGAAAAAATTGATATTGATGCTGTAGAAAACGCTCTAACCGAAAATGAAATAGTGAATGAAACAGAAATGATATATTTAATAAAAAAACCAGACTTCTTAGGAGATTCTGCTTGGTCGTTCAAACACGGAAATAAATCAGCTTCTATTAAAATTTCTCACTTAGAATGGTTAGAAAAATTTCATTCAGGAAAAATAATAGTAGTTCCTGGAGATTCATTAAAAGTAAAAGTTAAACAAACCTCGAAATATAATACAAATGGTTATTTGATATCAGATAAGTTAGAAATCATTAAAGTATTAGACGTAATTCATAACAATTAATGAAAGTAGACAAAACTATAACATATATTCTATCATCTGAATTTCTATTTACATTGTTACCCATTGTTATTTTAGTGATGGTTCGACTATTTCAAAATGACTTTCAATCAATTTTTTATAATACAGAATGGTCAGTAATAGCAATAATATTATTTGGACAATCCGTTGTGAAATTTTCATCAGGTATTTCTAATACAAATGAACAAGTAAGGTGGCAATTTGTTGCTTTAATTATTTCATTAATAATTATCTTTGGTTTGGTTCCTTCTGTAATAATATTGATTTTAAACTTAATTAATACCGAAATACATTTTGGAATGTACATTGCTCAATTTATTATATTTTTAATAAGCTGTTTTGTCTTTTTTTTAGTTGGTTCTATTGGACAGAAAATGTTAGACGAATAAAAATACTATGCACAACACCGTATAAAATCCAAAGTTAATTCTAGCCTACTTGCAAATACCCCCAAAACATTTACAATTCCCTTAACATTCTACCACTTCCCTATTCCTAAAAAATAACTAACTTGTACCAACAAATTATGACAAGCGTTATTATGAAAAAAAGACACCATGCATTGGGAGTATTTCCCCTCTTATTTTTAGCAATTACTATTGGTTTTGCACAAGAAAAAACGGTTCCTGTTTTTGAAAACGGAGAAGCACAAATAGTAGAAGGCTTTAGCGATTATAAAGAATGGATTCGTCATGACCTTTGGGTAGAAACCACCTTTAATACCGATGGAGACGACACCTTAGACAGAATGCATGTTGCCGTTACTAGACCAAAACAAACCGATACCGAAGGTTTAAAGCTTCCGGTTGTTTATGTGAGTAGTCCATATTTTGCAGGTGTTGCCGGCGATCTTCCTGGCGTGATGTGGAATGTAGAACATGAACTTGGGGAACCAGCAAAAGAAGCACGTGTACATCCTGAAGTAATTCGTAGAGGCGAACGTCCAATAATTTCAAACTCGCATCTAAAAAAATGGGTACCTCGTGGTTATATTGTGGTACATTCTTCTTCACCTGGAACGGGATTATCACAAGGTAGTCCAACGGTTGGTGGACAAAATGAATCACTTGCACCAAAAGCCGTTATCGAATGGTTAAATGGTCGCGCAAAAGGATATACAACACCAGATGGAAACGAAGAAGTGAAAGCGACTTGGTCTACCGGAAAAGTAGGTATGACAGGAACTTCGTATAACGGAACCATTCCGCTTGCCGCAGCGACAACAGGTGTTGCAGGTTTAGAAGCTATTATTCCTATTGCGCCAAATACTTCCTATTATCATTATTATAGATCTAACGGATTAGTGCGTTCTCCAGGTGGTTATTTGGGTGAAGATATTGATGTGTTGTATGATTTTATTCATAGTGGCGACGAAAGTAAACGTCCGTATAGCAATAAAATCGTTAGAGATACCGAAATGAAAAACGGTATGGACAGAATTACTGGAGATTATAATAAATTTTGGGAAGGACGTGATTATTTAAATCAGATGTCCAACATGAAAGCGGCTTTATTAATGTCGCATGGTTTTAATGATTGGAATGTGATGCCAGAACATAGTAATCGTATTTATCAAAAAGCGAAAGAAATGGGATTAGACACCCAAGTGTATTACCATCAAAACGGACATGGAGGACCACCACCAATGACGATGATGAATCGTTGGTTTACGCATTATTTACATGGAATAGATAATGGTGTGGAAAACGATGCCCAAGCTTGGATTGTAAGAGAACATGACAAACATGAAAATCCTACGGCATATAAAGCATATCCAAATCCGGAAGCTAAAAGTGTAACACTTTATTTGGAAGAAGGCGGAAATAAAACAGGTGCTTTAACTTGGAATAAACAAAAAGGACAAGCAAAAAACTTAGGATCGATTAATGCTCCAAATACAAAACCTAAAACGGAAACTTTTGTGGATGATTTTAATATCTCTGGAAAAGAACATGCACAAGCTTTAAAATCGGAAAACAGATTATTATATGTTACGCCTATATTAAAATCAGATATACATCTTTCTGGTGAAAGTGAAATTACCATTAGCGTTGCAAGTAGTAAATCTGCAGCAAATTTATCAGTTTGGATGGTTTCCCTTCCGTGGAAAGAAAACACCAAATTAATTACAGATAATATCATTACTCGTGGTTGGGCAGATCCTCAAAATTCTAAATCATTAACGGAAAGTGCGCCTTTAAAACCAGGAGCATTCTACGATTTAAAATTCAAATTACAACCAGATGACCAAATCATTCCTGCCGGACAACAAATAGGTTTAGTGATATTCTCTAGTGATAAAGAATTTACGCTACACCCAAAACCAGGAACAGCATTAACTATCGACTTAAATAAAACAAATATTTCCATTCCGGTAGTTGGAGGAATAGATGCATTAAAAAAAGCTACAAAATAATATGCTCGGACTTAAATTAGAAACAGATCCTCGTTGGGTAAATATTGCAGAATCTAACTTAGAAGATATTCTAGTAGATCATGCGTGGTGTGAACAAAAAGCGGCCACCAATGCTATTAAATTGGTATCTTTAAATCCACAACATGTAGATTTAGTCACCGATCTTTTAGTGATTGCGCAAGAGGAATTAGAGCACTTTCAAATGGTGCATAATATCATTAAAGAGCGCGGGTACACTTTAGGTCCGGTAAAAAAAGATTCTTATGTCAATGAGTTGGCAAAGTTTATAATGAAAGGCGGCAACAGAAACCAACAATTGGTAGATAGACTCTTGTTTTCGGCAATGATTGAAGCAAGAAGCTGCGAACGTTTTAGGCTTTTATCTACCACGATGAAAGACCAAGAACTAGCCAAGTTTTACCATGACCTTATGGTTAGCGAAGCTGGTCACTACACTACTTTTATAGGTTTTGCAAGAAAATATGGTGAAGGTATCGATGTAGAAAAACGCTGGCAGGAATTTTTAGATTTTGAAGGCGAACTGATTAAGAGTTATGGTAAAAGTGAAACTATTCACGGATAACTTCTTAGAACCAAACACCTTTTAAAACGCTCTTTTTCAGACAGAAAAAATTGTATACAATTTGCCCTAAAACAACATTTAGGGCTTTTTGGTATTTGGTTGGCTTTTCTTCTTGTTGGAGGTTTTTTTGCTTTTTTAGGAAGCAAAGCAACCGAAGAAGGTTTTGGGTTTATGCTTTTCGGATTTGACTTTATTATACTAAGTACCGGCTTTATGCTCTATGTACTTCCTTCTAGCATTCTACATTATTACGAACAAGCACTTACCAAAAAACACGGAAGCTATACTACTGCAAAAGTGACCAATAAAAGAATAGATGATTATTCGCATAGCACAAGTTCTTTGGATGGCGGTAATTCTGAAATGATTGCAGAATTTCTTTATGTTATTGCATTTGAGTTTACCTATAACAGTAAAATATATGCCAGTGAATGCCTCTGGACACACAAAGCTACTTATGAAGCAATTACCTTAGAAACCGAATTACCAATTCCGTTTTTAAAAACCAATCCGAATAAAATAACGGTAAGAAGACGTAAGCTTGCCAACCAATTGGGCATAAAAGCAAATTTGAGTAATTAGCAAACTTGCTAAAAAAGATACTTCACGCATTGAAAAGCGTCGTTTACTAATTGCCGGTTTTAAAACCCTTATAAGATATATAGCTTTGATGTATACTAACATTAAAACTTTATATCATGAAAAATCAAATTCAATTACACATCCAAACTCCTTGTTCTGAAGATTTCAACCAATTTTCACCAACTGCAAAAGGCGGATTTTGTGGTTCTTGTAAAAAAGAGGTTATCGACTTCACTGCCATGCCTGCTTCAGAAATTAGCTCTTATTTTAAAAATAAAACAACAGAAAATACCTGCGGAAGATTTAACAGCAGCCAATTAACAAGCTACAATCAAAAACCAACAACGAGCAGTATCCGAAGTTTTGCTACAGGAATTGGCTTCGCATGTTTATCTATTTTCAGCATCAATTCCGCGCAAGCGCAAGACACAAAAATAGGAGAAACTACAAGAAATTCTTCCGTAATTAATTCCGTAGACCAACAACAAGAAATAGACGTAAAAGGAACTATTTTAGACGAAAACGGTTTGGCATTACCTACGGCAACAGTCCTTTTACAAAACTCTACCATAGGAACAAGTACTAATTTTGATGGCTACTTTGCCTTTCCTAAAAAACTAAAAAAAGGAGATGTTTTATTAATTAGCTATGTTGGTTATAAAACCAAAAAAGTAATTATTAGTAATGAAAGTTCCAATTCTGAAATAAATCTACAAGTAGATATGGCGATGGGAGATATTGTTCTTATGGGAAAAGTGGCTTCTAAAAAAGTGTATACTTCTAAAAGAAAATAAAACAGATCTTCATGAAAAACATTCTCTTTTATATTGCTATTTTCTTTTTACAAAGTGCTATTGCGCAAGTATCCGATTTTAAAGATATCGACTTCACCATTGCAGATAATACTGCAAGGCTTCACGAAGGCAAAGGTTTAGAAAATCTTCCGCTACTTGCGTATCACCTTACGTATAAACTACCTACAGATGTTGAGAAATTTAGAGCTATTTACACTTGGGTTTGCACCAATATTAAAGGAGATGCCAGACAAGATAGCAAAGTTACCAAGCAAAGAAAAAAACTAAAAAACGATAGTGCAGCATATTTAAAATGGAATAATATTTACAGGAAAACAGCTTTTAAAAAGTTATTAAAAAACAAAAAAACCATGTGTACCGGTTATGCGTATTTAATAAAAGAATTGTGCTTTTTAGCAAATATAGAAAGTGTAATTATTAATGGTTATGGTAGATCTACAGAAGCGAATATTTTTAATTTGGAATTAGAAAACCATTCTTGGAATGCGATAAAACTAAACAACAAATGGTATCTAAGTGATGCTACTTGGTCTAGTGGTTATATGATGAACTATTCGCGTTTTGTGCAAGATTATAATGATGGTTATTTTTTAACCGATCCTGTATTGTTTGCCAAGAATCATTATCCGACAGAAAAAAAATGGTTATTAGATGCTACTTTAATAGCTTCCGAATTTACGGCTTCACCTCTAGTTTACGGCGAAACGTTTACGCATAAAATAATTCCAATGCTTCCAAAAGAAATGCAAATCTATTCCGAGGTAAACGAAGAAATCATGTTTCGTTTTAAAACATTAAAAGCTATGGATACCAATAAAATAGCGCTTATTCAATATGCAGGAATGCTGGAAAAAGCGTTCCCAATTTATGATCTTAAAAACGAAAACGGCTATCTAATTTTTACAACTCAGTTTAAACAAAAAGGCGATTATGATGTGCATTTAAAAATGGAAGATGATATTGTTGCAACCTATACTATAAAAGTTTCTAAAAGTTAAAAAAAATAATTTCTTAACATTATAATCAACATAAGATTAATAGCGATAAAAACAATTAAACTACCTTTGCAGCGCTATGCAAAACAAGTTAAAAAACTACCTAATAACTACCGAATTATTTCTTAAAGGCTCCAGCTTTTACAGAGGTATTGTACTTACTATCGCTGTAGTTTCTCCTTTAGTTATTTTTAATGCTATTGACTTATTTCAGTTCGCTCCTGCGCTAGCGCTTGGTACTTTTTTAAATGCACCAAGTGATGTTCCTGGAAGTTTAAAACGTAAAATTAACGGGATCCTAATTAGTATTATACTTACCATGCTGGTTACCTTTATAATACTTGTAACCAAACCTATCTTTATAGTATTACTATTAGCCATTGTTATTTTAAGTTTTGCTATTAGTTTAATTTCGGTATACGGATTTAGAGCTTCTTTAATTTCTTTTTCTGGTTTGTTGGCTATTGTATTAGCATTAGCGGTAGAAAAAACAGATTTAAAATCGATTGTTCTTCATGTTGGATTATTGGGTATTGGAGGAATTTGGTATTTAACGGTATCCTTACTTTCTAATTGGTTGTTTCCAAGAAAAGATGATGACCAACTGCTTTCGGATACCTTATCCCTTACTGGACAATATTTAAAAGTAAGAGCCAAGCTACTTACCAAACCAAATAAGCGTGAAAAGTTTTCAAAAAAAGCATTAATCCTACAAACACAAATAAGCGAGAAACACGAAACCTTAAGAGAATTACTTTTAGAAGGAAGAAAACGTTCTGGTAGATCTTTTTCTAACGAGCGCCGCCTTTTAATATTTATATCTTTAGTCGATATTTTTGAATTGGCTTTAGCAAACTCCTTAGATTATTCAAAAATAGATTCGCTATTCGGTGCGCATAAAACGCATTTAAAATCCTTTAAAAAAATGAATAAAGTGATGGGGAATCACCTCATCACCTTATCGGAACTTTTAATAAAAAAAGGAAAACTTCCAGAAATAGATGTATTAAATACAACCTATCAAAATACCGAAAAGGCAATTCGAGATTATGTCGATGAAATAGGATTACCAAAAGCACGAGAAGGAGCTATCACGCTAAGAAACCTTCAAGATTACCAAAAGCAATTATTACAAGAAGTTAAAGCAATAAGACGTGTTTTAAAGAAAGTAAAAGATAATACCAAGGCCTCTTTAAAAGCCCAAGAGTCGAAGCAATTTTTAACCTCTCAAGAGTATAGGTTCAATGTATTGCTTCAACATTTTAGTTTAAAGTCACCAATGCTTAGACATGCCTTACGACTTTCTACTGCTATCGCTTTTGGCTTTCTATTAGGTAGTTTCTTAGACTTAAAAAATGCCTATTGGATTGTGCTAACCATCGTGGTTATTATGCGTCCAAATTATGGTCTTACCAAAGAACGCTCTAAAAATAGAATTATAGGAACCTTGATTGGAGCACTAATAGCAATAACTATTATTTTAATTACACAAAATACTACGGTTTACATGGTATTAGCTGTAGTATCCTTAACCTTTGCGTTTTCACTAATACAGCAAAGCTATAAAACAGGAGCTGCATTTATAACGCTACATATTATATTTGTTTATGCATTGATAGATCCCAACGCTTTTTTGGTCGTACAATATCGGGTTATAGATACCGTACTTGGCGCTACTATTGCTGTTTTGGCGAATTACTTACTTTTTCCAAGTTGGGAGTATAAAAATTTAGATTCGGTTATTGTAAACGTAATGTTATCTAATAGCAGTTATTTAGAAGCTACCAAAAATTTATACCACCATAAAGAAGCAAACAGATTAGTATATAAATTACATAGGAAAGAAGCTTTTTTAGCGATGAGTAATCTAAATGCTGCATTTCAAAGAGTGACACAAGATCCTAAATCGAAACAAAAAGAAGCTGCTTTAATTTATGATATAGTAACTTTAAACCACACCATACTTTCGGCAATAGCATCTATTGGAAGTTATATTTTAAATCATAATACCACTTCCGCTTCCGAGGAATTTGATACCATTATTGAAAGTATTACCAACGCATTAAAACACGCTGCTTCCACATTAGAAAGTACCAAAAGCGTTATTCTTTCCGAAGAAAAAGAAATAGGGCAAGCACATGAAAAACTGCAAAAAAAATATGCAGATCTATCATCAAAACGAGATTTAGCTATTGAAGCTGGTCAGACACAAATTGAAGATATTGAACTATTACATTTACAAGAGGCACATTTAATTAGCAATCAATTACTTTGGCTAAAATCGTTATCTATCAATTTAAATAATGTGGCATTAAAGTATAAATTGGCTTTTAATTAATCGATACTTCGCTCTAATTATTCGTCTAAAAACGCCGTTTACAAAAAGGGATTCTTTTATATCTAATCTGCAATTACTTTTAAGTTATCTTTGCACAAAATAAATTACATGTCATTTAAAGACTTACAACTAAATAAACCTTTGCTACGTGCTATTGCAGAAGCTGGTTACGATAACCCAACATTAGTACAAGAAAGAACCATTCCTTTTGTACTAGACAAAAAAGATGTTATCTGCTCTGCACAAACAGGAACAGGTAAAACTGCTGCATTTGCTTTACCTATTTTGCAATTATTATATGATAAGCAAGTAGGATCCAAAAAAGGAAAAAAAATACGCGCAGTAATTGTAAGTCCAACACGAGAATTAGCAGCGCAGATTCATGAGAATTTTAAAATCTATGCCAAAAACACCGATTTAACGAGTATGGTTATTTATGGAGGAACAAGCATAGAACCACAAAAAGACGTATTAAAAAAAGGAGTAGATATTTTAATTGCTACGCCTGGAAGGTTATTAGATTTACACAAACAAGATTGTATAAATCTGGATTATGTGGAAACATTGGTTTTAGATGAAGCCGATCTTATGTTGGACATGGGATTTATTGATGATGTTAAAAAAGTGGAACGTCTTTGCCCAGAAGATAAACAGATTTTATTGTTTTCGGCAACCATCCCTTTTAAAGTAGAGCAACTTGCAAATACGATTTTAAAAACGCCAGAACGTGTAGACATTACGCCTACTTCGACTGCTGCAAAAAATGTAAGTCAGGTGTTGTATTATGTACCAAAAAAGGATAAAATAGAATTGTGTTTACACTTACTTCGTAAAACGATTAAAGGAAATATTCTAATTTTCAGACGCACTAAATATGGTGTCGATAAATTAGAAAAAACACTTTTGAATAATGATTTTAAAGTAGAAACTATTCATGGGGACAAAGACCAGAACTTGCGTCAAGATGCACTTAAAAAGTTTAAGAATGGTTATGTAAATATTTTGGTTGCAACAGATGTTGCTGCTCGTGGAATTGATATTAACGAGTTAGATGCGGTTATTAATTTTGATTTGCCAAACGTACCAGAAACGTATGTACATAGAATTGGTAGAACTGGTCGTGCTGGTAATTTTGGAACGGCATATTCGCTGTGTTCTGCAGATGAAAAAGCGTATGTAAAAAGTATTCAGCAGTTAATTAATGTACAGATTCCTGTAGAAGAAGAGCATCCGTATCCTTTAGATCCTAAAGCAGAAGCGGTGCGACATACTTCTAAAAAAACAGGAAGTAAGCACAAAAAAGGACGCAAAAGCGAAGCTTCAAAGAAAAAGAAGAAACGCTGGTATTAGAATTGTTGATTGAAACCTATGTCATTTCGAACATGTCAAGAAATCTCTGAAACAATTACTCCTGCAAGACAATGACAGAAGACTAATGACTAAAACTTATGTCATTTCGAGTGAAATTGCTTTTTTGCAATTTAGTATCGAGAACTAATTTATATTAAAAATTGAAAAACGGCGGAAGACGGAAACCCATGTCATTTCGAGCATGTCGAGAAACCTCTTTTTCAACCTTTTTCACTTATCCCTTTTTTCCCTTTTCACCCAATAAAAACACCATTTTTCGACGTACGTATTAAAAACTAATAATTTGTTTATCTTGCTTGGCATAACCAATTGGTAATGAGAAACGATTACACTTCCGATGTCTTTAAAAAGTTACTAGATAAATTACAACAAGAAAGTTGGCAATTAGAATTACTGATTTCTGGTTTTGCAATCTTCGGATTAATTGGGTTAAAAGGATATATTTTTGATGAACTAATCTATAGCTCTCAAAACACGAACGTATACTCCATTGCCTTATTAACCAGTGTAGCTCCAATTATTCTCATTTTACTATTTAATCTTATCGTTCACGTTTTACTTCGTGGTTTATGGATTGGCGCTTTAGGTTTACGTTATGTTTCTGGCGATATTGATTATGAAAAACTAAAGTATTCTAAAAAATTCACCAACTATTTAAAACAAAAAGTAGGTTCTTTCGATAGATATATTTCCAGATTAGAAGATTATTCTAGTATCATGTTTGCGGTTTCCTTTTTAATGGTTTTTTACATCATAGGATTCGCCACGTTGACTTTAGTATTCGTTTTAGGGAAGTATTATTTCAATCTATATGAAGGTCCTTTTTCCAATATTTTAGATGCAATAGGTAATGTTGTAGGCATTATATTTTTATTTGGAATTCTTTTAACTTTTATAGATTTTATAACCCAAGGATTTTTAAAAAAGAAAAAGTGGTTATCTAAAATCTACTTTCCTTTTTATAGGGTTTTTAGTATTTTAACACTTTCCTTTTTATACAGACCGCTTGTCTATAATTTTTTAGACAATAAATTCGGAAAACGAATTAGCGTCCTTTTGTTTCCTTTGTACCTAATTATTTTTTTTTCCACAGGAACCTATTACCAAAATTCTAACTATATAAAAAGAACTAATATTTCAACAAGTCAATATGTTAGTAATAATAATTACTATAATGTATTACCTGAAAAAGAGTTTATTAATATTGCTGCTATTCCAAGTAAGATTATTTCAAAACCGTATTTTCCTTTTTTCATTCCTTTTATAGAAGGCATTGAAGATCGAATTATAGAATTCAACCCATCTTTAAAACCTGAAAAAGACAAACGAGGTCTAAGTACAGATGTCGTCACTGTAAACAATAATTTAAAAACGAATAAAGACAGTTTAATTACAGAATATTTAAAAACATTTAAAAGTATTTATCACGTTTCTATAGATAGCACAGAGTATAATCTAGATTATATCCTTTCGGAAAACAAAAAAGAGCAAATTGGATTTGAAACATTAATAGAACTCGACAGCTTAAAAAAAGGAAGACATACACTACATTTTAAAAGACAAATGAAACCAGAAAAGGATTCTTTAGGAACTATTATTAGCATTCCTTTTTGGTATTATCCCGAATAGCTTACATAGATAATCGTTTATCAAAATAATGTTTTAAAACAGGAACTTGAATACAAATCATTAATCCTAAAGATAGAATGGTGTAAATGACAGTTTTTGGCAAACTAAATCCAATAAGGGATTGTGTTATTGCATTATTAGTGAGTTTACTAAAATCTAAAGCATGAAACCAAGTAGATTCTTCGGTAGTAGTACTCAGAAATAAATAGCCCGTTATTGCAACTAACAAAAATCCGCCAACAAACCACAAATAACTAGGAATTAAAGGCTTGTAAGTCGTTACCTTTTTACTTTCTAAAGCTTCTACTTGCGCCATGATCGTATTGGTAAAATCTAATGAAGGAGATTCTAAATCTAACGCATGCATCATCTTATCTACTAATTTCTCTATATTTTTATTTTCTTTCTCTTGCATAACTTTCAATGATTTCTGGTTCTAATTTATGCTGCAAAATGGTAGTCAGTTTTTTTCTACTTCTAAATAATTTCACTTTCACATTATTCGCTTTCACACCAATAACTTTCGCTATTTCTTCTAAAGAAAGTTCTTCAAAATAATACAAGGTTAACAAAGCACAATCGTCTGCTGGTAACATTTGCAAACAGTCTTGAATAGCTTGTTTACTTTCTTGCGCTTCCATCATACTTAAAGCATTATCTAAAGTTTTTACTTCGTGTTCTGTAAATTCATTAATAGCAACGGTGTTTTGCTTTCGCTTATTACTTTTCAATCGATCTAAACAAGTATTGTAAGCAATTCTATACACCCAAGTGGAAAACTTAGAATCCCCTTTAAAGTTCTTCAGCTTTTTAAATACTTTAATAAAAGTATCTTGCGAAACCTCTTCTGCTTCTTCCCTATTCTTCAGCATTTGTATTGCTAAAGTAAAGATCAAGTCCTTATAACGATCTACCAATACAGCAAAAGCTTTGGTATCTCCTTGTAGGATTTGATGGATGGTTATTTGATCTTGGTTAGTGGTCATTTGGGTATTGGACGACAAAACAATAGACGTGGTTACATCTATAAAAGAAAAATATTTAGAAAAAGTTGTAACCATCCTTTAAAAGTTGTCGTCTTAAGCATAAGAACACATAAAATTAATCAATTTAAAACGAACAATTATGGGATCAGAATTAATTATTTTACCAGTGATATTTGGTGCAATTTTCGGAGTATTTTATTTATACTTCTCTACTAGAAACAAAGAACGCTTAGCACTTATTGAAAAAGGTGCAGACGCTAGTATTTTTACAAAAGCAAAGGGACACACCGCTCCAATATGGAAAGTATTCATTTTAAATTTAGCCTTATTATTAATGGGAATTGGGCTAGGCACTTTTATCGCTTCTTTATTAGACAGCTTTACAGCGCTAGATGAAGACGCTATCTACCCTGCAACTATTTTCTTTATGGCTGGTGTTGGACTATTTATAGGATTCAATCTAACTAAAAATTTAGACAAAGACTAGTACAACCCAATTAAACAGTACTTAAAAACCGCTAGCCAATCACTAGCGGTTTTTTTTATTTAAAACTGTATCTTTAGCTTTCAGAAAACATAATTTCTATACTTATGAAAAATATTTTAGCAATCCTTTGCTTGTGTATTATAATGACAGCTTGCAAAAACGATTCGGAAAAAGCAAAAACCACAGAAACGGTTGCATCTGTAAATGCGGACTTTAAAAACATGTTGGATACCTATTATCAAGATGGTTTAAAGCTAAATCCTATAGCTGCAACATTTGCTGGAGACCATAGATATAATGATAAAATGCCAAATTTTCTTGCTCCAGAATACAAAGAGAAAGTAAAAGCATATTACACCAATTATAAGAATATTTTAAACACCTATAAAGACGACGACTTAAACGAAAGTGAAAAATTAAGCAAAGCGGTACTTAATTGGGATATCGATATTAATCTTGCCAATTTAAAATTCAAGAAAGATTTAATGCCAATCGATCAAATGTGGTCGCTACATCTAAGTATCGGGCAATTAGCAAGTGGTTCGGGAGCACAACCTTTTGAGACTGTTACAGATTATAACAACTGGTTACAACGTGTAGATGGTTATTTAAAGTGGCTCGCTTCCGCAGAAAGCAATATGAAAACCGGAATGAAAACGGGTTATGTTTTACCAAAATCGTTGATTACAAAAGTGATTCCGCAAATGGCTGCAATGGCGGAAGCAGATGTAGAAAACCACTTGTTTTATCAACCAATTAAGAATCTTCCGGAAGGTTTTTCAGACGAAGACAAGAAGACACTAACAGCTTCTTATACTACAATGGTTAAGGACAAAGTAATTCCTGCGTATCAGAAAATGCATGACTTTATGCGTACCTCCTATTTAGAAGCAGGAAGAACATCTAGCGGAATTTCTGCAATTCCTAAAGGAAAAGAATATTACAACCATCAAATAAAAACCTATACAACTACCAATAGGTCTGCCGAAGAAATTCATACACTTGGCTTAAAAGAAGTCGCTAGAATTTTATCGGAAATGGAAAAAATAAAAACCGAAGTTGGTTATGAAGGAGATATTATTTCGTTTTTCGACTTTGTAAGAAACAATAAAGAACTTATGCCGTTTACAGATCCGCAACAAGTTCTAGATAACTTTAATGCAATTCATGAAAAAATGAAACCAAAGCTGGCAGAATTGTTTGATGTAACTCCAAAAACAGCTTTCGAGGTAAGACGAACAGAAGCTTTTAGAGAAGCATCTGGAAGTGCAGAATACAATCAAGGATCTTTAGATGGTACACGACCAGGAATTTTTTACACACCAATTCCTGATGTTACCAAATACAATACTTTTAGTGATGAGGCGTTATTTTTACACGAGGCAATTCCTGGGCATCATTACCAAATTTCTTTGCAACAAGAAGATGCAGATTTACCACAATTTAGAAAAACACTTTGGTATAGTGCATATGGTGAAGGTTGGGCTTTATACACCGAATCTTTAGGAAAAGAATTAGGTTTATATACAGATCCTTACCAATATTTTGGAATGCTTGGTATGGAAATGCACAGAGCAATCCGTTTGGTGGTAGACACCGGATTGCATGTAAAAGGTTGGACACGTGAAGAAGCAATTCAATATTCATTAGATAACGAAGCAGAAAGCGAAGCAAGCATTACTTCAGAAATCGAACGTTATATGGCGAATCCCGGACAAGCATTATCGTATAAAATCGGACAACTTAAAATAATAGAGCTTCGTGCAAAAGCAGAAAAAGAATTAGGAGCAAAATTTGACATTAGACAGTTTCACAACCAAGTATTAGAAACGGGTTGTGTGCCTTTAGCTTTATTAGAAACTAAAATTGATAATTGGATTGCAGCTAATAAATAAGTTCTCGTTATGTCACTTCGAGTGATCCCGATCTTTCTTCGAGATTGTATCCAAAAGCCTAAAGTCGAAACACTCGAACTGACAAAAACATAATCGTGATGTCACTTCGAGTGAAATTGCTTTTTTTTGCAATTTTGTATCGAGAAGTGCTTTAATTTTGAGGAACGAGCAAATTATATCAAAAACAAAATGACAAAAAACCTAATTGTATTATTTACCTACTTACTAAGCAGCATTGCTTTTAGTCAAACTACAATTGTAGACAAAGAAAATAGAAATCCGGTGTCTTATGCTACCGTTTCCTTTGGAAATGGAAATGGAATCTTTGCCGATGACGAAGGTAAATTCACCTTTACAAAAAAACTATATGCAGATATAGACACGCTTTTTATTTCTGCTTTAGGATATAAAAACGCAAAAGTGGCAACTGTCAATCTTACAGATACATTGGAACTAGATGCCTTTCAAGATGCTTTAGACGAAGTACTTTTGCGCTACACACCAAAAGGTAAATCGAAATCGGAAACCTTAAAACCAACCGTTCACGATGATTATTATAAATGTTGGTTGCCAACCATAGAAAGTGAAATCGCAGTTTATTTTGAAAATGAAAACCCTGCGAAACAAAAAAAAGTAAGCACTTTACTTTTACCAATAAAAGTAGAAGCAAAAGATTGGAGTAAACGCAAAACAAAAACGTCTAATAAACTTCCGTTTTCTACTTTATTTCGCGTACAGTTTTATGAAAACAACAACGGATTTCCAGGCGATGTTTTAACCTACGATAAAATAATTTTTAGAGTAACAGAAGCGAGTGAAAGTATCTTTGAAGTCGATGTTTCTAGCAATAATATTTTTATACCTAAAGATGGTATGTATGTTTCGCTTCAGGTTTTGGGCTATACAGATAAAGCTGGAAAACTATTACCAAATAAAAAATACAGAGAAGTAAAAACAGCACGTGGCATTATAAAGGTATCGACCACTTTTAGACCTCTTTTACCTTTTACTGATAAAATTAAAACGCCAAAAACATTCGTAAAACGTGTGTTTTTAAACAATAACCAATGGGTTTTATTTGATAAAGAAAACATTCAAGATTCCAATCTTTTAAAAGCTGGTTTAAATAATTATGCGATTGGTTTAGGATTGCAGGTGTATAAAGAGGAAGAGTAAATTACTCCACAGGAAAATCAAAATACTGATTTTTATAAGGTTCACTTCGCAACGTAAAATGCCACCATTCTTTTGGGTAATGTCTAAAACCATGGGTACTCATTATATTATGCAATACGGCTCTATTGGCTTTTTGTGTTGTCGTTAAATCTTCATGTAGATACCAAGAAGCTTCTCCAAAATAATCATAAGGCGTTCCCATATCTAGCTCTTTTCCAGTTTTTAAATCTACAATAGTGAGATCTATAGTACTACCGCTACTATGTCTAGAACGTGATGCTATATAACCGTCTCTAAACAAATTACGTTTATCTACATTTGGGTAATACTGTTGTTTCATTAAAGTATCATTCACATTTTTTGCCCATTTTGAAAAATGATTTACTGCCTGTTGCGGTCTATACGAATCAAATACTTTTAAAGACAAACTATCTTTTCTTAGATCTTCTTGTACTTTTTTTAAAGCATAAGCAGCTGGTTTAGTAAGTATGCAAACCTCAGCGTTGTAACCATCTACTGGTTGGCCAACAAAATTATTGTTCAAGCAATAACGCAGCTCTAATTGTATATCTGGAATCACTTCGTCTACATAAACAAAACCTTCTGGTAATTGTGCAAAAACAGACAATGGAAGTATAAATAGTAAAAAAATAACCTTAATTTTCATTTTAGAATCTTTAAATGCTAATTTAGAAAAATTAATTTTTAAACGATAAATATTTTGCTTTTCAATGATGCCATAACATCACCTTTAAAAGATGGAGAAGTAATTTACTATCCGGAATGTTTTCATCCAACAGAAGCGAATGCATATTTTAAAACTTTGTTAAAAACGATTGCTTGGCAACAAGATGCCATAACACTCTTTGGTAAAACACATGCCCAACCTAGACTTACTGTATTATACGCAAACAATAGCAAAGCCTACTCCTATTCTAACATCACCATGCAACCTAAAACTTTTACAAAAGCCCTTTTAGATATTAAGCAACATATAGGAACTACCTGTAATACACATTTTACTACCTGTTTAGCAAACTTATATCGCGACGGAAAAGATAGTAACAGTTGGTATGCAGATAATGAAAAAAGAATTGGGTAAACAGCTAATAATCGCTTCGGTGCGCTTTGGCGCTACTCGATCTTTTCATTTAAAACATAAAACAATAAAAGAACGTGTTTTTGTATGCTTAGTGGCGTGTATAATTTAGTCAACAAAAACGGAATAGAAAATCTGCAAAGATTTTCCGAATAGGCGAGCACCAAGCAATTAAATATACATGGTGTTGTGCTTAGTATTTTTATAATTTTTCTTTGAACCAATTAATTAATAACTTATTTAGCTCATCTTTTTTATTAGAAAACTTGTGATCAGTTTTTACTTTCTCAAGCTTAAAATCATAATCTATTTTAGTCAACTTATCAGCTATTATGTCAGCTTGATTAGGGTTTACTTGCTGATCTTCGGTTCCGCAAAGAATAAGTAAACTAGCATTTTTGTCTAATTCATTAGCCCAATAAGAAACAGAACGGTTTTTTAATTCTTCCCTTTTGTTTTCTTTATAATTTGGAATTAGTTTAGCACATACTAAACTTTCCATTTCAGGTCTGTCAATAATTAATTTTTCTAAATCAGATGGTCCATTTCCAATTACTGCGGTTTTAATTAGATTACTATATCTAAGAGATAGGTAAGTCATCATTCCGCCTCTTGACCATCCAAACATTCCAATACGACTTGAATCTGCTTTTTTAATTGTTTTAATCGTTTCTGTTAAATTTAGAACATCGTTAATGTCATTACCTCCAAACTCATCATTTTCTCTATAACAGCTGGCTATAACTAAATAATCTTGGTCTGCTAATTTTGAAGCCGATTGTATTAAAGAATGAAGCGTTTTTGCTTTAGCCATTTTTCCAACTTCTTTATTTCCTCCTCTATTAAAAATAATTACAGGGAATTTGCCTTCTTTTTTGGGTTCAGCAATTATTCCATTAACTAATAGAGAATCACTCTTATAAAGAATAACATAAAAATTAATGTTATCTAAATATTTATAGTTTTTTGTTAAAGAATTATTTTCAGAGATGCTATTCCAAATCGGTGGTATTTCTGAAAGGTTTATTATTTTTTTAGATATAATAGCTCCATTTTTTAGATTGTATGCATTCTTGTAGTCGTCAACGCTAATTTTATAATCTAGAGTTGTATTGGTTAATGATTCCGAATTTTGATAAGATTTGTAATACTTTGTTCCAAATTTTAAACCTAAAAAAAGAAATCCAATTAGTATTAAAATCCCGATAGATATTGTAATTCGTTTTATTAATTTCATAAAATAGTTCGTTTATATATGTGACGAATTATCTAGACTTTTGTTACAGTTAGGACATTAAGCACACAAGCTTAAAATAAATCTAGAACATGGTAATTTACTCCTTATAAAAGGTGCCACGCAAGAAAATTGGCTTCATCAAATACCAAAAACAAAGAAAGAAATTGGAGAAAGAATTAATCTAACTTTTAGAATTATTGCATAAAAAAAACAGAGGTCCCTCAACCTCTGTTCTTGTAATTTGCATATTATATTATGGTATGATTTAGGGTCTCTAGTATCAACAACATAATGCAAATATTAATTAATTAATCCATTATACTAAAAGTGTGTTATTAGTACACCTCAAATATAGAATTATATCCCATAGTTAACGTTTAAAAGTATTTATATTCGTTGAAATGCGTGTTTTTTTAACATTTAGCGGTCAAAATCATTAAAAAATCGATAAAATACATATTTTAACATTATAAAAGAATCTAATTATTTTTGCTTTATGTAGATTAATTTCATCTAATTTTACGTTATAGATACTATTTAGTATTCTTTTTTAGCAAAAAACATTAAAATCTTACCCATGAAATTGAAACTTTTAATTCTTACCATATTCATTACTTGTCGTTTTTTTGGACAAGACAAGCTTTTTACTGCGGAAGAAATTGCTATTAATGAATTAATTGATGGTACACTTTTAACTCCTATAGACAATAGTAAATCGGTATTAACAATTATTATCGCAGGTTCCGGTCCAACGAATAGAGATGGAAATCAAAATTTCTTAATGAATAACTCCTTAAAAAAGCTAGCGGAAGGATTATCTAACCAAGGAGTTGCATCCTTTCGATATGATAAACGTATCGTGAAACAAATCCGAAAAGGAAAAGTAGACAAAAATATTATGTTTGATGATTTTATTACGGATGCCGTTTCTGTACTAGATTACTTCAAAGAAAAAAATAATTTTTCAAAAATATACATTATTGGTCATAGCCAAGGTAGTTTAGTTGGTATGCTTGCTGCCAAAGATAAAGCAGATGGTTTTATTTCTTTAGCTGGAGCCGGACAATCGATAGATGCCGTTATTCAAGAGCAAATAGAAAAAAACATGGCAATGTATACCGAAGACTCTAAAAAAGTATTTGCCATTTTAAAAGAAAACAAAACAACACCAGACTATCCTCCTGCTTTAGCTTCCGTTTTTGATATTAGCTTACAACCTTTTATGAGTAACTGGATACAATATAATCCTACGGAAAAAATTAAAGAATTAAACATGCCAATACTTATTATAAATGGCACAAAAGATTTACAAGTGACTACTGCAGAAGCAAATCTTTTAAAAGAAGCCAACCCAAAGGCAGAAATTAAAATTATAGAAAATATGAATCATATTTTATTTACTATTGCAGGCGGTACTTTAGAAAACTCTAAATCGTATAATGAGTCTTTTAGAAAAATAAATCCGGATGTAATTTCTAGTATTATCACTTTTATAAACTAAAAATGAAGCAGGCTTTTTTCATACTAATAGCTATTATCTCTTTAAATGTATTTTCACAATCTGAACAATTTGCAGGAGAATACGTTTGGATTGTCGATACCACAAACGCAAATTTTAAATATACACTCTCGCTACAACCAAACGGCACATTTACATTTCATTCCTACACATACCATTTACAAGCAAATACTCCCGAGTCCAACAAATATGGAAAAGGAACTTGGACAGTAACAAAAAAAAATATTTCATTTACTACAAATTCTAATACCGATTTTGACAACATATACACCCTAGACCTCAATAATTCTAAAGCACGATATATAAGTAAATCACCACGGGACAAATCAAATAGCGTGGTAAAAACTAAAATTAAATTCTATACCTCTAATATAGGTTGGATAAAAGGAATTGAAATGAGGAAGTTATAACAAGTTCTTTCCTATTCCTATTCCTATTCCTATTCTATATTTTGAATACATGGTATAAAAAAAGAAAAGCATTCCGAAGAATGCTTTTCCTAACTAACCAACCAAAAATTAGTTACTACACTTTTATTAAAAGTAACCACACTCTAAAAAGCTTCTCATAGTAACTGAAAAGTATATTTCAAATCTCGTGCCAAACTTCTAAAATTCCCATTTAATTTGGTATTTTGCGTGTATAAACTAACGAACATGGAAAACACACCTCTAATTACAAATGATGCAATAGTATTTGGCTTTTTAATGCTTGCGCTAGGCTTTGTATTTTATACCGAAAATATTAAAACAGGATTTTGGTCCAAATTTTATAAAATTGTGCCAGGACTTTTTATGGCATATATGCTACCTGCCGTTTTAACATCTTTTGGTTTCATTTCTCCAGAGTGGGAAACGGTAGATACCGCTGGTGAAATAGTGAGTCATAAATCTAGTATTTATCATGTATCGAGTCGCTATTTACTTCCCGCAGCGTTGGTATTAATGACGCTAAGTATCGATTTAAAATCCGTTTTCAACTTAGGTTGGAAAGCCCTTATTATGTTTTTCACAGGAACGATAGGAATTATAATTGGAGGTCCAATTGCTATATTACTAATCTCCATGGTTTCTCCAGAAACGGTTGGTGGTATTGGTCCAGATGCAGTATGGAGAGGATTATCAACGCTTGCAGGAAGCTGGATTGGTGGAGGTGCAAACCAAACAGCCATGTTAGAAATTTATGGCTATAACCAAAAACTATATGGAGGAATGGTCTTTGTTGATATAGTAGTTGCCAATATTTGGATGGCAATTATACTTATTGGTATTGGTAAACGAGACCGAATTAATAAATGGCTTAAAGCAGATACTGCTTCTATTGAAGCGCTTAAAGAAAAAGTATCGTCCTTTACAGAAAGTGTAAAAAGAAATCCAAGCTTAACAGATTACATGATCATTCTAGCGATCGCATTTGGCGCTGTTAGTTTTGCCCATTTATGTTCCGGATTTTTAGCTCCATTTTTTAAAAATGCCGTCGCAGGAATAGCATCTGCTACCACAAGAAACATGCTTACCTTTTTAGGATCTTCTTTCTTCTGGATGATAAGTATTTCAACACTTATTGCCATAATCTTATCGTATACCAAAGCCAAAAACTACGAAGGTGCTGGGGCAAGCAAAATAGGAAGTATTTTTATTTACATATTAGTAGCTTCTATTGGTATGAAAATGGATTTAACCATGATTTTTGACAATGTAGGCTTAATAGCAATTGGTGTCGTATGGATGACCATTCATGCCATCCTATTAATTCTAGTAGCAAAACTTATAAAAGCCCCTTATTTCTTTCTGGCTGTTGGTAGTCAAGCAAATGTTGGTGGAGCAGCTTCTGCACCAATTGTGGCTTCTGCCTTCCACCCATCCTTAGCAACCGTTGGTGTACTTCTCGCAGTATTTGGTTATGCCGTTGGTACTATTGCGGCAATTGGTTGTACTATTTTAATGCAAATAGCAGCAGCTGGCTAGCATTTATTAATTATTTATAGCATATTTGCGCATCTTAAAAATAACACGATATAGGTTTTCGTTTTCACGGAAATCATTCTGAAATAAATTCAGCTTAAATGAAAAAAACAATATTTGTACTCGCATTAGCAATTCTTTTTTCTTGTGGAAAAGAGCAAGATTTAACTATAAAAGTTAATATCAAGGGATTAAAAAAAGGAACCGTTTATCTAAAAAAAGCACAAGACACCACTATTATAACCGTAGACTCTTTAGTTATTCAAGGCGAAGCTCCAATTGTTTTTAATAGCACTTTAGAAACTCCTGAAATGTATTTCTTACAATTAAACAAGAATACTAGCGATGATGAAACTATTTCCTTTTTTGCAGATAAAGGAATTACAGAAATTACTACTAGTGTGAAAAATTTTGGTATGGACGCTAAAATCAAAGGTTCTAAGCAGCAAAAAGCTTTAGAAGAGTATCTATTGGTAATGTCTCGTTTTAACGACAGAAACCTGAATCTTATAAAAGAAGAGTTTGATGCAAAAGTAGCTAAGGATACTGCTAAAATTATTGCCAATACAAAAGCCTATAACAGTTTAGTAAAAAGCAAGTACTTATATACCGTAAACTTTGCAATAGCAAATAAAGACAATGAAATTGCTCCTTATTTAGCACTATCTGAAATTGCAGATGCACAAACAAAATGGTTAGATACTATAAATAATGTTTTAACACCAAAAGTAAAAGCATCTAAATATGGTAAAGAATTGGAAGCTTTTATAATCGAGAGAAAGAAAAGAAACTAAAAAAACAACTTTTAGTATACATTCAAAATCCCAAACAGCAATGTTTGGGATTTTTTATTGCTACACGTGAGAGGAATACTTCCATCTGGTATACCAAAGGAGTAAAAAAAGATTATCTAAAAGAAGAGTGGCTTTAAATAGCCTATCGAGCAACTCTTATCCGCTACGTTATAGACTAACTTCTCGCCCCAAAATGTACCGCATAAAAAAACCTCTCAAAAAAAGGAGAGGTTTTTTAAAGAGCCGATGGACGGACTCCCTTCGACTACGCTCAGGATAAACTTCTCGCCCCAAAACATATCGCATAAAAAAACCTCTCAAAAAAAGGAGAGGTTTTTTAAAGAGCCGATGGAGGGACTCCCTTCGACTACGCTCAGGATAAACTTCTCGCCCCAAAACATATCGCATAAAAAAACCTCTCAAAAAAAGGAGAGGTTTTTTAAAGAGCCGATGGAGGGACTCGAACCCACGACCTGCTGATTACAAATCAGCTGCTCTAGCCAGCTGAGCTACATCGGCGAAAAACGAATGCAAATATAATCTTGTAGAACATATTTGCAAATATTTTTACAACAAATTTATCCTAATTTATTAATTTTTTCAATTAGTGCAAGACCTTTAGTTTCTAACTCTTGGTTAATAGCCTTAAAATGAGCCTTTTTGTTTTCAACACTTCTATCATTAACTTTTGAAATTAATTCGTCAAATGTTGCAATAGCTTCATCAATAATTTTTTCGCTTCCTTTTGCGTCTTTTGCAGGATTTGCATATTCCCAAACGTAAACTGCTTCAATAATATCTCCTAACACATAGTTTATGTCTTTTTTTAGGATTCTTTTATTTGCCATAATGTAAAATTTTAATTTCCTGCAAAATTAAACATAAACTTCTAATAGTCTAGCTTTTTTAGAACTAATTTGATACGTTTTAATTGCTGCCGGAAGTAATACGGTTTCTCCTTTTGTAATTATTTGGTTAAATTGCTCTGTTTTTATTTCTGCTTCACCAGATACACACATATAAATAATAAAGGAATCTACTTTATTTTCTTTTTTAATGGTCTTTGTTATTTCTAAATAATTTGTCGTAAAATAGGGACAATCTACCATTTGGTTTTCCTCATTTTCCGTTTTAGAGTAACGCACCCTAAAATCATCTTGCTTTCTAAAGTTAATAGCATCTATTGCTAAATCATTGTGTAACTCTCTTAGATTGCCTTTATTATCTAACCTGTCCCAATCGTATATTCGGTAGGTAACATCACTTGTTTGTTGTATTTCTGCTAGTAGTACTCCTGCTCCAATAGCATGTACTTGCCCTACTTCTATAAAATACGAATCTCCTTCTTCTACTTTCTCAAAATTTAAAATCTCTGGAAGTGTTTTGGCCTCTAAATGCTTTACATATTTTTCCGGAGTCATTTCTTGATTAAAGCCTACTATTAGATTTGCATCTTCTTCGGCTTGTAAAACATACCACATTTCTGTTTTACCGAAGGAATTATGTCGCTTAGCAGCAAGAGTATCGTTTGGATGTAACTGAATAGATAAATCTTTTTTGGCGTCTATAAATTTAATTAGCAACGGAAATGTATTACCAAAAACACGGTAATTTTTCTTTCCTATTAAATCTGCTTTGTAAATTTCTAAAAGCTCTTTTAAAGTTTTTCCTTTTAAAACACCGTTACTGACGATAGAAATATCTTTCTCTATATCACTAATTTCCCAGCTTTCACCAATATTTGGCAAATCACTTTCTTTATTTAAAAGTTCTTTAAGTTTTTGTCCTCCCCAAATTTTTTCTTTTAAAATGGGTCGAAACTTTATAGGGTATATTAACATATTCAACATCTATATTCCAGAGTAGCTTACAAAATTTCTAGGCGTTTCATAAAGTGTAACCTCTAGTGCTAAGTTTGATGCTAATTGTTTTTTAATTTTATTGTAAATGACTACTACTATATTTTCTGCCGTAGGATTTAAGTCTTTAAATTCTGGCACTTCGATATTTAAGTTTTTATGATCAAAAGCGTCTTCTACTTCTGTTTTAATAATATCTTTTAAAACTTTAATATCAATTACGTAACCTGTTTCTGGATCAATTTCTCCTGTTACACTTGCTATAAGTTCATAATTATGACCATGAAAGTTGGGGTTACTACATTTATCAAAAACTGCGGTATTTTTCTCATCACTCCAATCTTTTCTATACAGTCTGTGTGCTGCATTAAAATGTGCCTTTCTACTAACCGTTACTTTCATTTTTGCGCAATGTTTATGTGTTGGTAGAATTTATCGAAAATAATTTTAAACCAAGCGGTATATATTTCGGGATGGTTTGCAATATCTTCTTTAACAGATTCTAAAGGCATCCATTTCCAGTCTGCAACTTCGTCTGGATTAATATTTGGTGTTTGGTTGTATTTACCGATTAATATATGATCGTATTCATGTTCTGTTAAACCATTATCAAAAGGCGCTTTGTAAATAAAAGAAATAGATTCTTCTAATTCTGTTACAAAACCCATTTCCTCTTGTAATCTTCTTTTTCCTGCTTGTATATTACTTTCTCCATCACGTTGATGACTACAACATGTGTTGGTCCAAAGTGCTGGCGAATGGTATTTACCTAAAGCACGTTGTTGTAACATGAGCTCATTGGCATCATTAAATACAAAAACCGAAAATGCACGATGCAATACTGCTTTTTCATGCGCTTCCAATTTTGGCATTAAGCCAATTTGTTCGTTATTTTCGTTTACAAGAATTACCTGCTCTTCCTCCATTTTACAAAAATACGAGTAATAATTTGAATGTTCTAATTTGAAATTTATTTCTAGAAGTAATTAAATAATTTCTGCGCTTAGCCCAGCATCTAACAACATAGTGCAACGAGGTTCTAATTCATCATAAACACCTGTTTTTACTGTGCATTGTCCTTTATAATGTACAAGAATAGCACATTGTTCTGCTTGTTCTGGTGAGTGATCACAAGCATAAATAAGGGTATCGATAACATGATCAAATGTATTTACATCGTCGTTATAGACCACTATTTCATTAAGATTCTGTTCTTTAGTATCTACCTGAGTTTGTTCCTGTATTTTTTCTTTTGTACTCATTATTAAGGCAATTTGGTTTTACTAATTTATGAATTTTAGCGAAACCCATTTGTTTTTTTCCAATTTTTCGTCCAACTTTAACATATGCTTGTTGCATGCTGCTTCAATTGTAGGAATATCATTATTATAGAATCCGCTTAAAAAAAGTATTCCATTCTTATTTAATGACTTCGCATATGCTTCCATATCATTTAGAAGGATGTTTCTGTTTATATTGGCTATAATGACATCATAACTTTTCCCTTTTATTAAACTTGCATCTCCTTCAAAAACGGTGATTTTGTGACAGTCATTACGTTCTACGTTTTCTACGCTATTTAAATAACACCAATTATCGATATCTATTGCATCTAATTGTATTGCTCCTTTTTTTTCTGCTAGAATTGCCAAAACTCCTGTACCACAACCAATATCTAAAACCGTTTTTCCTTTAAAATCATTTTGAAGTATATGTTGCAGCATCATGTGTGTCGTTTCATGATGTCCTGTACCAAAACTCATTTTAGGTTCTATTATAATATCAAATTCTGTATCTGGTTTTTCATGAAAAGGGGCACGAACAGAACATAATTTATCTACAACAATTGGGTTAAAATTCTTTTCCCATTCTTCATTCCAGTTGGTTGGTTCTATTTCTTCAGAAGTATGTGTAATTGTAAATTCTTCAGAATCTAATATCTGAATATCATTTAAAATATCTTCTTTCCATTCTTCTTTTTGAATGTATGCGGTAACGCCTTCTTCGGTTTCCACAAAACTTTCAAATCCTGCATAGCCTAATTCTGCTATTAAGATTTCTGTTCCTGGCTGTAACGGTTCTACTTTAAAGTAGAAGCCTAAATATATTGTGTTTGACATGTTTTTCTAAAATATATAACTAAAATAAAATAAGGTAATTCTAAATTTAAAGCTTTTTAATAATCCAATAATCTTGAGAGGTTCCCCAATCTTCTTTTCTACCTGCAATATGATCCATGATGGTAAACTTACCTTCAAACATCTTTTTCATTAATTTTGGAGGATGATATGCTGCATACGTTCTATGACCTTCTAATGTATTTGCTTGAATCACCAATTCATTCGCTTCAAATTTAAGTTGTTCCTTTTTAATCAACTTTTCTTTAAATGCTTCGCCATGTGTTGTAATAATTAATATGGCATTTGTATTTGCTATTCGATGCAACTCATGAATCCAATTACTATGATTTTCTTTAGATAAATGGGTAAAAATGGATAACCCATAAATGGCATCAAAAGTATTTTCTTTAAAACTTGTTGGCGGGTTTATAGCATTACTATGAAATTGCACATTTTTAATATACTTCGAATTCCATGCAATACTCTCGGCATTATAATCTGTTCCATAAAAAGTAGTTGCTGGCAACAAATCTGGAAAATGCCTGATAACTCTTGCTGGACCACAGCCCCAATCTAAAACCTTTTTTCCGTTTAAATCGATATGTTTTTCTAATAATTCTTTTAGCGCTGTAGCATCAATAATTCCATTTTTAATATACTCGCTATAGTTTAAAAGATGCGATTCGTATAATAAGTAATCTGGTGGTAGGTTTACACCTGGGTTTTCTTTTACAAATTTACTATTTTCGGTTTTATTACGAATTTTCACAACTTGATATCTCAAATTGTCTGATACTCTAATAATACCTAAATTTCTTAAAAGTCTTTTTATGGATGCTTTCCCCATTTAAAACGCATTTACTATAGCGTAAAAATCTTCCGCTTTAAGCGCTGCTCCACCAATTAATCCGCCATCTACATCTGGCTTAGAAAAAATCTCTTTCGCATTTGCCGGTTTAACACTTCCTCCATAAAGAATAGAAACAGACTGCGCTACATCATTACCATATGTATCCGCTAACGTTTTTCTTATAAATGCATGCATATCTTGTGCTTGCTCTGGACTCGCTGTTTCACCAGTACCAATGGCCCAAACAGGCTCATAAGCCAAGACGATGTTTTTAAAAGCTGTTGCATCTAAATGAAATAAAGCATTCTTTATTTGAGATGCTACTATATTTTCGTGATTGTTCCCTTTTCTATCTGCTAATTCTTCACCAAAACAAAAGATAACTCGCATGTTATTTACTAAAGCTGTATCTACTTTTTTGGCTAGTAACTCATCCGATTCATGAAAATACGCACGACGTTCTGAGTGTCCTAAAATCACAGTTTGTATACCAACACTTTGTAACATGGAAGCACTAACTTCTCCTGTGTACGCGCCATTTTCTGCAAAGTGCATGTTTTGTGCAACCACCTCGATATTACTTTCTCTTAATGCTTCAAATGCATGCCAAAGGTTTGTAAATGTTGGCGCAACCATTACTTCTGCATTAGAAGTTTGCTTTTGGTTTTTAAGGCTTGTTATTAAGGTTTCTGTTTGTGAAAGATCATTATTCATCTTCCAGTTTCCTGCTACTATGTTTTTTCTCATGTTGTCTAATTTACGTATACAACAAAAGTAACTAATTTAATGCTTGTAACAGCTTTGTATCGTCAGCTTTTATAGCTCTATGTAATTTTATGTGTCCCTGAGGATCGACAACTAGATACCGTGGAATCCAATCTAAGTCAATAGATTTACTAAAATCACTCTTCATTCCTTTTGCCATAAAATAGTGCTCGCCTTTCACTTGATACTTCTCAATTCCTTTTTTCCAACTTTCCAGCGATCTATCGGCAGATAGAAATATAAACACCACATCGCTATTCGATTCTTGCAATGCTTTTACTTTTGGCATTCCTTTTAAACAGTCGCCACACCAAGATGCCCAAACATCTATTAAAATGGTTTTTCCTTTATGTTTTTCTAAAATATTTTTGAAATAAATATTCTCTCCTTCGGAAGAAATAAAATTAAAATTTAATGCTTCTTCTGAAAATTGTGTAGGTGTTTCTTGCGCTTTACAACTAATAAATAGGATGCTAACAAGGAATATTAGTAGGTGTTTTTTCATGTTTTATTTTTTGCAATTGAGGATAATTTCTTCTTTTTAAATAGACAAAACCCATCCAACTTCATTTCTTTTATTAAAAATGAAGCCACCTTCCCTTGAAAAAAGGAAAAGAGTTATTATCTGCTTTTATTAAAGTTATTTTATTTTAAATTCACTTTTGGATCTAACCAAGTATAAATTATGTCGACAAAAATATTAATAATTACAAAAAGTGTTGCAATAATTAATACAGAACCCATGATTACAGGTAAATCTAAGGTGTTTAATGCATTTACAATTTCTTTTCCTAAGCCATTCCAACCAAAAATATATTCTACAAAAACAGCGCCAGCAAGCATCGATGCAAACCAACCGGAAATTGCAGTTACCACAGGATTTAATGCGTTTTTGATTGCATGATTTTTAATGATTTGAAACTCACTCAAACCTTTTGCTCTAGCTGTGCGAATGTAATCTTGATTAAAAACTTCTAATAACGAATTTCGCATTAATTGAATAATAACTGCCAATGGACGAATCCCTAAAACGATTGCCGGAAGGATTAAGTTTTTTAATTTCAGGTTGAAATTCTCACCATAATCATCCAATTCATATAGACTTCCTGTCATTTCTAAATTGGTGTATTTATGCAATACATAACCAAATAGCCAAGCGAATAATATAGCAGAAAAGAACGAAGGAACAGACATACCAATGGTACTAAATATTTGAATCGCTTTATCTAAAAAGGTATCTTTTTTTAATGCAGAAATAATTCCTAAAAACACACCGAGAAGCATTGCTATTACGATTGCCGAAACGGCTAAAACAAACGTATTTGGCAAAGTTTCTGCTAACACCTGACTAACCTTTTTACCTTGTTTAGTAAAGGATTCTCTTAGATATGGGAATTTTAAAACGGTAGTGGTATTACCAATAGAAAACAGTTTGGTGGCTGTGTATTTGTTTTTTCTTAAATAGGTATAATTATTTTCGTTTTTAGCGTGGAACGAAATAGGCGACAAATCATTTAAATAGTACAAATATTGTGTCCCAATAGGCTTATCGAAACCATATTTTTGTTTTACTAATGCTAACTGCTCGCTATCTTCATTTTGACCAAGCATCATTTGTGCTGGGTCTCCAGGAAGTATATTAAACAAAAAGAATATAACGGTTACTACCCCAAATAAGGTGAGTATTGCATAACCGATTTTATTTAGTAAATAACTTATCAATAAGTGGTTTTGTTAATTGTTGTTTTGTTTTTCGATACAAATTATTCCTTCCCTAGAGATCACTGCGCTTCTCGATACAATTCGTTCATGCTTCACGAATCACTGCGCTTCTCGATACAAAATCGCAAAAAAAGCAATTTCACTCGAAGTGACGTTGTCTTATTTTTTCAATATAATCTCTACTAACGATTCATAAGAAGTATTATTTACAACATTAATAGAATCTAAAACATCACCATCAGCTCTTCTTTTAATAACATTCATTTTTTCAATAGCATCTGCATCTAGCGCATCTGCATCTTCTTTTGTAGCAATTTCATTATCTATTAAGAATAAAGTTGTAGCGAAATCTTCTTCCGTTTTAGGAGCTGGTTTTCTTTCTACAACTGGCAATTCTAAATCGTCAATATCATTCCAATGTAGTTTTTGAGTAACGGTTCCTTTCTTCAACTTTACAATTCCAGGACTAGCACGAACGACTGTTTTAAGTGCTTTTTCATCACATAAATACCAATCGAAATCCAGATTATACGCTGCATTTGTTTTTAGCTTTACGTCTGTTCCAGATGCTGTTAAACCAATAACAGTATATCCATTTTTAATCGCTTTATCTGTTGCTGCTTTTATTGCCTGCATTCCTAAAGCTTCCGCAGTTTCTAAATTATACGAGATTATCAGGATAAGATGATCTTCATTTAAAAATTGTTCGGTTAAATTCTCATCATCGCTTTCTATAGAAAAGTCTTTAATTGGAGGATCATATCCTTCATCTATAATATTAGTTTCTACGTCAATATATTCACCGTCTACCGTTGGATAGCTTCCGTTGGTTGTTATAATTTTTTCTTCGCCATTTACATTAAATTTCCAAGCATATTCTACGATTGCTTTTGGTGCATCTTCTGGCGTTTCCATTCCTTCTTGAATATTAGCACCAACATTATACGCTCTAAAATCCCAAGTTGGTAAATGCATTAACACGTAATAACCAAACCAAAGACTTCCTAAAAAGCCTAAAAGCGCTAAAATGGTTGTCGGGAATTTACCTAATAATGGTTTTACATGTCGCAACCCAATGAGTAAAACTACAATTAACGCTAGTAATATTAAGTCTTTGATAAAGCTCTCTATTGGTTTCATTGGTAAGAAATCACCAAAGCATCCACAATCTTTTACTTTATCAAAATACCAAGCGTAAAAAGTTAAGAATGTAAAAAATACAATCATGGCAAAAAGGCTCCAGACCGTAAATTTTGGTTTATAACCGATAAGTAAAAAGACTCCTAATACCACTTCTAGAACGACTACCAATACAGAAATCCCTAAAGCATAAGGTTCTAAAAATGGCAGATTTAAAACGTCTGCACTAAAATATTCCTGTAATTTATACGAGAAACCTAATGGATCATTTAGTTTTATTAATCCTGAAAATATAAATAATCCTCCAACTAGGATTCTGCAAAGGTGCACTAAGTATTTCATAAATATAAAGACCTTTCGACTGCGCTCAAGGTGACATTTAGTTAATATAATTATTCCTAATTTCTTTGGAATTTAGTTTTTGAAATTTGTTATTTAATTTATTTATTCTTTCAAATGAATCATAGCAAAAATAGCGTAGTTAATCATATCTTGATAATTAGCGTCTATACCTTCACTAACAATAGTTTTTCCGGCATTGTCTTCAATTTGCTTTACACGAAGTAATTTTTGTAAAATTAAATCCGTTAAACTACTCACACGCATGTCTCGCCAAGCTTCGCCATAATCATGATTTTTATCTTCCATAAGCTGTTTGGTAATAGCAACTTTATCATCATAGAGTATTGTCGCTTCCTCGGTAGATAAGTCTGGTTGTTCTACAACTCCTTTTTCTAACTGAATTAGCGCCATGATACTATAGTTAATGATACCAATAAACTCACTTACTTCTCCTTCATCTACTTTTCTAACCTCGTTTTGTTGCAAACTTCGAATGCGTTGTGCTTTTATAAAAATTTGATCCGTAAGCGATGGTAAACGAAGTATTCGCCAAGCGCTTCCGTAATCCGACATTTTATTAATAAATAAGCTTCTGCACGTATTTACTACCGCGTCATATTGTTTTGAAGTATCTTGCATATCTAATGAACTCATATTGGTTTTTTCTATTTCCTAAAAAATGATTAAAATTCATTTATATTTTGTTACTTTTATTGTGTATAGATATACTATGCCTTATAAAAAGTATCTCATCTAAAAAATTTTTATTTCATTTTCGGTTAAAAACAAAAAATCAAGATGAGTTCAAAATCAATTTTCCGTAAATTTCGCATAAATAGTTCAGAGTTCAAAGTTTCGGGTTTTAAAGTTTTACTTCTGCCACGAATACTTTTGCTAAACGGAATAATATATAACCTAAAAAGAGATTCCTGCCTGCGCAGGAAATGCATATGACAATAAATTGCAAAGGCAAACTCATCGATTTAGCAACTCCCAAAGTAATGGGCATATTGAATCTTACTCCAGATTCTTTTTATGATGGCGGAAAATATAAAAATAAAGGCGAAATTTTATCGCAAGTGGAAATCATGATTAATAACGGAGCCACTTTTATCGATATTGGCGCCTACAGTTCTAGACCAAATGCAACGCATATTAGTGAAGCAGAAGAATTAAAACGTTTGCTTCCCATTATAGCATTATTAATGGAGGAATTCCCTGAAATAATAATTTCTATAGATACGTTTAGAAGTGAAGTTGCAAAACAATCTATTACAGCTGGAGCTGCTTTAATTAATGATATCTCGGCTGGAAAACTAGACAAAGACATGTTGCAAACGGTGGCTAATTTACAAGTTCCTTATATTATGATGCATATGAAAGGTACGCCGCAAACCATGAAAGAGCAAACCGATTATAAGCATATCATGAAAGATCTTATTTTTTACTTTTCGGAAAGAGTTTCCGAGGCTAAAAAACGTGGTATTAAAGATATAATTATAGATCCTGGTTTTGGATTTGCAAAAAACACCCCACAAAATTTTGAAGTCTTGAAACATTTAGAACTTCTTAAAATATTAGAATTCCCAATACTTGCAGGAATTTCTAGAAAATCTATGATTTACAAAACTTTAGAAAACACAGCGCAAGAAGCTTTAAACGGAACCACCGTTTTAAATACCATTGCTTTACAAAAAGGAGCAAATATTTTACGTGTTCACGATGTAAAAGAAGCTATAGAAACTATTAAATTAACAGACCAACTTAACGATTAATGAAACATTTATTTTACGTATTTATTTTAATTCTTATTACCTCTTGCGGTACGGAAAAAGCAATCCAATTACCAGAAATAAGCAATACTAAAACCACAGAAGTATTAGATATTTCGCCTGCATATATTTTTTATGACGAAACAAAACCGGATAGCTTAGAGCTCAATAGAAAAAATTTAATCAGCACCACCAATTGGCTAGTTAACGTGGATAAAAGATTAACGCTAGATCAAGTGATTCCGCAAATTATTTTTTTACAAGACAAAAAAAAGAATTCTAGTCATAAAAAAGAAGGCGTAAAAAACTATTACACCTGTAATAATACAAGTATTAAAAACTTAGGTTTTTTGGACTTTACAAATGTGGATTATAAAACCTACGCAGACGAAAAAGACGCTGAAATAGAAAAAACTATTTTTGTAGTGGATGTTATGGTAAACAGTATGGAAGAGATATTCATTCAATCTTTTTTACCAGAAACCGTAAACACTGATAAGACTATTATAGATGGCATTCTTTCGGATATCAAAACAATAAAATTTTCGAATGGGTTTGATTTCGATTCTAGTGGTTTTACTATAAACTTGCATTTTAATAGAAATTTAAGTTTCCAAGAATATATTAGTATCAAATCGCTATTCCTAGACTTTGATGCAGACGGACCTATGGTTTCTACCAACGAATTTATTTATTAATCTTATTTTACTAAATTTACAAAAACCCCCGACCTTTGGAAATATTTGATGACCTTTTAAAATTCACAGCAATAGACTTTATAGATGTTATTCTAGTTGCACTGCTACTCTACTATGTCTACAAATTGGTAAAAGGCACCGTTGCCATTAATATTTTTATCGGGATTGTAATTATTTATATTATTTGGAAAATCACACAAGCACTTCAAATGCAGCTTTTAAGTAATATTCTTGGTGGTTTTATTAGCGTTGGTATGTTTGCACTTATTGTGGTTTTTCAACAAGAGATTAGAAAATTTCTACTTATGATTGGTTCTACCAATTTTGGAAGTAGAAAAAAATTCTTCAAACAACTAAAGTTCTTACAAACCGAAACTAGTGATGGTACCGATATAGAAACCATTATAGCGGCATGTACTAAAATGGCAGCTTCTAGAACTGGAGCACTTATTGTTTTAGAACATAATAACAGTCTTGACTTTTTAAAAGCTACCGGAGATTTAATGAATATTGAAGTTACGCAACCTATTATAGAAAGTATCTTTTTTAAAAATAGCCCATTACATGATGGCGCCATTATTATTGAAAACAATGTAGTCAAAGCGACACGAGTAATCTTACCCGTAAATAATGAAAAAACCTTACCACAGCGTTTTGGTTTACGCCATCGAGCAGCAGTTGGAATTACCGAAAAAACGGATGCATTGGCTTTGGCTGTTAGTGAGGAAACAGGACAGATTTCGTATTTTAAAGGTGGTGCATTTGTTATGTTTAAAGACACCGAAGACCTAGTAGAAATAATAAAGAAAGATTTAGCATAATATGACTTGTAAAAACTGCGATACTTTTTTAAACGAAACCGATGATTTTTGCAATAGTTGTGGCGCAAAAGTGATTCGGAATCGGCTAACTATTAAAAATCTTTTTGAACATTTTACGGAAACCTTTTTTAACTATGACAATAAGTTTCTTCAAACATTTATTCATTTATTTACAAAGCCCGAAGCTGTAATTGGCTGTTATATTGATGGAACACGAAAGAAGTATGTAAATGTTATTAGCTATTTTGCTGTTTCGTTAACTGTTTTTGGTTTACAGTTATTTATAATGAATACTTTTTTTAAAGATGCGTTTGATTTATCCTCTTTTAACAAATCGGCTGCTTCTGGATTTGAATCCCCGGAAGATTTTATAAAATCACAGGAACAGTTTCAAAAAATAATTAGTAATTATCAAAGTTTATTATATATTATTACCATTCCTTTTACTGCCTTTGCTACTTGGATTGCTTTCTATATTTCAAAAAACAGAACTTATAATTACACAGAACATGTAGTAGTTAACCTTTATTATTCTGGGCAAGTTATTATTGTAACTTCGCTAATTACTATTCTATTATTGTTTTTTGGGATTGATTTTCTTACAACTAGCACTATTTTAACTGTGCTTTCTATTTTTTATCTTGCCTATATTTTTAAACGTCTTTTTAATTTAAAATTTGGCGCTTTATTATTAAGAATACTATTAATATTGATTGCTTTTTTATTTATATTCCTTGTTATAATGATAACTTTCTTTATTGTTGTTTTTGTTTTAATCAAAGTATTTAACCTAGATTTCAAGTTTTAAACCTCTTCGGCTTTCATAAACTGCACTTCGTATAAGTTTTTGTAGTAACCATCTTTCTTTTGAAGTAGTTCTTGATGTGTTCCTTCTTCCACAATTTTCCCAGCATCCATAACAATAATTTTGTCGGCTTTTTTAATGGTTGCAAGTCGGTGAGCAATTACGATAGAGGTTCTTCCTTTGGTAATTTTATCGGTAGCATTTTGTATTAATTGTTCCGAATAGGAATCTACAGAAGAAGTAGCTTCGTCTAAAATTAAAATACTAGGATTGGTAACATACGCTCTTAAAAACGAAATTAATTGTCGTTGTCCAGAAGAAAGCATTGCGCCTCTTTCTTTTACGTTATATTGGTAGCCATTAGGTAAACTCATAATAAACTCGTGAATCCCAATATCTTTTGCGGCACGCTGCACTTGCGCTTCGGTAATTTCCGGATTATTTAAAGTAATATTATTTAAAACCGTATCTGCAAACAAAAATACATCTTGTAAAACCACTGCTATTTTAGCACGTAATGAAGCTAATGTAAGCGCTTTAATATTAAAACTATCAATAGTAATGGTACCACTATTAATTTCGTAAAAACGATTCAATAAATTAATAATCGTAGATTTCCCTGCTCCTGTTGCTCCAACAATAGCAACGGTTTCTCCTGCCTTTACGCTAAAAGAAATTCCTTTTAGAACTTCTTCATCTTCCACATAACTAAAGTGCACCTTTTTGAATTCTATATTTCCTTTAAAAGAAGAAACTTCTTGCGTTCCTGCATCATCAATTTGCGATGTGGTATCCAAAATTTTAAACACTCTATTAGCAGCTACCATTCCCATTTGAAGCGTATTAAACTTATCTGCAATTTGGCGTAATGGTCTAAAAAGCATAGGAATAAACATAATAAATGCAAACAAATCTCCTTGGGAAACGGTATTATCTGCCACCGCATTCAATCCACCATACCAAACAATAAGTCCGATAGTTATCGAAGAAGAAAGGTCTGCAATAGGAAAGAAAATAGAGTTATACCAAACGGTTTTTAGCCATCCTTTTTTATGTCTTTCGTTAATTGCTTTAAAGTTTTTAGACTCGGTATCTTCTCTGGTAAAAAGTTGTAATATTTTCATTCCTGTAACGCGTTCTTGTACGAAGGAATTTAGATTTGAAATTTCGGTACGTACTTCTTCCAAAGCGCGTTTCATATATTTCTGAAAAACTCTAGTCGCATACAATACTAACGGAAGCATAGCAAAAACAATAAGGCTTAGTTTCCAATTCATAAAAACCATCACTGCAGAAACCACCACCATAGTTAATAGGTCTCTAAAAATCATAAATAAACCTTCCCCAAAAATATCGGCAATACGCTCCATATCTGTCACCGCTCTTGTAATTAAAACGCCAACCGAAGAATTATCATAATACTTCATTTTAAATTGAAGCAAATGATTAAATAATTTTACACGAATATCTTTAACCACATTTTGCCCAAGCCAGCCAGCATAATAAATAAAAAATAATTGAAAGACGGTTTGCGCGATTAACAAACCAATCATAATTAATATTAACAACAGAAACCCTTCTGCATCTTGCTTAATAATATTATTATCAATCACATACTGTGTTAAATACGGAATTGCAGCACTAAAAGCGGCTAATAAAACAACTGCTAAAAACACACCAATAAAGACCGTTCTATACGGCTTTATGTAATACGTTAGACGTTTTAAAAGTCCGACATCTAATATTTTATCTTGTTTTTTATTTATCATATTTTATAGACTCTGGATATGCCACTTCTATTAAATAAAGGGCATGTGCTGGAACAGAATAGCCAGCTTTACTTCTGTTTTTAGAATTAATGATATCATGCATGGATTCTACTTCTATTTTTCCTAAACCAATACGAACTAAAGTACCAACGATTGCTCGTACCATATTTCGCAAAAAACGATCTGCTTTTATGGTAAACTGTAGTTCTTGATTTACCAATTTCCAATCGGCGCGTGTAATATCACAATTATACGTTTTTACATCTGTATTCGTTTTAGAAAAGCATTGAAAATCTTTATACTGCAATAAAATTCGAGATGCTTCCTGCATTTTAACAATATCTAATTTAGGCCTTACGTAATACGATTGCTCCGAATTAAAAACATCTTTTTTGAGTGCAATTCGGTACAAATATTCTCGGCTTGCCGCATGAAATCTAGCATGTGCATCTTCAATTACTTTAAAAATATTTTGAATTGCAATATCTTTGGGCAGCAAAGCATTTAATTTATAGACTAATTCTGTTTCTAAAAAGACAACTTCCGTATCAAAATGGGCATACATTTGAGAAGCATGAACTCCAGCATCTGTACGACCTGCACCAACAATCGGTGTTTTTTCTTTAAGTAAAACAGACAACGCTTTTTCTATAACTTCTTGTACCGTAATAGCGTTTGGTTGATTCTGCCAACCATGATAAGCTGCACCATTATAAGAAAGTTGTAAAAAATATTTCAAGTTAAAGTAGTATTTTTGTAAAAGGCAAAGATAGAATTTTAATCTATCTTTAAATTTCAAATAAAAGTTAATTAATCTTAAGATTTTCACTTTATAAATCTTAATTCCTAAAAAATAGATTTCCACTTTCGTGGGAAGTATGCATGACTAAAATTCTCCTACTTTCAGACACACATAGTTATATTGACGATGCCATATTAAAGCATGTAAAACAAGCGGATGAAGTCTGGCATGCTGGTGATATTGGCGATTTAAAAGTAACAGATGCTATTCAAAAATTAAAACCGCTACGTGCTGTTTATGGAAACATTGACAACAACGAAGCTAGAATGGAATTCCCAGAAAACAATAGGTTTATGTGTGAAGGTGTCGATGTTTGGATTACACACATTGGCGGTTACCCAAATAGATACGATATTAGAATAAGAGACGAAATAAAAAAGAACCCGCCAAAGCTTTTTATTTCTGGTCACTCGCATATTTTAAAAGTGATGCAAGACAAAAAACTTAACCTATTACACATGAATCCTGGAGCTGCTGGCAAACACGGATTTCAACAAGTAAGAACTATGCTTCGTTTTGTTATTGAAGGAACAACGATTAAAGATTTAGAAGTTATTGAATCTAAGAAATAAAAACGCCTAAAGATTAAACAAAATTATCAATAGGTAAAAGCTTCCTTCTTACAAAAAATTAGGCAAAAAAAAGCCCAAGATCTTCACCTTGGGCTCACGCACTAATACTACTAAGATGATAGGTTTATCGTAATCTATCTACAGATTTTACAAGATCTTCATCCTTCTTAATGGCCTTATTAGCTAAAACTAATAACACGATAGAAATAATAGGAAGAAAAATCCCAATACCTTTCTCAGAAACGTTAGTCTCTCCAGATACGTTTAGCGATTGATACACAAATAATCCTAGTAAAAAAAGATTTAATATGATGTTAAGTCGTCCCAACATAAATTGCGACTTCCTATTTTTAAACATAAATATAGAGATTAAAGATAAAGCTGCTGAGCCTAAAAACAATCCAAAATACAACATATTATCTTTTGCAAAAACTAAAGTGTTATTTACAGTAGTCCATAAATTAAACACAAAAGTTAAACCTGCAGAAACTCCTGCGGCCAATAAAAGATAAATACTTTGTATACGTTGAATCATAAAATTCTTTAAATCTTGAAGACAAAAATAACAGTTTCTTTTATAAAAAGGACAGAAAAACTTAAAATAAAGTTGTATAATTGCAATAACAATGTGTAACATACACGGTTATACCTTGTTAATTCTTCAGAATAAGATCTATTTTCTTCAAAATAATTCAAATTCTATATCTAACACAAAATATTCAATTCAACATAATGTTTGAAATCACACAATTAAAAGAAATGAAGCTACCTGAATTACAGGAAATAGCTAAAACTTTAAACGTATCTAAGTACCGTACTTTAAAAAAATTAGACTTAGTATATCAAATACTAGATCACCAAGCTGCAAATCCTAAAGCTGTAGCAGCAGTTGCACCAGTGGCAAAACCTGTTGAAAAAACAGAAGTAAAAAAACCAAGACAAAGAGTTCAAAAGCCTGCTACTCCAAAACCAGCAGTGCAAAAAACAACGCCAACTACTCCTACAACTCCAGAAAAAAGCGAAGAAGTTGTTACTACAGAAACTAAAGTAGAAGAAAAACAACAACCAAAGCCAAAGTCTAAACCTAATCCAAGACCAAAGCCGCAAGCAAAAAGAGAACCGCAAAAAGCGCAAAAAGAAAAAACAGATTCTACCAGCGACAAACCGGAAAGAGCAGAAAAGCCTAGAGAAAACAAAAAGCCGCAACATAAAAACCAAAACCAGAATAAAAACGCTGGAAATAACGGAAACAAAGACACCAGAAATCGCTATAGAGAACCAGATTTTGAATTTGATGCTATTATAGAAAGTGAAGGTGTTTTAGATGTTATGCAAGATGGTTACGGATTTTTACGTTCTTCAGATTATAACTACTTATCATCACCAGATGATATTTATGTATCGCAATCGCAAATTCGTTTGTTCGGATTAAAAGTTGGAGATACTGTTTTAGGAAATGTTCGTCCGCCAAAAGAAGGTGAAAAATATTTCCCATTAATTAAAGTGAGTAAAATAAATGGTCAAGATCCAAATGTGGTAAGAGACCGTGTTGCTTTTGAGCATTTAACGCCTTTATTTCCACAAGAAAAATTTAACATAGCTGAAAAGCAAGCTACTATTTCTACACGTATCATGGATTTGTTTGCGCCAATTGGTAAAGGACAACGTGGTATGATTGTATCCCAACCAAAGACTGGTAAAACCATGTTATTAAAGGATGTTGCAAATGCTATTGCAGCAAATCATCCAGAAGTATACCAAATGATTTTACTAATTGATGAAAGACCAGAAGAAGTAACAGACATGCAACGTAATGTGCGTGGTGAAGTTATTGCCTCTACTTTTGATAAAGAAGCACACGAGCACGTAAAAATCGCAAATATTGTTTTAGAAAAAGCAAAACGTCTTGTAGAATGCGGGCACGATGTGGTTATTCTTTTAGATTCTATTACACGTCTTGCAAGAGCATACAACTCGGTACAACCAGCATCTGGTAAAATATTAAGTGGTGGTGTAGATGCAAATGCATTACACAAACCAAAACGTTTCTTTGGTGCAGCACGTAACATTGAAAATGGAGGATCTTTAACTATTATAGCTACCGCTTTAACAGAAACAGGCTCGAAAATGGACGAAGTTATCTTTGAAGAATTTAAAGGAACTGGTAACATGGAACTACAATTAGATCGTAAGATTTCTAATCGTAGAATTTTCCCTGCTATTGATTTAACCTCATCCAGTACACGTCGTGATGATATTCTATTAGATGAAACAACCATTAAAAGAATGTGGGTAATGCGTAAATACCTTGCAGATATGAACCCTGTAGAAGCGATGGAGTTTATTAATGAAAGATTTAAACAAACCAGAAACAACGAAGAGTTTTTAATTTCTATGAACGGATAAAACCACTTCACTTATAATACATAAAAAAGCCTTGAGAATCGTCTCAAGGCTTTTTTTATGCGCTTCTTATATACTTATTCACTTAACTATTTAGGCGTTACCACAAGGGTCGTGCTATGCACTACTAGTTTTGGCTCGAAGCGTACGCTCGCCAAAAGCTAACCGTTGCTATCCCTAACGCAGTTAGTAACACCTAATCTAAATATAGTAAACAAAAAAAGCTCCTCCAATGGAGAAGCTTCTTATAATTTCTTGTAGAAGTTTTTACGACTTATAAAGCAGCAACATACTTTGCTAAACCAGACTTAAGGTTCGCAGCTTTATTAGCATGTATAACATTTTTCTTCGCTAATCTATCTAACATAGATATTACAGAAGGAAATAAAGCATCTGCTTCTTTCTTATCCGTTACCTCACGTAACTTCTTGATAGCATTACGCGTTGTTTTATGCTGATATTTGTTTCTTAAACGTTTAGCTTCGTTACTTCTAATTCTTTTTAACGCTGACTTATGATTTGCCATTTGTTTGTTTTTTTCTTTTTATTAAAAAATTGTAGCCCGTAGGGGAATCGAACCCCTCTTACATGGATGAAAACCATGCGTCCTAGCCGATAGACGAACGGGCCTTTTTTGCTTTTGAGATTGCAAATATAATAATAATTTTTAAACCTGCAATAAATTATTTTTAAACTTACAATACTTTTCAAAAAACTCACAACGTTTCCATTGCGGATGCAAAAATACAACTATTTTTAAATGTTGCAATAGCTAAGCAATATTTTTTTCAAAAAAAATGAATTAATATGCTTTTGCAAACAACACTCTACGTTTAGAAGGGTTTCCTGTAAATACACATTTTCCATCTTCTTCTTTTGTATCCATTGGTATACAGCGTATTGTAGCTTTTGTGATCTCTTGGATTTTATCTTCGGTTTCTGTTGTACCATCCCAATGCGCAGAAATAAAACCTCCTTTATTTTTTAAAATATCTTTAAAATCATCGAAATTTTCCACTTCAGTGATGTGAGAATCTCTAAAATCTAGTGCTTTTTGGTATAAACTATTCTGAATTTCTTCTAATAAACGCTCTACTGTAGAAGTTAAATTGTCTATTGCAATCACTTCTTTTGTCTTTGTATCTCGTCTAGCGATCTCTACAGTACCATTTTCTAGATCTTTTGGTCCAATAGCAATACGTAATGGCACTCCTTGTAATTCATGTTGTGCAAACTTAGCTCCTGGTCTATACCCATCTCTATTATCATATTTTACAGAAACGTTTTTTGCATTTAAGTCACTTTTTATCAGGTTTGCAATTTTACTTACTTCTTCAAATTGCTCATCTGTTTTATAAATAGGAACAATAACCACCTGGTTTGGCGCTAAACTTGGAGGCAATACTAATCCTTCATCATCACTATGCGTCATGATTAAAGCACCCATTAATCTTGTAGAAACACCCCAAGATGTTGCCCATACATAATCTTTCTTTCCTTCCTTAGAGGTGAACTTTACATCGAAAGCCTTTGCAAAATTCTGACCTAAAAAGTGAGAGGTACCTGCTTGTAATGCTTTTCCGTCTTGCATTAAAGCTTCAATACAATAGGTTTCATCTGCACCCGCAAAACGTTCACTTTCAGATTTCACACCTTTAACAACAGGCATTGCCATAAAATTTTCTGCAAAAGTGGCATACACGTTATTCATTAATTCTGCTTCTTTAACGGCTTCTCCTTTTGTTGCATGCGCCGTATGCCCTTCTTGCCATAAAAACTCTGCAGTACGAAGAAATAAACGAGTACGCATTTCCCAACGTACTACATTTGCCCATTGGTTTATTAATAAAGGTAAATCCCTATAGGATTGCACCCATCCTTTAAAGGTACTCCATATAATAGCTTCACTAGTTGGTCTTACCACTAATTCTTCTTCTAGTTTTGCTTCCGGATCCACACGAAGTTTCCCTGGGTTATCTGGATCGTTTTGTAATCTATAATGTGTAACAACGGCACACTCTTTTGCAAAGCCTTCCGCATTCTTTTCTTCTGCTTCAAACAAGCTTTTAGGTACAAAAAGAGGGAAATAGGCATTTTGATGTCCTGTTTCTTTAAACATTTTGTCTAATTCTGCTTGCATTTTTTCCCAAATGGCATATCCATAAGGTTTAATAACCATACAACCGCGAACTGCTGAATTCTCTGCTAAATCAGCCTTTACAACCAATTCGTTATACCATTTGGAGTAGTCTTCTGCTCTACTTGTTAGTTTTTTGCTCATATACAGGGTTTTGGCACAAATATTGTGACTATGTTAAATAATGAAATAGTTCAGCAAAACTAACTATTTTTGTATAGTTCAACAATAAAATCTTAAGAGATATGCAATTTAAAAAATACACCAAAGCACAAATGCCCTTTTTAGCACTATTAGCTATTGCTTTTGTTTTGACCTCATGTGGTTCATCACAATACGTTAGCGAAGATAATGATGGTATTTATGGATCGACGCAAGAACCTGTAGAACACAATGATGTAGTTAATGATGAAAACAGCTTATACTACAAAAATTATTTTCAAGAAAACGCTACAGAATATGATTACATAACAGAGGAAGATGCTGTATTTACAGATATTGATTCCTATGAAGGTAATTATGTTGAACAAGAAACTACAGAACCACAATCTTACGCAGGTTGGGGACAAGACAATAACGATGTAACCATAAACGTATACTCTAACTTTGGAGGTTATGGATACAACAATTACTGGAATAGACCTTATGGATATGGTTATTCTTCTTATTGGAATTCTGGTTGGGGATATTCTGGCTTTTATGATCCTTTCTGGGGTTCTCCTTATTATGGTGGCTTTTACGGATATGGTTATGGAGGATATTACCATTCTCCATACTGGAATAATTATGGGTATAACAATTACCATGGTAGAAATAGTGTAGCATATCACAGTTCAAGACGTGGTAACAGTATAATTAACGGAAGAAATAGTGCTATCTACGGTAGAAACACAACTAGATCTAATGTGAGAACAACTACTCCTAGAAGAAGAAATAGTACAACAACGCAAACAACCAGACCTAGAACGAGTACTTCAACGTCTACAAGACCTAGAACAAGGACTACTACAACAAAACCTAGAACAACGACTAAACCTAGAACAACGACTAAACCTAGAGTACAATCCACTAGAACTAGAACAAACACGACTACAACAACACCAAGAAGCAACACGTATTCTACGCCAAGATCTTCATCTAATAGAGGTAGCTCTGCATCAGGATCTTCATCAAGTAGCCGCAGTTCTTCTAGCAGTAGAAGTTCTTCTAGTAGTAGCAGTAGAAGATAATTCAAAATAAAAAAATCACTAACGAGCTAACCACCCATTTTATTAAAGGTGTTAGCTCGTTTTATTTATACTAATTAAATTATTTATACATGAAAAAAGGAATCTTACTGTGCATAGGCTTTATGTCTATGTCGCTAACTTACGCACAAGACATTACAGATGCACTACGTTATGCCAAAGATGACGTTCAAGGAACTGCAAGATATAGAGCATTAAGTGGTGCTTTTGGAGCACTTGGTGGAGATATGAGTGCCATAACTATTAATCCTGCAGGTTCTTCCGTTTTTAACGATAGCCACATTTCTATATCCCTATCTAATCAAAACAAAAAGACCGATACTCGATATTTTAATGGAAAAAATAATGACTCAGAATCGAATGTCGATTTAAACCAAATTGGTGCTGCCTTTATATTTAATAATGGAAACGCTAATTCTAATTGGAAAAAATTCACACTAGGTGTTACTTACAATAAAATAGAAGATTACAATACGGATTGGTTTGCTCAAGGGACAAATAATAACAATTCTATTGGTGATTATTTTTTACAAAATGCAGACGGATTACGATTAGATCGTATTTCACGTTTTGAAGGAGAGTCTTATGGAGAGGCATATAGTGATATTGGTGTCACCTATGGAGATCAAAACCAACAGGCTTTTTTAGGTTATGAATCTTATATTTTAGAACCAGATGCGAATACAGATGATAACATCTTTTACACTTCGAATATCGGAGATGGAGAATACAACCAAGAATACACCTATGCAGCAACTGGTTATAATGGAAAATTCACCATTAATGCTTCTACTCAATATGGCGAAAACCTATATTTAGGAGTAAACGTAAACACGCATTTTATAAACTACGAACGTTCTACTTATTTATTTGAAGGAAATGATAATACAGGTTCCCTAATTAATGAAGTTGGTTTTGAAAATAACTTAAAAACAATTGGCTCTGGAATCTCATTACAACTTGGAGGAATTTTTAAGGTTACAGAACAATTTAGAGTTGGTTTATCTTATGACACACCAACTTGGTACACCATAGAAGATGAAACCAGCCAATCTATTAAAACGTTGAGTTATGATGGAATTGCATTAGAAGATGGCGGCACTTTTTACAACGCCAACATCAATCCAAGAGTACTCAATTTATACGAACAATACAATTTAAAAACACCAGGGAAGTTAACAGGAAGCTTAGCTTATGTTTTTGGAACTCGTGGTTTATTAAGTTTTGATTATTCTTTAAAAGACTACAGCAATACTAAATTTAAACCGGCGTCGGATATAGATTTTGCTTATCAGAATAATATCATGAACGATAGATTAACGACTGCAGCTACGTATAAAATAGGTGGTGAATATAAAATAAAGCAGTTTAGCTTAAGAGGTGGCTATAGAATGGAAGAAAGCCCATATAAGGATGAAGAAACCATTGGAGACTTAACAGGATATTCTTTAGGTTTAGGATATAATTTTGGAAAACTAAAATTAGATATAACTTTCGATCAATGGCAAAGAGAAACGAACTATCAACTATATCAAGTTGGTTTAACGGATGCAGCAAATTTAGATAGTAAAAATGCGAACGTGACTATGTCTGTTAGTTTTAACTTATAACCTTAAAATAATTATTTAATATAAAAAAACCGGAACATTCATTGTTCCGGTTTTTTTATATTATTATTTGTTGCTTTTATCTCTTTAAAGTAAAATGAGAAACATATTCTTTTTTACCTATACCATTAACAATGTTTGGCTCTTTGTACTCTATAGAAAACCAATAATCATTAGGAGGCACTGGTTGTCCATTAAAAGTTCCATCCCAGCCAATACTAGCAGCATTGAATTGTTTTATTAATTTACCATATCTATCAAAAATAGAAATTACGGCATCCGGATTAATACCAGTAATTCGCCATACATCATTATACCCATCATTATTGGGTGTAAAAACTAACGGATAGTCTACTACTAATATGGAAGTGCTTATTTGTCCGCAACCATTAATATCTCTCACGGTAATACTATTTTCACCCATAATAACATCACTAAAGGTATAACTATTACCATTCCCTTCAAAAACACCATGATTCAAACTAAACTCATAATTGCCTTCTAATCCTAATTCTTCATTAACATGCACTTCAATAACATTCGCGCTATTAAATACTTCAGAAATAACTTCAACCGATAAAGCTGTAGGTGTATAACTACCTATTACTTGTGAAATCGTATTTTCATCATCTATAGCTGTGGTACAACCCGTACTATTATTAGTAACTAATACACTGTAAACGCCAGGCTCTAAAGGTTCATAAAACGAATCCACACTTAATATAGTAGTAGGATTACTTATTTCCATCCATTCAAAACTATATTCTGCTGTAGATAATTCGGTATCTAGAATTGGATTATCAATAAGTTCCGTGCCATTAGTATTTTCACAAATATAAAAATTATCTAAATGTACTATTGGATTTAAAAGAACAGACAAATCAAAGTCCCCAACACTAAAGCATTCTATTATAGGGGACGCAGTATTATCAATTCTAACATAAATTATTTCATGAGCAAACGTATTAACATATGCACTAAGAAGTTGATTTTCATGAGCAATAGCATCTTCCTCTGACGAAAAATAAGAAACGGAATATAGGTCTGGATTCAAACCATTTAAAACTTCTTCATTCCAAGAGTCGAGATCAAACGCACCAATGCCATCATTTTCATTTAAATTATCACATATAATATATGGTTCGATATCCTCTTTAACAATAGGTGTCTCAATAAATTCTACTTCATACTCAAATACATTAAGCAAACCGCCATGTATATCATAAACTTCTGCCATATAATTATTAGTATGCATAGATAGAAATACTTCTTCATCTCCACCTGCTATTAAAAGGTAAGATCCTGGATTTACTATATCTTCCTCGTACCAAATATATGTTTCTGCATTTTCAGTATGCGCATTTAACGCTATAGACTCTCCTTCACAGGCTTTTAACCCCTCTAAAATAGCACAATTAGTAGTACCATCTCCAGAATTCTGATTTATGGAAATAACTCCGGATTCTCCAGAAAAGTTGGTCACTAATAACATATAAAACTCACCCGAAACAGCATTTGTAATAAAAACATTTTCAACACCATTTGGGGAATAACTACAATCTATAATATTAGAGCTGGTTAACCCAGAATTACATGCTTCTGTAGTATCTACAAACGGCCCGTACAATATAAAGTCCACATCCAAATTAGGTACTCCCAGTAAATCATTAGTTTGCTGAATGGTTAAATAAATTTCACCACTTATTCCTATTTGAAGAAAAAACCAAGCTGGATTAGGTTGCGTTGTAAGACAGCCATAATCTGGTCCTAGCTCCGCTGTAGAATAATCTGATGTATTTAAAAAAGATAAATCTGTGGAACTACAAATAGGCTCAGCGGTTACGCACGAAGACGCACCACCATTTAGTTGTCCAGAAACTAAGGAGCTAGAAAAAAGAAAAAGAAGCACCAATAATACTCTCATTTTATAAGTTACAAATTATCTCTTCAAAGTAAAATGAGCTCTAAATTCTTTTACACTTGTATCTTCTAAATTATTAGGGTCTCTGTACTCTAAAGAAAACCAGTAATCACTTGATGGTAAAGGTTGTCCGTTAAAAGTTCCATCCCAACCAATACTAGTAGGACTTAGTTGTTTTATTAATTTACCATATCTATCAAAAATATGAATTACAGCATCTGGATTAATACCAGAAATACGCCATGTATCGTTATGTCCATCATTATTTGGCGTAAAGAATAATGGGTAATCTACTACTAATATTGTAGTACTATCATCTCCACATCCATCTGCATCTCTTACCGTTATGGTATGATTTCCTGCTGTTACATTATTAAAGGTATAGATATTTGTTCCATTACTTACAAAAGGACCATTATCAATACTAAATTCATAAGATGCACCAGGAATATCATCTACACTTGCCTGAATAACATTTTCACTTGCAAATGTTTCAGAAACAATAACAGCTTCTAATCCTGTTGGCGGAATACTATTTGTAACTACAGACATGGTATTAGGATCTCCCATAACCGTTACACAACCTGTACTATTATTTGTAATAAATACACTATACGTTCCAGCTGCTACAGGCTCGTAAAAAGAATTTGTTCCTAAAACAGTAGTTGGATTACTAGCTTCCGTCCACTCAAAAGAATAATCCAATGTACTTAAACCAGTATCTATTGTTGGATCATTTACAATATTACCGTCATTATCAAAACATAATATAAACGAATCCTGAAGATCTACAATTGGTCTAGGGTTTACTGTAAATGTTTCTACTTGAGAATCCCTACATGTTCCTCCCGTGGTATACAAAATAGAATATGTAGCTCCAGGAATTGCATCTGTTACTTCTCCTGTAGCGCTATCAATTATAGAACCATCTGCAGGATCTATATCGAATATAAATACACCTCCTGAAGTTCCTGTTACATTTGCTGTTCCTCCAAAACAATTTGGAGTCATACTAAACGAAGCATCTTCTAATGGAATAATCATAACCGTTTCTGAATCCGATAATACACTGGAACAAGTAGTTGTTGGCGTAGTTACACTTGTTAATTGAATAGTTTGAGTTGCAGTAGCCCCAGAAACCGTTACCGTTGCTACACCTGAAGCATTTAGTGTTACTGGACTTGCAGGAACTCCCACAATTCCCGAGTAATAAACTACATCTCCTGCTGTTCCTGTTATAGTAAACTCTGCATCTGTTCCTGAACAAGTACTAAAATTACTTGTTAATGATATTATTGTTGGATTAGGATTTATGATAACTGTATTCGTTTCAGATAAAGTCCCGCTACAACCTGTACTCGGACTACTAGCGTTCGTTAATACTATTGTTTGATCTACAGTCGCGCTAGTTACTGTTACTATTGCTACACCGGAAGCATCTAAAGTTACTGGACTTACAGGAATTCCTGTCACTCCTGAGTAATCAATTATATCTCCTGCTGTTCCTGTTATAGTAAATAAAACATCCTCTCCTGAACAAGCACTTCCATCACTTGTTAAAACTACTGTTGGTGGCGCTATTATGGAAACTGTTTCTGTATCTAACAACACACTAGAACAAGTCGTTGTAGTGTTTGTTACCAAATCTAAAGTAATTGTTTGATTTGCTGTTACTCCCGAAACTGTTATTGTAGCCAAACCGGATGCATCTAGCGTTACAGGACTTCCAGGAACTCCTGTCACGCCAGAATAATCGACTATATCTCCTGCTGTTCCTGTTATGGTAAATATCGCATCATCTCCAGAACATACACTTGTATTACTTGTTAAGGATAATATGACTGGATTAGGATTTATAGTAATTGTTGCGGTATCTGTAAGCGTACTGGAACAAGTAGTTGCTGGAGTAGTTACTGTACTTAAGAAAATTGTCTGGTCTGTTGTAGCTGCTGTTACTGTTACCGTTGCTTCCCCTGAAGCGTTTAAAGTTACAGGGCTTACTGGAGTTCCTGTTACTCCTGTATAATCTACTACATCTCCTGCGGTTCCTGTTATCGTAAACACTGCATCACTTCCAGAACAAACATCTGTATTTGTTGTTAAAGATACTATTGTAGGATTTGCATTTACCGTAACCGTATTTGTATCTGATAACGCACTAGAACATGTAGTTGTTGGGTTATTCACAGTATCTAATGTAATCGTTTGATCTGTAGTTACACCAGTTACTGTTATCATTGCTGTACCAGAAGCATCTAAAGTTACTGGACTTGCTGGCAATCCTGTTATCCCAGAGTAATCAACTATATCTCCTGCTGTTCCTGAAATAGTAAATACTGCATCACCTCCAGAACATGTACTACCATTACTTACTAATGTAACCGTTGGTGCTGCAATTATTGTAACCGTTTCCGTATCTGATAATGTACCAGAACAAGTAGTGGTGGTATTCGTTACAGTTGTTAAACTAATGGTTTGATTTGTGGTTACTCCTGCTACTGTAATTGTTGATATACCTGAAGCGTCTAGAGTTACTGGGCTTGCTGGTGTTCCCGATACTCCCGTGTAATCTACTACATCTCCTGCTGTTCCTGTTATTGTAAAAACGGCATCTTCTCCCGAACAAATATTCATATTACTCGTTAGCGATACTATTGTTGGACTAGCGATTATGGTAATCGTTGCCGTATCTGTTAAAGCACTAGAACAAGTAGTTACTGGGTTCGTAACCGTAGACAACACCATAGTTTGATTTGTTGTTACTCCTGTAACGGTAACTGTTGCTATACCTGAAGCATCTAAGGTAACCGGACTTCCTGGCGCTCCCGTTACTCCTGTATAATCTACCACATCTCCTGCTGTTCCTGTTATAGTAAATATAGCATCGCTTCCAGAACAAACATCGGTATTCGTTGTTAATGAGATTATTGTTGGATTCGCATTTATAGTAACCGTATCCATTTCTGACAAAGCACCACTACAACCTGTACTTGGATTACTAACATTAGTTAACGTTATCGTTTGATCTGTTGTTACTCCTGCTACTGTTACTGTTGCTACACCAGAAGCATCTAATGTAACCGGACTTATTGGTGTTCCTATAACTCCTGTATAATCTACTACATCTCCTGCTGTTCCTGTTATAGTAAATACCGCATCATCTCCAGAACAAGCACTACCATTACTTGTTAAAACAATGGTTGGATTTGCATTAATAGTAACCGTCGCTGTATCTGTTAATGGACTAGAACAAGTAGTTGTTGCGTTAGTCACAGAACCTAATGTTATAGTTTGATTTGTTGTTACTCCTGTTACAGTTACTAATGCTACACCAGATGCATCTATAGTTACTGGACTTGCAGGAGTTCCTGTTATTCCTGTATAAGCGACAACATCGCCTGCTGTTCCATTTATAGTAAACGTTGCATTTCCACCAGAACAGGTAGAAACATTACTTGTTAAGGATGTTATTGTTGGATTTGCATTTACGGTAATTGTTGCCGTATCCGATAAAGCACTAGAACAAGTAGTTGTTGTGTTTGTTACCGTACTTAATGTAATGGTTTGATCTACTGTTGCTCCCGTAACTGTAATTACTGCTTCTCCTGAAGCATCCAAAGTTACTGGACTTACTGGAGTTCCTGTTACACCAGTATAATCTACCACATCTCCCGCTGTTCCTGTTATAGTAAACACGGCATCATTTCCAGAACAGATATCTGTATTTGTTGTTAATGATGTAATTGTAGGGTTCGCATTTATGGTAACGGTTTCTACTTCTGATAAAGCACCACCACAACCTGTAGTTGGGTTACTTACATTAGTTAGTGTAATCGTTTGATTTGTAGATACTCCTGCTACAGTTACTGTTGCTAGACCTGAAGCATCTAAGGTTACTGGACTCACTGGAGTTCCTGTTACTCCTGTATAATCTACAATATCTCCTGCAGTTCCTGTAATAGTAAAGACTGCATCTTCGCCAGAACAAGCACTACTATTACTTGCTAAAGTAATGGACGGATTCGCATTTATAGTAACGGTTTCGGTGTTGGTTAGTGTTCCCGAACACGTTGTACTTGGATTGGTAACATTGGTTAAAGTAATCGTTTGATCTGTTGTTACACCTGCTACTGTTACTAAAGCTACTCCGGATGCATCTAATGTTACTGGACTTGCTGGAGATCCTGCAATACCTGTATAACTAACAACATCTCCTGCTGTTCCTGAAATAGTAAACTCTGCATTTCCTCCAGAACAGGTAGAAACATTACTAGTTAAGCCAATGGATGTTGGACTAGCATTTATGGTAACCGTCTCTGAAGTAGATACTGGTCCGCCACAAGTAGCACTTGGGTTATTAATATTAGTTAATGTAATCGTTTGATCTGTTGTTGCTCCAGCTACTGTTACTGTTCCTACACCAGAAGCATCTAAGGTTACTGGACTTGCCGGAGTTCCTGTTACTCCTGTATAATCTACAACATCTCCTGCTGATCCTGTTAAAGTAAACACGGCATCATCACCAGAACAAATTGGTGAGTTTGAAGTTAATGTAACTACAGGTGCTGCTACAATATTTACTGTTGCTGATGTAGTTAATGGTCCACCACAAATAGAATTCAAATTATCGGAAGACAATAAATTAAGTGTTTGTGATGTTGTAATTCCTGTTATAGTAATTACAAATTCTTCTGTAGCATCTAAAGTAATCGTTTGTGTAGTTCCTCCATTAAGATTATATTCTATCACATCGTTTTCTGAACCAGAAATAGTAAACACCGCGTCTCCACCTGGACATGTATCTGGACTACTTGTTACTGTAATTACTGGCGTTGGCGATACCACAACCGTTATTGGTTTGTAGGCTAAGATTACATCACTTGTTAGAGCATCTGTATACGTTACCTGAGCTACATACGTTGTTGTTTGGCTTGGGTTTACATCTAACCCTGTTGGATCTGTACCAATTACAGCGCCAGACTCATCTAGCCATTGAAAGCTAGTAACGGTATTTGCAGTTCCATTAGGATAAAACTGCCAAGCTTCTGGTGTTGCAACATTCCAAACGCCTGTATTTCTACCAGGAGGTGAAATACCCTCTGTACCTGCATTATTTTGTATCCCTACAGCTGCTCTACCACCTGCCCAAGCTGCACAAATATCTTTTTGAAAAAGATAGTTTTCAATAATATTTGTGGTTTCATAAAATATTATCATTTGGGTAGATCGTGTTGCTCCCCAACAAGAATATTGTCCTACATTAAAAAATGTAAAAACAAAAGCTCTAAAAGGAGCTTCTCCTTTTATACTATAGGTTGTTCTATAACTCCCAGCAGTGATTGGGTCCGTTCCCGTTGTAGTTCTAGGGTACATATCATGAATAGCTCCAAAAATATTTCCATTTCTTAAAGCTGCATCTGTATTATTAGGGATTAATGCTCCCGCGGCTGGAGTCCAATAATGACCTGCACCTGCATTACTAGTATCAAAACTTACCGCTCCGTTAGTAGATAATACACAGGAGGAGTAGTTTTGTTCGTAAAACTCAAAATCGAAGGCAAAATTTAAAACGGAACTCCAATTATCATCGGTAGTTAAAGGTGTATCTGCGGCAGTATCTCCAAAAGAAAAAGGAGGATTTACTGGTATGGATCTCACGTCATAACTATCAGAAGTACCGACTTCTGTATAATCTGCTGTTAAAGTTAAAGTTGGTATCGTACCTGTATCTAAATCAACGCAAAAAGCATCTGTAATACAAACATTAGCACCACAGCTTATGCTACCACTACTTGTATTTAATGAGATTTGTGAAGAACCCGTACCTGCACTATAAGTAGCAGGAAACACTCTAATTTCTATTTGGGCAGTATCGCAATTAGAAGGAACGGCATTTTCGCAAATCTGGTATGTAATATAGTAAATGCCTTGCGGCGTATTTGCTGCAATACTAACAAAACCCAATGGATTGAAAGTTATAAATCCTAAAGGATCAGGAATAGTTTCCGTTAGTGTAAAATCACCATAAGTGGTATTAATAAGCGCTGTACCATTAAAATAATCATTTGCCCACATTCGCGGTCCAGCTGCGTTTGCTGGGCCTGGATTATCCGATCGACCTACAACTACATCATCTATAGCAATAAGCTGCGCATAAGTAGTGTTAATAAATAGTAAACAACATAAAATAAGTAACTTTTTCATAGAGAGAAATAAAGGTGTAATTTAATTAACACATAGCTTATCAACTAAATAGCTATTAATATTTAAAATAATTGCTTAAAATTAAGAAAATTTTAGTAAACTTATCGTTAAATTATCATGAAATAGTAAATACTCCCCTTCTAAGCTAGAATACAAAGAATTAATACCCTAAACTATTATCATTTATTATTTTCAATAATATGGAAAAAGAATATAATACATTCCTATCTTTCATTAAAATTATCTTTTCAATGTAAAATGTGCTTTAAAAACTTTTTTACTAGTATCTAATCTATTGTTTGGATCACTATACTCTAAAGTAAACCAATAATCACTAGCTGGCAGTGGTTGTCCGTTTAACGTCCCATCCCAACCTTCATTATTAGTATTTATTTGTTTTAATAGTTTACCATATCTATCAAAAATGTAAATTTTAGCAGCTACTTGGTTCCCTAAACCTATAATTTGCCATGTATCATTGTGTCCATCATTATTTGGTGTAAAAAACAAAGGATAATCTATTATAAAAACGCTTGTACTTAATACACCACAACCTTCTGCATCTTTAACCGTTACTTCATGTTCTCCAGAGGACACATTATAAAATACATATGAATTTGTACCATTACTTTCAAAACTATTTCCATCTAAACTAAATTCATAAACAATCCCTAATTCTTCATTTACATGTACTTCAATTATATTTTCGTTTACAAATGTTTCCGAAGTAATTATTGCCTGTAATCCACTCGGAGTACTACTTTGAATGACGGTTGTCATGGTATTTAAATCTCCTATAACGGTGGAACAACCGGTAGTAATATTAGTCGCTAACACGTTATAAGTTCCCGGAAGTGTAGGCTCGTAATACGAGTTGGTTCCTAAAACAATTCCCGGATTCATTGTTTCTGTCCATTCGAATAAATAGTCCGACATCGATAAATCGGAATCGATTCTTGGTTGATTAATACTATTTCCTTCGGAATCTAAACACAATATAAATTCATCTTCTAAATCAATGACAGGTAAAGGAAGAACGGTAAAATTAACTATCTGAAAATCCACATTACATATGCCACTTACGGAATACATTATGGAATAAGTGGAATCCGGAATAGCATTAATGACTTCTCCTGTTGTTGCATCTAGGCTTGCACCATCGGTAGGATGAATATGAAAAGTAAAAACACCTCCACTAACCCCTGTTATGTTTGCCACTCCTCCATCACAAGTTGCCGTCATATTAAAGGATGCATCTTCTGATGGTAAAACGATTACTGTTTCTGTACTATTTGCTACACAGGCTGTTCCCGTGGTTGTATATTCTATAGTATACGTGACTCCGGAAACACCATTAGTCACTTCTCCAGTTACTCCGTTTATTATTGCCCCATCGGTTGGTACAGGATTAAAAGTAAAACTCCCACCAAGATCTCCGGTTATATTTGCGGTTCCGCCATCACAAGTTGCTATCATATTAAAAGAAGCGTCTCCTAAAGTTAAAACAGTTACCGTTTGTGTGTTACTTGTTCCGCAGGTTCCTGGACTCGTATATTCTATAGTATAGGTCGCTCCTGAAATTCCATTAGTTACCACTCCGCTAGTTGCATCTATTGTTGCTCCATCGGTTGGTATTGGATTAAACGTAAAACCCCCACCAAAATCTCCAGTAATATTTGCGGTTCCGCCATCACAAGTTGCTGTTGTATTAAAAGAAGCATTTCCAGACGTTAAAACAGTTACCGTTTGTGTGCTATTTATTCCGCAGGTTCCTGGACTTGCATATTCTATAGTATAGGTTGTCCCGGAAATTCCATTAGTTACCGTTCCGGTAGTTGCGTTTATGGTTGCACCATCTGTTGGAACAGGATTAAAAGTAAAGCTTCCGCCAAGATCTCCGGTTATATTTGCGGTGCTGCCATCACAAGTTACAGTCGTATTAAAAGAAGCGTTTCCTAAAGTTAAAACAGTTACCGTTTGTGTGCTACTTGTTCCGCAGGTTCCTGGACTCGTGTATTCTATCGTATATGTGGTTCCTGAAAGTCCATTAGTTACCGTTCCGCTAGTTGCGTTTATTGTTGCTCCATCCGTTGGCATCGGATTAAACGTAAAGCTCCCACCAAGATCTCCGGTAATATTTGCGGTGCCGCCATCACAAGTAGATGTCATATTAAAAGAAGCATTTCCGGAGGTTAAAACAGTTACCGTTTGTGTGCTACTTGTTCCGCAGGTTCCTGGACTCGCATATTCAATAGTATAGGTTGTTCCAGAAATACCATTAGTAATCGTTCCGCTAGTTGCGTTTATTGTTGCGCCATCGGCTGGTATCGGATTAAAAGTAAAACTCCCGCCAAGATCTCCTGTGATATTTGATGTTCCGCCATCACAAGTTGCTGTCATAGTAAAAGAAGCATTCCCGGAGGTTAAAACAGTTACCGTTTGTGTGCTGCTGGCTGCACATGTGCCGCTTGTTGCATATTCTATAGTATAGGTTGTCCCAGAAATACCATTAGTAATCGTTCCGCTAGTTGCGTTTATTGTTGCACCATCGGTTGGTATTGGATTAAACGTAAAGCTTCCGCCAAGATCTCCGGTTATATTTGCGGTTCCGCCATCACAGGTTGCTGTCATAGTAAAAGCTGCGTTTCCGGAGGTTAAAACAGTTACTGTTTCGGTGCTAGTTGTTCCGCAGGTTCCTGGACTTTCGTATTCTATCGTATAAGTAGTTCCTGAAATTCCGCTAGTTACCGTCCCGTTAGTTGCGTTTATTGTTGCACCATCGGTTGGGATCGGATTAAAAGTAAAGCTTCCGCCAAGATCTCCGGTTATATTTGATGTTCCGCCATCACAAGTTGCTGTCGTATTAAAAGAAGCATTCCCGGAGGTTAAAACAGTTACCGTTTGTGTGCTAGTTGTTCCGCAGGTTCCTGGACTTGCGTATTCTATCGTATAAGTAGTTCCTGAAATTCCGCTAGTTACCGTTCCGCTAGTTGCGTTTATGGTTGCACCATCGGTTGGTATTGGATTAAACGTAAAGCTCCCGCCAAGATCTCCTGTGATATTTGCGGTTCCCCCATCACAAGTTGCTGTCGTATTAAAAGAAGCATCGCCTCCTGTATTTACGATCACATCAATAGTGTCACTATCCGTAAACATGGTACCATCACAGTTTGTATACTCCACTTCTACCGTAAAAGTTTCATCTGCAGTTGGGCAAACATTTATTGTTGAAGTATTACCAATTGGTAGATTTGCGCCATCGTACCAAGTAACATTATAATTCGGTGTTCCACTAGGCGTAAAACGCCATGCCTCATCTGCAGCAATCCAATTCGTGGCATTTCTTCCAGGTGCTGGAAATGCTTGCGTTCCATTATCATTTTGTATACCAACAACTCCATTACCCAAAACCCAAGAATCACAAGTTGGTTTCTCTTCTATATATACCTCAATAGTATTTGTGCCTTCATAAAGCACCATCATTTGCGTAGTTACAATGGCAGAACATAAAACGTGAGGTACATTATAATAAGCTACAACCAATCTTCTACAAGGATAAGCGCCTTGTATTTCCCATCCAATTTCATTCGTGAAATTTAATCCTGGCCCCATATCATGACCAGCACCAAAAATATTAGCTTCAGCAAGTGCTGTATTTGAATTATCTGGTAATATATCGGTAAAAAGGAAACCACTATTCATATTTGCATATGCTAATTGAAAGCTTAATACGCCATTGGCTCCAACCAACAATTCATTATATTGATTACCGAAAAAACAAAATTCAAAAGGCAATGCTATTACATCTGACCAATAATCATCTGTTAAAAATAATGGATTAGTTAATCCGGAAAAAGAAGATGGCGGCGCATAAGGTATGGTTGAAATAGTATAAAATGTAGTTTCCCCTGTTTCAAGAAAAGTGGCGGTCAAGTCTGTACAAGTTGTGGTGCAATCTAAATTTATTTGCGCAGGTCCAGCATCCACATTGGAACAACCCGGTCCTTGGGCAATTGCAAGCTGAGCAAGAAATAAACAAATAACCACTAAAATTCCCTTCATAAAAAAAGACCTAACATTTTTTAAGTAATAAAAAAAACCACATTAACAACGCAAAATACTTAACTTAAAGCAATTAGCCTTAAAAGTTATTAAAAAATAAGTAAAAAAAATCGAAATCGATTATAAATTAATTCTACTTCAATTCAAACTATAACAAGTGGGAATTACTTATCTTTGCAAATTATAATTATTATTATTTTTGATGAAATTGGACAGCAAATTAGACGAATTTAACTCCTTAGGAGATAACCATATTGGTACATCTACAAACACACCAATGCGTAAAGATGCTTTTGCACTTACGAATGAGGAAAAAATAGATAGTATTAAAGACGATGTTAGACATATCATGGAAACATTAGGTCTTGACTTAACAGATGACAGCTTAAAAGGAACACCAAATAGAGTTGCAAAAATGTTTGTTAAGGAGATATTTAGTGGCTTAGACCCTAAAAATAAACCTAGTGCTTCTACATTTGATAACAAATACAAATATGGAGAAATGCTTGTAGAAAAAAACATTACGGTGTATTCTACTTGCGAACACCATTTACTTCCTATTGTTGGTAGAGCACATGTTGCATACATTTCTAACGGAACTGTTGTTGGCTTATCGAAGATGAATCGTATTGTCGATTATTTTTCGAATAGACCACAAGTACAAGAGCGTTTAACGATTCAAATTGTAAAAGAATTACAAGAAGTTTTAAATACGCAAGATGTTGCTTGTGTTATTGACGCGAAACATTTATGCGTGAATTCTAGAGGAATTAGAGACGTAGATTCTAGTACCGTAACCAGTGAATTTGGAGGTAAATTCAAAGAAACAGAAACGCGTAGAGAATTTTTAGATTACATTAAATTAGATACTACTTTTTAAGTTGCAATGGAGGTTGATTTTAAAAACAACTACTCCACTACAAAGCCAACGCATAAAAACGAAACAACAATGCAAATTTCACAAAAGCAAAACATAGAAATATACAATTCCCTTTCTGGTAAAAAAGAACAATTTAAACCTATCACAGATGGTTATGTTGGAATGTACGTTTGTGGACCTACGGTTTACAGCAATGTGCATTTAGGAAATGTAAGAACGTTTATGTCTTTTGATATGATTTTTCGCTACCTATTACATTTAGGTTATAAAGTACGTTACGTAAGAAACATTACAGATGCTGGCCATTTAGAAAATGACGCCGATGTTGGTGAAGACAAAATCACTAAAAAGGCAAGACTAGAAGCTATAGAACCTATGGAAATTGTACAGCGTTATACTGTCGATTTTCATAATGTGTTAAACACGTTTAATTTTCTTCCTCCAAGTATAGAACCTACTGCAACAGGCCATATTATAGAGCAAATTGATCTAATTCAAACCATTATTGACAACGGTTTTGGATATGAAGTAAATGGCTCTGTTTATTTTGATGTACATAAGTATAATCAAACGAATGATTATGGCATTTTAAGCAAACGCAAACTGGAAGATTTAATTCATAATACACGTGAATTAGACGGACAAAGCGATAAGAAAAATCCGCAAGATTTTGCACTATGGAAAAAAGCAGAACCAACACATATCATGCGTTGGCCTTCTCCTTGGAGCGATGGTTTTCCTGGTTGGCATTTAGAATGTACAGCAATGAGCACCAAATATCTTGGTGAATATTTTGATATTCACGGTGGTGGAATGGATTTAAAATTCCCACATCACGAATGTGAAATTGCTCAAAATAAAGCAGCAAAAGGAAAAGATCCTGTAAAGTATTGGATGCATGCCAACATGCTAGAACTTAACGGTGCTAGAATGAGTAAATCTACTGGGAATTATATCAACCCTGCCGAATTACTTTCTGGTAAAAACGACATTATGTCTAAGGCATACAGTCCGAGTGTAGTTCGTTTTTTCATGATGCAAGCTTCGTATAGAAGTGTTTTAGATCTTACCGATAATGGTTTATTAGCAAGTGAAAAAGGATTTCACAAACTTTTAGATGCGGTTAACGCTTTAGACACTTTACCTACATCTACCACATCGACATTTAATGTATCCGCTTGGAAACAGAAATGTTATGATGCCATGAATGACGACTTTAACACCCCTATTTTAATTGCTACTTTATTTGAAGCTGTTAAATATATCAATCAGATTAAAGACGAAAGTGCAAGTATCACTGCTGCAGATTTAGAAGTATTAAAAACTACTATAAACAGTTTTGTTTTTGATATTCTTGGTCTTGAAAATGTTAGTAAAGAGGAAAAAGGCACCGATAAACTTTCTGGAGCTGTAGACCTTTTAATTAAACTTCGTCAAGAAGCTAGAGCGAATAAAGACTTTGCCATGTCTGACAAAATTAGAGATGAATTAGCTGCTGTTGGTATTCAACTCAAAGACGGTAAAGAAGGCACCAGTTTTTCTGTAAATTAGTTTCGTTTTTTGTTGTGGCGTTGTAAAGCTATTTGATTTTAGTTCATCTAATAATCCATCTGATAACGATTCCTGATTTTTGAATACCACTTTTTGATTTAAAATCACAGCAACAATTGCGTCCTTCTTAACTAAAAAAAGAGGTGCGTTTTCTGAAAATAAAATCTAGGAAATTGGACGTAAATGCGAAGTTGTTTTTAAAATTCACCTGCCATTAATAAGATTTCCACTTTCGAGGAAAATGAATATGAAAAAAATACTACTAGCTCCTTTCCTGTTCTTAATTAAAGTGTATCAAACTTTAATTTCACCTTTAACGCCTTCTACTTGCAGATTTCAACCAACCTGCTCCCATTACACTAAAGAAGCTTTAGAAAAACACGGCTTTTTTAAAGGTGGCAAACTCGCATTAAAAAGGATTTTTAGTTGTCACCCATTCGGTGGTTCTGGTTATGATCCTGTTCCTGAAAAGGAAGATTAACTTTTTGGGCGTTTCACCACTTCGCTTTTAGGCTTCGTGGTGTCAGGCTGTACGCTGTATCTTTTTTGTTTATAGGATTCGCTGCGCTTCACCTAACAAAAAAGGATGTCGCTTCCATCCTTAACGCAGTAAACCATAAAATAACATTTCATTAAGTATCCTTTCTTTTTAATCCATTGGCAATTGTCTATATTTACCATCTCAAAATAAAATCTATGCATCTTTTAACATTCGATTGGAATCCTTTAAGCGGACTTGATATTTTTGGCGTTTTCACATTACATTTTTATAGTGTTATGTGGATTATAGCATTCCTACTGGGATTACAAATCATGAAACGTATCTTTAAAAGAGATCACATAAAGGAAGAATATTTAGATCCTCTTTTTTTATATACCATTATCGCAACCATGCTTGGCGCACGTTTGGGGCATGTTATTTTTTACCAATCGGAATTAATATCGCAAGATTTTTTCAGCATCTTTTTACCATTTCGCTTTGTTCCAAAATTTGAATTCACAGGTTTTCAAGGACTAGCAAGTCATGGTGCTGCTATTGGAATTATTATTGGTATGTATTTATACCGAAGAAAGTACAACTACAAATCTTTAATGTGGATTTTAGACAGAGTGGTAATTCCTGTTGCAAGTGGTGCGATTTTTATTCGTTTAGGAAACTTTATCAATTCGGAGATTATAGGAAAAGTTACAGATTCTCCTTTTGGTGTTCGTTTTATTCAAGAAGAATACAACAAGTACGAAGCGATGCAACTTACCGGAATGAAAACACCAAAAGACGCATATAATGCCATTGCTAATAATCCACAATTTCAAAGCTTATTAGACGCTGTTCCTTTTAGACATCCTGCACAGCTATACGAATCATTTAGTTACATATTCGTATTTTTAATACTATGGTTCTTCTATACAAAAACCAATAAGGGAAACCAAACAGGTTTCTTATTCGGACTATTTTTAGTCCTGCTTTGGACCGTTAGATTCTTTGTAGAATTTGTTAAAGAAGCACAAGTAGATGATCGTGCAACATGGGCCTTAAATACAGGACAATGGTTAAGTATCCCATTTATTTTAATTGGTTTATACTTTATGTTTGTTTACAAACCAAAAACTCCTGTTGTATAAAACACCAGGAAGTATCACCTCGAGCGCAGTCGAGAGGTCTTTACTATGCTACTATTTTTTGAATAGGTCTGGACTGCGCTGGACCAGACATTAAAATTATGAAATTAAAAATACTTACTCTTTTATGTGCTGTTTTATTTTTAAGCGCCTGTAAAGAACAAAAAAAAGATATAAAGCCAATTGAGGTTTCCTTTAAAAAAGAAGGGACTCTCACCCTTTATAAAGCGGCAACAGATTCTATTGTTACGACCTTAAATATAGAAATTGCAGATACCGATTATGATGTACAAACCGGCTTGATGTACAGAAATTCTATGCAAGAGAATCAAGCAATGTTATTTGTTTTTCCAACGATGCGCGAACGTTTTTTCTATATGAAGAACACTAGAATTCCATTAGATTTACTTTACCTAGACAATAATAAACACATTGTTAGTTTTCAAGAGAATGCACAGCCTTTTGATGAAACTTCCCTTCCATCTAAAGTACCTGCACAATACGTTTTAGAGATCCATGCGGGACTAGCCCAAAAATGGCTTTTAGAAGTTGGTGACCGCATAGAATACACCGAAATAAATGAAAAATAATGCGAGCAGCTTATCTTTAAAAACTGCTTCAGGACACATTATTCATGTGTCCATATTTCTACCTAAAAAAACAAACCACAAAAGCATCGTTATCTCTTCTGCTACAGGAGTTTTACAAAAATTCTACGCTAAATTCGCACTTCATTTTAGCGCTTTAGGATTTACGGTTTACACTTTTGACTATTATGGAATCGGGAAATCAAGATCTCTAAATTTAAAACAAAATACTGCCGATTTACAGACTTGGGCTTTAGATCAAGCCGCGGTTTTAAAATTAGCAAAGCAAGAACAAGCGCAGCACCAATTAACGCTAATTACACATAGTATTGGCGGGCAACTCCTTGGATTAAACCCAGAAATACATCTCGTAGATTCCATAATCACTATTGCCTCTCAAACCGGTTACTGGAAATATTTCAAAGGTTTTTCTAAGATTAGAATGTTCGTTTTTTGGTATGCATTAATCCCTATAACCACACCTTTATTTGGTTATTTCCCGGCAAAAAAATTAGGCTTATTTGAAAACTTACCAAAACGCGTAGTATATCAATGGCGAAAATGGGGAATTCATCCGGAATATATGTTTAGTGCATATACCGATTTACAATTTTGCAATATACAATGCCCCGTTTTATCGCTTAGCTTCCCTAGAGATACCTTCGCTCCAAAAGAAGCTGTAGATTGGTTAGCTTTAAAATTCACGAATACCAAAGTAGATCGAAGACATCTTATTCCTAAAGATCTACAAATAGATGATGTACAACATTTTGGTTTTTTTAGAGAACAATTTAAAAATTCACTTTGGAAACTTACGGAGGATTGGCTATCTAAAAATTAAATCCGTAATACCTAAATAAGGGATCTTTCGCAGTGAATTGTGGCTTCCTATTCTTAGCATAATTACATAAAACTAAATTCTTAATTGACGCTTGCTAAATAATAAGGAGCTTCATTTTTTTTTCCATCCTTCCGACTTTTACGAAATCAAAATCCTCCTTTCTTCGGCTGGAAGAAGAAACAAATAGAAGCTTTTCTGTATAACTTTATTTCACTGTTCAGAATATTTCAGTACTAAAAAGGCAAAAAAAAACCTTTCCGCTTAACACGGAAAGGTTTTTTAATATAAAGAGAATTGCTAGTTACTTATGCTTCTAACGTTTCTTCGTCTTTTTCTTTAATTTTTAATGCATCTGTTGCACCACCTCTTTTTACAGAATCGTACATGATTGGCGTTGCAATAAATAATGAAGAGTATGTACCTACAACGACACCTACTATTAATGCAAACATAAATCCTCTAATAGAATCTCCACCAAAGATAAAGATTGCTAATAATACTACTAAAGTAGTTAAAGAAGTATTTAAAGTTCTACTTAATGTACTGCTTAAAGATGCGTTAATTACTTTATCAAAATCCCAAGCGGTATGCTCGTTGAAGAATTCTCTAATTCTATCAAATACAACTACCGTATCATTTAATGAGTAACCAATAACCGTTAAGATTGCTGCAATAAATGCTTGGTCAATTTCCATTGTAAATGGCATGAATTTGTATGTAAGAGAGAATACACCTAATACAATTAGTACATCATGAAATACTGCTGCTACTGCACCAAGTGAGAATTGCCATCTTTTAAAACGGAATAAGATATATAAGAATACTACGATTAGAGATCCTAAAATAGCCCAGAATGAAGCTCTTTTAATATCATCTGCAATAGAAGGACTTACTTTGTAAGATTCCATGACACCAATTTGTTTATCGTCATCGTTAAGATTAATAAATTCATCATAACTAATGTTAGATAAATGAGGTTGTAATGCGTTAAATAATTTATGTCTGATTTCTTCATCTGCTTCAGAAGAAGCTTCATTTACTTTATATTTAGTAGTGATTTTCACATCATTACTAGTACCAATTAATTTAGCATCTGCACTTCCAAAAACATCTTCAGCAGAAAGTACTCCTGCAATTTCTGAAGCGCTTACTGGTTGTTCAAAACGCACTTGGTACGTTCTTCCTCCAACAAAATCTACACCTTGATCTAATTTATTTGTAAATAAAGAACCTAAACTTAAAAGAATAAAAGCTCCAGAAGCAATATAAGCGATCTTACGTTTCTTTAAGAAATCGATATTTATATTTCTAAATAAGTTTTTAGTTAAGCTTGTTGAGAAATCTAACTTCCCTCCTTTATTAGAATACCAATCTACTAATAATCTAGTAATAAAGATGGCAGTAAATAATGAAGTTGCAATACCAATAATTAAAGTAGTTGCAAAACCTTTAATTGGTCCTGTACCAAATACGAATAAAATTAACGCGGTTAAACCAGTAGTAACATTGGCATCTAAAATAGAAGATAATGCATTTGAAAAACCATCTTTTATAGAGGTTGCTTGATCTTTACCTTTAGCGAGCTCTTCTCGAATACGCTCAAAAATAAGTACGTTTGCATCTACAGACATACCAATTGTTAATACAATACCTGCAATTCCAGGAAGTGTTAATACAGCACCTAAACCAGAAAGGATACCAAATATTAATAAAATATTTAATGCCATTGCAACATCTGCAAATAAACCAGCTTTACCGTAGTAAAGAATCATCCATAGTAATACTAATGCTAATGCAATTGCGAAAGACATTTTACCACTATCAATAGCTTCTTGTCCTAAAGAAGGACCAACTACATCACTTTGAATAATATCTGCTCTAGCTGGTAATTTACCTGCTCTTAAAACGTTTGCTAAATCGGTTGCTTCATTTAGTGTAAAGTTTCCAGAAATTTGTGAATTACCACCTGCAATTGCTCCTGTTGTTACTCCAGGTGCAGAATATACTACGTCATCTAAAACAATAGCGATTTGACTTCTTTGTGTAAAAGCTCTTCCAGTCATTTCTTCCCAGATTTTAGCTCCTTTACCATTCATTTGCATGCTTACAAGAGGTTTTCCTAAAGGATCATAATCTTGTCTTGCATCTACAACAACGCCACCACCTAATTCTGGCACATTTTCTCTATTTGCAATTAATGCATATAAGTCTACTAATTCACTATCTCCTTTTTGTTTCCCGAATGCAAATTTTACATAACGTTGTTCTGCAGGAAGCAAGTTTCTTACTTGTGGCATATTTAAATACTCACTAATAATTTCTCTGTCATTAATATTAACTAAAGCAATTGCTGCTGGGTCTTGAGAACCTATTAATTTGTCTAAAAGCGGATTTACAACAACAGCTGTAGAATCTGGATCATCCCCTAAAAGGTCTGCAATCTTATCTTCTTCTGCTGTAGTTTCTTTAACCTCTTCTGTATTTACTTCATTTGATTTTTGAATGCTTTTAATCGTTTCATTAGCTTCTACTAAAAAGCTATTAAAGATCGTTTTGTTGTACACATCCCAAAACTCTAATTGTGCGGTACTTTGTAATAATGCAGTAGCACGGTCTACATCTTTAACTCCAGGTAATTCTACTAGAATACGTCCTGAATTCCCCATACGTTGAATATTTGGAGATGTTACACCAAACTCATCAATACGCTTACGTAATACTTCGAAAGCCGAAACAATAGACTCATCAATTTTTCTTGAGATTACTGGTTTCACCTCAGAATCGGTCATATTTCCGTCAATCTCACCATCTAAAGCTCTAGTATAGAATATGTCTGGTGAAGCTAATTTAGTATCTCCTTTTATAGCTTCAAACGAAGTATAAAAATCTTCTAAATAGGTATTCTGACTATTTTTTTGAAGTTCTGAAGCATCGTCTAATGCTTTATTAAAAATAGGATCTGTTGTATTATTAGCTAATCCTTTTAATATGTCTTTTACAGAAACTTGTAATATAACGTTAACTCCACCTTTAAGGTCAAGTCCTAAATTCATAGCATTTTCTTTTACCTCATCATAGGTGTATTTTGCTATTCCGATGTTATACACTTCTTTATTAGAAAGTGAATCTAAATACCTAGTTTCTTTTACAGAATCTCCATTTGCATAAGCTGCTGCATTGCTTTCTATACTACTGTTTTTAAGCGTGAATGATAATTGGTAAATACTTACCAAACCAAACAATAGTGCAAATAATTTTACTAATCCTTTGTTTTGCATTTGTATATTTTTTTGTGTTAGATTCTCACTTTCGTGAGAATGACAAGTTTATTTTGTTTCACAAGGTTACGCCTTGCTCTAAGCTTGTTTTATTTTTAAAACGTGCAAATATATAATTTACGCGTTGTTTATTGACTCTTTTTTATGTTTAAATGTAATGTTACACCTATGAAACTTTAAAAGTTATTGGTGTTCGCTGGCTCTCATTTATACTTTTAGTAGGCAATATGAAAAACGCTGCTTGATTTATGAAGTAGTATTTGTATTTGGTCCTGCTCTAACTTCAGGTATTTTATACGAAGTATTATCTATTGCTATTGCAACATTTGTATTTACTTTATAGGCAACTTGTGTATACGCACATATTTCACTTACTTCTATAGAAGCTGCAAAACTATATACATTAGGATTAGAATAACGATCGCTTTCTAATTTAGGTTCTATAGCTACTTTACCATCAAATCCGGAATTAGCATCACTTGCCTCTTGGATTTTAAAAACATCCAGATTATAATTTTCGTTAGATGCAGGTTTTTTAGGAAATCCCTCTTTACCATTAGAAGCATAATCTATTGCGAGATGCTCTTCTTTGGAAAGTTTATTTTTTACACTAACAACATCGGCATCACTATAATACGTGATTTTGAATTGCTTATTGTCTATTTCATGAATTTGAATATTGGCTACACCTAAGTCAAATAATTGCTTTTTTACAATGGCAACCGTGTTTTCAATTTCGGCAGAAGTAATCGAAGTGTCCGAAAATTGTAATACAATTTTCTGATTTGGCAAAGCAGATTGCTCCTTACTAATATAACCTAGTAAGGTAAAAGCAATAACTAAAGTACAGATGCACCACTTTTTCATGCGCCAAATATAAAAAATAAAGACTGTATTTCTACAGTCTTTACATAAATATTAAATAAAACCTATTAGGTTAAAGAAAACCTTACAGATTGAGAACTAGATAGATTACAATTCTAATAAACCATTAGTTGCTTTCACACCTTCAGCAGATTCTGCTAATTTTGCTTTTTCCGCATCTGTTAAACTAATTTCAACAATTTTTTCAATTCCGTTAGCTCCTAAAACACAAGGAACACCAATCGCTAAATCGCTTAATCCAAATTCGCCTTCTAATAAAGCAGAACAAGGGAATATCTTTTTAGTATCACAAGCAATTGCTTGCACCATTCCAGATACAGCTGCTCCTGGAGCATACCATGCAGAAGTACCTAATAAACCGGTAAGTGTTGCACCACCAACTTTAGTATCTTGTACTACTTGATCCATACGTTCTTCAGATAAAAACTCAGAAACTTTTACACTATTTCTAGCAGCTTTACCTATTAATGGCACCATACCTTTGTCGCTATGTCCACCAATTACCATTCCGTCAACATCACTAATAGGTGCACCTAAAGCTTCTGCTAATCTGTATTTAAAACGAGCAGAATCTAAAGCGCCTCCCATTCCTATAATTTTACTTTTTGGTAAACCAGTAGTTTTATGTACTAAATAAGTCATCGTATCCATTGGATTAGATACCACAATTATAATTGTATTTGGAGAATGTTCTATTAAGCTAGAAGACACCATTTTTACAATTCCTGCGTTGATACCAATTAACTCTTCACGAGTCATACCTGGTTTTCTAGGAATACCAGACGTAATTACACAAACATCAGAACCTGCTGTTTTCGAATAATCATTCGTAATTCCTGTTATTTTTGTATCGAATCCATTTAAAGATGCAGTTTGCATTAAATCCATTGCTTTACCTTCGGCAAAACCTTCTTTAATGTCTAATAAAACTACTTCTGAAGCAAAGTTTTTAATAGCAATATATTCTGCACAACTTGCTCCTACTGCTCCTGCTCCTACTACTGTTACTTTCATTTTTTATGTTTTTAATTTGTGTTGAGTTATTATAGGTGTAAAATTAACGATTTCTAATGACTTTTACTATAATCCAAACCAGCTTTTACGCACTTGATATGGATAACGTTCATATATGGTATTATCTTCATACATAATGTCATCGTTTATAAAATCTTCTTTGGCTTCTGCAAACATAATTTCTGCTTTTTCTATTTCTCCTAATCTTCCTAAGCAGTTTGTTTTATAATATTTCACATCGCTAAATTTTGGCTGAAGAAGTAAAGCTTCATCAAACATTTTAATGACTTCTTCAAAATTATTTAATTCGTAATTTGCAATTCCTAAGTACATTAAATCGGTAAAATGAATCCATTCTTCGCCATCTTCTTTTACAGATTGCGCGATGCTTTTTTCAAAAAAACCTTTGGCTATTTCAAATTCGTTTAACTGCAAATAACATAAACCTAAATAAAAATAATAGGAATGATCCATCACATAAGATTCGCCATTTAACGCTAAAGCTTTATTAAAATCTACAATGGCATCTTTGTAGTTTTTAGAAAAAATGCATTTCATAAAAGCCATATAATCTAGCCATTTTTCAGGCTCGAGCGCTGCTGCTTTTTCGAGAAAAGGCAAACCAAGTTCATCTTTATCTTGCTTATATAAAAGCATTGCCTTTTGCTGATAATTATGCGCTTCACTTGGGGTTTCTAAAATTAAAGAATCTAATTTTCTTTGATAATAGTCATTTTTAACGCTATATGCTTTTAAAGCTTCCGTTTCTATTATAGGTGCTTTTTCTATTTCAGAATTACCTAAATGTTTCCAGCTATTTTTCGACTCTTATTTACTGTTACAAGCAAATAAAAAGAGACTACAAAAGGCTAAAAGGGCACATGTTTTATAAGAATATATCATCGTTATTGGATATTAAAATAAATGACTTTTAGTTTTTCACTATTCTTTTCACACCTATCCCGCTGTTAGATTGTATTTTTATAAAATATACACCAGCCGAGAGATTACTTATATCGATATTTTCTTGTGTTAGATTATTAAATTTATGAGAGTGTACGATGCGTCCATTTACATCTAATATGGTTGCAGTTTCTAAAGTGATGCCATTATTTAAAGTAACGGTAATCTCATTTTGTGCAGGATTAGGATACACGGAGATATATGGTGTAAGATCTTGATTTGCTAAAGATAAAGTTTCCGTTTGATAAAGCTTTACATTTCTAAAGAACGAAGTAGCGTCATTGTAGCGTCCTGCTCCAGGATAATATAAACCAGCAGTATTCCAAACTTCGGTATATTCGTCATTTCCTGCCGAAAAGAATAAATATGGTGCTGCACCGGTAATTAATGTCCCTATTGGAATAGAATAATGCTTGTAAGTATACAAATCGGTATCTTCATAAGTATCATAATCCATGTTGTAAACCGATGTTTCCGGAATACTTTCCGTACCATATAATTTAAATGCCATAAGCGGATCTAAACTCAAATCATCATCCACACCAATAAAATGAGATTCACCATCAATGGTACTTTTAAAATCAAATTCTAACATTGTTGAAGGCGTAATATTATAATTTATCGCAATGGCTTTCCATCCATTTATCGAAACATGCAGCGTAGCTCCATTATCATAATTAATAGAGACACCTTTATCTTTTGTAGTATCATAAGACAATACCGTTTCAGAATTAAAATTAATTATTGGCGTTAATGGATCACACGCATCCATAGCTGCTGGATTCCCGTCTAAATTAATATCCGGATATCCCATACATTGATCATATTCATCACAAACACCATCACCATCACTATCATTATTAATATCATTCGGACAGACATCACAGGCATCCGGAATACTATCTCCATCAGAGTCTACACCAGTTGTACAGCCATAGATTCTTGCTAAAACATTTGCCGTTTGCCATAAACTACTTTTTTGTGCAACAGTAGAATTTAATGCAGCTTCCATACGTGCTTTTTGACCATTAGTAAACATCGCATAGGTTGCGGCAGTATAATCCATCATATTGGTATAATTATCTTTTGTAGAACACTTAACAACAGTCCCTACACCTGGAAAACCATCCAAATCGGACAAGCTATTTCCGTACGTATTTGGTGTATCTAAAACCGAATCATCTTCATTACAATAATATGTATTTCCATTTGCTCCAGCATTCGCCCAAATATGATAGACATTTAACCAATGTCCTACTTCATGTGCTAAATTATGATACCAAGTTTGCCACATTTCTCCATGTTCTCCATAGGCCCATGCAGACATTACATGCCCGTCTAAATGGGCATCTGCTGCAGCATCCACATCCGGCGGAAAAGTAGCAAAACCAGAACTAGAACTGGAACTCAAAGATTGAGCAACGACATAGATATTGAAATATTGATCTCTTGGCCAATGGTATGTAAGTCTCATATTTGGATCGTTACCTGCGTAGGTATACATTGCATCGACATGTCTATCGACACCGTTAGTAGCATTTCCGTTTGGATCAAAATTAGCCAAAACAAATTTTAGTTTTTTTTCTGTAAAAGCACCTCTAACCGCAACAAATTCTGGATCGATATTTTTATCGAAAGCAGATTCTCCTGCATAAAATATATTTAACATCTCTATGGAACGTTTTACTGCAGCATCTGAAATATTTTCTGGCCCGTTGTTGTGTATAACATGAACCACAACAGGAATAATGTAATCTGTTCCAATAACAAGATCTGCAATATTCCAATCTCTTTGATTATTAGAACTAGACTGAAATGTTCTAGTAAATTCTTCTAACTCTTGGTGTGCCAAATTATTCTCTGGCCTTAAAGAAGGGTTTTCTTCATAATTTTTTTGTTGGTAAATGTCTTGTGCACAATGTTCTTGTGCTTTTGTAAAATAAGACGTCAATAAAAGAAAGCTTAATAGCAGTAGCTTTTTCATTTATAGTGGTTTTATTGGTTAGTCACTCTTTTTTTTTGGATATAAAAACTATCGAAAATGACGTCGTCTTAAATATATATCCTACTCAAATATAAACTTTTAACTCATACTTTTATTAATTAATAAAAAGGTTTTTAATTCGTAATTGCTAGGAATAATAAACAGGGAAAGTATATCGATGCTTTTCGATCCCGTTTACGCCATGCTGTTTTTTAAAATATTTAGAATCCTAATTATTAAACAAAAAAAACCTGTAAAGCAATGAAACTTTACAGGTTTTAAAATGTTGTTGATACAAATACCTTGCAGGTTTTAAAAACCTACAAGGATATAATTATGCATCAATATTTGCATAGATTGCATTTTTCTCGATAAACTCTCTACGAGGCGGAACTTCATCTCCCATTAACATAGAGAATACACGATCTGCTTCTACGCCATTATCGATATATATTTGACGTAAGGTTCTAAATTCTGGATTCATGGTTGTATCCCAAAGTTGTGATGCATTCATTTCCCCAAGACCTTTATAACGTTGTATTTTTGAAGATTCTCCAAAATCATTCATAATCGCTATACGTTCTTCATCACTCCAAGCATACTGTTTTTTCGCTCCTTTTTTAACTAAATATAAAGGAGGCGTTGCAATATAAATATGACCATTTTCAATCAACTCTTTCATGTATCTAAAGAAGAACGTTAAAATTAGCGTTTCGATGTGCGAACCATCAATATCGGCATCACACATGATTACTATTTTATGGTATCTTAATTTAGAAAGGTTTAATGCTTTACTATCTTCTTCGGTTCCAATAGTAACCCCTAAAGCGGTGAAGATATTTTTAATCTCTTCATTTTCAAACACCTTATGTGTCATCGCTTTTTCTACATTTAGAATTTTACCACGTAATGGCAAAATAGCTTGAAATGCTCTATCACGACCTTGTTTTGCAGTTCCACCTGCCGAATCTCCCTCGACTAAGTATACTTCACATTTTGTAGGATCTTGTTCGGAACAATCTGATAATTTTCCTGGCAAACCACCAATACTCATTACTGTTTTACGCTGTACCATTTCACGCGCTTTTTGTGCTGCGTGACGTGCTTGTGCGGCAAGAATTACTTTTTGCACAATAATTTTAGCGTCGTCTGGATGCTCTTCTAAGTAGTTTGTTAGCATTTCGGAAACAGACTGACTTACAGCTGCAGAAACTTCACGGTTACCTAATTTTGTCTTTGTTTGTCCTTCAAATTGAGGCTCTTGAACTTTTACAGAAATAATTGCTGTTAGTCCTTCACGGAAATCATCTCCAGCAATATCAAACTTTAATTTGTCTAACATTCCGGATTCATCCGCATACTTTTTAAGCGTATGTGTTAAACCACGACGGAAACCAGAAAGATGTGTTCCACCTTCATGTGTATTAATATTATTTACATACGAGTGCAAATTTTCTGCATACGATGTATTATAAATCATAGCGACCTCAACAGGCACGCCATTCTTTTCCCCTTCAAAAGAAATCACTTCTTTCATTAAAGGCTCTCTGGTTGCATCTAAAAACTTGATAAATTCTTTAAGACCTTCTTCCGAATGGAATGTTTCCCCTTCAAAAGAACCATCTTCTTTAGTACGTCTCTTATCAATTAAATGAACGGTAATTCCTTTATTTAAATACGCTAATTCACGCATTCTACTTGCTAGAGTATCGTAGTTATACTCTAAGGTTTGTGTAAATATTGTAGGATCTGGTCTAAACGTAACTGTTGTTCCTCTTTTATCCGTATCTCCAATTGCTTTTACAGGATAAAGGGCTTTTCCTTTAGAATATTCTTGTTCCCAAATTTTACCGTCTCTAAAAACAGTAGCTCTTAAATGTTCTGAAAGTGCATTTACACAACTTACACCAACGCCGTGAAGTCCACCAGATACTTTATAAGAATCTTTATCGAACTTTCCACCTGCACCAATTTTAGTCATTACAACCTGCAGCGCAGAAACACCTTCTTTTTTATGTAAATCTACAGGAATACCACGTCCATCATCTTCTGTGGTAATCGAGTTATCCTCATTAATCGTTACTGTAATATTATCACAATGACCAGCTAATGCTTCATCAATCGAGTTATCTACAACCTCATATACCAAATGGTGTAAACCACGAGTACCAACATCTCCAATATACATAGAAGGACGCATACGCACGTGCTCCATTCCTTCTAGCGCTTGAATACTATCGGCCGAATAATTGTGTTTGTTAAACTCTTCTTTTTTTTCGCTCATACTTATATGTTATTTATGATCTGTTTTCTATTGTTTAAGGCATAAAAAAGGACGCTGTACAGCATCCTTTGGAATACAACCAAAGATACTAAATTTTGATGCGTTTTAAAAGCTTTTCATCGATTTAACACGATAATTATTAACATTTGTTAAAAACGCAAGAAAGACCTTAGAGTAGCTAAAAACAACCTTAAAATTGATTTTCATTTTTTTAATAACGCTTAAAAAAAATAAAATAACAAAAACACGTTAAAACTCCTATTTGAACTTGTTACCATAGAATACTTAGCACTTTATTCAAAAGTAAATAGGTGCTTAAGCGCTTATCTCTTAACAAAGCACAAATCGGTTTTATTTTATTATATTGGAGCCCCTAATTTACATTAAATGAAATTTTTCAATCCTGCCCTAATCAGGTTTTTAATACCTATAGCTAGCTCAGTACTTTTATTTATAATTTACAATGTTATCTTTTTTTCTTTTCATAAAGATAATAGTGCTTTATTTATTAGCTCTTTCATATTTAGCGCCATAGCTATTATTTCATTTATCACTTTTCGCTTCGTAAAAGTAGTAAAACAGCCTTTTGACTTAATTATTCACGCTATAAATTCTAATGACTTTAATTTATTATCTCATTTTAATACCGATGGTAATTTCAATAAAATAGGTCATTTTATATTTAAAAGTTATTTGCAAAAAGAAGAACTTCAAAAAGCGAAAGAAAAAGCAGAAGAAAGTGACTTATTAAAAGCTTCTTTTTTAACCAATCTATCGCATGAAATAAGAACGCCAATGAATGCTATTCTAGGGTTTTCGGATTTACTGAGTACTCAAAACCCATCCGAGGCAGAACGATTAGATTATATTAATGTCATTAAGAGAAGTGGAAAAAATCTGGTATCTATTATAGATGATTTAATTGAAATGTCTAAAATTGACACCAACCAAGTAACCCCCAATTTAAAAGCTTTTAATTTAGACGAAACGTTATTGGAAATAAAACAGGCAGTCGAAATTACAATCCCTAAAAATAAACCTTTGCGATTGTTTTTTGATAAGCCAAAACATGCTGTTGTATATCAATTAATAAGTGATGAAACCAAATTACGACAAATAATAGTTAACCTTTTAAACAATGCTATTAAATACAGTGAAAAAGGAAGCGTTAATTTTAGCTACAAAATAAGTACTCAAAAAAACGCCTTAGAATTTCACATTACAGATACCGGCATCGGCATGTCGAAAGAAGACACCAAAAATATTTTTATTCGATTTAACAGAATACAAAATGACAAAACAATTAATTTAAGCGGTTTAGGTTTAGGTCTCGCTATTTCTAAAGCGTACATTGAAATGTTAGGTGGTGAAATCTGGTTAGAATCTACAGAGAATTTCGGTTCTACTTTTTCATTCACCGTACCATTAAAATTAAATAGGCTAGCCACACTGCCTATAACGGAAGTTGCTCTTAAAACAGAAGACAAAATAAAACCTTTAAATATTCTTATTGCCGAAGACGATGAGATTAATTTCATGCTCATAAAAAAAGTAATGAAAATTAGAAACTACCATGTTATACGCGCTAAAAACGGAAAAGAAGCAGTAGAAATATGTAAAGAAAATGATTCGATTCAATTAGTAATCATGGATATAAAAATGCCAATAATGGGAGGCTTTGAAGCAAGAAAAATAATAAAACTATTCAAGCCCTATTTACCTGTAATTGCGCATACAGCATACTCCTCTACAGAAACAAACAGCAAGGTTTTTAATGCTGGTTTTATTGACTGCATTACAAAACCATTAGACAAAACAAAACTGTTTAGAGTTATTGATAGGATTGAGCATCTCACTCCAGATATAGACACGACTTTACTTTAGCAAACTAAAAAGCTTAAACAGGTAGCTATACATCAATGCAACATGCTTTATCCTGCACGCTTCTAGACGCCTATCACTATTTCTAAATGCTTCATTGCATTCTCAAGCTATTTTATAATTCGTTATTATGAAAAACACAAAACCTCGCCGAAGCGAGGTTTTAAAGCTATTAATCTATATTAAATATTCACAAATTCATGAAACTACGATTTTGCATATGCTTTATCATGCACATTAGATATTGCACGACCAGATGGTTCATTCATATTCTTAAACGCTTCATCCCATTCTAAAGCAATTGCAGTACTACAAGCTACACTTGCTTCTTGCGGCACACTTAAAGCCGCTGCATCACTTGGAAAATGTTCTTCAAAAATAGAACGGTAATAAAACTCTTCTTTGTTATTTGGTGTTTGAATAGGGAACCTAAATTTAGCATTTGCCATTTGCTCATCGGTTACTGCTTCACCAACCACTTCTTTAAGTGTATCAATCCAGCTATAACCAACGCCATCACTAAATTGTTCTTTTTGTCTCCAAGCTACGCTTTCTGGCAACATATCTTCAAATGCTTTACGTACCACCCATTTTTCCATGCGTTCTCCGTTAATCATTTTATCTTGTGGATTGATGCGCATAGCAACATCGATAAACTCTTTATCTAAAAATGGGACACGACCTTCAATTCCCCAAGCAGCTAAACTTTTGTTTGCTCTTAAGCAATCGTACATGTGTAATTTATTTAATTTCCTAACGGTTTCTTCATGAAATTCTTGTGCATTTGGCGCTTTATGAAAGTATAAATAGCCTCCAAAAATTTCATCTGCTCCTTCACCAGATAGTACCATTTTAATTCCCATAGATTTAATAACTCTTGCCATTAAATACATTGGTGTAGAAGAGCGAATCGTAGTAATATCATACGTTTCAATATTATAAATAACATCTTTAATAGCGTCTAAACCTTCTTGGATGGTGAATTTAATTTCGTGATGAATCGTTCCTATAAAATCTGCTACTTTTTGCGCTGCAGCTAAATCTGGAGAACCTTCTAATCCTACAGCGAAGGAATGCAATTGCGGATACCAAGCATCTGAAGTGTCATCACTTTCTATACGTTTTTGCGCATATTTTTTTGCGATTGCAGATACCACAGAAGAATCTAAACCTCCTGAAAGTAATACACCATAAGGCACATCACTCATTAATTGTCTATGCACTGCTGCTTCCAATGCTTCTTTAACTTCAGCAATACTTGTTTCGTTATCTTTTACTGCATCGTACTCACTCCAATCTCTATTATACCATTTTACATATTCGCCATCTTTACTAGACATATAATGTCCAGGAGGAAATAATTCAATTTTAGTACAAATTCCTTCTAATGCTTTTAATTCGGAAGCCACATAAAATGTTCCGTTTTGATCCCATCCTATATATAAAGGAATAATTCCCATGTGATCACGAGCAATAAAGTATTCATCTTTTTCTACATCATAGATTGCAAATCCGAAGATTCCGTTCATTTCATCTACAAAATCCACTCCTTTTTCTTGGTATAATGCTAAAATAACTTCGCAGTCACTTTGTGTTTGAAAATCGTATTTACCTTCAAATTGTTTACGTAATTCTCTATGGTTATATATTTCGCCATTTGCTGCTAAAACCAGTTTATTATCTGGACTAAACAATGGTTGTTTTCCGGAAGTTGGATCCACAATAGCTAAACGCTCATGTGCTAAAATCGCCTTATCATTACTATAAATTCCTGACCAATCTGGTCCACGATGACGAATAGTTTTAGACATTTCTAAAACCTGAGGTCTTAAATCTTCACTTTTTTGTTTAAGGTCGAAAGCACATACAATTCCACACATAACTTATATCTTTTTAATTTTTTATTCTTTGTTGTTATAATTACTGAGGCAAATATGCGAATGATGTTTCATATTTAAAACACAAAACAACTAATTACTTACAATATATAACATAATTTACATTTTATTAAACAAAATGAAAGTCCGTCAAATATATTTACTATTATTTCTTATAAAATTGTAAACTTTAACTTTCAATTACGACTTTAAGCATGGTTTACTACGTAGATAGTATAACTTAATCATTCAATAATATATAAAACAAATTATGAAAACACCAACATTACTTACGACTACTGCAATGGCATTTTTAATGCTTTTCTCTTTAAACACGAATGCTCAAGATTTTGCTGGACTAGATAAGAGTCCAATGGATGCTGCAGCATTCCCTACAGATTATAAAAACCCAGACAAATTAATAAAAGTAGTTTATAGTAGACCACAATTAAAAGAAAGAAGCTTAGACAAACTTGCTCCAAATGGTAAAGTTTGGCGTACTGGAGCTAATGAAGCCGCTGAAATCACGTTATATACAGACATGAAATTAGGAAGTACTTTAGTAAAAGCGGGAACCTACTCTTTAGCAACTATTCCAGGAGAAAAAGAGTGGACTATCATTATCAACTCGGATTTAAATGCTTGGGGAAGTTATTTTTACGAAGAAGCTAACGACGTAGCAAGAATCACAGTTCCTGTTACATCTAGCAAAAAATCTATTGAAGCTTTTTCTATAGCTTTTAAAGAAAGTGATAAAGGAGTAGATATGTTTTTAGGTTGGGACACCACAGTAGTAGCTGTGCCATTTACTAAATAAGAAACACACAATAAAAGTATACAAAAAAGCCTTAGAATAATTCTAAGGCTTTTTTATTACGGTATATTTAAATATTTATGTGTTTGTAAAGAAACTTTCCATTGCGGATTAGCCATTACATAATCTACAATTTCAGGAACCATCTTATCCCGTTTACTCCATTCTGGTTGTAAATATAAAATACAATCTTTATTCACTTTTGCTGCTTGTTCTTCGGCAAACTTAAAATCATCCTTATTATAGATAATACATTTCAACTCGTGTGCTTGCGCATATACTTCTTCGGTTGGAAGTTTATTCTTTTTTGGTGAAAGGCAAATCCAATCCCAAATTCCAGTTAACTTATACGCTCCAGAAGTTTCAATATGCACTTGCAATCCTCTTTCTTTTAGCGCGTTGGTTAACGGATTCATATTCCACATTAAAGGCTCTCCACCTGTAACTACAATGGTCTTACTGTACTTCGCAGCGTTTTCGGCAATTTTAATTGTTTCTGTCGCAGGATGCAATTCTGGCAACCAACTTTCTTTAACGTCACACCAATGGCAACCAACATCACAACCACCAATTCTTACAAAATACGCAGCTGTTCCTTTATGAAAACCCTCTCCTTGAATCGTATAAAACTCTTCCATCAAAGGTAATAACAACCCTTTATCTAGCAACTCTTGTCTTTCACTTCTTGTCATAGCTTGCAAAGATAGTTATTTAAGTATTTAAAGTTTAATAGAGCCCAAAATATTTAAAGTTAAAAAGCTTAGTGTTTCATTTTCATAATAACAAGACAAGACATTAATGACTTAAGATATTTGTACCTTTAAGTTGAAAAGTTGATTACTTTTTTAAAAGGTTTTACATTAAAGATTACTATTTTTATGCAAACTTTGAAGAATACTATGAGCAGACAGGACGATTTTTTTAAACATATAGAAGAAGGAAACACAACCAAAGGCGATTTTATCACCTTAGGTTCTGCAATGTTAGATGGAGAAACCATTAAAGATGCTTTTGTAAAAATACCTTTAAAAACCATGAATAGACATGGTTTAATTGCCGGTGCAACAGGTACAGGTAAAACAAAAACATTACAAGTTTTGGCTGAAAACTTAAGCGAAAAAGGAATTCCTGTTTTACTTATGGATATTAAAGGGGATTTAAGTGGTTTAGCACAACCAAGTCCCGGACATGCTAAAATAGATGAGCGTCACGCAAAAATAGGATTACCTTTTGAAGCAAAAGGATTTCCTGTAGAAATCATGTCGTTATCGGAACAAGAAGGTGTTCGCTTACGCGCTACCGTTAGTGAGTTCGGACCAGTTTTATTATCTAGAATTTTAGATTTATCGGATACGCAATCTGGTGTTGTTGCTGTTATTTTTAAATATTGTGACGACAACAAACTGCCTTTATTAGACTTAAAAGATTTTAAAAAAATATTACAATACGCTACCAAAGAAGGAAAAGAAGAATTCTCGGATGCTTATGGCAGAATTTCTTCGGCATCTACAGGTGCTATTTTACGTAAAGTGGTAGAAATAGAACAACAAGGAGGAGAACTTTTCTTTGGTGAAAAAAGTTTTGATGTGGAAGATTTAGTTCGCACCACAAGAGATGGTAAAGGCTATATTAATATTATTAGATTAACAGATATTCAAGATAAGCCTAAATTATTTTCTACATTCATGTTAAGCTTATTGGCGGAGATTTACGAAACTTTTCCAGAACAAGGAGATGCAGACAAGCCAGAATTAATTATGTTTATAGACGAAGCGCATCTTATCTTTAATGAAGCTTCTAAAGCATTATTGAATCAAATTGAAAGCATTGTAAAACTAATACGTAGTAAAGGAATTGGTTTATACTTTGTAACACAAAATCCAACCGATGTTCCAGAAGGAGTATTAAGTCAGTTAGGTTTAAAAATACAACATGCTTTACGTGCCTTTACAGCTAAAGATAGAAAAGCTATAAAGCTTGCAGCTCAAAACTATCCAGACACCGATTATTATGATACTGCCGAAATTTTAACTTCCTTAGGAATTGGAGAAGCTCTAGTTTCTGCTTTAGATGAGAAAGGAAGACCAACTCCACTTGCAGCAACAATGATGCGAGCACCAATGAGTAGAATGGATGTTTTAACAGAAACGGAATTAAACAATCTTTTAGATGATTCTAAACTAGTCATGAAATACAACGAAACCATAGACAGAGAATCGGCTTATGAAATGTTGAATAAAAAGATTGAAAAAGCAGAAGCATTACAAATTAAAGAAGACGCTAGAGAAGCGAAAGAAAAAGAACAAAAAAAAGCTACTCGATCTAGCTCTAGTAGAAGTAGTACTAGAATGAATCCCATTATCAAAGTACTTACAAGCGCAACGTTCATCCGTTCTGTTTTTGGTATTTTAAAGAAAGTAATGTAGTTCTTGGCTTAAGCTTGGAACTACAAATAAACACACAATAACAAACCATATATTTTCCGTTTTCACGGAAATAAAATCAAATAAGATTCCCGCTTTCTCGGAAAATAAATATGAAAAACATAATTTTTACACTTTGTTTATTAAGCATCGTTTTTACTTCATGCAAAAAAGAAGTTAACCCATTTTTAATATCTAAAAATAATATTGGACTTTTAACAGACTCTACTCAAGTAAAAGATATAGAAGCCATTTACGCTAATGACTCTGTTGTAAAACGAATTAATGGAGATGAATTTACAGGAAGCGTCAATGACATAAAAATTTATGACAAAACAGGAAAGCAATTATTGATACTTTCCCCTAACCAAGCGTTAGATTCTACGGCTACTATCACGACTATTAAAGTCGTAGACCCAAGGTACAAAACAGCCAAAGGCTTAAATACCGCTAGCACATTTGGAGATATTAAGAACCACTATACCATTTCTAGTATTCAAAATACATTACGAAACGTTGTAGTTTTTGTAAATGATATAAATGGATTTTTCACCATTGACAAAATGGAACTGCCTGCAGAATTACGCATGGATGTAAACAAGAAAATTGAAGCAGTACAGATTCCGGACACAGCAAAAATAAAACATTTCATGATAGGCTGGAATTAATACTTAATCGTTATGAATCCATTATTTGGTAAACTATTAGTAGATATAGCTAAGCAAAGACTTAAAGCTAAACACACTCCTATTCCATATACCCAATCGCAAATAACTCCTGTTATTGATAACATAAAAGTAGAGATTTCGCATGCCTTTAAAGAATCTATTTTTATAATTATTGGTGTTTTTTCTGCTGGATTTGGTTTAAAAGGTTTTCTATTACCAAATCACTTTATAGATGGTGGCGCAACAGGTATTTCTTTACTTCTTAAAAACATAACCTCTTTACCACTTGGTGTTTTACTACTTATAGTAAATATCCCATTCCTTATTCTTGCTACACAAACTATCGGCAAGAAATTTGCCATTAAAAGCGTCGTTGCCATTGCTTTTTTAGCACTAGTCGTTCACTTTGTAAATTACCCAACAATTACAGAAGATAAGTTGTTAATCGCTGTATTTGGTGGTTTCTTTCTCGGCTTAGGAATTGGTTTAGCCATGCGTGGTGGAAGCGTTATAGATGGAACAGAAGTTTTAGCCATATACTTAAGCAGAAAAATGTCGATCACCGTTGGTGATGTCTTATTACTTATAAATATTGTTATTTTTTCTTTTGGCGCTTATGTTTTATCTATTGAAACGGCACTTTATGCTATATTAACCTATTTATCTGCAGCCAAAACAGTAGATTTTGTGGTAGATGGTGTAGAAGAATATGTTGGTATTACTATTATTTCCCAAAAACATGAAGAAATAAGAATCATGGTTACAGAAAAACTACGTAGAGCCTGCACAATATATGCAGGAAAAGGTGGTTTTGGTGTTAATGGAAAAAGTTACGACAAAGACATTATTTACACCGTAATGACCAGGTTAGAATTATCTAAACTATATACAGAAATAGATAAAATAGATAAAAATGCCTTTCTAACCATTGGTATAGTAAAAGATTTAAAAGGAGGAATGATTAAACGTAAACCTTTAAAATAAAACCATTACTAGAAAGATTACGTATAGAACAATACAATACTATTTTTAATTATGAAAAAGAAATATACCGTACAGAATTCACCATTTGTTGTTCCTACAGCAGACGGAAAAGTTATAGAAGAGCATTTTGGTTTGGCCACCGACAACAACCCACAAATAAGCATAGCACGCATGATTGCTCCTGCTGGCTGGAGTGAACCTTTTCAAACTCCTGGGTTTGATGAATACACCTACATAATTAAAGGCAAAAAACAATTTATAATTGAAGATGAAGTTGTAATTTTGGAAGCCGGACAATCCATAAAAATTAGTAAGAATACTCGTATTCAGTATTCCAATCCATTTACCATTGCTTGCGAATATATAGCTATTTGCCTTCCCGCATTTTCCATGGATTTAGTAAACAGAGAAGATTAAAATGAATTTTATATCCAAAACTATTGGCTTCATTATTAACTTAATAAGCTTTATTTCACCAAAATTAGCTGGAAACCTAGCACTATCCTTATTTTCTAAACCTTTAAAAGGAAAAATTCAAGAAAAAGATTTTGATTTTTTAGATACTGCTTTCAAAGAAGAATTGCAATATGAAGGTTTTAATATCATGACCTATAGATGGCTTGGTAAAAACAAAACCATACTATTGGTTCATGGTTGGGAAAGTAATGCCGCAAGATGGAAACCTTTAATAGAAAGCTTAAAAAAGCTAAACTATAACGTAATTGCTTTAGACGCTCCGGCACATGGACGCTCGGGAAGTAAACGCTTTAATGCCATTCTCTATTCAGAATTCATAAATATAGTTTCTAAAAAATTCAATCCAGATATTATTATTGGACACTCTGTTGGTGGTATGGCTACTGTTTTTTACCAACATAAATATCAGAATGCAGAATTAGAAAAACTAGTTTTATTAGGAGCTCCTTCCAACTTTACAGGTGTTTTTAATCGCTATGTAAAAATGATGGGATACAACAAAAGAGTTCATAAAAAAATAGGAGAAATTGTATTAGAAACTTATGGTCACGTACCAGAATATTTTTCTGCTGCAGACTTCACCAAAGAGATTACTACCTCAGCTCTCTTAATACATGATGAACGCGATAGAATTATCCCGTATCAAGATGCCGAACATTTTGTGCAAAACTATGCGAATGCTAAATTAATAACCACACAAGGTTTTGGTCATTCCTTAAACAATGAAACCATAACCGAATATATTAATAATTACATCACTAATTAAGCTAGAGTCTCGCATTTTAAATTTCATATAGTGATTAAACTTATAGTATCTTTGCCAGATGGAAGAGAATCTTAAACGTATAAATAAATATTTAAGCGAAGTTGGTTACTGCTCACGTAGAGAAGCAGACAGACTTATTGAAGCTGGAAGAGTAACTATAAACGGCGTTGTTCCAGAAATGGGCACCAAATTAACTCCAACAGATGAGGTTCATGTAGATGGAAAACCGGTTATAAACACCAAAAAAGCTTTCACTTATTTAGCCTTTAACAAACCTGTTGGCATTGTTTGTACTACCGATACTAGAGTAGAAAAAGACAATATTATCGATTTTATAAAATATCCAAAACGTATATTCCCTATTGGGAGATTAGATAAACCAAGTGAAGGTTTAATTTTTCTTACAGACGATGGTGATATTGTAAACAAAATACTTCGTGCTAGTAATAATCACGATAAAGAATACATTGTAACGGTAGATAAAGCAATTTCGCAAACCTTTTTAGAAAGAATGTCTGGCGGCATTTATTTAGAGGAATTAGACCGAACTACTAAATCTTGTATTGTTGAAAAACTAGGTACGTACAAGTTTAAAATTATTTTAACGCAAGGTTTAAACAGACAAATTCGTAGAATGTGCGAATATTTAAATTACGAAGTAAACAGCTTAAAGCGTGTTCGTATTATGAACATAAAACTAGATGTTCCTGTTGGTGAATATAGAGAATTCACAAGTGAAGAATTAGAAGATTTAAACTCCCTTTTAGAAGCTTCTACAAAAACCTATTTAGAAAACAATGGCTAAACTTTCTCCTTTTCACATTGCAATTCCAGTGCATAATTTAGAAGTGTGCAGAACATTTTATAGAGATATTTTAAACTGTGAAGAAGGTAGAAGTAGCGATCACTGGGTAGATTTCAATTTCTTTGGTCATCAATTAGTTATTCATTACAAGGCACAATCTAACGGAGAAACCCCAACCAATCCTGTCGACGGAAAAGCAGTTCCTATACCGCATTATGGTGTCGTTCTAGATTGGGAAGATTTTCACGCTTTCGCGGAAGACTTAAAACTAAAAAACATATCTTTCATTATTGAACCATATATTCGTTTTGAAGGTTTAGTAGGTGAACAAGCAACGATGTTTTTTAATGATCCTTCTGGCAACGCTTTAGAGTTTAAAGCTTTTAAAGATATAAATCAGTTATTTGCGAAATAAGCACTATTGGTAACGCCAACTTGTTAAGTCCGCTCCTTTTGGTGCGCTTTCTAAAATCCGTTTCATTATTTTTGGTACATACAAACTATTATAGCGCAACCTAGAAATATGATTTGGATTTTCTTGATCTCCATTCCAGCAATGTTCTGCGCGATCTCCATAATCTACTTCCCCTTCATAATAAGGATCTGTAGTGCTTTCTAAAAAATCTTCCATTAAGTACACCGCATTATTTAAATAATAATTATCCATATCTCCACAATAAATATGAATTTTACCTTTTAATTTTTCACCTAGCGCATCCCAATCGCGCTCTAAAATATGTCGTAAATCGTAATTCTCTTTCCAAAATTCGGCAACATTACTACTTATATCCCCAGAATATTTATCCCACAATCGTTCTGGATAACCATCTTTTCCTTGCGGAGAATAGGTTGCTTCCCAAATATCAAACTGACCACCCGATCTTGACTTATCACCCAAAACCAATTCTAAATGATTGGATTCTTTTACAGTAACACTCACATTACCCAAATAATCTCGATGTGAAGGAATCTCTATCTTTTTATGATTACTCTTCGCATAATATGCATTTTCATCTTCGTAAATATTATTTAAACAATAGGATCTAAAATCTATTGGATCTGGACAAGCGGCAAAACAACCATTGTATTCGTCAGGATATTTTACTTGCACCGCTAAAGCTTCCCAACCACCAGTGGATCCTCCATATAAAAAACGAGACCAACCTTCTCCTTGTCCGCGAAATAATTTTTCGATATACGGAATCAACTCGTAGGTTATAGCATCTCCATAAGGTCCTTGACTCGCAGAATTTACGGCATAGGAATCATCATAATATGGTGTAGGATGTTGAATTTCAATAATTAAAAAACGAGGAAAATCCGGTGCATTCCAACGCGTATAAAAATCATAAGCTTCTTGTTGCTGCGTAATATTATATCCATTTACATGAAATCTATCGGAATATTCTGGTTTTAAATTTTTATCTGGTGGCGTGGTTCTAAATCCGCCAAAATCGGAAGGAAAGTGTCCGTGAAAAACCATTAAAGGATACTTAGCTTCTGGATGCTCTTCAAAGCCTTTAGGCAAAAGAACATGTGCTCCTAGATACATATCTTTTCCCCAGAACTTAGAGAGCAAATCTGATTTTATTTGGATGTGTTTTATCCATTCGGTATCCGCAGCAACTTCCATTTCCGGAATAACTTGATCTAAAACGATGTCTAAATCTTTTATGCCACTTTCTGTCACTGTAACTTTTATTGGTGTGCTATACAAATTCCCGGGAGACGTTTTCCATTGTTGTCCTTCTCCATTATCCATCGGTAATTTCACAGTATGTCCTGTAGATAAATTAAAGGTTTCATATACATGTAAAACAGCTTGAACATAATAATCTCCTTGTTTTAATTGCGATAAACTTTCGTATGGAAATCCAAAAACAGTATCATCAAAAGACACTTTTTCATTTGGCTTTAAGTTCTCTACATTCTTTCCAAATATGGGTTGCGCATCTAATCCTTCAGACACTAGAAAACGAGGTTCTTTTTCATTACTATCTGCAAAAATAAGCAATAACCTTCCGTCTAAATTTCGCGAATTTATGGCATCTGAAAAGGACACGTTTACTAAATTATTAGATGTTTTTTTTTTCGGAGGTTGCATCGCAATTAAACAGAAAAACAAGCAAAAAAAAGGAAACTACTTTTAATGATTTCATGAGGAATAAATTTAAAAAAAAGATACTCATTATTTCACGAAAATACAATCGTTATATATCAAACTATCCTTTTTATTCCTTTTTACGCTTTATATTCCCAAAATAAAAAGGCAAGTAAACAAGAAGAAACAGCGGAATCAAAAATACTTCAACGACTATTATATAATAAGGCCATTCTGGTAAATAATCTAAAACCGAAGCCGAATCTGGCTTTCTATTTAAATACGAATAGTTAGCACCTAAAAGCGCATTTATACCAAACGAAGCGATTAAATAGCCTTGTATTGCGACAAGCGATTTAAAAACACTTTTTAGTTTTGGCCGCATTCTTAAAACAAAAGTTGCGTAAAAAATAATGGTTAATAGGCCCAAGTGCGCAATCCAATATCTAAAAAAGTCGAAACTAGGATAACCTTCCGCAATATCTGGAGTAATCACACCTTGCGAGGTTCCTGCAATAATCCAAAACAATAGAATTTCATACATCCAATATTTCCTATAGTATGTGAAAACAGGAATAATCAAAGCTAAAAAACTACATAAATACAAAGGCAAATCTACCGAAACAGCATAATTACCTTGGCTAATTTTATAACTATGAAAAATAATAATGGTTAGAGAAACGAAGACACCTAAAGCTTGAAATAGGACTTCTTTTTGTTTTTGAGGTCGTCTTTTAGCAAAACGAAATAAAACCACACAAAACAAAACAGCGAGTACTATTGGTAGCACATGTTGTACACTACCAATAGTTACTCGCTGTATGTTTATTAATAAAATTAGCAAAAAATTCATACTGCAATATAAGTAGTTTATTGCATATGTCTTTCTCTAGCTAAAAGCGTATTTTTAAGTAACATAGCAATCGTCATTGGTCCTACTCCTCCAGGAACTGGCGTTATATAACTCGCTTTTTTACTTACATTTTCAAAATCAACATCCCCAGTAATCACATAACCCTTAGGAGCTGTTTCATCTGCAACACGAGTAATACCAACATCAATAATTACCACATCGTCTTTTACCATTTCTGCTTTTAAGAAGTTTGGTACTCCTAAAGCCGAAATAATAATATCTGCTTGACTTGTAATTTGAGTAATATTTTTAGTGTGACTATGTGTAAGTGTTACTGTAGAGTTCCCTGGAAACCCTTTTCTTCCCATTAAAATACTCATTGGTCTTCCCACAATATGTGATCTACCAATTACAACAGTGTGCTTTCCTTTGGTTTCTACGCCGTAACGATCCATAAGTTCTAGAATACCAAATGGTGTTGCAGGAATGAAAGTAGACATATCTAATGCCATTTTACCAAAATTCATTGGGTGAAATCCATCCACATCTTTATCTGGATTTACAGCCATTAATACTTTTTGTGTATTAATTTGTGGAGGTAGTGGTAATTGGATAATAAAACCATCTACATCACTATTGGTATTTAATTCTTCAATTTTATCTAATAATTCTACTTCACTAGTAGTATTAGACATTCTTACCATTGTAGACTCAAAACCAACACGCTCACAAGCGCGAACTTTACTAGCAACATACGTTAAACTAGCACCATCATTACCAACAATAATAGCAGCTAAATGTGGCACTTTTTCGCCTTTAGCAACCATTTTTTTTACTTGTTCTGTAATTTCGTCTTTAATGTCGTTACTTACTTTTTTCCCGTCTAGAATAGTCATGTTGAAGTTTTAAATCTGTCAGGTCGAGCGCAGTCGAGACCTAATTTTATACCTATTTACAAATGAGACCTCTCGACTGCGCTCGAGGTGACACATTCTTTTCATTGTTTATTCTATAAAAAACAGGAACTACTTCATGTTTTTCATTGCTTGCATCATACGTTTTCCGCCACCACCTTGCATCATCTTCATCATTTTCGACATTTGGTTGAATTGTTTTAGTAACTGATTTACTTCTTGCACCGAAGTACCAGATCCTTTTCCAATTCGCTTTTTACGGCTTGCATCTATAATCGATGGATTTGTACGTTCTTTTACGGTCATAGAATGAATTATAGCTTCAATACCTTTAAAAGCATCATCATCTATATCTACATCTTTCATCATTTTTCCAGCTCCAGGAATCATTCCAATAAGGTCTTTCATATTACCCATTTTCTTGATTTGCTGAATTTGCTTTAAGAAATCATCAAAACCAAATTGATTTTTGGCAATTTTCTTTTGCAATTTTCTAGCTTCATCTTCATCAAACTGCTCTTGTGCTCTTTCCACAAGAGACACAACATCTCCCATTCCAAGAATACGATCTGCCATACGTGAAGGATAGAAAACATCAATTGCTTCCATTTTTTCACCAGTACCAATAAACTTTATTGGTTTATTTACAACAGACTTAATAGAAATTGCTGCTCCACCACGTGTATCCCCATCTAATTTGGTAAGAATAACACCATCAAAATTTAAAATATCATTGAAGGCTTTTGCTGTATTTACAGCGTCTTGACCTGTCATAGAATCTACAACAAACAAGGTTTCTTGTGGCTGTATTGCTTTATGGATGTTAGATATTTCGGCCATCATGGCTTCATCTACAGCCAAACGACCAGCAGTATCTATAATAACCACATTATGTCCGTTTGCCTTTGCATGTGCAATACCAGCTTGTGCAATAGCTACAGGATCTGTATTTCCTCTATCGCTAAAAACCTCCACTTTAATTTGATCTCCTACAACATGTAATTGATCTACGGCCGCCGGACGATATACATCACAAGCTACCAATAAAGGTTTCTTTGTTTTTTTATTTTTAAGATAGTTGGCAAGTTTACCTGAAAAGGTTGTTTTTCCGGAACCTTGTAAACCAGACATTAAAATAATACTTGGCGTTCCTGTTAAGTTAAGACCTTCTACATCTCCACCCATTAATTGGGTAAGTTCATCCTTAACAATCTTCACCATTAATTGTCCTGGCTGTAAGCTTGTTAAAACGTTTTGTCCAAGTGCTTTTTCTTTTACTTTATTAGTAAAATCTTTAGCAATTTTAAAGTTAACATCGGCATCTAGTAACGCTCTACGTACTTCTTTTAGGGTTTCGGCAACATTAACTTCTGTAATGCTTCCATGACCTTTTAGTACATGTAACGCTTTATCTAACTTTTCACTTAAATTATTAAACATATTTTTTTTATTTCAATAGTTGCAAAAGTAAAGAAATATTTTGTTTTTCTTTACTGGAAAAGCTTGTTTAATTGGAATTAAAGCATATTTACCACATCCTTAAAAAACAGCTGTCTCTATTTTAGTTTTCACAATTAAAAATAAAAAAAAGAGGCTTCTTTTAAGAAGCCTCTTTTTTATTAATAATGCACTCGTTAAACTTGACTTACAAACAAGTATAACATTCACCATCTAAATTAAATAATTCTCCTACTTCGCTTGGACTTAAAGTTCTTTTATAAACTCTTAAATCATCCAAATGACCAACAAAACCTTCTCCAATAATGTATCTATCGGAAGCTTGAGAACCAATATTCAGGCTCGAATTCTCATCGATATTTCTTTGTACACCATCTCTGTATAATGTAACGGTATTGTCTGCAGATACTGTTACTACTAGATGATGCCAATCTGTGTTTTCCCACACTACATCTACTTCACCATTCCAGTCATTATCCCAAAGATAAAAGCTTGTATTATCTGTAAACAATGGTGTATTTAAATCATAAACTCCTAATTGAAACCCTTCTGTTGCATTTCCTGGTGATCTAAAAAATAGTTCTAAATCCCCTACTGCTGTATTTTGCATTTTAAACCATAAACTTATAGAAAAACTATCGCCTTGTACCAGTGCACTGTCTGTATTTACAGGAATCTCAAAGGTATCATTTCCGGTAAAAGATATAGCACAAGCAGAGTTTCCTGCTCTATCTTCTACAAATGTGTTGGTAATGTTTTCTGTATTAAAACCACTTATTAAATCGTGAACTTCCTCGGCAAAAGGCATATATATCACCAAATCGTTTATTAAAACTTCTGGGGTATTGCAATCTTCACAATCTTGCTCCAGTTCCATATTAATTACATCACCAGAATTTGTTACCCGACTAAAGACAAATGTATCTTCATCACAACCTAAAAGCAACCATTCCCCATTTAACAAATCAAAAACAGTCAATCCTTCAATGGTTAAGGTATAACCAGAACCCGATTCTAAAAGAGACCAAGAACCAAATTCTGTAACCGTTGGTTCTCCATTAACAATTACTTCGCCATTCGTATCAAACATTAAATAATTTTCATCTAAAATATTACCAGACGCATCATAGGTTGGCGCTGTAATATTACATGCTAATAAGTAAGCTTCTATTTCGGATAAATTAACATCACAATCTTCTATATCATCGTCATTCCAATCGTAGTCATCATCTTCATCACAAGTATCTTCTGCTGCTTCAATAGCTGCTTCCATTTCTGTATTATTTTCTACAACAACGGTATCCCCATTTGCTAATACCATAGTAACAGGGAAGTTTATACTAGCTAAAACTCCTCCTTCTAAATTTTCAATAAAAGAATATAAAGCTTCATCATCAGTTATGGTAACGGTATCTACAACTTGAAAATCTGTATTATACACGGAAATAGTAATAGGAAATTGAAAATCAACACATTCAATATCATCATCTTCTTCATCTTCCTCATTACAATTTTCTATTTGTGCTTCTAATTCGTTTTGGCTATTAATAACCAACTCGGAATAATCGTTAAAAATAACTGTTATTGGAAACGTTATTTCTATTTCGTCACCATCACTGGAAAAAGCGTCTAAAATAGTTTCTAACGCATCATAATCGGTAATACTTTCTATGGTTATTGTTACACCATTTGCGGTAACGGTTACTGGCAAGACAACCTCTAGGCAATTCGCATAATCGATAATATTATCAAAGGAACCATCATTGGAAGCTACATTGCGCATTAAATTAGCTAAATTAGAATTTGGCGCAATCGTTTCTTCATTATCTGGCTCTGTAACTTCTACAACTTCTTCTTGACATGCTGAAAATAACATCAAAAAAAGTAAGCATAAAAAAAGGTAGGATTTAAAATGGATGGTTTTCATTGTTTCGTTTTTTATTAATAATTATTTCTTTTCATAGCAACTTTTAATTGCTGTATACTACTATAACATCTTCGTTTAAAAAACTCCTACCTTGACTTTTTAAAAAAAATGTTCCTACTTTGCAGAAACCTTTTTAACTATACATGCAAAAGTCTTTAAACAATAATGTCTGTAATGAAAACCGTTTCAATAACCTATTTAACAAACACGCTAAAGACTTGCATCACTTTTTGTATTATAAATTTGGGGATCATTTAAATCCTAAAGACAAAGTGCAAGATGCTTTTATAAAACTTTGGCAGAATTGCAGTACCGTTTCTCCTGAAAAAGCGAAAAGCTATTTATATACGGTAGCGAATAATTTAATGCTAAATGCCGTTGCACATCAAAAAGTAGTTTTAAAACATCAGAAAATAAAACCAACAGAACATTCTAACGAGTCGCCAGAGTTTTTAATGGAAGAAAAGGAATACCGCAAAAAGCTAGAAAATGCCATTGCAAATTTAACCGAAGCACAACGCGTTGCCTTTTTAATGAATCGTGTGGAAGGAAAACGGTTTAAAGAAATTGCATCGCTTTTAGATATTAGCACCAAAGCAGTTGAAAAACGAATTTACGGCGCATTAAAAAAATTAAGAGAAGAAATTGATGAATTATGATTTCTGTTTTACAGGAATAATAATTTTAATTTCGAGGTAGGAGTTTCTAAACCTTACTTGTTATATAATTGAATAGCATACAATGAATAAAGAAGAATTAGTATTAAAATGGTTAGATAACGACTTAAGTCCTCAAGAACTTGAAGCATTTGAAGCGCTCGAAGATTATGAGTCGTTAATTAAACTAGCCAAGTACAGCAAAGGTTTTAAAGCACCAGAGTTTAATACCGAAGCTGCTTTAGAAAGCACCTTACGCGGTATAAATGCAAAAAAAACTACTCCAAAGAAATGGCTATCACCCATTCTCAAAGTAGCCGCTATTCTAGCTATTTGTTTAGGTAGTTACTATTACACCACAACTTTAGATAGTTCTTTTACCACAGATTTCACTGAAAAATCAAGAATAGAGCTTCCTGATCATTCCTATGTACATTTAAATGCGATTTCTAAAATCACCTTTAATAAAAAGAGTTGGAATACAAACAGAACCATTACATTAGATGGTGAAGCTTTTTTTAAAGTAGAAAAAGGCAGCACATTTAACGTAAAAACAGATGCAGGAACAGTAACCGTTTTAGGTACACAATTTAATGTAAAACAACGAAAGGATTATTTTGAAGTAGTTTGTTATGAAGGCAGCGTGCAAATAAACTACAATACAGGGAAGGCTCGTTTAAAAGCTGGAGATTCTTTTTTAATTTTAAATGGAAATGTGACTACAGCCATAACTACAAATGTCAAACAACCAGAATGGATAAATCATGTTAGTGCTTTTACAAGTGTACCATTAAGCAAGGTTTTAGCAGAGTTTGAAAGACTATACAACGTTAAATTTGAAACTTCCAATATAGAGACAAGTACGTTATTTACTGGAAAATTCACACATAAAAACATAGATATTGCACTAAAATCGATAACAGAACCTTTACAATTAAGCTATACAAAAACAAACAAAACCATTATTTTATCGCGTGAATAAATCGCTAAAAATTGCGCTAGTATTAATTTTATTTTTCTCCGGTTACTCGACTGTTTTATCGCAAAACAAAAAGCAACCTCTAGCGCAAGTATTGACTATAATAGAGCAACAATTTAAAGTTAGCTTTTCTTATGCCGATAACACGATTAAAGATGTAAATGTGTTTTTGGATAGTAATGAAAACTTAGAGGTAATTCTAACTTCTTTAGAAACACAAACGCACTTAAAGTTTAACAAATTAAACAACCAGTTTATTACTATTGTAAGGCAAGTAACTCCTCCTTTTACCATTCAAAAACTAGAGGAAGTAGTAATTACTAACTATTTAACCACAGGATTAAACAAAAATACCACAGGAAGCATTACCATAAAACCAGAACAGTTTGGTATTTTACCTGGTTTAATAGAACCAGATGTGCTACAAACCATACAAGCACTTCCCGGAGTTTTAAGTACGGATGAAACGGTATCGAATATTAATATTAGAGGTGGAACACACGATCAAAATCTCCTACTTTGGGATGGTATAAAAATGTATCAATCTGGTCACTTTTTCGGACTTATCTCAGCATTCAATCCATATTTAACCAAGCAAGTAAATGTATCTAAAAACGGCACCTCAGCACAATATGGCGATGGTGTTTCTAGCGTTATAGATATGCAATTATCAAACACGCTTCAAAATGAGTTTAAAGCTGGAGCCGGTTTTAACTTCGTACATGCAGATGGCTATGCTAAAGCACCACTTGGTAAACATGCAGAGTTACAGCTTTCGGTAAGACGCTCGTTTACCGATTTAGTAACTGCGCCAACCTACAAGCAGTATTTTAAACGTATTTTTCAAGATTCGGATTTTGAAAGTAATCAGGAAGCGCAAAATAATACCATCTCTAAAAACGAAAATTTTTACTTTTATGATTTCTCGGGAAAATTGCTATTAAACCTTTCCAAAAAAGACAAACTTCAAATTAGTTTTTTAACCATTCATAATAATTTAGATTACGAAGAACAGTCCACCATAAACAATATTAACGAGTCTTTTAACAGTAAACTTATTCAGCGTAATTTAGCAAGTGGCATTAACTACACTAGAAAATGGCATTCTAAATTAAGTTCTAACCTACAAGTATCGCTTTCTAACTATGAATTAGACGCCAAGAATTTTGACATTTTGAATGACCAACGTTTAATTCAAGAAAACAAAGTTTTTGATAACGCTCTAAAAGCAGATACCAAATGGGACATTAATAAAAACACCAATCTTCAAATTGGCTATCAGTTTTCTGAAGTCGGTATTAGCAATTTAGAAAACGTTAATAACCCTGTATTTAGAAGTTATATTAAGGAGGTTATTAGAAGTCATTCCGTTTTCACGGAAGGCCAACTAATAGCTAACAACAAAAACACCAATGCAAAAGTTGGAATACGATTTAATTACATTCCAAAATTAGACGCTTTTTTAGCAGAACCAAGAATAGGTTTTAGCCAACGGTTTGCGAATCATTTTAGATTGGAATTTCTTGGAGAATACAAGAGTCAAACCACGTCACAAATCATAGATTTACAAAATGATTTTCTAGGCATTGAAAAGCGTCGTTGGATTTTAGCAAACAACAGCGATATTCCAATTATAAAAAGCAAACAAGCCTCTTTAGGAACACACTATAACAAAAATAACTTACTAATTAGTGCAGAAGCTTTTTATAAAGAAGTAGACGGAATCACCACCAGAAGCCAGGGTTTTCAAAACCAGTTTCAGTATATAAAAGCTATAGGAAGCTATCAAGTAAAAGGAGTGGATTTTTTAATCCATAAACAGTTTATTCATTTTAATACCTGGTTAAGTTATTCGTATAGTAAAAACGATTACACTTTTAAGAACTTAAATAACGGAAACCCTTTTCCTAATAACGCAGACATTACGCATGCGGTTAATTTTTCTAATACCTACACGATAAACAAATACAAGTTTGCCTTAGGTGTAAACTGGCATTCTGGGAAGCCTTATACAACTCACGACAACACCATTTCATCAGGCAATATAAACTACAACGCACCAAACAGTAATCCTTTAAAAGATTATTTACGTGTTGATTTTTCGGCAACAAAAGATTTAAAAATTTCGGAAGGAATTCAGGCTAAAATTGGCGCTTCTGTTTGGAATCTTTTAAACACCAAAAACACGATTAACAGATACTATGTTTTGGATGCTGAGGATAACATTTCGAAAGTAGAAAACCAATCGTTAGGCATAACGCCAAACGTAAGTTTTCGTGTATATTTTTAGACTATAAATATTCTTGGTATTGCATCACTCTAAAATCAAACGTGTTAAATGTAGAATCACTAGATTTAAGGTGCTTATACAAAGGCATACTCCCAATAGCTCTATTAGCAGATCCCGAAGAAGAAGTAAGCGAAACGGTTTTTATTACTCGCTCCTTTTTTCCAGATTCCTTCGCTATACTAGGAATGACAAATTGATGCACTCTTGGTACTTCATTAGAAACCAATTCTAATTTTATATGCTGTTCTTTTATGTGTTTTCGGAAGAAATACTCTGGGCCATTTTTACTATTTCCGCCAATAAATAATAGCGTTTCAATGTTTGGATGCTTTTTTATATAATCGATTACATTCCGAAGTTTTATATTTTGCATTCCTAAATCGGAAGCATCTATTTTCTCCCGTTCTGCACTAGCTACAATATCGCAAACGCCAATTTGATGTTTTATAAGAAATGCTTTGCGTTCGTCTATTGCTTCTTGTGAATTATCATAACGTAAATTCAAATTATGGATTTTATCGATATATAACCACAAGGAATTGTAATAACTGCCATAGCAGAAATTAACATCTTTTTCTAAAAGTTCTCCAACACTAAACCTTGGCGGAGGAATTGTACCAACAATTAATTTCTTAGTGTCTTTTTGTATAAATGGTTTATATGGATGTTTATGAAGAAACACGTTTATCTTTTTATTTTATTCCCAATTTTCTTACCAATAATATACGCCACAATAATAGCTAGTAAAATGATTATAATATTAAAAAAAACATAAAGTGTATATAGAAAAATATTTTCTTTAGACTGAAAACAAAAACTAGACATAAAACAAATCTCTGAAGACTCCTCTACCATAAATGTTAGAGAAAAACTAGAAATTAAAACAACCAGTAAGCTAATAACAATGTATTGCGATGTTGAAACTTGTTTTTTCTTAATACCAGTTGGTTTAAAAACATTGCGTTCTGCTTCGGTACGTTTGTTATTTTGCAAGGACCAAACTACTTTTTTTTCTTCCGTACTCATTTTATTTATCTTATAAATACTAACTGTTTTCTATACATCTTAATTCGCTACACGAGAAAAGAAATAAGGAACCAGCAATTAATTTCAAACAAAAACTTATAAAGTTTTTAATAATTTAGCCACTTCACTAATTGTTGCTTTATAGATTTTTTTATTCATTTTCGTCATGTGTTCCGATTCGATACTTATTTCATTTAATATCTCTTTAGCATCTTCTGTTTTGTTTTTAGCCATTAAAAATTTTGCCAAAACTAAACGCTCATCGTAGTTAGAATAACGAACATCAATAGCTCGTAATTGTGTTTCTGCTTCGGTTATTCTTTCTAATTTTTCTAAAGCCAATCCGTAAAAAAACTGTGTTTTAGATTTTTTAAATTCGGGATGTTCTATAATCTTTTCTGAATAACGAACTACTTCGTCATAAGATTCTGTATTGTAGTAGCAAGTAATCAAACTCTTAATCACATAAAAATCATTTTGATAATCGCTGTCTAATGCTTTTTCATAATAGCTAATAGCATTTTGATACTCTTTATTTGCCAAATACGCATCTGCAAGATTTATTCTATTTTGAAATGTTTCTGAAAACTCCAGTTTCTTTTCTAAATCTTTTATTTTTTTGGTAGGATTGATAAGTGTTACAATTTCATTGGTCACTTTTTCTGCATCCCGTTTATTATACACTTGCGTTATTAAATAGATAAGACATCCAATAAATGGCAAAAATATAATTAAGAATATCCAGTAGTATGGATTCCTGTTTTTAATAAGGTGATAAATACAATAGGCTTGCAAAGCGATTATTACGTAATAGTACATGGATTAATAACTGTTTATTATAAAGTGTTAAAATAGTAAAGTAAAACCTAAATGTTTTGTATTTTATTTGAAATTAGAAATCCTCTTATTTAAGAGAAATAAAAATACTATTTATGGGAAAAGGAGATAAAAAAACAAAACGCGGAAAAATAAACAGAGGTACTTTTGGAGCCAGAAGACCACGAATAAAAAAACGCATAAAACCGGAAGCTAAAATAGATATTACTAAAAAAGCAAAGGCTTAATTATCGAATAAATAGTAAGTCTTTTTCTGTAGACATCGCTTCGCTAAAACCATAACCTTCATAGTTAAAACTTTTTAAATCGGCTATAGTTTTGGCATTTGTATCTACAATATATCTAGCCATAGAACCTCTAGCTTGCTTTGCATAAAAGGAAATCACTTTATATTCGCCATTTTTTAAATCTTTAAAATTGGCAGTTATAACAGGTACTTTTAAAGCTTTTACATCTACCGCTTTAAAATACTCGTTACTAGCCAGGTTTAAGAATAGTTCGTCTGCTTCTAGTTCTTCGTTTAAAGCTTGTGTTACTTTCTTTTTCCAGAATTCGTATAGATTTTTGTTTTTACCAATAGGCATTTTTGTGCCCATTTCTAGTCGGTAGGCCTGCATTAAATCTAATGGTTTTAAAACACCATATAATCCAGAAAGAATACGAACGGTATCTTGTAAAGTATCTAATTTTTCTGTCGGAATTGTATTTGCATTTAAACCTTTATATACATCGCCTGAAAAAGTATATACTGCTGGTCTTGCATTTTCTTTTGTAAATGGCAAGTTCCATTCTTGATTACGCTCATAATTTAGTTGTCCTAAATTATCGGAAATATGCATTAACGTTGATAAGCTTTTTGCAGATTTCTTTTTCAATAGTTTATTTAAGCGATCTGCTTCGGTTAAAAAGTGCGCTTCCGTGCTTTTTGTTGTTGGCAATTGGGTTTCAAAATCTAAGGACTTTGCTGGAGATAGTACTAGTTTCATAACATTTCTGTCTTTCGACTGCGCTCAAGATAAACTTCAGCAGGAATCTCATTTAAGGTTAATAATTTCTTCTTCTTTATGTTCATTTTGCCTTGAAGAAAACCCTTCGTCTACGCTCAGGATAAACCAAGCCAAAAGATCACAATCAAAATCAGGGAATTGCTAAAGCATCATTCTCTTTCGAGATTTCGTGCTTGAAGCTGCGCTTCGCATCTACATCTCTTCGTTCATTATTTCTGAATTTTGATATTTTCCGACTATGTCGGAATTTCAAGTACGCTAATAATACAATTAATTATCTAATAACTCAATTACAAATTTACAACTTACTTCTTTCCTTTTTTAAATATGCAAACTGAAATATTCTATGCGTGTATAAATGTTTACTATGAAAACAAATCTGCGTTAAGGATTGCAGTGGCATCCTTTTTTGTGTCCGTTCGAGTGATGCGACCATAGGAGCATTGTATCGAGAACACGAAAAAAAAGATATAACGGAAAGCCTGACATTTTTTTCCTGCGAGGTTTTAAAAACCTTGTAGGTATAAAAAATGGAACGCCCAACTTCACCTAAGTTCCGTTGGGCAATCCTACATTTCATTAATGATCTACATGCTTAGAATAATGTCTCCACTTTTCGATACATAGTTGAATGTCTTCTGGGATTTCAGACTCAAAACGCATGAACTCTTCCGTTTTTGGGTGTATAAAACCAAGTGTCTTTGCGTGCAGTGCTTGTCTTGGTAAAATTTTAAAACAGTTATCTACAAATTGTTTGTATTTGGTAAATGTGGTTCCTTTTAAAATCAGGTTTCCACCATAACGCTCATCGTTAAAAAGCGTGTGACCAATATGTTTCATGTGCACACGAATTTGGTGCGTTCTACCGGTTTCTAATTTACAAGCAACCATAGTAATATAGCCTAAACGCTCGATGACTTTGTAATGTGTTACGGCTGGTTTTCCGTTTCCTTCTTCATCATCCAGATAGACCGTATTTTGTAATCTATTTTTTTGATGTCTACCAATATTACCTTCGATGGTTCCTTCGTCTTCATCCATATTTCCCCAAACTAATGCTACGTATTCGCGTTCGCTCGTTTTTTTGGCAAATTGGCTAGAAAGGTGCGCCATGGCTTCTTCGGTTTTGGCAACTACTAGAAGTCCGCTAGTATCTTTATCAATTCGATGTACTAATCCTGGACGTTCACTAGAGTTATTTGGCAGATTGTCAAATCTGTAAATAAGTGCATTTATAAGTGTTCCAGAATAATTACCATGACCGGGATGTACCACCATTCCAGCTGGTTTGTTTACTACAAGCAGTTCATCATCTTCATAAACTACATCTAATGGAATATCTTCACCAACCAATAAGTTTTCAAAAGGTGGATGCTCGAACATGACACGAATTTCATCGGAAGGTTTTACTTTATAGCTGGATTTTACAGCTTCGTCATTCACAAAAATGTTTCCGTTTTTGGCTGCTGTTTGAATTTTGTTACGAATGGCATTTTCTATGCGATTCATTAAATATTTATCGATTCGTAAAGGCGCTTGTCCTTTATCTACAGTAAATGCATGATGCTCATAAAGAGAATCTTTTTCGTTTTGGCTTTCTGGTGTGTAATCTTCTATCATTATTCGTTTTGTCTTTCGACGGTTCTTAAGATAAACGTAATCGATTATCTTGTAATCATTGGATTTATTTTAGACTATGGTCTTTTTCCGTTTCCTAAAACGACATCTATTTTAGAAGTTTTTGGCAGTAAGTCCCCTGCATTTATTTTTTTTCCTTCAAAGCTTAGTCGTACCACTTCGTCTGTACCTAAATAATCAATATACGTTATTTTTCCGATAGTAAAACCTAAGGCTTCTAACATTGGTTTTGCTTGTCGGAAAGTACGTTCTCTTAAATCTGGAACTTGTATTTTTCTATAACCAGAAGGATTTAATGTTAAGTAAATTTTTCGGTCTTCTTTTACTTTTTCACCAGATGGCGGATCTTGATCTATTACCGAAAATTTAGGATATTTCGGATTGTAATTTGCCGAATCTTGAATTTGCATCACCAAATTATTCTCTTTTAGCTCTATTTCTGCTACTGCAATAGATTTTCCTTTTAATTCTGGAACAGTTTCAAAATTGCCATGATTAGTAGTATAGCTCAACCATCTTAACATAAGAAAAGTCAGTACTGCTATAGCTATAAATGCTAACACTAGTTGTTTTAAAAACGTTTTACTGGTAATAAATTTAACAATGCTCATGATCTTATTTTAGATAGGCAAATATATAAAAACAGAACTGTTTTTACTTTTGATTAATTAATGATATTTTAGCTTAACGATTATTTTCATCGTTTGTTATTAATATGAAGAAAAACATTGCCATTATAATGGGAGGATATTCTAGCGAATATGAGATCTCTTTAAAAAGCGGAAACGTTGTCTATGAACTACTTGACGCTAAAAAATACAACGTTTACAGGGTACACATTTTTAAAAATAAATGGGTTTATGTAGATGCCAACAATAGTGAATTTGCCATAGATAAAAATGATTTTTCGGTGACTATTGCCGACAAAAAAACAACTTTTGACTGTGTTTTTAATGCAATTCATGGTTCCCCAGGTGAAGATGGCTACATGCAAGCCTACTTTAAACTACTTAATTTACCACAAACTAGTTGTGATATGTACCAAGCGAGCGTAACGTTTAATAAACGAGATTGCTTGAGTATATTAAAGCCTTATGGAATTAAAACTGCGGAAAGCTTTTATATAAATCTTGGAGATAAAATAGATGAGGATGCTATTGTAAAAAAAGTGGACTTGCCTTGTTTTGTAAAAGCGAATAAAGCTGGAAGTAGCTTTGGTATTACCAAAGTGTATAAAAAAGAAGATTTACAAAACGCCATTAATGTTGCTTTTAAAGAAGATGATGAGATTATTGTAGAATCTTTTTTAGATGGAACGGAAGTTTCTGTTGGTGTAATCACCTATAAAGGCGAAACCAAAGTACTACCAATTACCGAAATTGTATCTAACAATGATTTTTTTGATTATAAGGCGAAGTATTTAGGCGAATCGCAAGAGATTACTCCTGCCAGATTAACTGAAGAACAAGAGGAAAAAGTAAACACGATTGCAAAAAAGGTTTACGAAATCTTAAAAATGAAAGGTTTTAGCCGAAGCGAATTTATTTTTAAAGATGGTGAACCTCATCTTTTAGAAGTAAATACGGTTCCTGGGTTAACCAGACAAAGTATTTTACCACAACAAGCAGCTGTTGCAGGAATAACACTTCCTGAGTTATTCGACAACGCGATTGTGGAAGCATTAAAGTAGTACGCAATGTACAGCAACACTAAACAGATAATAAATTATTATATTTGATAATAGAGATTCCCACGAAAGTGGGAATTAAAAATAAATTTTCAATGAAAAGAGCACTTTTCCCAGGATCCTTCGACCCAATAACACTAGGACATTACGACATCATCAAACGTGGTGTAAAACTTTTTGATGAAGTTATTGTTGCTATCGGCGTAAACTCAGAAAAAAAATATATGTTTTCTTTAGAAGAGAGAAAGCGTTTTTTAGAAGAATCTTTTAAAGACGAACCTAAAGTAAAAGTGGTAACCTATAAAGGTTTAACCATCGATTTTTGCAAAGTGGTAAAAGCTCAATTTATATTACGTGGCTTAAGAAACCCTGCCGACTTTGAATTTGAAAAAGCAATTGCACATACCAATAGAAAACTATCTAAAATAGAAACTGTTTTCCTTTTAACTGCTGCAAGAACCTCTTACATAAGTTCTAGTATTGTTAGAGAAGTGATACGAAACGATGGCGATTATACTGTTTTAGTTCCAGATAGTGTTAGAGTAAAACTATAAGGATATACTTTTTTGATATATAGCATCATGTAGCGTTGCAACAAAGTCTGAGGTATTAAAAGGTTTTAATACATAACCATTCATATCTTGTTGCTTAATTTTTCCTTCTACATCCTCTATCGACGCTGCTGTTAAAGCAACAATAGGTATTTCTGTATTAAATTCTCTTATACGTTTTGTGGTTTCATAACCATCTAATTTTGGCATATGCAAATCCATTAAGATACAATCAAACTTTTCTTTTTCAATCAATGCGATAGCCTTTATCCCAGAATCTACAGTTATAGATTTAATTTTTAAATGATCCAGCACTTTCCTAGTTACTAGTTGATTGATTTTATTATCATCCACAATTAAAATCCGCTTTCCTTCAAGAGCTTCTAATTGCATTGGAAATAAATCATCTAAACGATTCGTTTCTTCACTTTTATTAAATATCAAATCAAAATAGAAAGTACTCCCTTTTCCTTCTTCGCTTTCTATTTTTATCTCGCTTCCCATTGCTTTTAATATCTCTTTCACGATAGACAATCCCAATCCGGTTCCTCTATATGACTTTTCTATTTTAGCATGTTCTTGGTAGAAGTTCTTAAACACTAAGCCTTGTTTTTCTTTTGCGATACCAAGACCTGTATCTATTACTTCAAAATGAATTTTTACATCATGATCACTCTCTTTAACCTTTTTAACGCTTACCGTAATTTCCCCATTATTGGTGAATTTTATCGCATTAGAAATCAGATTAATAAAGATCTGCGTTAACTTTAAAGAATCGCTAAAAAGTTTTTCTGGGATGGTATCATCATAATCTAAAAAAATCACATTGTTACTTTCACGTAATGCAAACTCAATACTATCAATAGTACTAGATAAAATATCTTTTAGACAGAATTTGGATTGTTCAATTTTAATGGTTTGTGAATCCATTTTATTAAGTTCTAAAACATTGTTAATTAAGGATAACAATTGATTTCCAGAAAACTGAAGAGATTCCAAATATTCTTTATGTTCGACATTAAGATCTTCCTTTTGTAATAGACTAGACAACTCAATAACTGCGTATAAAGGTGTTCTTAGCTCATGGCTAATTTCTGAATAAAAATCACTTTTAACTTTAGATAAATTTTCTGCAACATCTCGAGCTATTTGTAATTCTCTATTCTTTTTTATAGTCCAATAAGTCGCTAAAACTAACAGTGCTATTAAGATACTAAGAAGCACCATAAATCGGTTAGATTTCACCAATTGCGCTTCTTTAATATTTTTTTCTTTTGTTAGATAGCTTAGTTTCTCCTCACTCTCCTTTATTTTATATCTTGCTTCTATGGTTTTAGCCAGAGACATATTATTCAACTTATTTATAGAATCCTTAATTTCCAGGTATTTATCCATCATATGAAGAGCTTGTTCGTAATTTTCATCCTCTTTATACAACTTTGTTTTTTTTCTATATATTTCTTCTTTACTATGTAAATACTTTTCGCTATTAGCTAAATCTATTGCTTTTTGAAAATAGATTTCAGAGGCATCAAAACGTTTTAATTTATGATATGCATACGCATAACTCAAATAAATTTCGCCAAAAATATGATCACTTTTTTCGTCTAAGCCTAGTTCTTTGGAAGCGTACATCGCTTGATCTAAATACGCTAAACCTTCTTTATAATTATTAGAATACTCTATTAAGTTTTTACCAACATTAACTTTTGGATAAATTAAATATCTATGAGGCTTAGCTAGTTTTGCAATATCAACCGCTTGTTTATATGCTTTATTGGCTTCTTCAACCATACCAAAATCTTCATAAGTCACGCCAATATCATTATATATCAAAACAATACTTAATGTATCTTTTGTTTTGATAAAGTAATCGCGTGCTTTAAAAGAATATTCAAAAGCTTTGTCTTTATCCTTTAATTCGGCATAAGAATATGCTAGGCCATTAAGGGCTTTTCCTATGAGCTCGTATCTTTTTGAACCTTCTATATATTCTAAAGTTTGCTTAGCTACATGTATCGCTTTACCGTATTCTCCCTTATTATTTAAGTCGTTTACATATAGGAGCACACTATTGATAGAATCAACTTCTTTATCGCGAATTTCTTGGGATTGCAGAAATGAAGGCGTAGTTATAAGAAGTATAACTACAAAAACCAAACGTGTCATAGGTTAAATTTAGGGAATATAATAATGCAAACGTAAAACATTTTAACGTGAAAAAACACACTTAATCGATAAAAATCAAATTAAACAACGTTTGAATACGCTTAAAACTTATATTCAGAAAGAGGTTTTGGGAAATCTTCTGGGTTTGCTGCTAGGTGATATCTAGGATCCTCTATATCTTCCACAACTACATCTCTAAACTTAGGACTCGACTTGTATAATAATATTTTACAATCTTCACTTAAATGTTTCAGCTTGATACTCTTTCCTTCCGCTTCATATTTCCCTACTAAATTAAAAATAGCTTCAATTGCAGAATGATCACTTATACGAGATTCTACAAAATCTATTTCTACTTTTTCAGGATCGCTTTTCACATCAAACTTATCATTAAAGGCTTGAATACTTCCGAAAAATAAAGGTCCCCAAATTTCGTAAATCTTAGTACCATCTTCTCTTATGCGTTTTCTCGCTCTAATTTTCTTAGCATTTTCCCAAGCAAAAACTAAAGCGGAAATGATTACACCTACAAATACTGCAACTGCTAAATCCACAAATACGGTTACTAAAGACACTGTAATTAACACAATAGCATCGGCCATTGGTATTTTCTTTAATATTCTAAAACTGGACCATGCAAAGGTTTCAATAACCATCATAAACATTACACCTACTAAAGCAGCAATTGGCACCATTTCTATTAACTTATCTGCAAATAGGATAAAAGATAATAAAGTAACGGCCATCATGATTCCGGATAATCTTCCGCGTCCGCCAGCATTTACATTAATTACGGTTTGACCAATCATACCACAACCTCCAGTCCCTCCAAATAAACCAGAAACAATATTTCCTGCTCCTTGTGCAACGCATTCTCTGTTTCCGTTTCCTCTAGTTTCTGTTAATTCATCTACTAGATTCATAGTCATTAAAGATTCTATTAACCCAACCGAAGCTGCTAAAAACGCAGGTAAAGCGATAAATTTCAAGGTATCTAAATTAAATGGCAACTTCTCCCAAAGCTCCATATTTGGTGTTGGAAACTCTCCTTTTAAACCGGTTCCTCCTCCTTCAATAATATAAGACCCTACTGTTGAAACATCCATATTGAAACCAATAACAATTAAACTAGTAACTAAAATGGCTGTTAATGCGGCAGGCAATTTTTTGGTGATTTTAGGTAAACCCCAAATGATTCCCATAGTTAATAACACTAATCCTATCATAACATATAGCTCCGATCCTTGCATATAAGTACCTACATATTCTTTTACACCGGCATCTGAAACCTCCATTGATTTATGCGAAAACATTTTTACTTGCGCCATAAAAATCACAATCGACAAACCATTTACAAAGCCCATCATTACTGGATGCGGAATTAAACGCACAAAGCGTCCAAGCTTAAAAACACCCGCTAGAATTTGTATTAAACCCATTAAAACAACACAAGCCATAAGGTAGAAAAAACCCATATTTTCAATTGGCGCATCAAACAACATCCCTTTTGTATGTCCGTCTGCTATCATACTAACAAAAATTACGGCAACTGCTCCTGCTGCTCCAGATATTAAACCTGGTCTTCCTCCAAAAATAGCGGTAATTAAACCAATAATAAATGCACCAGACAATGCCATTAAAGGATCTATTTGCGCAACAAATGCAAATGCAACCACTTCTGGAATCATAGCTAAAGACACCGTTATTCCGGCTAATACATCATCCTTTGCATTTGGCACTATTTTTCTTATAAACTCTGTCATTTCTTTATTTTTGAAGCAGCAAAAGTACTGTTAATTAACAGAAAGGCAAGTGCATATTACTATATTTGTGGTTCAACAATCTACTAAAACGTTTGAAGATGAAGAAAATATTTTTCTTATTCCTATTAATTACAGCTTGTAAAACGGAGAAAAGCAAGCCGAATTTTGATTTTACTACTGTTTTTGAAAAAAGTGAAGGCACAGAAACAGCAACGTACTTGGAAGTAATAAATTACTATTCGCAATTAGCAGAAACGTATCCTGAAATTTCAATGGAAGCGATAGGAGAAACAGATTCGGGAGAACCTTTACATATGGTTATATTAAACCCTGAAAATAATTTTAATTTTTCAGAAATCAGAAAAAACAAACGCATTCTTTTCATAAATAATGGGATTCATCCAGGAGAATCGGATGGTATTGATGCTACTATACTATTATTTAGAGATATTGTTCAAGGAAAAATAGACACTCCCAAAAACACGGTTTTAGTTACGATTCCTGTTTATAATGTTGGTGGAAGTTTAAATAGAAACGCCACTACTAGAACCAACCAAAACGGACCAAAAGAATATGGTTTTAGAGGAAACGCTAGAAACTACGACTTAAACAGAGACTTTATAAAGAGTGACACCAAAAATGCAAGAACCTTTGCACAAATATTTCATCGTGTGCAACCAGATGTTTTTATAGATAACCATGTAAGTAATGGGGCCGATTACCAATATACATTGACGCATTTATTCACACAACACAATAAACTAGGTGGTGCTTTAGGGAATTATCTGCATACCGAAATGATGCCAAAACTAGAAAAAAAGCTTTCTGAAAAAAAATGGGATATTACACCTTATGTAAATGTTTTCAATCAAGTTCCTGAAAAAGGTTTTAGCCAGTTTATGGATTCACCAAGATACTCTACAGGTTACACGACTTTGTTTAACACCTTAGGAATGATGGTAGAAACGCACATGCTAAAACCATACAAACAAAGAGTCGAAGGAACGTATGAGTTACTAAAAAGCATGATAGAAATTACGGAAGCCGATGGTGAAAATATTAAAACACTTCGTCACAACATTCACCAAAAAATCATAACAAATAAAACGTATCCGCTAAACTGGGAAGTAGACACGACAAAAACATCTACTTTAAACTTTAAAGGTTTTGAAGGTAATCGCATACCTAGTGATGTTACAGGAAAAGAACGCTTAAAATTTGACAGAAGCAAACCATTTACAAAAGAAGTAACCTATCAAAATTATTTTAAACCAAAAGATAGCGTTATCATTCCAAGTGCTTATATCATTCCGAAAGGTTGGTGGCACGTAATGGATTTGTTAAAACTAAATCAAGTAGAAATAACGGAATTAAAAAACGACACCGTTATAGAAGTAGAATCTTATAAAATGGATACTTTTGAAACTAGAAAATCACCGTATGAAGGGCATTATCAACATTATAATACAACTGTGAAATCTTCGGTAAAAAATGTAACCTTCAGAAAAGGCGATTATATAATTAATACCAATCAGAATGCTTTACGTTATTTAATAGAAACTTTAGAACCACAAGCGCCAGATTCCTTTTTTAATTGGAATTTCTTCGATACGATTCTTCAGCAAAAAGAAGGTTTCTCACCTTATGTATGGGAAGACAAAGCGAAAGCGCTTTTAGCAAACAACCCTAAACTTCAAATAGCATTCAACGTAAAAAAATCGTATAATAAAGACTTTGCAAATAATTGGTATGCGCAATTGGATTGGCTACATAAACAAAGTGAAAACTATGAAAAAGCACACTTACAATATCCAGTTTACAGACTAAAATAGAAGGAGTTAAAAGAATTAAAAATATTTTTATGCTTTTGTAAAACCAATTGAAAAATAATTTAATTTTGTTTAAAATCTATATCGCGATTATCGCTTTTAATGAACAAATACATTGTTGTCAATCAACCTGAAAAATGGCATTTTTCGATTGAGAATATTACGGTAATTTCCTCGCAAGAGTATCTTACTAATCCTAAATTCTCCCTTTTAAAAAAGGCTAGAATATTTAACCTTTGTAAAGATTACTCCTACCAATCTAAAGGATATTACGTATCTCTTTTAGCAGAAGCAAGAGGGCATTTAGCAATTCCTACGGTTAAAAACATTGTGGATTTAAAAACGCTAAAACTAGTTCGAATAGTTTCGGATGAATTTGATGATGTTATTCAACAAAGTTTAAAAAACATTAAATCTCGCGAGTTTACTTTAAGTATTTATTTCGGACAAAACGTAGCACAAAAATACAAGGAGTTAAGCGGCTTATTTTACAAACACTTTCAGGTTCCATTTTTACGCGTCAATTTCAACCATAACACAAAATGGAATATTCAAAGTATCAAGGCTATTTCAGAATCTGAAATCCCTGAAGAACACTTAGAAAGTGTGCACGAATTTGCGAATCAATATTTTGCAAAAAAACGCTATGATACGCCAAAGCTGACCAAATCGGATTTCGATTTAGCCATTCTAGTAAACCCTAATGATCCTGCACCACCAAGTAATGCAAAAGCCATAAAAAAGTTTATTGATATTGCTGAAAAAATGAATATTTATGCAGAAGTCATTGAACCTAAAGATCTTTCGCGTTTATCTTCTTTTGATGCATTATTTATTCGTCAGAGTACAGAAGTAAACAACGAAGCCTATGCTTTTGCTCGAAAAGCGCAACAAGAAGGTATTGCTATTATTGATTATCCGGATGCCATATTAAAATGCTGCAATAAAGTATATATGGCAGAAGCTCTAAATAATGCGAATATTGACACACCAAAAACTATCATTGTTCATAAAGACAATAGAGATCAAGTAATACAAGAAGTTGGTTTACCCTGTGTTTTAAAAGCACCGGATTCTACTTTTTCATTTGGAGTAAAAAAAGCAAAAACAGAAGCAGAATATCATACTTTGGTTAATGAAATGCTTAAAGAATCCGACCTTATTATTGCCCAAGAATTTTGCCCTTCCGATTACGATTGGCGCATTGGTATTATAGACGACAAACCGTTTTTTGCATGTAAATATTATATGGCAAAAGGACATTGGCAAATATATAATTGGAAAGCTACCCAAAAAAAGGATCAAGATGGTGATGCAGATTGCTTACCAATAGAAGAAGTACCAAAAAAGGTTTTAGATATGGCTTTAAAATCGGCAAGACTAATTGGTAAAGGATTATATGGCATTGATATTAAAGTAGTAAATAACAAACCAATGGTTATTGAAATTAACGATAACCCAAATATTGATTTTGGTGTCGAAGATCTGCATTATGGCGATTTGGTGTACACCGAAATTCTTTCCGCATTTAAAAGCAGACTCCTTTAATCATGAGTAAAAGATACCATTTGTTCGAAGTTTTTGGAATAGAATTAGAATACATGCTAATTAACAATAGTAGCTTTAAAGTGGCTCCTATTGTAGACACCTTATTAACCAAAAAAGCGGGGAAACTTGCTGCAGATATTGATAACGGAAAAATTGCTTGGAGCAATGAATTGGTTGCACACGTTATTGAATTAAAAACCAATGGACCAACTGCAGATTTAAATTCATTATCTAGTCTGTTTCATAACAATGTTATGGAAATCAACCAGCTTTTAAAAGCCGAAAACGCACAACTATTGCCAACCGCTTGTCATCCTTTAATGAATCCATTAACAGACACGCAACTTTGGAAACATAGTTACAGCGAAGTGTACGAGCTTTATAATCGCATTTTTAATTGTAAAGGTCATGGTTGGAGTAATGTGCAAAGTACACATATAAATCTTCCTTTTTACGATGATAAAGAGTTTGAAAAACTGCATGCTGCCATACGAATCCTTTTACCATTAATTCCTGGTTTAAGCGCAAGTTCACCTATTTTAGAAGGAAAAAATACAGGTTTTAAAGATACCCGTTTAGAATACTATAAAACCAACCAAAAGGAAATCCCCGAAATGACAGGTTTAGTAATTCCGGAACGTGTTTTTAGTAAAGTAGATTATTATGCTACTATTTTTGAACCGATAAAAAGAGCGATAAGACCACATGACACGAAGAAAATACTAGATCATCATTTTTTAAACTCTCGTGGTGCCATTGCTAGGTTTGATAGAAATGCAATTGAAATCCGCTTGGTAGACATTCAAGAAAGTCCGAAAGCAGACATTGCCATTTGCGTACTAATCATTGAAGTTTTAAAACTGTTCGTAAACAAAAAACTAGGTTCTTTACCGCATCAAAAAAAATGGTTAAAACAAGATCTATTTGCAATTTTAAATCCTATTATTAAAGATGGTGAAACCTATACCATTTCTAATCTTGAATATTTAGAATTGTTTCAATTAGAAGATAGCACAACCGTTCAAAATATTTGGAAGCACCTTTATGAAATTGCAAAACCTAATATAGATGCATCGCATTATGAAGCATTAGATATTATTTTAAAAGAAGGTACTTTAGCAACGAGAATATTAAAATCGGTAAACGAAGATTATTCCCAAGAGAACATCAAAAAAGTATATTATAATCTAGGATCCTGCTTACAGGAGAATGCCATGTTTGTTCCATGAAACTCTTACTAACTTGTGAGCATGGCGGAAATAAAATTCCGATGCAATATCAATCGCATTTTACTAATCACGAAGCGATTTTAAACTCCCATCGCGGTTATGATTTAGGAGCATTAGATGTCTTTAATCATTTGAAATCTCTAGCTGATTTTTCCGAATACAGCGAAACCAGTCGTCTATTAATTGAATTAAACCGAAGTCTACATCATAAAAATTTGTTTTCCGAATTTTCGAAGCAACTTTCAGAAAACGAAAAAGAGAAACTTATTTCTCGTTATTATTTAGAATATAGAGAAGGATTAGAAGCTGTGCTTGCAAAGCTGTTAAAACCAAATAAAAAAGTCATGCATATTTCTGTGCATTCCTTCACTCCTATTTTAAATGACAAAAAAAGAGATTGTGATATTGGATTATTATATGATTCTAGAATTGCTTCAGAAAAAGCATTCAGCAAAAATTTAAAAAAAGAAATATTAAAATTAGATAATACACTAAACGTAAGATTTAACTATCCTTATTTAGGAAAGGCAGACGGATTTACAACACATTTGCGCAAGCAGTTTCACAAAAACTATATAGGTATTGAACTAGAAATAAATCAGAAATTTACTACAAGTAACAAAATGGATTCTAAATTAAAAGCGGTACTTTTTTCAGCAATCAAAAATAGCATTATTAAACCAATAGCTTAATATTAGCATAGCTATTCTCTAAGGCTTTTTTGCTTTGCTCAGTATTTAACCATTCCACTTTAGTGATACCTTCATTTTCTTGAGGGTATAAATGGCCTTTAAAACTAGTTTTCATTTCAAACCAATAAGTAATCTTAATTCTGTTCTTACCGTTACGCTTAAAAATATGATAGGTAGTTTGCAAAGGTTTCCCTATTTTCAATCCGGCAACACCAGTTTCTTCTGCAACTTCTCGCACAGCTGTTTCTTCGATGGTTTCATGTTTCTCCGCTTTTCCTTTCGGTAAATCCCACTTATCATTTCTATAAATAAACAGAATTTCGCCCGCATCATTAAAAACTTTTCCGCCACCAGCAACCACATTTGGTAACAGTTTCAAAAACTTTTTAAGCAGTTTTTCAGGCTTTTTATGTATCAGTCTAACTTCTTTTAAGGAAGTAGTCTGGAGTTCTTTTATTACCTTACCAATATCCACAGAGTCAAGTAAATAGTTTTTAAAACCAGATTCTTTTTCTACAATATTAGTTAGTACTATAGGTTTATCGCTTACAAAAACTTGATACATTATATTCGTTTCATTTAGTTTTGTAAAAATATCATTTTTTTGCACAAAACAAATAGCATTAAAATTAAATTTATATGTAGTTTTGTAACTATGATTTTTAACAAAGACACAGCCAAAAAAACCGCAGAAGTTTTATTGCAAATTAATGCTATAAAACTTAGTCCGAAAGAACCATTCACTTGGGCTTCGGGATGGAAATCTCCTATTTACTGCGACAACAGAATCATTTTATCCTTTCCTCCAATACGAAATTACATTCGTGAAACGATGGCAAAACATATTGAATTGGAATATGGTAAACCAGATGTAATTGCTGGGGTTGCCACAGGTGCCATTGGTATTGGGATGTTAGTTGCTGAATATTTAGGACTCCCTTTTGTTTATGTAAGACCAGAAGCGAAATCTCATGGAAGACAAAACCAAATTGAAGGATTTCTAGAATCTGGTCAAAACGTGGTGGTGGTTGAAGATTTAATTAGCACAGGAAAAAGCAGTTTAAATGCAGTAAGAGCTCTAAAAGAAGCTCGTGTAAATGTGAAAGGAATGGTAGCTATTTTTTCTTATGGTTTTGCCGTTGCAGAACAAAACTTTAAAGAAGAAAACATTACTTTAAATACTTTAAGCAACTACGAAAACCTACTAGAGCAAGCATTAGACACAAAATATATTACAGAAAAAGAGTTACAAACTTTATTAGAATGGAATGCAAATCCTAGCGAATGGAACGCTTTTTGAAGTAACACAAATATTGTTATATTGTAAACACAATAAACAACTAAACTAATAACAACATACAATACAATGAATTTACAATCTCCAAAAGCAACCATTCAAAAATCTGCACAAGAAACCTTTGATTTTTTATGCGACGTAAAAAACTTTGAAAGTTTAATGCCAGAAAATATTAGCAAATTTGAAGTTTTAGGTGAAGACAAATTTCTTTTTGCTTTAAAAGGTATGCCAGAAATTATTCTAAAAAAGAAAGAAACGATAGCTCCTAACAAAATTGTTTTAGGTGCAGCAGGTGGAAAATTAGACTTTTCTTTAACTGCAAATATTATAGCAATTACAGAAAACTCAAGCGAAGTACAATTAGCTTTTGCTGGTGAGTTTAATGCCATGATGGGAATGATGATAAAAAAGCCCATTAGCAAATTTATTGAAACTTTGGCTGCAAATATGCCAGAAGCTGTTTAGTACAATAGTTTAATTTCTTTTAAATCGTATTCTTTTAAAATGTTATCTTCTAAAAGTACTTGAAGGTTTCCGTTTTGAGAAACAGATTGTATAATACCAGAAAACATTTCACCTTCTATGTCTTTAAACGTAGAAGGTTTCTTTTTTCTAAACAAGTATTTTTCATAAGTTGTTTTCAATTCTTCTAGACTTCCGTTTTCTAAAATGGAAAAGTAATACTTCAGATTTTCCATAAAGTCAAATAAGATTTCGTCTACATTAAAAACCCTTCCAGTTAGCAGTTGTAAAGACGAAGCTTGAGGTAAAGTTTGAAAATTAGTTTGGTTTACATTGATACCAATTCCTATAATAGAATCTTTAAATCTATTCTGTTTAATGCTGTTTTCAATTAAAACACCGCAAATCTTTTTGTTTTCTGACAAAATGTCGTTAGGCCATTTAATACTTAATTTAGGAATTTTATGTGCTTGTAAAGTCTTAATAATAGCAAGTGAAACCGTTATACTTATATAAAAATGCTGATCAAAATTTAAAAACGAAACATCCTTGAACACACTACACATAAGGTTTTCACCAGAATTAGCAGACCACAAAGTCCCCATTTGCCCACGTCCATTTGTTTGGTAATCTGTCTGTACAATAGTATAATCCACAACTGCCTCTTCGCTACTTAATTCTTTTAAAAAAGTATTCGTGGAGTTGATGGCATTAAGTTTGATTATACGCATTATATTAGTGCTTTTAAATCTTATATATTTTTAACACTATAAAGAACTAAAAAAATAATAACTTTGCACAAATTTAATTGATATTAATGACAAAAAAACAAACAAATCCAGACGAGCTAATCACTGGGATTTTAGCTGGAATTGAAGATGTAAAAGGACAAAACATAAACATTCTAGATTTACGAGAAATAGAAAATACGGTTTGTGACTATTTTATAATTTGTGAAGGTACTTCTAACACCCAAGTAAGTGCTATTGTTAATTCTGTACAGAAAAAAGTTAGCAAAGATTTAAAAGATAAGCCTTGGCATATTGAAGGTTTAGATAATGCGGAATGGGTTTTAATGGATTATGTAAACGTTGTTGTTCACGTATTTCAAAAACACATTAGAGAGTATTATGACATTGAAAGTCTTTGGGGAGACGCAAAAACTACAGTTATAGAATCTAACTATTAAACAAATTAATGGCAAACGAAAAAAACACAAATAGCAAAAAACCTAAATTTAATTATTATTGGATTTATGGTGGCGTAATAGCCATTTTTATTGCAATGCAATTTTTAAACGGAAGTGGTTTACAAGACGCTAAAACAATTACTCCATCACAATTTTTTGAATACGCAAAAGATAATGAGGTTGCAAAAGTTGAAATAATAAATAGACACGAAGCAAACGTTTATTTAACTAAAGAGGCGCAAGACAAAGAAACACACAAAAAATCTAAACCTTCTAGTTTTATACCTAGTTCTACAAAATTACCAAATTACAGTTTTGAAATTGGTGATTTACAAAACTTTGAAAATGACCTTAAGGCAATTGGTAAATACGATATTTTAAGTAATAAAACGGTTTCTAATGCTTGGGGAGATTTAATCATTGGCTTAATACCATTTGTACTTTTAATTGGTGTTTGGGTATTTATTATGCGACGCATGTCTGGAGGTTCTGGTGGTGGCGCTGGTGGTCAAATATTCAATATTGGTAAATCTAAAGCCAAGCTTTTTGATGAAAATACAGAAGTAAAAACATCGTTTAAAGATGTTGCTGGTTTAGAAGGAGCAAAAGAAGAAGTTCAAGAAATTGTAGACTTCTTAAAAAGCCCAGAAAAATATACTTCACTTGGTGGTAAAATACCAAAAGGAGCCTTACTAGTAGGACCTCCAGGAACCGGAAAAACCTTATTAGCAAAAGCCGTAGCTGGAGAGGCTAAAGTACCTTTCTTTTCTCTATCTGGATCTGACTTTGTAGAAATGTTTGTAGGTGTTGGTGCTTCTCGTGTTAGAGATTTATTTAAACAAGCCAAAGAAAAATCACCAGCAATTATTTTTATTGATGAAATAGATGCTATTGGTCGTGCAAGAGGTAAAAATGCTATGTCTGGAAGTAATGACGAGCGTGAAAACACTTTAAACCAATTACTAACAGAAATGGATGGTTTTGGTACAAATACCAATGTAATCGTAATTGCTGCAACCAATAGAGCAGATATTCTAGATAAAGCTTTAATGCGTGCTGGACGTTTTGATAGACAAATTTTCGTAGACTTACCAAACTTAACGGAAAGACGTGCCATTTTTGATGTGCATTTAAGACCACTTAAAAAGGTTGAAGGATTAGATATAGACTTTTTAGCAAAACAAACACCAGGATTTTCTGGAGCAGACATTGCCAACCTATGTAATGAAGCGGCATTAATAGCTGCTAGAACAAACAAAAAAGCAGTAGAGAAACAAGATTTCTTAGATGCTGTAGATAGAATTGTTGGTGGTCTAGAAAGAAGAAGTAATCTTTTTTCTGTAGAAGAAAAGAAAACTATTGCATACCACGAAGCTGGTCACGCAGCGGTAAGTTGGTTTTTAGAACATGCAGATCCATTAGTAAAAGTAACTATTGTACCTAGAGGAAGATCTTTAGGAGCCGCTTGGTACTTGCCGCAAGAAGCATATATTACTAGAACAGAAAAGTTTCTAGACGAAATATGTGTTACTATGGGAGGACGTGCTGCCGAAAAAATAATCTTTAATCAAATATCCACTGGTGCTTTAAGCGATTTAGAAAACGTAACTAAAAAAGCAAAAGCAATGGTTATGATATATGGATTAAACGAAAAAGTAGGAAACATTACCTATTACGATCCTGCAGGAGAAGGCGGATTTGTAAAACCATATAGCGAAAAAACAGCAGAGCTAATAGATAGTGAGATTAAAAACATTATTGAAACACAATTTCAACGTGCATTAGATTTATTAGAATCTAAAAGAGATGTACTTGATAAATTAGCAAATAGACTGATAGAAAGAGAAGTTATTTTTAAAGATGATTTAGAAGAACTTTTAGGAAAACGACCTTTTGACACGGAAAAAGAACCTATTTTAGATAAGTAATTTTTTCTAAATAAAATGTTAACATTAATTTAAAATCTTAAATTAGCCCATTGGTTAGTTTAAGATTTTTTATCTTTGAAAAACGCCATAGCTAAAGCATAATCAGCTATAATTTAAATGAGCCTTTTTAGAAAAATTTTTGGTTCCAAATCTGATACATCGGAGGAAGAATTACAATCGGACAAACGTGGCAAATACATGCCAGAAATAAAGCTACCAATAGATGAAAAGTTTACTATAAACTTTAAATCTAATGGCGGAAAGTTCTTGTATTGTGAAAATTTAAACGAAGTTTTTGATTGTATGCAGCATATTCTTAGTGAAAATAATTGGCAAGAAGCTAGCGCATTTATACTAGATGAAAATTTAAAAGATAAATTCTCTAATTCTAATTTAAAAGTTACCAAAAAAATTTCGGAAGCAGAATATATGCTTACCACTTGTGAAAATCTAATTGCAGATGATGGTTCTTTACTTATTTCCTCTAACCAAATTGCGGAAAAAAAGTTAAATGAATTACCCGATAACTTTATAATTTTCTCTACTACAAGTCAAATTGTAGAAAATATAGGAGAAGGTTTAAAAGGAATTAAAAAGAAAAACTTACAAAGAATTCCTACAAACATTACTACCATTAAGCACTTTAAATCTTGCGATGAAAAAGACTTCTTAACCTATGGAAGTAGTTCAAAAAACCTATATTTGCTGCTTTTAGAAGACCTTTAAGATGAAATGTAACAATATGCATGTACTACTTGTAGACAAAAACGGTAAAGACATTGCATCTGTCCTTTAAAAAAAACCAAAACCAACAGATGAAAGACATTGCTATTCGCGCATTTTCAGGATTAATTTATGTACTACTACTAGTCCTTTCTTTGTATAATAAACATGCATTAATCCTTCTATTTTTTGTTTTCGGCCTTATTTGTTTAGCAGAGTTTAAAAAGCTAATTCGGTTAAAAGGGTTTATTTCTTATATTATTTTTACCATCCTCTATTTTATTTTTGGCTATTGGCAACTAGTAATGCAATCTTCTGTAGGACTAGACGAAGCCACACAAATACTACAAGTAATCACTATTTTTGTTCTTTTATTTTTAATTAAAGATTTATTTTCAGAAAAAAAAATCCCTCTTTTTATCTCTAAAAGATTTACACTTACCACCTTTTATATTTCGAGTGCATTTGTATTTCTAATACTTATAGCCAATTACTTCACGGTATATAATCCTAATATTCTACTAGGTTGTTTCATATTAGTTTGGGTTAATGACACTTTTGCTTACTTAGTTGGATCGCGTTTTGGAAAACAAAAGCTTTTCCCTAGTATTTCACCTAAAAAGACGGTTGAAGGCTTTCTTGGAGGTTTATTATTTGCATGTATTTCTAGTTATTTTATTGCGGAATACACCCATACATTAACATTCACATACTGGTTAATTCTAAGTATAATAGTTAGCGTATTTGGTACTTTAGGAGATTTAATAGAGTCTAAATTTAAACGTCAAGCCAAAGTAAAAGATAGTGGTGTAATTATGCCAGGACATGGCGGATTGCTAGATAGGTTTGATAGTATTATATTTGCGGCTCCTTTTATTTATTTATTTTTAAGAATTATACATTATGTTTCATAAAGAAGGTTATAAAATCATAACAATTGCATTTATACTTGTAGTTGTTTCCTGTTTGTTAATAGATACGCTTGTTAGCATTAATTGGCTTCAAATAGTATTATTTACTATAGTTGGTGTATTCTTATATTTAATACTTCAGTTTTTTAGAAACCCAAAAAGAAACACTGTAAGTAATGACAATAACGTAGTTTCCCCTGTAGATGGTAAAGTGGTTGTTATTGAAGAAGTTTTTGAAAAAGAATATTTTAATGAAAAGAGATTACAAGTAAGCGTTTTTATGTCGCCATTAAATGTGCACGTAACGCGCTATCCTATTAATGGAAAAGTAGTTTTTAGTAAATATCATCCTGGTAAATTTCTAGTAGCCTGGCATCCAAAGTCTAGTGAAGAAAATGAACGAACTACGGTAGTTGTAGAAAACACTTCTTACGGTAAAGTATTATACAGACAAGTTGCTGGGGCATTAGCGAAACGTATTGTAAATTATGCGAAAGAAGGAGATGCTGCAATTCAAGGTAGCGACTCTGGTTTTATTAAATTTGGTTCGAGAGTAGATTTATATTTACCTTTAGATACTAAAATTAAAGTTTCACTGAACCAAAAAGTTCGTGGTGGTGAAAGTATTATAGCAGAAAAATAATGACTTCTGAAGAATTAGACATAACGTTTAGAGATGCTGTTGCAAGAATAAATGCGCATGAAGAGCCTTTTCCTGCCGATCTCTTGTTACGTCTATATGCATACTATAAAAAATCTACGAACGACTACAGTAGACCAAGTAGTAAGAAGGAAATAATAAATGCGTTTAAAACAAATGCTTTATTTCAAATTCAAAAGATTACCCAAGACGAAGCGAAACAAACCTACATAGACTTGGTAAACAACTACTTTTTGTATAGAAAATGATAGCTACAGATTTCTTGCTAGAAATGCCTGCATTAGTTGGCATTATTTTTATTCTAACAGGAATCATCATGCAGCTATTTCCTCCAAAAAAAATCAATCCTCTTTATGGTTATAGAACTAGAAATTCTATGAAAAACCAGAATAATTGGGATTTTGCCCAAAAATACGCTGCAAAACTATTAACTATAATTGGCGTTGTTCTTTTGCTACTTTCGACTTTAAATATTTTCTTTAATATTCAGGGAAATTTAGAAAAAATAATTAGTGCTATTTTAATACTTGGAGCTGTTATCTTTTTACTTATTAAAACAGAAGGCAAGCTTAAAGGTTTATAGGAGTCTCTTTTACTTCTGAAAAATCAAACTTTCACACGAATTCCTTTTAAAAAGAATAAGCGTTTTACGAAGTAGTTACCCACTTTATAAAACGCTTATTATATTTTTTGAAATTACTAAACTACGCTAGGAATAACAAATAGCGATACTTCTACTTATTCTTCAATCACAAACTCTAAAGGAATGCCTGTTGCTCCATTTGGAAAGCTAGTTCCTAGAAGTGCAGAAATAGTTGGCGCTATATCTGTAATTTTTGTTTTCTGAAAAGTACTTCCTTGGTTAATTCCTTTTCCGTAGAATAAAAGAGGAACATGTGTATCATAATTTAAACCAGAACCATGTGTAGAACCTGTTTTACTATAAGAAATTACAGCGGGATCATTAACGACTAGAACATCACCAGAACGTTTTTGGTTAAATCCATTTTGTAATAATTCTTCTATTCCGCTAGTAAAATCTGTAGTTCGCATGGTAGTTGCAGAATATACTTTATCAATATTCTTGTAACTAATTATTTCGTTTACTAATGCTTCTTGCACTTCTGTTAAATCTAAACCTAATAAAGCAATACGTTCTCTATTTAAAAACAATTGGTTATTACTTCTGTTTTCTAACAAATCACTTGCTCCAAATTCTTTAGACATAAAAGCATTTAAATTACTTTTAAACTCTTTAGAATCAAAATATCCGGAAGGAATATGAACACTTTGCAAATAGGATGGCACATCTACTGCTCCGTGATCAGATGTTAAAAACAACGTGTATTCCCCTTTTCCAACTTTAGCATCTAAAGCTTCTAATAAACGCTCCAGATCTTTATCTAAACGCAAATACGTGTCTTGAACCTCTTTAGAATTTACGCCAAAATTATGTCCAACATAATCTGTACTAGAAAAACTAACCGTTAGAACATCTGTAATCGCATCCTGACCTAGTTGTTCTCCATCAATAGCTGCAATAGCAAAATCTGCAGTTAAAGCATTTCCGTAAGCTGTTGCTTTTAAGATATCAAATCCCCTATTTTCTTTGCTTAACGCTTTTAAGTCGTAAGGAAATGTTGCTGTTTCTTTTCCTTTAAAACCACCTTCAAAAGTATTTAAATCCGCTCCACTTTCTGTGTATGTATTAATATCATATAATGTGTTCCATGGTTTTAGGTAGGATTCTGCAGCTTCCGAAGCATTAAAATCGCTAACCCATTTTGGTAACTCACTTCTATAAAAAGTACTTGTAATCCAGTTACCCTCATCTCTTCCGTGAAACCAATATGCAGCATTAGCCGTATGTCCTGCGGGTAAAATAGCTCCTCTATCTTTCAAAGAAATTCCAATCGTTTTTCCTCGCATTTGCGTAAACAATCTGTTTTCATCTGCAAAGGTGGTTGTTTTCATTCTACGCGGAGACATTTGTCCGGAAGTAGCTTCCGTACCAACCGATTGCTCTGTATCATCGCTAGCACAATACACCATTTTTTTAATTTCTTTATCATACCAATTATTAGCAATTATGCCATGATATTTTGGGGTTGTTCCTGTATAAATAGAAGTATGTCCTGGTCCTGTATACGTTGGTATATAATTATAATGATTGTTTTTACAATTAAAACCTTGGCTCATTAATTTTTTAAAACCACCATCACCAAACTTACTGTAAAAACGCGTTAAATAATCGTAACGCATTTGATCAACTACAATACCAACTACTAGTTTTGGCCTAGCATTTGCATTGGTTGTAGTTGTTGTTTTACTTGCTTGATCTGCTTGTGCAGTGTACTCTGTTTGTGCTTTGCAACTAAAAAATAAGGCAAAGACAAAAACGTATAATAAAGACTTCATAATAGTATGATTAGATTTATACTTCAAAAATACAGATTTATAGCTTTTAAATTTTCCTTTTTCAATTAATTTATCGTTAAATACGTCATAGTTTTATACTTTAGCACTAACAAATTTATATATGACATACCTTCATAATATAGGAGCTTATTTTATAATGATTAAAGACATGTTTCGCAAGCCAACAAAATGGTCTGTAATGAAAACATTAATCTTTAAAGACATCGATGATTTAATCATAGGTTCTTTAGGTATTGTAGCCTTTATTTCATTTTTTGTTGGTGGTGTTGTAACCATACAAACTGCATTAAACATTGATAGTCCGCTAATACCAAAGTATTTAGTTGGCTTTGCCACTAGACAGTCTATTATTTTAGAATTTGCGCCAACTTTTATTTCTATTATTATGGCAGGAAAAGTAGGTTCTTTTATTACTTCTAGTATTGGCACCATGCGAGTTACAGAACAAATTGATGCTTTAGAAGTTATGGGGATTAACGCCATTAACTATCTTGTTTTTCCAAAATTTATTGCACTAATGCTATATCCTTTTGTGATTTCAATCGCTATGTTTTTAGGAATAGTTGGCGGAATGGCAGCTTGTTTTTTTGGTGGTTATAGTTCTATAGATGATTATATTATTGGTATTCAAACAGATTTTATACCTTTTCATATTACCTACGCATTTATTAAAACATTTGCCTTTGCTTTTCTTTTAGCAACGATTCCTTCTTTTCATGGTTATTTTATGAAAGGTGGTGCTTTAGAAGTTGGTAAAGCAAGTACCACGGCTTTTGTGTGGACAAGTGTTGTTATTATTCTTTTAAATTATATACTAACCCAAATGCTGCTAAGCTAATGATAGAAGTTAAAAACATACATAAGTCATTTGGAGATGCACATATTTTAAAAGGAATTACTACCACTTTTGAAAATGGAAAAACCAGTTTAGTTATTGGCCAGAGTGGTTCTGGTAAAACGGTTTTTTTAAAGTGTTTATTAGGTCTTTTTGAAAAAGACGAAGGATCTATAAGCTATGACGGCAAAATATATTCCGATTTAACTAGTGACCAAAAACGTGATTTACGTAGTGAAATGGGAATGGTTTTTCAAGGTTCTGCTTTATTTGACTCTATGACGATAGCAGAAAATGTCATGTTTCCTTTACGTATGTTCACCAAGCAAAGTAAAAGCGAAATGCAAGATCGTGTAGATTTTGTTTTAAAACGTGTTAACCTTCCGGATGCACATAATAAAATGCCTAGTGAAGCTTCTGGTGGAATGCAAAAGCGTGTTGCTATTGCTAGAGCAATTGTAAACAAACCAAAATATCTGTTTTGTGATGAACCCAACTCTGGATTAGACCCCAAAACAGCCATTGTAATCGATAATTTAATTCAAGAAATTACAGACGAATATAATATAACGACTATTATAAACACACATGACATGAATTCTGTAATGGAAATTGGTGAAAAAATTGTGTTTTTAAAAGATGGATTAAAAGCTTGGGAAGGATCTAAAGAAAACATTTTCATTACAGACAATGAAGTTGTAACAGACTTTGTGTATTCTTCGGAGTTGTTTAAGAAGGTTAGACAAATGTATTTGGAAGAGAACAAGTAGGCGGTGTTGCTTGTTCCTTATGAAAACTTTTAATAAATCACATTCTCAATTCCAATAACTTTGCAACAATCTTAAAGTTACTATTGCACCACTAACGTATCTAGTTTCAATTTTAATTTCAACCAGCTTTCTAATTTCTTTTTATCTTTTATTCTACTTTCTGGAGTGGTTAACGAATCATTCCATTTTACGGTAAACACAGAAAGCGTATCTATTTTTGAAAAGTTAGAATTTATAACATTTGCATAAGAAAACTGTTCTACGTTTTCATAGTTGATTTTCACTTCTTGGCTTAATTCTTCAAAAGGAATAAAATCATGTTCAAATTTAGAAAGCTCTCTAACTTTATCTTCTAGATATGTGATTTTTTGCTGCTGCGTCATTAAGTCTAAAGAATCCCGAGTACGCAATTCTTCCATATATTCCAGGTTATTTACAATTCTATTTTTAACCTGATTCACCTGTAATTTCACGTCTTTTAACGCATTGTAATTATTAAAACGTTGTTGCAAAACAGCAACAGTAGCTTCTGGTATTTCATCTGCACCAAAAGTAGTTAACTCAATGGTCGATATTTCTGTAGGATTGTAGATATAACTAGCATTCTTTTTAATATAACTAGCATTAGGCAAAGCTTCTAATTCATGCGAAATAAATCGTTTTGCATCATTAGTAAAATTACTTTCCCGTAATACATTTAAAAAAGTAAGTACTGCAGGAATCATTACTAAAATGGCTACAAAGGAAGCTAATCTAGAAATACGTTTACGTTTTGCCGAGTTTGCATATTTAAGCATTGGGAATCGTAAAACCTTCAACACTAAAAAGGTTGCTAGGGCAATAAAAATGGTATTTATAGTAAATAAATACATGGCTCCAGATGCATATTGCAATCCTTCGGAAAGATCATCATTTAACGCATAAGCTAATCCGTAACCAACCGTACATAAAGGTGGCATTAAGGCTGTAGCAATTGCAACTCCAAAAATAACCGAAGCAATTGTTCCTCTTTTAGTTCTTGCGATAATTAATGCTAAACCACCAAAAAAGGCTATAAGAACATCGCGAATATCTGGTTTTGTTCTTGCCAATAATTCGGAAGATTGTTCTTGTAGCGGAAAGAATTTAAAAAATAAAAATGCCGTTAATACACTTAACAGAATCATAACACCAAAATTAATTAGTGATTTTTTTAATGTATCAATATCATTTATGGCAACCGAAAGTCCGATACCAAGAATTGGCCCCATTAATGGTGAAATTAACATGGCTCCAATAACCACAGCTGTAGAGTTTGCATTTAGACCAACCGATGCCACAAAGATGGAACAAATTAAAATCCATGCGGTTGCTCCTTTAAAAGGAATATCTAATTTTATGGCTTCAATAGTTGCGTCTCTATCGGTATCTTCTCTAAAATCTAAGAGTTCACTAAAGAACTGCTTAATACTTTGGAATAAACCTTTAGCATCATCTTTTACGGCCTTTTTAGATTGCTCTACTGCTTTCTCTTTAGCAATATTCTCTTTTGCTGCATTTTCTTTTGCTGCATTTTCTTCTTCAGAAAAATTAAATTTATTTTCGTCACTCATAATTAACCATAGTTCTCACCAAAATTATTTTTCACCTTTTGGAGTACTTTTTTAATATCTTGTTCCTTTGCTTTCGGAAATATAAGCAAAACTTCGTCTTTATCGACAATAATATAATCTTGTAAACCATCCACAACCACAATTTTATCTTTTTTGGTACGTATCATGTTTCCAGAAGCATCTTCTGTTAATGTTCTAGCATTTACAACAGCATTATTATTTTCGTCTTTATCTAGTTTATCATACAAGCTTCCCCAAGTTCCTAGATCATTCCAATCAAAAGTTGCTGGTAAAACATATACATTTTTAGACTTTTCTAGAATAGCATAATCTACCGAAATATTTTCCGCTTTAGCGTAATTTTCTAAAATAAAGTCATCTTCAAAATCGGTATTATACGCTTCATAACCTTGTTCAAACAAAGCAAATAATTCGGGTTGTTTATTTTTAAAGGCAGCAACTACGCTATTTGCACTCCACATAAAAATCCCTGCGTTCCATAAAAAATTTCCTTTTGCAAGAAACTCTTTAGCTGTTTTATAATCTGGTTTTTCTCTAAACTGATTTACCATTTTAATGGCATCGCTAGATTCTTTATCAAACTCAATATAACCAAAGCCTGTATTGGGAAATGTTGGTTGTATACCCAGTGTCATTAAGGCGTCATTTTCGGCACAAAAATCAAAAGCTTGTTGTACGTTATCAATAAAGGCATTTTCATCTTCAATCCAATGGTCGCTTGGTGCCACAATCATAACTGCATCCTTATTTTCTTTCTGAATTTTTAAAGAAGCATACAAAATACAAGGTGCTGTATTACGCATTGCAGGCTCTAAAACCACTTGACGCTTGGTAACTTGAGGCAATTGAGCAAACACCAAATCGTTATAAATCTCATTAGTTAATATGAATATATTCTCTTGTGGAATTATTTTTGCTAAGCGATGGAATGTTTTTTGGATAAGTGTTTCTCCTGTCCCCAACATATCGTGAAACTGTTTTGGAAACTCTTTGGTACTTACTGGCCAAAATCTTGATCCTACTCCTCCAGCCATTAATATGGCATAATTATTTTTATTCATATTACTAATTTAATAATTCTACTTCTGCATTGGGATTAAAAAGATACATTTTTCCGGATGCAACTTCTATACATTCAATACGTTTAACTCGTTGTTGTCCTTTAACAAACACTCTACCATTGTAGAGTTTAAAAGATTTACCCAAAGGTACTTGAAAAACATAGTGATTATCATTTGGTTCGTCGAATTGCTTTAAAGCTAAGGCCAATTGCGTATCTGTGTCGCTTGACGCTTTTGGGTTTTTAAAGTGCTTAGCCAATAAAGGTAATAATTGCATAGGAAACACTTCTGGGTTTAAAACAGGAAGCATTAAATGCTGAAACGTTCGCTTCCACTCTTTGCCATGTGGTTTTATTAGTCTCCCATAATTAGTAAAAGCTTCTAAATGTGCGATTTCATGAATTAAGGTAATTAAAAATCGGTAACTATTTAGATTTGCATTAATCGTTATTTGGTGTTTATTGTTTGGTAATTTTCTATAATCACCATGTCTCGTTTTGCGTTCTTTTTTAACTTTAACCACCAAGTTATCATGTTTCAATAAGTTTAAAACATAAGGTATTGCTTGCTTTGGAATGTAGTTTTGAAGCGTGTTTTGCATGAAAGCAAAAATAGTTTATCTATTTGACTTAGTGAAAAAAAACAGCTAACTTAGTTTTCACAGAACAACTAACACTAAATCAGTCACATATAGTCGTAATTCAATAAACATTTAATGGAAATAGACTCTAAAATATTAATAGCTCTAATCGCTTTTGTTGCTGCAATAGCTTCTACCGTAGTCACACAGTTTATATTAATCAAAAAATTCAAGAAAACGATTCACGAAAATTACAGAAAGGTCTTCTTTGAAAAACAACTGAATGCGTATCAACAATTTTGGATAGAACTAAAGCCTCTTTCTAGGCTTTATAATAAGCACACTATTATTTCTAAACGGATAGAAGAAAATAAAACGACCTGGTTTTTAAATGAAAAACCCAGTCGTAATTTTTGTAATGATGTTACCACTTTTTTCTTTTCAGAACACGGTATTTTCTTAGGAAAAACTACGCGTTCCCATTTGTTTTCCTTTAGAAATAAAATACATGATTTAATAGACACTGCTAAAATCAAGGATGGAAAAATAGCACTTAGTAATGAACTTAAGAAAAATATAAACAAAGAAACCGCCACTTTAATCACTTCTATAAGAGCAGATATTGGTGTTCTTAATTTAAAATTTAATTTCGAAGAACTTGAATTGGGAGATGAAAATAACGTAGCATAAATCTATTTAAAAAAGATTAAAATCGATGTTGTATTACACACAAAATAGTCTAGTTATTTGAAGTAGCACAAAAAATAATTCACACATATTATTAGCGTAAAAAGAGTTTCTTTAAACGAAAACACACTAGACACCTCTGGCTAGCACACCTCTTTTATGAGTAAAAGAGCTTACGCACTCGTTACAAACGAGCGCGAGTAAACCAACCGATAAAAACCTAATAAAATGAATGCTTTTTCAAGAATTGGTTACATACGTTCTGGAACTGCAACTCCTAATAAACCAAATGCATTTTTAATAGTATTCGCAACTATTTGTGCTAATTGTACTCTAAAAACTTTTTCGTTTTCGGTATCTGCACCAAGAATAGATACATTTTGGTAAAACGAGTTAAACTCTTTCACCAAGTCATAGGTGTAATTTGCAACTAAAGCAGGACTATGGTTTGCTGCTGCGTTTTGTATTACTTCTGGAAAAAGCTGTAATTGTTTAATTAATTCTTTTTCTTTTTCGTGTAAAGACACTTCGACTGCGCTCAGTGTGACAGTGGCGTCTACATCGGCTTTACGCAAAATAGATTGTATTCTTGCGTAGGTATATTGTATAAAAGGCCCTGTATTCCCTTGAAAGTCTATAGAACTTTTAGGGTCAAACAAAATACGTTTTTTAGGATCTACTTTTAATATGTAATATTTTAATGCGCCAAGACCAATGGTTTGGTAAAGTTCTTGTTTTTCCGTTTCCGAATAGCTTTCTAGCTTCCCTAGTTCCTGAGATATTTCTTTTGCTGTAGTTGCCATTTCCTCAATTAAATCATCTGCATCTACAACGGTACCTTCTCTACTTTTCATTTTTCCAGAAGGTAAATCTACCATTCCGTAACTTAAATGAAATAGGTTTTTAGCCCAATCGAATCCAAGCTTTTTCAGAATTAAAAATAATACTTGAAAGTGATAGTCTTGCTCATTACCAACGGTATATACCATACCACCAACATCTGGATAATCTTTTACACGTTGTATTGCAGTACCAATGTCTTGCGTCATGTAAACAGCTGTTCCATCACTGCGCAATACAATTTTTTCGTCTAAGCCGTCTTCTGTTAGATCACACCAAACAGAACCATCTTCTTTTGCAAAGAAAACTCCGGTTTTTAAACCTTCGGCAACAAACTCTTTTCCTAACAAATAGGTTTTACTTTCGTGGTACAGTGTATCAAAATCTACTCCTAAATTTTTGTAGGTAATATCAAAACCACTATAAACCCAATTATTCATTTTAGTCCAAAGCGCAACAACAGCTTCATCTCCTGCTTCCCATTTAATTAGCATTTCTTGTGCTTCTAATAAAATAGGAGCGTTCTTTTTTGCTTCGTCTTCCGTTTGCCCTTTAGCTATTAAATCTTGAATTTCCTTTTTATATTCTTGGTCAAACTTTACATAATAGTTACCAACTAATTTATCTCCTTTCTTTAAATCCGTATTCAATGTGGTTGCTGGAGTTTCCTTTTCTCCATCACTCCCATTGGGAGCAAAACGTTGCCAAGCCAACATACTTTTACAAATATGAATTCCTCTATCATTAATAATCTGCGTTTTGTATACTTTTTTACCAGAAGCTTTAATAATTTCGGCAACACTATATCCTAATAAATTATTACGTACATGACCTAAATGCAACGGCTTATTGGTATTAGGGGAAGAATACTCGACCATTACCGCTTTTTCATTTGCGGCAGGTTTTACAAAACCAAAAGTAGTATTGTTTTTAATGGCATTGAAAAAATCGACATAATAGCCATCATTAATTTCTACATTTAAAAAGCCTTTAACCACATTAAATGCTTTAACGTCCTCCACGTTTTCTACTAAATAATTACCAATAGCTTCCCCTATTTGTATTGGGTTCCCTTTTATTACCCGTAACATAGGAAAAACAACCACCGTAATATCTCCTGCAAACTCTTTTCTGGTTGCTTGAAATTCTACCGATTCTAAATCTACTTTATAAATAGATGTAATAGCTTGTTTTATATGATTTGATAAAGTGTTTTGAAGGCTCATTTTGCTTTTCATTTTAAGGTTGCAAATATAGCATTTTATTGCTGAAAATATTTGTTAAAAACAATAAACTAAAATACGAAAAACTATAAATTCTGACTTTATAAGAGTGAAAACCAAGCTCCTTTTGTCCTTATTTTTAGTGTTTTGTCTGTAAAATTATATCGCACCAAAATAAACTCTCACTTTATCTAATTTTTCTGCATTAAATCGCTTTAATTAGTTTATTCAATCTGTTTTATTGAGTTTTGTCTTTCAAGGATTTTATCCAATCCCTAAAAAACTGGATATTTTTTAATAACTATTAACTAATTATAATTTAACAAAGCGTTTTTGATTCCCTCAAAAAAGACTCTTAGTTGATACCTTACTCTTGTAAATGTATTAAATGAGGAAACTGATTACACTTATTTTTTGTCTTAGTGCACTTTTGGGCTTCTCGCAAACCGAGGATCTTGACAATCTCACTATTCAGCTAGCGTTTCAGAAACCGGACACGACAAAGATCAACACTTCCTTACAGATAATTAAGTTACTGTACCACACAAAAGATTATAACAAAGCATTACAATTTATTAGAGAAAGTGAAAAGCTATCTAATGACTTAAACTACACTGCAGGTATTGCTGAGATCACATATTATAAAGCACTTATTTTTGCTAAAAAAGAAGATTACCTTAATGCCATTGACAACTACACAAAATCTAAAGATCTTTACATTGCATTAACTGATACTTTAGGAATTGCTAAAATTAATAATAGTATTGGTCTAATTGAAATTGCAAGAGGTAACTATGACAAAGGTTTACAATTTTCTCTTTCTGCAATAGAGATACTTGAAAAACGAGATTTAAAAGAAGAGCTTTGTGATGCTTACCGGAATTTAGCTACGGCTTATGACAAAATGGAAGCTTACGATCTAGCGATTACGTTTTACAAAAAAACACTAGATTTAGAACAATCTCTTGGTAAGGAAGAAGAAGTTATACAAACCAATAAAAATTTAGGAGATTTATTTTATAACAAAAATGAATACCAAAAAGCAATTTATTATTTCAATAATGTACTTGCAAGTATAGATACAAGTGACACGATATTAAGAGGTGATGTTTTAACAAAAATAGGAAGCTCCTATCTTTCCCTTAATAATTTAGATCAAGCTAAAGAATATGTAACACAAGGTCTTCGATTAAATAGGAGACTTAATAATGATCTGGGTACTTTAATAGCACTTAATACTTCTGGAGAGCTATATTTAAGAGAAAGAAAACCAATTGTTGCCGAACGTTTGCTATATGAAGCGACCACTTTAGCTAGAACGGTGCAAGATGAAGAACAACTGATAAAAAATTATGGATTAAGAGCTAAATTAGATTCCGTAGAAAATAATTTTAAACTAGCTTATATTTGGCAAAGAAGGCATTATGAGCTTAAAAGTAAAGTGGAGAAGCGGCAACAACAAAATGCTTCGGCTAAAGAAATAGAGAAAAACACGGCAATAGTTCCTATTGAAAGTCAAGACTTAAATACAACTAGTAATGCTACAAATCAAGCATTAATTAGTCAACATGAAGAAGAAAAGAAAGCAAGTCAACAACAAATAGACCGGTTAAACCTTATTTTCTATTTGCTATTACTGGCATTGCTAGTAGTATCTACTTTTTTAATTTTAATCTACTTAAAAAGAAACAATAGTATTAAATATACGAAAGAATTAGAAGACAAAAACAAGCAAATTAATATCCAAAATGTAGCTATTTTAGATCAGACCAAAAACTTAGAAGATATTAATAAGGTAAAGGATAAACTTTTTTCTATAGTATCTCATGATTTAAAAGACTCACTTACCTCTATTAAAGGGTTTATAGATTTATTAAAAGATGGTTCCTTAAGTAAAGATGAGTTTAATCATTTATTACCAGAATTAAGTGAGAATGCGAATAATGCCTCTTTGCTTTTATTCAATCTATTAAATTGGTCCAAATCACAAATGCAATCCTTAGAGTCTAAACCAAGCTTGTTTGATGTGCAAGAAGTCTTTTTAGATAAATTAAAACTTATTGAACAAAAAACAGAAAAGAAAAACATAAGAATAGAGGATAATTCTTTACATGATTTTATTTACGCAGACAGAAGTATGGTAGAAATTATTGTACAAAATCTACTTACTAATGCTGTTAAATTTTGTAAATCTGGTGATACGATTACAATTCAAAACCACATTAGTAATGGACAATCTTTAATTAGTATTGGTGATACTGGTGTAGGTATCTCTAAAGAAAATCAAGACCAGTTATTTAAAAACAATACTTTTACTACTATTGGTACTAAAAACGAAAAAGGCACTGGATTAGGTTTAACTATTTGCAAAGAACTAGTAGAACTTAATCATGGCAAAATTTGGGTAGAAAGCACAGAAGCCATTGGCAGTACTTTTTATGTTGAGTTACCAAAAACAAATCCTACTGGAGGCGTTTAATTTTTAGGTAAAAACACCTCTGCCATCATACAGCGTGCACTTCCACCACCACAAGATTCAATAGTATCTAAACTACTACTTACAATTTCGCAATGTTTTGTAATGGTCTTAATTTGCGCAGGAGTTAAACAATTGTGAGCCGCTTGACTCATAATTAAAAAGCGTTTATCACCTGTACCTTTTACTTGTAACATATTACCAGCAAAATGACTTACTTGCTCTTCTGTTATTGAAATAACCTCTTTGCCACTTTGTTGTAAATGTTTAACAACGTTTTTACGTTCTTTTTTATCATCTATAGTGTCTAAACATATCACAGCAAAAGTTTCTGCTAGACACATCATTACATTGGTATGATAAATCGCTTCGCGTTTACCGTCTACCGTTTGGTTCGCTTTAAAGACTACTGGAGTATATTCAAAATCTTCACAAAATTCTATAAATAAACCTTCATCAGCACGAGCAGATAACGCACAATATGCAATACTATTTACGCGATCTAAAAGTAAACTTCCGGTTCCTTCCAGAAAAACACCTTCGTCTTCTGCACTTGTATAATCTACAACATTCTCAATTGTAAAACCTTCCTTTTCAAGAGATTCTAAAATATCTTCTCTTCTTTCATTTCTTCTATTTTCTGCAAACATTGGATACAAACCAACGGTTCCGTTTTCATGAAAAGAAATCCAATTGTTAGGAAATATAGAATCTGGAGTATCAAACTCTTCCGTATCATTTACAACAACTACATGAACACCAATATTACGTAACTTGTCTACATACGTATCAAACTCTTTTTGCGCTTTTACATTCTCCGTTTCCGGCAATACATTGTCGGCTTCTTTTTGATAGAAATTATTTACTGCGGTTTGTTCATTCCTCCTGAAATTAATAGGACGAATCATCAATATAGTATTTGTAGTTTGTTGCATATTTGTTCTTTTTAGCAGAGCAAAGCTAAACTAATTAATTCTAATTTTCGGCTATAAATCGAACCCAATTGAAAATTGCCATACTCTATTTCGGGGACTACCTTCCTCTTCATAAATATCACCTAATCCTAAATGGTATCTTACACCAAGACTAATACCGGAATTTGTTTTAAATCCGCCTCCAAAATTCATTCCCCAATCAAACTTATTAGGTTTAAACTCTTGCGAAGTATCAAAAAGGTTGAAGCTACTATCAAAAGTTTCTTTGTGTGAAATAGCTAAACCAGCTTGTGGACCAACTTCCAAATAAAAATTATTATTGGGGTACACCTTAAACATTAAAGGAGCGTTGATATAATCTAGTTTTTGTGTAAAGGTTCCGCTATCGTTTTTTATTTCGTAGCCTTGTTGTGCATACAGTAATTCTAATTGTATTGCAAAGTTGTTTGAAACAAAAGACTCTCCGTAAAAGCCAACATGAAAACCATGTCTTTGCCCAGTTTCTCCTTCTCCATCGAAGTGCACTGCTGCTAAATTGTATCCTCCTTTTAAACCAAAGTTAGATTCGTTTGAATTTTCTTCTTGTGCATTACTAGTAAAAACTAGGCATAGCAATGCTATAGTTATTAAATATACTTTTTTCATATTTCTTAAATGTTATAAATTATTTTCCGCCGTTAGCCTGCAAGTCTGCAATACATTGTGCGTCTAATTGCGGAGCAGATCCTCCTGAAACTAAATTAGCAATACCGTCTCCAGTTTCGGCAGACCAATACATTAAACAGGTTTCTACATCGCAATGTTTTGGGTGTTCTGCATCTTCATGATTAGATTGTAAGTCTGCTCCTAAGTTTGTTAATCCTAAAATATGTCCGAACTCATGCATTATTACAGTCGTTTCTAATAGACTTCTACTAGGTTCAAAAGCACTATCACTAAAACCGTGTAGCGTTTCTTCGTAAATAACAAAAGATGTATTTCTATATGCTGTGCCTAAAACTACGCCGTTATTTGTGTTACTATCCGACTCTCCATCTGCAAAAAAAGCCCAAACTGCAATTTGATCTGCTGTATTATATGCTGTTCTATTTGCATCCTCAACGGCTCTTATTTCTGCGTTTGTATATGGTGCATTTCCAGGCGAAGCTATTGCTCTTTTTTCAACTAGTATACCATTAGGTTTAAACGTTCTTGCTTCTAAAAAAGCTACAAAATTGTTTATTGCTGTCTGCGAAGGCTCAAAACCGTCGACATAAACAAGTTCTATTTTCATACTTGTATATGTTGCATCGGATAATAAATCATTAGATGAGCTACCAGTTGATTGTTGGTTAGCACTGGTATTATTGTTGTTATTGTTCGATTCGCTGTTTGAAGAATCGTCCGTTGTACAGGCTACAATAGTTAACAAAAAACTTAATACAAATACTATCTTTTTCATTTTAGTTTTTTTTTATAAACAGCTGCTAGAAAATTCTAACAGCTGTTTTAATCCTTTTAATTTCAAATATATTTAGATTACACTTGCGTAAGAACTAACGTTATTGCTGCATTTGTAGAGCTTTGCAATTCTATTGTAGTGTTGCTATAACTCGTTACTTGCCATTCCTGATTTAATAAACTAAAAGTAGCATTACCAGTAAAGTTTAAGTTTAAAAACACTTCTGTTTGCGAAGTAACTTCATAAGTTCCCTGCACATCATTGCTGGTTGTATTTACTATATTTTCTGCTACTAAACTTAAATCGTTTGCAAAATCAATAGTATATTCTACATAATCCGTTGCTGTATTTACTCCAGCAATCACAAAAGAATCCACTTGAAAAAGACCATCTACTAATAGTACTTCTAAAGTATTAGCTTCATCTTCTGCATCCTCGATAATTCCGGCTTCATTTACACAATCATTAATACTTGCTTGTAATTCTGAATCACTACTTACTGTTGTTGAAGTTCCGTTGGTAAAAGTTAAGTCTATTGGATAACTAATAGAGAATAATTCATCATCACTAAAACCATTCATATATGCATACAACTGTTGTTCAGACTCTAACACGACACTTCCCGTTTGTTCTAAAGACAAGCTATATGTTAATACTGTTATTGGAAACTCTATATCTAAACAAGATATTGCTGCTTCTCCTGCTGCTTCTGCCGCTTCACATGCATCTACCAAAGCATCATATTCTCCTTGACTTGTAACAACGACCTCTGTATAATTACTTAAGGAAACTGTTAACGGAAACTGAAGTACTACGGTATCTTCATCGGTATTAAATTGGCCTAAAATATTAAGCACCTGCGTGTAATCTACTTCATTTAGAATAGTTATGGATGTACCATTTATAGTTGCTGTAACTGGTAATAAAATAGAAGAGCAGGAAACGCCGTCTAGAAAATCATCAAAAGAACCATCAAACATAGATGTTCTTGTTAGGTTATCTGCTGTTTGAGAATCTGCCGAATTGGTATTTGGATTTTCACCATTTTCATTATCTATTTCATCTTGACAAGACAGCAATGAAAATAATGCGATGCATAGGATGGAGGTAATTAATTTTAAATTTTTCATAATATTTTAATGTTTACAAATTTAACTTTATTTATTTACTTAACGATTTTTTCATTTTCTATTAGTAAGACAACTCGTTTTAATTTTACCCTACTTTTCTTTTAATTTATTTGATTTAATAATAGGATGGATGCAATAATTAATGCCATTGCAAATACGATTAAAGTAATTTCTATAAATTCTAATGTTCTGTTTTCCATAATAAATTGTTTTAAGGGTTTTATGCACTTAAGACATCTCTAAAACAGTTTACCCTACCTTACCTTAAAAAATATTATCTTTCGAGAATTATAATGAACACTAAATGACCCAAACTACTAACAACCTCTGTGATGAATCTTATTTTAATTCTTTCTATTTAAAACAGGTTCAAGCAGTAAATAATTTTGCGTATTACAAATGTGGGGATCCAGATAATGCTTTGGATTTGGTTCAAGACGCTTTTTCTAAAATTTGGGAAAACTGTTCTAAAATTGACTACACCAAGGCCAAAACATATTTATTCACTACAGTAAATAATTTGTTTTTAAATACTATAAAACATAATAAAGTAGTTTTAGAATATGCAAAAGCATCTCCTTATATAGACACTAATAACCAAAACCCGGAATACTTATTAGAAGAAGATGAGTTTAAAATCAAACTACAAAATGCTATTTCTGGACTAACAGAAGGGCAACGTGAAGTTTTTTTAATGAATAGGATTGATGGTAAAAAATATAGAGAAATTGCTGAAATTTTAAATATTTCGCAAAAAGCAGTAGAGAAAAGAATGTCTGGAGCATTAAAAGCCTTAAGATCAAAAATAGAAAATATTTAATATTTGTGGTAGGGAAAAGACTAATGTAATTGTCTTATTATTAGAACGCTAAAAATGAAAGAAGAAAAAGACATATTAAAATGGTTTAACCACGACCTTTCTGAAAAAGAGATTGCAGATTTAAATACCTCTGAAAATTCAAAAACGCTTAGTAAAATAGCACATTATGCTTCACAACTAGAAGCTCCAAAAATAGATGCACAAAAAACTTTAGAAGATTTTAAAAACAGAAAAAGCACCAAAAGCGACCCCAAAATTAGAACCTTAAACTTTAAACAGTTTTATAGAATAGCTGCTGTTTTTGTTATTCTATTAACTTCATCCTACTTTCTGTTTTTCAATAATATGCAATCCTTTGAAACTAAATATGCAGAAACAGAAACATTATTACTTCCGGATAACTCGGAGGTGATTTTAAATGCAGCATCCAAATTAAGCTTTAATAAAAAATCATGGAAGGATAATAGAAGTTTAGAATTAGATGGAGAAGCTTTTTTTAAAGTAGCAAAAGGTAAAAAGTTCACCGTACATACAGCTGCTGGAATAGTTCAAGTTTTAGGAACGCAGTTTAATGTAAAAGAGAGAGATAATTATTTTGAAGTTACCTGTTATGAAGGTTTAGTAAGTGTTACTTACAATAAGGAAACGATAAAATTAGCTAAAGGAAAATCTTTCAGAATATTAAATAACAAAACAGAATTTAAAGACTTACATGCTACAAACCCATCTTGGTTGCAACAAGAATCTAGCTTTACCAATGTACCTTTACGCCAAGTAATGGAAGAGCTAGAAAGACAGTATAATATTAAAATAACAGCAAATAATATAGATACGGATCAATTATTTACAGGAACTTTCACGCATAACAATAAAGATATAGCATTGCAATCTGTTAGTATTCCCTTAAAATTAAGCTATACCATTACTGGTAATACTATTACTTTAAGCAACTATGAGGCTCACTAAATGTTTTTTATACATACTCTGTTTTTATTCTACTTTAAGTTTCAGTCAAAATACTTCTGAAAAAAAAGCACTTACAAGTATCATTACCTCTATAGAAGAAAAATTTGATGTGAAATTCTCTTATTCCGTAGAAGATGTAAAAGCTATTTTTATTGAAACGCCTTCAGATACATTATCCTTAACCGAAACCATAAACTTTTTAAACACAAAAACGTTACTAAATTTTAATGTTTTAGATAATAGATACATAACAGTTTCTGTTGTTAATAAAACGATTGCTATTTGCGGTATCATAGTAGACCAAGAAAATAACGAACCGCTATTGGGTACTTCTATTATAATTACGAATACGCAAATAGGAACAGCTACCAATTACGCTGGGAAATTTAAACTTACAAATGTACCAAGTGATGCTATAATTAGTATTTCATATTTAGGATATAAAACGGTACACTTAAAAGCAAATCACTTTTTTAATGAAAGTAACCAATGTAAAATCGTTTATTTAAGTGAAACCAATCAAGAGTTAAACCAAATTACCATCACTAAATTTTTAACCACTGGTTTACAAAAAAGGATGGATGGTAGCACTATTTTAAACACAGATAAATTTGGCATTTTACCCGGTTTGATAGAACCAGATATTTTAGAATCTATACAAGCGCTTCCAGGTGTAGAGAGTGCTAATGAAAGTATTGCAAACATCAATGTAAGAGGTGGAACTAATGACCAAAATTTAATTATTTGGGATGCGATTAAAATGTATCATTCTGGGCATTTCTTCGGATTAATTTCTGCGTACAACCCCAATCTAACAAACAAAGTTATTGTAACTAAAAACGGCACAAGTAGCGAATTTAGCGATGGTGTTTCTAGTACCATAAACATGTTTAGTAAAGACGAAATATCCAATACATTTTCTGGAGGAGCTGGTTTTAATTTAATAAGTGCAGACGCTTTTTTACAAATACCAATTTCAAAAAAAATAGAGTTTCATATTTCTGGCCGACGTTCTTTTACAGATTATTTAAGCACACCAACCTATGCCAATTATTTTGAACGAAGTTTTCAAGATAGCGATATCAATACGCAAGAAATTAATGAAAATAACACATCTTCCGATTTTTTCTTTTACGATTATTCTGCAAAGTTATTATTTAATCTAAACGAAAAGCATAAACTCCGTGCCAACGTTATTGGCATTTATAATAATTTAGATTATGCGGAAACGATTACCAATACCGAAGAGGAAACCACTTCTAAAAATAGCACCTTATCGCAAGAAAACATAGGTTTCGGAGGAAATTGGCAGGCACAATGGAGTAAAAAGTTTAAAACAAAATTAATTGGTTACTCCTCTAAATATACAGTAAATGCAGATGATTATAGAGTACAAACAGACCAACGTTTACAACAAGGTAATGAAGTATTAGAAACTGGATTAAAACTAAACTCCTATTTTTCTGTTAATGATAATTTAGTACTCCTTAATGGTTATCAATTCAATGAAACTGGAATCTTAAATAAAACTACTGTTAGTGGTCCATCTTACCTTAAAGAAAAAAAGGATGTGCTATTAAATCATGCTTTCTTCTCGGAAGGAGAATACAAAAAGAACAATACCTACTTAAGAGTTGGTGTACGTTTTAATTACTTTCAAAAGTTTAGCAAATTACTTATGGAACCTAGAATAAATTTTAGACAAAAATTGTCTCCACACTTTGCTATAAAAATAGAAGGCGAGTTTAAAAACCAATCGACTAACCAAATAGTAGATTTTCAAGATGATTTTTTAGGCGTTGAAAATAGGCGATGGGTTTTGGCTAACGAAGAAAACATACCAATATCTACAAGTAAACAAGGTTCTTTCGGTGTAGCGTTTAACAAAAAGAATTTTCATGTAGACCTAACTAGCTTTTATAAAAAAGTTGATGGTATCACAGCATCTAATCAAGGTTTTTATAACAACTTTCAATACGTAAATGCGACAGGAAGTTACGCTGCAAAAGGTATCGAGTTTTTAGCTAATATAACTTCGATAAAATATAGTACTTGGTTAAGTTATACATATAGTACTAACGACTATACCTTTCATAGTTTTACTCCTAAGAAATTCCCCAACAACACAGATATTAGACATTCTATATCCTTCGCTTTTAATTATAATCTTTTTGAAGATTTACAAATATCTTTAGGTAGCATGTACCGATCTGGTTTACCATATACCAAACCTTTGGAAGGGAATGAAACCACACAAAATGGTAGTTTCTATTTTGTGAATTACGATGTACCAAATAACGAAAACCTAGATGCTTTTATTCGTTTTGACGCTTCGTTAAGCTATACGTTTCATGTGTCTAAAAAACTAAAAACATCTCTACGATTTGGCATTAAAAACATTACCAATCAAGACAATGTTATTAATCGTTATTATATTGTAGACGAAACGGATACGGAAAAAACAATACAAGTAAATAACAAATCTTTAAAATTTACGCCAAACGCAAGCTTACGAGTTACCTTTTAATTAATCGCGAATTAAAGGCATCGTACTGCAACGTAACAAACCTTCTTGTTTCGATATTTCCGCATAAGGCACTTCTTCTACCGTAATACCATTTTTTCGTAACCAGCTGTTTAATCTAGTGAAGTTTTTTTCTGAAATAACAACATCTTCCGAAATAGAGAATACGTTACTATTCATATGAAACATTTCTTCTTTGGTAATTATGAAACAATTTTCTTTTCCGAAGAAATTTAACAACCAAGAATACTCTTCTTCTTCTAGAAAACCTTCTTTATGCAAAATCGCTTTATTTTTTCCAATAGGTTGAAAACAGCAATCTAAATGTAAGGCATTATCTCTTGGATCAGTTTGCGATTTTCTAAGATTAAAAGACTTCACTTTTTTATGCGGAAAGGTTTTTTCTAGAAATGCAACACCTTGTAAATTAGTTCTAGCAACAATATAATCGGCATAGTCTTCTTCTCTATAGGTACCAACAAAAATATAATCATTCCAAAGCATGACGTCTCCTCCTTCAATATGAACTTCTTCTGGAGGACGAATAACTTTATCAGGATTAATTTTGTCCACAACATATTGTATCGCGTCCAACTCTTCTTCTCTATCTGGTAAAATATTTGCCTTTACAAAAACATCATCTATTACAAATGCGATATCTCTTGCAAAAATTTGGTTACAGTTTTCTATTAATTCTGGTCTGTAAACGGTTACGTTATATTTCTTAAAAACGTTAGCTACTGCTTCCATTTCTTTAACCATATCTGCTTCAACAGGATAGGTTCCTGCCTTTATATGTAGTGCAGATTTAGGATCATAAGCTTCGTCCAAACTTGGTGTTGGCCCATTACTTATTGCAGTACCAAGAACCACTGCTCTTAGTCTAGATGTTTCGTTTTTTACGTTTAGTTTTAGCATACTGTAAATATATAAAAAGCCTCATAATTTCTTATGAAGCTTTTTAGTTTAAAGATTTTTAATCTTATCTGTTTTTTATGTCTTTAAAAGCTCTTTGCGTTTCTCCAATATAAATTTGTCTTGGTCTACCAATTGGCTCTTTACGCAAACGCATTTCACGCCATTGTGCAATCCAACCTGGTAATCTACCAAGTGCAAACATTACTGTAAACATATCTGTTGGTATTCCCATACCTCTATAAATAATTCCAGAATAGAAATCTACATTTGGATATAATTTTCTATCTACAAAGTATTTATCTTCTAAAGCTTCTTTTTCTAATCCTTTAGCGATATCTAAAATTGGATCTTCTACTCCAAGATCTCCTAAAACTTCATCTGCAGCAACTTTAATAATTTTTGCTCTTGGATCAAAGTTTTTATAGACTCTATGTCCAAAGCCCATTAAACGGAAAGAATCATTTTTATCCTTTGCTTTAGCCATGTATTTTTTAGTATCTCCACCATCTTCTTCAATACCACTTAACATTTCTAAAACCGCTTGGTTTGCTCCACCGTGAAGTGGTCCCCAAAGAGCAGAAATACCTGAAGAAATAGATGCAAATAAACCTGTGTGTGCAGAACCAACGATACGTACAGTAGATGTAGAACAGTTTTGTTCATGATCTGCATGTAATATTAATAACTTATCTAAAGCATTAACTAAAATTGGGTTTTGTACATATTCTTCGTTTGGTTTTTTAAACATCATTTTTAAGATGTTTTCTACATAACCTAAAGAGTTATCTCCATAATCTAATGGTAAGCCTTGTTTTTTACGCATTGTCCAAGCTACTAATACTGGAAATTTCCCTAATATTCTCACTACGCTTTTATACATCTCCTCTTCAGAATCTACATTCACAGAAGAAGGATTAAATGCGGTTAATGCACTTGTTAAAGAAGACAAAACTCCCATTGGGTGTGCCGACTTAGGAAAAGCATCTAAAATTTTCTTTATATCATCATCAACAACAGATTGTTCTTTAATGTCTTTTTGAAATTTCTCTAATTCTTCTTTATTTGGTAATTCACCAAAAATCAACAAAAATGCTACTTCTAGAAAATCAGCTTTTTCAGCTAATTCTTCAATAGAGTACCCTCTATATCTTAAAATACCTTCTTCACCATTTAAAAACGTAATAGCACTTTCGCAAGAACCTGTATTTTTAAATCCAGGATCAATGGTTGTTACACCACCTGTTACTCCTCTTAAGGTTTTGATATCTATAGCAACCTCGTTTTCTGTTCCTTTAATTAAAGGAAACTCGTATTTTTTTCCATCAATTTCTATTGTAGCTGTTTTTGACATATTTAATTTTGAATATTATTTGTTTTGCGGAATGCTAAATTACGAAAAACCACTCGATTTTTAAAGCGATTTAACAAAGCTTTTTACAATATTAATATCACTAAAATTGATGGCATAAAAAAAGTGCTTATTTTATACAAATAAGCACTTTTTACAATTACTCGAAATACTATTATTTTATTTTAAACGCTTTCTCTTGCGGATAATAAGCTACGGTATTCAATTCTTCTTCAATACGAAGTAATTGGTTGTATTTTGCCATTCTATCACTACGAGAAGCAGATCCTGTTTTAATTTGACCACAGTTTAACGCTACCGCTAAATCTGCAATGGTATTATCTTCAGTTTCTCCAGATCTGTGGGACATTACGGATGTATAACCCGCATTGTGCGCCATATTTACGGCAGCAATAGTTTCTGTTAATGTACCGATTTGGTTTACTTTAATTAAAATAGAATTTGCGATGTCATTTTCTATTCCGCGAGATAAACGTTCTACGTTTGTAACAAATAAATCATCACCAACTAACTGTACTTTATCTCCTATTTTTTCTGTTAAGTATTTCCAACCTTCCCAATCGTTTTCGTCCATTCCATCTTCAATAGAAATAATTGGATATTTAGCAGCTAATTCTGCCAAGTAATCTGCTTGCTCTTTGCTGGTTCTTATTTTCCCTTTATCTCCTTCAAACTTCGTGTAATCATATTTCCCGTCTACAAAAAATTCCGCAGCAGCGCAATCTAAAGCAATCATAACATCATCCCCTAAAGTATATCCAGCGTTACCTACCGCTTTAGCTATAGTTTCTAAAGCATCTTCTGTACCACCTTCTAAGTTAGGTGCAAATCCACCTTCGTCTCCTACAGCAGTGCTTAAACCTCTATCGTGTAATACTTTTTTTAGGTTATGGAAAATCTCTGTTCCCATTTGCATGGCATGTGTAAAGTTTTTAGCTTTTACAGGCATTACCATAAATTCTTGAAATGCAATTGGTGCATCACTATGTGAACCACCATTAATAATATTCATCATTGGAACTGGAAGTGTGTTTGCACTTACACCACCAACGTATCTGTATAAAGGTAAGGCTAACTCATTTGCAGCAGCTTTTGCAGCAGCTAGAGAAACTCCTAAAATTGCGTTTGCTCCCAATTTTGATTTGTTTGGAGTACCATCTAAATCAATCATAATTTGATCGATATCATTTTGGTCAAAAACGGAAACACCTAATAGTTCTTCTGCAATTATAGTATTCACATTTTTCACAGCTTTAGAAACTCCTTTTCCCATATATGCTTTTCCGCCATCACGTAACTCTACAGCCTCGTGTTCTCCTGTAGAAGCTCCAGATGGTACAGCAGCTCTTCCTAAGAAGCCATTTTCTGTTATAACATCAACTTCTACTGTTGGGTTTCCTCTTGAATCAAAAATTTGTCTTGCGTGAATATTTATTATAATGCTCATAAAATATGTTTTTGTTCCTCAAATTTACTTTTTAATTCTCTTTTAGTAAGTAAGTTATTTAAAGAATTGTTTAAAATTGTTCCTATATCGTTTTAGTAAAACAGAAAAGACAACGAATTACTATTTTCGTTGTCTTTTTTATATTATTTCGATTTCATGTTTTCAATAAACTCATCAAATAAATAAGAGGAATCATGTGGCCCAGGACTTGCTTCTGGATGATATTGTACAGAAAAACAGTTTTTGCTTTTCATTTTAATTCCTGCCACAGTATCATCATTTAGATGTATGTGTGTAATTTCTAAATCTGGATGTGCTTCTGTTTCTTCTCTGTTCACAGCAAATCCATGGTTTTGCGAAGTGATTTCTCCTTTCCCTGTAATTAAATTCTTTACGGGATGGTTAATACCTCTATGCCCATTATGCATTTTAAAAGTGGATATTCCATTTGCTAAAGCAATTACTTGATGCCCTAAACAAATACCAAATAATGGTAAATCTCTTTTAATAATTTCTTTAGCTACTTGTTGTGCTTCTACCAAAGGCTCCGGATCTCCAGGACCATTAGATAAGAAATATCCATTTGGATTCCATGCCGCTAATTCTTCAAACGTAGCATTGTATGGAAACACTTTGATGTAGGCATCTCTTTTCGCTAAATTACGTAGTATGTTTTTTTTAATTCCTATATCTAAAGCTGCAATTTTTAAGGTAGCATTTTCATCCCCATAATAATAAGCCTCTTTGGTTGAAACTTTGGACGCTAGCTCTAAACCTTGCATATCTGGTATTTCGGCTAATTGTTGTTTAAGTCCTTCTACATTTTCAACATCGGTAGATATTACAGCATTCATTGCGCCATTATCTCTAATATAACTTACCAGTGCTCTTGTATCTATATCTGAAATTGCAAGGAGATTATTCTTTTCTAAAAATTCTTCTAAAGAAGCATCTGCAGCATCACGAGAATAATCATAGCTAAAATTCTTACAGATAAGACCGGAAATTTTTATAGCATCCGACTCTACTTCTTCTACCTTGGTACCATAGTTACCGATATGTGCATTGGTTGTAACCATAAGTTGCCCAAAGTAAGAAGGATCCGTAAAAATTTCTTGATAACCTGTCATTCCAGTATTAAAGCATACTTCGCCAAAGGCAGTACCTTCTTTATTAGCGACTGCTTTCCCATGAAAAATGGTTCCATCTGCTAATAGAATTATTGCTTTTCTAAGAGATTGGTATTTCATTGTGTAATTTTTGTAGTGTTGTTTGGTTTGCAAAATTGCATAAAAAAAAGGATAAACTAAAATAGTTTATCCTTTATATTATTATTGCTTATTAACAATTATTATAATGTGTTATAATATTGAAAAATTTTAAAAAGATCTGCTTCCTTAGATGTAGATATTTTATTCTCCTTTATAAAGCTATTAACTTCACGTTTTTTATTAGACATTAGTTTTAAAAGGTTAGACTTTTTCATCTTAACCTCTTGTATTTTTCCGTTTTTTTCTGCGTAGTAACTATTTTCTACTGTCATTTTATCTTTACCCATTTTTTGATTTGTCATAGGGTTAACTTCTGCAACAATAACAAGAGTACTATGCGATTTATATAAAGCAATTTTGTCTCCTTCTTGAATTACTTCTAGTAAATAATTTTGCCCTTTATCTATATTTTTATTTACAAAGGTTTTAAGGCCTATTCTTACCTTTTTTAAATCTCTAGTATTGAATACAAAAACTTTTTCTGCACTATCTTCATTTAGAAGCGCTTCAATTCTATTAGAACTTATATTAAAATTACAATTGGGTATGTTATATCCTTTACCTGTGGCATCATAAATTTCGCCTCTATTAATCCAGTTCTCGTAAAGATAAGATGAACCATTCATGTCACCAGAGGTTGTTGTCGTTATCCAAAAGCCACTGTTAGTGTTCATATTATCATTAGCAAAAAGATCACTAATTTTATTTCCACCACCACCACCTATAATAGTAGCTGAACTCGTTTGAGAGAATGACATGCCCGTGCATAATAAAAGCGCTAAACCTAAAATTTTTTTCATAATCTGTATATTTTATCTTAAATATAACTAAAATAACGGTACTTGCCCTAAAAAATTAAAGAAAAATCATACATGCATTTCAAAACGTATGTCATTACCATCCCAACCTTCTGTTTCTGCATATGGTAAGTCAGTACCAATAAAGCGTTAGAAAAATATATCTTAAATCTGTAAACCGAGTTATAAAATATCTAAAAAAAGCAACGTTGCCTATGTTAACTATTACTTTACTACTTAAGGAAGTTAAGCTTATAAGCTAAATACTTCTTGTCCTAAAACACTAGTACAATAAGCCCTTAAAAAAAGGCATAAAAAAAAAGGATAAACTATTATAGTTTATCCTTTTTATATACATAAGTATTACGACTATTTATAATGCATTATAATGATCGAATATCTTAAAAAGGTCTGCATCCTCTGAAATAGATAATTTATTCTCTTTAAGAAAGGTTTTCATTTCTCCTTTTTTATTAGCCATTAACTTTAATATAGAAGATTTTTTCATTTTAACAAGCTCAATATTACCGTCTTTTTCCACATAATAACTAGATACAATATCTACTTTATTATTCCCCATAGCTTCTTGTGTCATAGGGTTAATTCTTGCTTCAATAATACTTGAATTATATGCTTTATATAAAGCAACTTTTTCTCCCTTTTGAATCACCTCTAATAAGTACGTTGCACCTTGATCAATTGCCTTTGTAACAAAGGTTTTAGGACCAATTTTCACTTTAGTCACATCTCTAGTATTAAATGCAAAAACTTTTCCTTTGGTATCATTATCTAAAAGTGCCTCAAAACGATTGAATTTCACATTGAAATTACAGTTAGGAATGTTATATCCTTTACCGCTTGAAACATACACTTGTGCTCTATTCACCCATTTATCATACAGGTAAAATGTACCATCTAAATTATTAGAAGTTGTAGATTTAATCCAAAACCCACTTCTACTATTAATATTTTGTAGATCACTACCATTGTTCCCTCCTCCATCAGGAAGAATTTCGGAACCAGTTTGCGCAAAAGAGAATGTAGCACTTACTAGAAATGCCATTAAAAATAATTTTTTCATGATTTGTTTTTTGTGTACGTAAATCTATAAAAAAAAAGGCAAACTTAAATAAGTTTGCCTTTTTTGCACTGTTAAAAAAATGTTATTTTATTCTTCTTCGTTTGTAGCTTTAGTCTCTACAGCCGGAGCAACATCTTTGTTTCCACCTCTTCTACTTCTACGCGTAGTTTTCTTAGCTTTTTTATCTGCATTGTAAATTTCATTGTAATCTACAAGTTCAATCATTGCCATATCTGCATTATCCCCAAGTCTGTTTCCAAGTTTGATGATACGTGTATAACCACCTGGACGATCTCCAACTTTAGTAGCAACTTCTCTAAATAATTCCGTTACTGCTTCTTTTTGTCTTAATCTAGACATAACAATACGTCTATTGTGCGTAGTGTCGTCTTTAGATTTTGTGATCATTGGTTCAACAAATCCTTTTAAAGCTTTAGCTTTTGCTACAGTTGTGTTAATACGTTTGTGCTCTATTAAAGAACAAGCCATATTAGCTAACATTGCTTTTCTGTGGGCTGTTTGTCTACCTAAGTGATTTACTTTTTTTCCGTGTCTCATGACATTTTTGTTTTAGCTTCATCTTGCTCTAACTCACTATTGAGGAGCAAAATATGAAGTAATTAATCTTTATCTAATTTATATTTTGAAAGGTCCATTCCAAAGTTTAAACCTTTAACATTTACAAGCTCTTCAAGCTCTGTTAACGATTTTTTACCAAAGTTACGAAACTTCATTAAGTCATTTTTATTAAAAGAAACTAAGTCTCCTAAAGTATCTACTTCTGCAGCCTTTAAACAATTAAGAGCACGTACAGATAAATCCATATCCACTAATTTTGTTTTAAGCAATTGTCTCATGTGAAGTGATTCTTCATCATAAGTTTCTGTTTGTGCAATTTCATCCGCTTCTAATGTGATACGCTCATCAGAGAATAACATGAAGTGATGAATTAAAGTTTTAGCACCTTCGGTTAAAGCATCTTGAGGTGTAATAGAACCATCTGTAATGATTTCGAAAACTAATTTTTCGTAATCTGTTTTTTGTTCTACACGAAAATTCTCAATGCTATACTTAACATTTTTAATTGGAGTATAAATTGAATCTGTAAAGATGGTACCTATTGGTGCAGATGATTTTTTATTTTCTTCTGCAGGAACATAACCTCTTCCTTTTTCAATGGTGATTTCCATGTTAATATTTACTTTAGGATCTAAATTACAGATTACTAGTTCTGAATTTAATACTTGGAATCCTGAAATAAATTTTTGAAAATCTCCAGCTGTAATTTTATCTTGACCAGAAATAGAAATAGAAACAGACTCGTTATCCACATCTTCTATTTGACGCTTAAAACGCATTTGTTTTAAGTTCAATATCATTTCTGTTACGTCTTCCACTACACCTGCAATGGTAGAAAATTCATGATCTACACCTTCCATTCTCACGGATGTGATTGCGAATCCTTCTAAAGAAGAAAGTAAAACTCTTCTTAAAGCATTTCCAACTGTTAATCCATAACCTGGTTCTAGTGGTCTGAATTCGAATTTACCTTCGAAATCAGTAGAATCAATCATGATTACTTTATCAGGCTTTTGAAAATTAAATACTGCCATATTGTTCTTCGTTTTAATTGTTATTTAGTTGCGCGATTTATAAGTTTGAAGAACACAAATAAATCCTTTGGCTAAATACCAATATGATTAATTATTATTTAGAATACAATTCAACGATAAACTGCTCGTTTATGTTTTCTGGAATTTGAAGTCTAGCAGGTACAGAAACATAAGTTCCTTGCTTAGTATCGTTATTCCATGTAATCCATTCGTATACATTACTTGAATTTGATAAAGATCTATCAATAGATTCAAGTGATTTCGATTTTTCTCTTACTGCAACAACATCTCCAGCTTTTAAAGAATATGAAGGAATATTTACTAATCCACCATTTACAGTAATATGTCTGTGAGATACTAATTGTCTTGCTCCACTTCTAGAAGGAGAGATTCCCATTCTATACACTACGTTGTCTAATCTAGACTCGCAAAGTTGTAATAAAACTTCACCTGTAATACCTTGAGCAGCTGTTGCTTTTTTGAATAAACCTCTAAATTGACGCTCTAAAATACCATACGTATATTTAGCTTTTTGTTTTTCCATTAACTGGATTGCGTATTCAGATTTTTTCCCACGACGTCTTGCGTTTCCGTGTTGTCCTGGAGGGTAATTTCTTTTTTCAAAAGATTTATCTTCTCCAAATATAGCTTCGCCAAATTTACGTGCTATTTTAGTTTTAGGACCAGTATATCTTGCCATTTCAAATTGTTTTTTTAAGAGTGTTTATGAATTAAGGTCTTAATCTTATCCTTCGACAAACGTTGATCTCTTGTTGATACTTGATTATTATTATTTTTCAGTTTGCAAATTTACGTATAAAAAATTTAATAGCAACTATATAATTACAGTTGCTATTAAATTTAAAAATATATAAATTATACTCTTCTACGTTTTGGAGGACGACATCCATTATGAGGCAATGGAGTAACATCAATAATTTCTGTTACTTCGATTCCTAAATTGTGGATAGAACGAATAGCAGATTCTCTACCATTTCCAGGTCCTTTAACGTAAGCTTTCACTTTCTTTAAACCTGCTTCTTTTGCTACACCTGCAGCATCTTCTGCAGCTAATTGTGCTGCATAAGGAGTATTCTTTTTAGAACCTCTAAACCCCATTTTACCAGCAGAAGACCATGAAATTACGTCTCCTTTTTTGTTGGTAAGTGAAATAATGATGTTATTAAAAGAAGCTGTAATGTGTACTTCTCCAACAGCATCTACTATAACTTTACGTTTTTTAGTACTTGACTTTGCCATATTATTTTAGCTTTTAGTAATAGTTAATAGTCGCTAGAATCCTAAACCTTAATTTCAAACAGATTCTTTCCAACGTCTAAAGACTAAAGACTATGTTATTATTTCGTTGCTTTCTTCTTGTTAGCAACAGTTTTTCTTCTACCTTTTCTAGTTCTAGAGTTGTTTTTCGTACGTTGTCCTCTTAATGGAAGACCAGATCTATGACGAATACCTCTGTAACATCCAATATCCATTAATCGCTTAATGTTTAATTGTGTTTCAGAACGTAATTCACCTTCAATTGTAAACGTACCAACAGCATCACGAATGGCTGCTATTTGGTCATCGTCCCAATCTTGAACTTTAATACTTTCATCAACTTTAGCTTCTGCTAAAATTTCTTTTGATCTGCTTCTACCTACTCCGTAGATATAAGTTAGAGAGATTACTCCTCTTTTCTGTTTTGGTATGTCTACACCTGCAATTCTTGCCATAATTACCCTTGTCTTTGTTTGAATCTAGGATTCTTTTTGTTAATCACGTAAAGTCTACCTTTTCTACGCACTATTTTGCAATCTACGCTTCTTTTTTTAACTGATGCTCTTACTTTCATCGTATTGGTATTAGTATCTATAAGTTATACGAGCCTTAGTTAAATCATAAGGGCTCATTTCTAATTTTACTTTATCTCCTGGTAATAATTTAATATAATGCATACGCATTTTACCTGAGATGTGTGCTGTCACAATGTGACCATTTTCTAATTCAACACGAAACATAGCATTTGATAATGCTTCTATAATGGTTCCGTCTTGTTCTATTGCTGCTTGTTTTGCCATAGTATATAAATTAAGCTACTGCTTTTCTATTTTTACCAGTTTTCATCAAGCCATCATAGTGTCTATTTAACAAGTATGAATTTACTTGTTGCATAGTGTCAATTGCAACTCCAACCATAATTAATAGTGATGTACCACCAAAAAATAAGGCCCAACCAGATTGTACGTTCATTAGCTTAACTATGAATGCTGGGAACACAGCAATAAGTGCTAAAAATATAGAACCAGGTAATGTTATTTGTGACATTATTTTATCCAAATATTCTGAGGTTTCAGATCCAGGACGTATACCAGGAATAAATCCTCCGCTACGTTTTAGATCATCCGCCATTTTATTTGTAGGTACTGTAATTGCCGTATAAAAATATGTAAATATAATAATTAATAAAGCAAATATTAAATTGTACCAGAAACCAAACATATCTGAAAAATTTGTCTGCATCCATTGTCCAGCTGCCGTATCTTTTAAGAAAGAAGAGCCACCTATTAAACCTGGTACAAACATAATTGCCTGTGCAAATATAATTGGCATTACTCCAGAAGCATTCAACTTTAATGGAATAAATTGTCTTGCACCACCAAATACGTTTTTCTCGTATCCTCCCGATGCTGTTCTTCTTGCGTATTGTACTGCAATTTTTCTAACCGCCATTACTAACATGATACATGCTGCAATAATTGCTAACCAAATTACTAGTTCGAAAAGAATTAACATCACGTTATTTCCTTCTAATCTAGAAGATGCATTTAATAAGAAGTTTTTAGGTAAAGTTGCTATAATACCAACCATAATTAATAAGGAAATACCATTACCAATACCTTTATCTGTAATCTTCTCACCTAACCACATTGCAAATACAGTTCCTGTTACTAAAATAATAACAGAAGAGAAATAGAATAAACCACCTTGACCTAATAAAAAGGCAGATTGCGGAATACCTAAAGCAGGTAAACTTGCTAAATAACCTGGAGCCTGCACTAAGCAGATTCCTATGGTTAACCATCTTGTTATTTGCGTGATTTTCTTTTGTCCACTTGCTCCTTCTTTCTGTAGTTTTTGCAAATAAGGAATTGCTATTCCCATTAGCTGTACTACAATAGAAGCAGAAATGTAGGGCATGATACCAAGAGCAAACACAGATGCATTAGCAAATGCTCCACCTGTAAATGCATTTAATAAACCTAATAAACCATCTTCTGTATTACCTTGTATACCTTCTAATTGTGAAGCGTCAATACCTGGAAGTACTACTTGTGCTCCGAAACGATATACTAATAATAAACCTAATGTTAAGATTATTCGGTTTCTTAGTTCTTCAATTTTCCAAACATTTTTTAATGTCTCTATAAATTTCATGCTTCTTAATTAATTATAAAGTTACTGCTTCTCCTCCAGCTGCTTCGATAGCTGCTTTTGCAGTTGCTGTAAATTTATGAGCTGTTACTGTTAATTTAGATTTTAATTCACCACGTCCTAATATTTTAACTAGCTCATTTTTGCCAGCTAAACGTAACGTTATCATTGTATCTAGATCAAGAGTATCTTTAATTACTTTGTCATCAATTAACTGTTGTAGTTTATCTAGATTTACACCTTGATATTCCTTACGGTTAATATTAGTAAAACCAAATTTAGGTACACGACGTTGGATAGGCATTTGACCTCCTTCAAAACCAACTTTCTTAGAGTAACCAGAACGAGATTTAGCTCCTTTGTGACCACGTGTTGCAGTACCACCTTTTCCAGAACCTTGTCCACGACCTATTCGTTTACCTTGATTTTTTACTGAACCTTCTGCAGGTTTTAAATTACTTAAATCCATTTGTAAGTGTTATATTATTTTGCTTCTTCAACAGAAACTAAATGTGAAACTTTAGCAACCATACCAAGGATATTTGGTGTGGCATCGTGCTCTACTACTTGACCAATCTTTTTAAGACCAAGAGCTAATAATGTTCTCTTTTGTCTTTGCGTACGATTGATTGCACTCTTTACTTTTTTTACTTTTATCTTTGCCATCGTTTTCCTTTATTATCCTTTAAAAACTTTATCAAGAGAAACTCCTCTATCACGAGCAATTGTTCTTGCATCTCTTAGTTGTAATAAAGCATCAAATGTTGCTTTTACTACGTTATGAGGGTTTGATGAACCTTGAGATTTTGATAATACATCGTGTACTCCCACTGCCTCAAGAACTGTTCTCACAGCTCCACCAGCAATTACTCCTGTACCAGGAGCTGCAGGAATGATGTTTACTCTTGCTCCACCAAATTTTCCTTTTTGTTCATGTGGTAACGTACTTTTTATTAAAGGAATACGTACTAGGTTTTTCTTTGCGTCTTCTACTGCTTTTGCAATTGCACTAGCAACATCTTTAGACTTTCCTAAACCGTGTCCTACTACACCTGCCTCATCACCAACCACTACGATTGCTGAAAAACCAAATGCTCTACCACCTTTAGTTACTTTAGTAACTCTTTGTACACCAACTAAACGATCTTTAAGATCTAATCCACTTGGTTTAACAAGCTCTGCGCTTTTGTATTTGTGATTCATAATTTCTTAGAATTTAAGTCCTGCTTCTCTAGCTCCATCAGCTAATGATTTTACTCTACCGTGATAAATATAACCACCTCTATCAAAAGAGATTGTATTAATACCAGCTTTTATTGCTTTTTCGGCAACAGCTTTCCCTACTAATGTAGCTATTTCTGTCTTATTCCCTTTTGCAGAACTAATGTCTTTATCTCTTGAAGATGCAGCACTGATAGTATTACCAGTTTCATCATCAACTATTTGAGCATAAATTTCTTTATTACTTCTAAAAACAGATAATCTCGGTCTAGATCCTGTACCTGATACAGTCTTACGAATTCTGTTTTTTATTCTTATTCTTCTCTCGAATTTTGATAGTGCCATAACTTACTTATTAAGCTGATTTACCTGCTTTTCTTCTTAGTACTTCTCCAACAAACTTCACACCTTTTCCTTTGTAAGGTTCTGGTCTACGGAAGCCACGTATTTTTGCAGCAACTTGACCAACTAATTGTTTGTCGAAAGAAGTTAATTTTATAATTGGATTTTTTCCTTTATCTGAAACTGTTTCAATTTTAACTTCAGGAGCTATATCCAATACTATGTTATGCGAAAAACCTAAAGCTAAATCTAATTTTTGCCCTTGGCTTGATGCTCTATATCCTACACCTACTAACTCTAAATTTTTAGTCCATCCTTTAGATACACCTTCAATCATGTTATTAATTAAGGATCTATATAAACCATGTTTGGCTTTTTGATCTTTAGAGTCTGAAGAACGAGTAACCATTACGTTACCTTCCTCTACTTTGATTTCTACTGAATCAAAGTTTTGTGTTAATTCTCCTAATTTACCTTTTACAGTAACAACATTATCTTTAATGTCTACTGTTACGCCTTCTGGAATGGCTACCGGATTATTTCCTATTCTTGACATTTCTTTTGGGCTTTAAATTAGTAAACGTAACAAAGTACTTCACCACCTACATTATCTCTTTGTGCTTGCTTACCAGTCATTACTCCATGAGAAGTAGAAATGATGGCAATACCAAGACCGTTTAAGATTCTAGGTAATTCTTTAGAACTTGCATACTTACGTAAACCTGGTTTACTTATTCTTTGAATTTGCTTGATTACTGGTTCTTTTGTTTCTTTATTGTACTTAAGAGCAATTTTAATTGTCCCTTGTACTGAAGAATCGTCGAACTTGTAACTTAAAATATATCCTTGATCGAATAATATTTTAGTAATTTCCTTTTTCAAGTTAGAAGCAGGAATTTCCACCACTCTGTGGTTTGCTCTTACCGCATTTCTAACTCTAGTTAAATAATCCGCTATTGGATCTGTGTACATAACTAATTGATTTTGTGATCTTGGTTTTCAACGTTGGTGTTGAACCTAAAATCTGTTTATATTTAATTTTACCAACTTGCTTTTCTAACTCCTGGGATTAACCCTTGATTTGCCATTTCTCTAAATGTAACACGAGAAACACCAAAGGTACGCATGTATCCTTTAGGTCTTCCTGTTAATTTACATCTATTATGCATACGCACAGGCGAAGCGTTTTTAGGTAACTTTTGTAATGCTTCATAATCTCCAGCTTCTTTTAAAGCTTTACGTTTCTCTGCATACTTTGCTACTGTCTTTGCTCTTTTAACCTCGCGGGCTTTCATTGATTCTTTAGCCATAACTTAGTTCTTTTGAAAAGGTAACCCTAGTTCTGTTAATAATGATTTTGCTTCTTTATCTGTATCCGCAGAAGTTACAAATGTAATATCCATTCCTGAGATTTTGTTTACCTTATCGATATTAATCTCTGGAAAGATAATTTGTTCTACAACTCCTAAGTTATAGTTACCTCTTCCGTCAAATCCTGTAGCTTTAATTCCGTTAAAATCTCTTACACGAGGTAAGGCAGATGTAATAAAACGGTCTAAAAACTCATACATTCTTTCCCCTCGTAAAGTTACTTTTACACCAATTGGCATACCTTTACGTAGTTTAAATGTAGCAACATCCTTTTTAGAAATTGTTGCTATAGCTTTTTGTCCAGTTATAGTTGTTATTTCTTCTAACGCGTAGTCGATTAACTTTTTATCTGCAACTGCCGCTCCAACTCCTTTAGATAAAACTATCTTTTTAAGTTTTGGAACTTCCATTACATTTTTATAACTAAATTCTTCTGTAAGAGCAGCAATTATTTTGCTTTTATACTCTTCTTTAAGTCTTGGTGAATATGCCATAACTATATTACTTCATTAGATTTTTTTGAAAATCTTACTTTCTTATCGCCTTCCATTCTATAACCAACTCTTGTTGTTTCTCCTTTCGAAGTTAACAATGATAAGTTAGAAATTTGAATTGCAGCTTCTTTTTCTACGATTCCACCTTGAGGACTTTGAGCACTTGGTTTAGTATGTTTCTTAACCATGTTTACTCCCTCAACGATCGCTTTGTTCTTATCGGTTAATACCTTAAGTACTTTCCCTTCTGATCCTTTATGATCTCCAGCAATTACTCTAATAGTATCTCCTGATTTTATTTTAAGCTTTGTCATCTTAATATATTGTCTTAAAGCACTTCTGGTGCTAATGATACAATTTTCATGAATTGTTTATCACGAAGTTCTCTAGCAACAGGTCCAAATACACGTGTTCCTCTCATTTCACCCGTTGGGTTTAAAAGCACACAAGCATTGTCATCAAATCTTATATAAGATCCGTCTGGACGTCTTACTTCTTTCTTAGTACGTACTACAACTGCGGTAGAAACAGCTCCTTTTTTAATGTTTCCATTAGGAGTTGCGTCTTTTACAGCAACAACAATTTTGTCACCTACAGATGCGTATCTTCTTTTTGTACCACCTAGAACACGAATGGTTAAAACCTCTTTTGCTCCAGTGTTATCAGCTACCTTTAATCTTGATTCTGTTTGTACCATAATTATTTAGCTCTTTCAATTATTTCAACTAATCTCCAACATTTCGATTTAGATAAAGGTCTTGTTTCCATGATCTTTACTGTATCTCCAATGTTACAGTCGTTTGTTTCGTCGTGTGCAACATATTTTTTTGTTTTTAACACGAACTTACCATACATAGGATGTTTTACTTTTTTTACTTCGGCAACAACGATTGATTTCATCATTTTGTTACTAGTAACTACTCCTACACGTTCTTTTCTTAAGTTTCTTTTTTCCATCTTTTCAGCTGAATTATTGTAATTCTCTTTTAGTTAATTCAGTCGCAATTCTAGCTACCGCTCTTCTTACAGAACGTAATTGAATTGGATTCTCTAAAGGAGATACTACATGAGCCATTTTAAGGTCTGAATAACTTTTTCTTGTCTCACTAAGTTTCTCTTGTAACTCAGCAATAGATAATTCTTTAACTTCTGATTGTTTCATCATCTTAAATTATTATGCTTGATAATCTCTAGCAATTACAAACTTAGTTTTAACTGGTAATTTTTGTGCTGCTAAACGTAATGCTTCTTGCGCTACTTCTAATGGCACACCACCAATTTCGAATAATATTCTTCCCGGTTTAACAACCGCTGCCCAATATTCTACGGCACCTTTACCTTTACCCATACGTACTTCTAGAGGTTTCTTTGTGATTGGCTTATCTGGAAAGATTTTTATCCACAAAGATCCTTCTCTTTTCATGTAACGAGTAGCAGCAATACGTGCAGCTTCAATTTGACGTGAAGTTAAAAAGTTTGAATCTAATGATTTTATTCCAAAAGTACCGTATGATAATTGGTGACCTCTACCAGAGTTCCCCTTCATACGTCCCTTTTGCATTTTTCTAAATTTTGTTTTTTTAGGCTGTAACATTTTGTCTTTTCTTTAAAAAATTACTTTCTACGACGAGATTGATTCTTGTTATCTCTTCCGCCTCTTCCACCTTTTCCTTGCTTCTTAGATAATCCAACAAGCGGAGAAAGTTCTCTTTTACCATATACTTCACCTTTCATGATCCATACTTTTACACCCAATCTACCATAAGTAGTGTGTGCCTCAACTAAAGCATAGTCAATATCGGCTCTAAAGGTTGATAAAGGAATACGTCCATCTTTGTAGTGTTCAGAACGTGCCATTTCAGCACCATTTAAACGACCACTAATTTGAATTTTAATTCCTTCAGCATTCATTCGCATTGTAGCAGCAATTGCCATCTTGATAGCACGTCTGTATGAAATTCTGTTTTCAATTTGACGAGCAATACTCGATCCTACTAAAAATGCGTCAAGTTCTGGTCTTTTGATTTCAAATATGTTTATTTGAACCTCTTTACCTGTAATCTTTTTAAGCTCTTCTTTTAACTTGTCTACCTCTTGTCCACCTTTTCCGATAATAATACCAGGTCTAGCAGTAGTGATAGTAACGGTTACAAGTTTTAAAGTTCTCTCAATGATTACTCTTGAAACACTAGCTTTAGATAAACGTGCATGAACATACTCTCTGATTTTATAATCTTCAGCAAGTTTGTCACCATAATCGTTTCCTCCATACCAGTTAGATTCCCATCCTCTGATAATTCCTAAGCGATTTCCGATTGGATTTGTTTTTTGTCCCATATCTACCTTAGCTTTGTGTGTTATTGTTAGCTCCTACCACTATTGTAACGTGGTTTGAACGTTTTCTAATTCTGTGTGCGCGACCTTGAGGTGCTGGACGTAATCTTTTTAACATAGATCCGCCATCTACTCTAATCTCTTTAACAAATAATTCAGCCTCTTCTATGCTTGCATCTTCGTTTTTAGCTTGCCAGTTTGCAATTGCAGACAACAATAATGTTTCTAAACGATTTGAAGCTTCTTTTTGGCTAAATTTTAATATGTTAAGTGCCTTTTCTACGCGTTCACCTCTTACTAAATCGGCTACTAAACGCATTTTTCTTGGTGATGTAGGACAGTTATTAAGTTTTGCAAAAGCGATTTCCTTTTTTGCTTCCTTAATAGCGTCTGCCATTTGTTTTTTACGACTTCCCATAGCTCTACTTTTTACCTTTATTTTTAGCACCAGCGTGACCTCTAAAAGATCTTGTTGGTGAAAATTCTCCTAACTTATGTCCTACCATGTTTTCTGTTACGTAAACTGGTACAAATTGACGACCGTTATGTACTGCTATTGTTTGTCCAACAAAATCTGGAGTAATCATACTTGCTCTTGACCAAGTTTTGATTACTGTCTTTTTGTTAGCGTCCACATTAGCTGCAACTTTCTTTTCTAGTTTATAATGAACGTAAGGTCCTTTTTTTAATGATCTTGACATATCTTATTTCTTTCTACGTTCTACAATATATTTATTACTCGCTTTTGTTTTAGAACGGGTTCTATAACCTTTAGCAGGTATACCATTTCTAGAACGAGGATGTCCTCCAGAAGATTTTCCTTCTCCACCACCCATTGGATGATCGACAGGATTCATTACTACTGGTCTAGTACGTGGACGTCTACCTAACCATCTTGTTCTACCAGCCTTACCTGATACTAACAATTGATGATCTGAGTTAGAAACAACTCCTATTGTAGCCATACAAGTTACTAACACTAAACGTGTTTCACCTGAAGGTAATTTTACAGTTGCAAACTTACCATCTCTCGCCATTAATTGAGCAAATGCTCCAGCACTACGAGCCATAACAGCTCCTTGACCTGGACGTAACTCTAAACAAGAAATAATAGTTCCTAAAGGTATTTTACCTAAAGGCATTGCGTTTCCAATTTCTGGACCTGCTGTATCACCTGACACTACTGTCTGACCTACTTGTAAGCCATTTTGAGCAATAATGTATCTTTTCTCGCCATCTTGATAATTCAATAATGCGATAAAAGCGGTTCTGTTTGGATCGTATTGAATAGACATAACTTCACCAGGAACTCCTGCTTTGTCACGTTTAAAATCGATAATACGATACTTACGTTTATGACCTCCACCTATATAGCGCATGGTCATTCTTCCTTGACTGTTTCTACCACCAGACCTTTTATTCGGAGCTAATAAACTTTTCTCCGGCTTATCAGTAGTAATGGCGTCAAATCCGTTTACTACTCTAAATCGCTGTCCTGGTGTGATTGGTTTTAATTTTCTTACTGACATTTGTCTTTAATTACATGTTAGTGTATAAATCAATGATCTCACCTTCCGCCAGTTGTACAATTGCTTTTTTAACAGCATTTGTTTTACCATGTTGAATACCAGTTTTTGTAAACTTAGTACTTCTATCTGGACGGACATTTATAGTACGAACTTTTTCAACAGAAACTCCATAAGCAGCTTCCACTGCTTTTTTAATTTCTACCTTGTTCGCCTTTGTCTTCACTTGAAAAGTATAGCAGTTGTTTAACTCGCTATTTGCTGTCGCTTTTTCTGTGATTATCGGTTTAATTAAGATATTCATTTGTTTCTTATTTACTTAAATTCGTTTCAATTCCTTCTAAAGAACTCTCTAAAAGAACTACTTGATTTGCATTTAAAATCTTGTAAGTGCTTAACTCTGAGTTTATTAACACTTCAGTGCCTTTTAAATTGCGTGACGACAAATATACATTATTATTTGACGCACCCAACACAAACAGTGATTTTTTGTTTTCTAGTCCTAAAGCTTTTAAAACTGCAGTGAAATTTTTAGTCTTTGGCGTATCGAAGTTTAAATCTTCTAATACTACAATTGACTTCTCACTTGCCTTAATACTTAAAGCTGATTTACGAGCTAAACGTTTAAGGTTTTTGTTTAATTTAAAGCTATAGTTTCTTGGTCTTGGACCGAACATACGACCTCCACCTCTAAAAACTCCTGACTTAATAGATCCAGCTCTTGCTGTACCTGTTCCTTTTTGCTTTTTAATCTTACGCGTACTTCCAGTAATCTCCGCTCTTTCTTTAGCTTTATGAGTACCTTGTCTTTGGTTTGCTAAGTATTGCTTAACATCCAAATATACCGCATGATTATTAGGTTCAATAGCAAACACATCTTTAGAAAGGTCTACCTTTCTTCCTGTGTCTTTTCCGTTAATATCTACAACTGCTACTTTCATTATTTTCTAATAATTACATAAGCGTTTTTATGACCAGGAACACATCCTTTAACCACAAGTAGATTCTTATCAGCAACTACTTTTAAAACTCTTAAATTTTGAACTTTTACTGTGTCTCCACCCATTCTACCTGCCATTTTCATTCCCTTGAATACTCTCGCAGGATATGAAGCAGCACCAATAGAACCTGGAGCTCTTAAACGGTTGTGTTGACCGTGCGTTGCTTGACCAACTCCGGCAAATCCATGACGTTTTACAACACCTTGAAATCCTTTACCTTTTGAAGTTCCAGCTACATCAACAAACTCACCTTCTGTAAAGTGTTCTACTGTTATAGCATCTCCTAATTTGTACTCCGCATCAAAACCTTGAAATTCAACGATTTTACGCTTAACAGAAGTACCCGCTTTTTTAGCATGACCTAAGTCAGCTTTAGTAGCGCTCTTTTCTGTCGCGTCATCGAAACCAAGTTGAATGGCTTCATAACCATCAACTTCTTCAGTTCTGACTTGGGTAACGATACATGGTCCAGCTTCGATTACTGTACAAGGAATATTTTTCCCGTTTTCATCAAAGATGCTGGTCATACCGATTTTCTTTCCAATTAACCCAGACATATTATTATTTATTTATTTGTTACTATTTATTAAAAAAACAAGGCTGAAAAATACGTTTCAGCCTTGAATTGTATTTTTACCGTTTTTCCTTAACCATCGTTAAGGACATGTAAGTTTAAACTTAAACTTTGATCTCTACTTCAACACCACTTGGCAACTCTAACTTCATTAGAGCGTCAATTGTTTTAGAAGATGAAGAGTAAATATCTAATAAACGCTTATAAGAGCTTAATTGAAATTGTTCTCTTGACTTCTTGTTTACGTGAGGTGAACGTAATACAGTGAAAATTTTCTTGTGTGTTGGTAATGGAATTGGTCCAGTTACAACAGCTCCTGTACTTTTTACTGTTTTTACAATCTTTTCAGCAGACTTGTCTACTAAGTTATGATCGTAAGACTTTAATTTGATTCTAATTTTTTGACTCATTTTCTTAACTTTTTAAGATTGTTCTCCTTTAGCTGCTTTGATCACTTCTTCAGATACATTTGAAGGTGTTTCGGCATAGTGTGAAAATTCCATAGTAGAAGTTGCTCTACCAGATGATAATGTTCTTAATGTAGTTACATAACCGAACATTTCCGATAATGGTACAGTAGCTTTTACAGTTTTTGCACCAGCTCTATCACCCATATCACTCATTTGACCTCTTCTTCTATTTAAATCACCAACAATATCACCCATGTTTTCTTCTGGTGTAATCACCTCCAATTTCATGATTGGTTCCATTATAACCGCTTTCGCTGCTTTCGCTGAATTTTTAAATCCAAGTTTAGCTGCTAATTCGAATGATAACTGATCTGAATCGACATCGTGATAAGATCCATCTCTCAATGTCACTTTCATTGCGTCTACTTCAAAACCTGCTAATGGTCCGTTAGCCATTGCCATTTTAAATCCTTTTTCAATAGAAGGGATAAATTCTTTAGGAACGTTACCACCTTTAATTACAGATTCAAATTGAAGACCTACAACACCTTCGTCTGCTGGTTCAATCGTAAATACGATATCCGCAAACTTACCACGACCACCAGATTGTTTCTTATAAACTTCTCTATGATCTGCAGCTTGTGTAATAGCCTCTTTATACTCTACTTGTGGTTGCCCTTGATTTACTTCTACTTTAAACTCACGTCTTAAACGGTCTACAATTACATCTAGGTGAAGTTCACCCATTCCTGAAATAATAGTCTGTCCTGAAGCTTCGTCTGAACGTACAGTAAACGTAGGATCTTCTTCCGCTAATTTAGCTAAGCCCATTCCTAATTTATCCACATCTGCCTTCGTCTTAGGCTCCACTGCGATACCAATTACTGGATCTGGGAAGTCCATAGATTCTAAAACTATAGGGAATTTTTCAGCTGAAAGTGTATCTCCTGTTTTGATAGATTTAAATCCAACAGCAGCTCCAATATCTCCAGCTTCTATATAATCAATTGCATTTTGTTTGTTTGCATGCATTTGGTAGATACGTGAAATACGCTCTTTCTTACCAGAACGATTATTTAACACATAAGAACCTGCATCTAAACGACCAGAATATGCTCTAAAGAATGCTAAACGACCTACAAAAGGATCTGTAGCAATTTTAAAAGCTAATGCAGCGAAAGGTTCGTCTACACTTGGCTTACGAATTTCTTCTTTATCTGTATCTGGGTTAATACCTACAATACCTTCCTTATCCATAGGAGAAGGTAAGTAACGACATACAGCATCTAATAAGAACTGTACCCCTTTATTTTTAAAAGCAGAACCACAAATCATTGGAATGATAGCCATATCCATTACAGCAGCTCTAAGTGCAGCATGCACTTCTTCTTCTGTAATAGAGTTTTCATCTTCCATGAATTTCTCTAATAAATTCTCGTCGTAACTAGCTACTTCTTCAATAAGTTTACCACGAAGAATTCTTGCTTCTTCTTTAAGCTCTTCCGGAATATCTACAACATCAAATGTTGCTCCCATTCCTTCTTCATGCCATACGATAGCTCTATTCTTAACTAAATCAACGATACCTTTAAAGTTCTCTTCGTCACCAATATTTAAAACTATAGGCACTGCATTAGAACCTAACATTTCTTTAACTTGGCCACAAACCATCATAAAATCAGATCCTTGACGGTCCATTTTATTAACGAAACCAATTCTTGGCACTTTATAGTTATCCGCTAGTCTCCAGTTCGTTTCAGATTGAGGCTCAACACCATCTACTGCACTAAACAAGAATACTAAACCATCTAATACACGTAAAGAACGATTTACTTCTACCGTAAAATCTACGTGACCTGGAGTATCAATAATATTAAAGTGATAATCCTTTGTTTCTGCAAGAACTTGAGCGTTCTCTTTTGGAAACTGCCATGTACATGTTGTAGCAGCAGACGTAATAGTAATACCACGTTCTTGCTCTTGCTCCATCCAGTCCATTGTTGCAGCACCATCATGTACTTCACCAATTTTATGTGAAACTCCTGTATAATATAGAATACGCTCTGTTGTTGTTGTTTTACCAGCATCAATATGAGCAGCAATCCCAATATTTCTTGTATATTTTAAATCTCTTGCCATTTCTTAAAATCTAAAGTGAGAGAATGCTTTATTTGCTTCTGCCATTTTATGCGTGTCAGTACGCTTTTTAACTGCTGCTCCTTCTTCTTTAGCTGCTGCTAAAACCTCTGAAGCTAAACGTTGTGCCATAGATTTCTCATTTCTTTTACGAGAATAACTAATTAACCACTTCATTGCTGTTGAAACTTTTCTGTCTGGACGGATTTGCATTGGTATTTGAAATGTTGCTCCTCCAACTCTACGACTACGCACTTCTACGTGAGGCATAACGTTAGATAACGCTTCTTTCCAAACCTCTAAGGCTGTTTTTTCGTCGTCTGTTTTCTTTTCTTCTACGATTGCAATTGCATCATAAAATACTTTAAAAGCTATAGACTTTTTACCATCCCACATCATCATATTAACGAAACGAGTTACTAACTGGTCGTTAAATTTTGGATCTGGCAAAAGCGGTCTTTTCTTCGCTGCTCTTTTTCTCATGTCTTCTTCTTAAAGTTTAAATTACTTCTTAGGGCGTTTTGCACCATACTTAGATCTACGTTGCGTTCTACCTGCAACACCTGCTGTGTCTAAGGCACCACGAACAATGTGATATCTAACTCCTGGTAAATCTTTTACCCTTCCACCTCTAACCAATACTATCGAGTGCTCTTGTAAATTGTGTCCTTCACCACCGATGTATGCATTAACCTCGTTACCGTTTGTTAAACGAACCCTTGCTACCTTACGCATTGCTGAGTTAGGTTTTTTAGGTGTCGTCGTGTAAACACGAGTACACACACCACGTCTTTGTGGACACGAATCTAAAGCAGCCGATTTACTCTTCTTGGTTATTTTGGCTCTTCCTTTTCGTACTAATTGTGAAATTGTTGGCATATATATTATATATAATTTTTTAAAGTCCTCTTCTTAGAGGGCTGCAAATGTAGGAATTAATTTGAAAATATCAAACAACTGGGCATTAATTTTTTACATAAATTAAAATTTAGGATTCAATCTATATTAATTTTGTTGTTTTTCCGTTAGATTTACACAATAAAAAGTTTTCATATACCTGTGTCTAAATCTTTCTTTTTACCGCTTATTCTATGTATTCTATTTTCTTCGGAAGCGATTAGTCAGCAATTATATTTAAAAGTTACTGGTGAAACCGAATTGGAAACAAAACGAATAGATTCTATTTCTTACCAAAAGAAGCACATAGATTTAAATACCGTTAAAAAGGAAATAGATTCGCTTCAAATAAAGTTATTCCAAATTGGCTATATTGAAAATGACTTCCAAAATTTAAACAAAGAGAATGATTCTACGTATTCGGTATTATTCCGTTTAAAACATCGATATCATAACATACATATATATTATGATGAAGCCATAATCGGAAAATCGGTACTAGAGCAAGTTTCCAATCTAGTTTATGACGATTTTTTTATTTTACCGTTTAATAGCATAGAACGCTCTCTATATTCCATAAACTCCAAAATTAGCGATCAAGGTTTTCCATTTAGCGAAATTACCCTTCAAGATATATCCGTAAAAAACAAAACTACCTTAAAGGCAACTTTAGTTTTAAAAGAAACACTAGATAAAAGAACTATAGATAAAATTATCTTAAAGGGTTACGAGAAATTCCCAAAATCCTATTTAAAGCATTATTTAAAATTAAAAAAGAGGAAAACATTTAACCTTTCTGAAATCAAAAAAAAGACCGCCGTCTTAAAAGAATTAAAATTTGCAAATCAAATTAAAGAACCCGAAGTTTTATTCACAAAAGACTCCACCATATTATATCTATATCTTAAAAAGGCAAAAAGCAATAATTTTGATGGCTTTTTAGGTTTTGGAACGAATGAAACTACCAACAAAATAGATTTTAATGGATACCTTAATCTCAACTTAAATAATAATCTAAATACTGGTGAATCTTTTCAACTCATTTATAAGAGTGATGAGAATGAGCAAAAAACATTTAATGCCAATCTAAGTTTGCCTTATTTATTTAATTCTCCTCTTGGAGCTGAAGTTGGTTTGCAGATTTTTAAAAAAGATTCCTCCTTTACAACCGTTAATCAAATTGCTAAATTATTTTATCAAATAAATCCGCAAACCAGAATTCACTTTGGTATTAATAGCACAAAATCCAATAGTTTATTAAGCGAGTCTAATACTTTACCAGAAATACAAGACTATAACTCAAATATCTATAATTTAAGATTTACTTACAATAAACTTCAAAACAACTTTCTCTTTGACAAGAATCTCTTTTTGGCCCTCGAAGTAGGTAATGGAAAAAGAAGTTTTGCTAATAACACCGAAAATCAAACGCTTCTATTTATAGATGCTTTTAAAATTTTTAATTTAAACAAAAAAAACAGCGCATATATAAGAATTAATGGTTCTGGTTTATTCTCAAAAAATTATTTAGAAAATGAATTATTTAGATTTGGTGGTATAAACTCTATTCGGGGTTTTGAAGAAAATAGTCTTACGGCCTCCTTATATGCGCTTACCAACACCGAATACAGATACCAGCTAAGCAACTCCCTATATATACATTCCATTATTGATTTCTCCTATTTGGAAAATACGCTTACCAGTCAAAAAGAAAAATTATATGGTTTTGGCTTTGGTTTTGGCTTATTAACTAAGGCAGGATTACTAAAATTTAATTATGCTAATGGTAAAAGCGAAAATCAAAAATTCAAATTCTCTAATTCCAAAATCCACCTAAGCTTAACAGCCATTTTTTAACGTAATATTGGCCTTAAAAGTGATGTTTTGAAAAAAAAATCAAAATTTTAACCAATTATTATTGTTTTATTAACTTTTTATTATGATTTTTGGCATAGACTAATTCAAATAAAATATAAAATGAAAACAAAGTTTAGTGGAATTTTAACGCTATTACTGGCGTTTGTTGTGCAATTTACGTTTGCACAAGAAAAAACAATTTCGGGAACAGTTTCTGATGAAAACGGTTTGCCTCTTCCAACGGCAACGGTAATCATTAAAGGAACTACTACTGGGGCATCAACTGATTTTGATGGTAACTATACCATTAATGCAAAACAAGGTGATGTTTTAATTTTTAGTTATGTTGGTTATTCAAACCAAACAAAAACTGTAGGTGCATCTAACAAAATAGATGCTTCTCTAGAACCAGACAACACTTTAGATGAAGTTGTTGTAACTGCTCTTGGTATTAAAAAATCAGAGAAAGCAATTGGTTATTCAGTACAAAAAGTATCTGGTGAAGGTCTTACTGAAGCTAGAGAAGGAAACTTAGTAAATGCGCTTTCTGGTAAAGCTGCAGGTATTCAAGTTACCAACAGTTCAGGTAGTGTAGGTGCTTCTTCAAGAATAGTATTAAGAGGGAACTCTACTATTACAGGAAACAACCAACCTTTATTTGTTGTTGATGGTGTGCCATTAGATAACTCTTCTTATAGTGGAGCATCTTCTACTGGTGGAGCTGATTTACCAAATGGTGCTTCGGATATCAATCCAGATGACATTGAGTCTATTTCTGTATTAAAGGGGCCTAATGCTGCTGCTTTATACGGTGTACGTGGGGCAAATGGAGTTATCGTAATTACTACCAAGTCTGGTGGTAACAAAGATGGTTCTTTCGCTGTGAGTATTAACTCTAACGCAAGTTTCTCTAATCCTTTAAGATTACCAGATTACCAAAATTCTTATGGTCAAGGTTCTAACCCTGATTATTTCGAGTTTGTAGATGGTGCTAATGGTGGTGTTAATGATGGTGTTGATGAAAGTTGGGGTCCTGCTTTAGATTCAGGTTTTGAATTTATTCAATGGGATTCTCAATTAAACGGAGGTCAAGCTTTACCATGGGTATCAAGTCCTGATAACGTAAAAGACTTTTTTGATACAGGAGTTGCTTTAAGTAACAGTATTACTGTAACTTCAGGTGGTGAAAAAGGATCCATGAGATTCTCTTTAGGTAAGTCTGAACAAGATGGTATGTTACCTTTTACTGAACTTAATAGATTGAACCTTGGTTTCAACGGTAAAATGGATTTAGGTAAAAAGTTTCATGCAGGAATGTCTGTAAGTTATATCAATACAGAAAGTGATAACTTACCAATTGGTGGTTATACAAATGAAAACCCAATGCAACAGTTCATCTGGTCTGCAAGACAGGTAAATTTCTCAGACTTTAAAGACTGGAGAAACTTACCATTAGCAGCAGCAGGAACGCCAGCAGAAGGTACTCCATTAAACTGGAATGCAAACTTCCAAAACAATCCTTACTGGGTATTAGAAAACAACAGAAATACATTTGATAAAAATCGTTTCGTTGGTAATATTTTCTTTACTTATGACTTCTCAGACAAATTTTCTATTACTACAAAATACAGTAGAGATCAATATACACAATCTGAAAAAAGAATTAAATCCCAAGGATCTAACGAAAATCTTTTTGGTTATTACGCAGAATTCAAAAGAGATTACTCTGAAACTAACTTAGAGTTATTATTATCTTACAACACCGATTTATCAGAAAGCTTTAGCTTATCTCTTAATGCTGGTACCAATGGAATGAAAAGAAATTATTCTTCTTTAATTGGTGAAGCTGCTCAATTAGAGTTACCTGGTTTATACAATTTATCTAATATCAAAACAGGTGCAACACCAACATACTTTAATACAACTAGTAATAGAAGAATTAATAGTGTGTACGGATTTGGATCTATTGGATATAACGATTACTTATTCTTAGAATTCTCTGGAAGAAATGACTGGGCTTCAGTATTGCCTGTACAAAACAATTCTTTCTTTTACCCTTCTGTTTCTTTATCTGCAATCGTTTCAGATATGGTGGACTTAGATGGTGCTAAAATTGATTACTTAAAATTAAGAGGTGGTTGGTCTAAAGTAGGTAGTACTGGTGCATTAGGACCATACAACTTAAATCAAACATATTCTTTAGCAAATAATGCTTTTGGTAACTTAGCATCTACTCCTAACACAAGGTTTAATGATGATTTAACTCCTGAGTCTGTAACTGGTTTTGAAGCTGGTATAGATGTAAGAATGTTTAAAAGTAGAATTAAATTTAGTGCAACTTACTACGATCAATTAAGTGAGGACTTAATTTTACCTATTCAATTATCTGCTTCTACAGGACAAACAAGTGCTTGGAAAAATGCAGGAGAAATGTCTAATAAAGGTATTGAATTATCTTTAGGAGTTTCTATAATTGATAACGATGACTTTAAATTAGGTGTAGATTTAAACTGGGCTAAAAATGAGAACGAAGTTGTTTCTTTAGGAGGTCTTGATTCATACATATTAGGTGGTCAATGGGGAGTTAGATTAGAAGCTAGAACTGGAGAGCCTTATGGAGTTCTTGTAGGTAGAGGTTTTGAAACCAATGATGCTGGACAAGTAATTTACGAAAATGGTTTACCTGTTGTAGATCAAGAATACAAAGTATTAGGAGATATTGCACCAGACTGGACAGGAGGTGTTAGCTTAAACTTAGAATACAAAGGGATTACATTAAGTACACTAATAGATGCTAAAATAGGTGGAGAGGTACATAGTATGTCTTATGCTTGGGGTAGATATGCAGGTGTCTTAGAAGAAACTCTTGTAGGAAGAGAAACTGGAATCGTTGGAAATGGAGTTATGTCTGATGGTGCTGGTGGATATGTTGCAAATAATGTAGCTGCTCCTGCTAGAGCTTTTAACCAAGCAGCATTTGGTAATGGTGTAGAAGAAAGTGCTATTTTTGATGCATCTTATGTTAAATTAAGATCTGTTTCTTTAGGTTACTCATTACCTAAGACTTTATTAAAAAACACTTTTATTACAAATGCTAGATTTGCGGTTGTAGGTAGAAACTTAGCCTTATTATATTCTAAAGTTCCTCACATTGATCCTGAAACTGGTTTCAGTAGTGATAATGGAGATCAAGGACAAGAATTTGGTCAAATACCATCTGCTCGTTCAGTTGGATTTAATGTAAACTTATCATTCTAAAAAAAAATAAAACATGAAAAATACAAAAATAATTTTTCTCCTACTTTTATCATTAGTTATTGCTAGCTGTGATAGTGATTTTGGAGAAGTAAATACAGATCCTGATAACGCCACAGAAGTTCCTGCGCATTTATTATTAGGTAATATCATTAGAATCAACCAAAACGTTGTATACAACGCTCAAGGTGGTGGAGATATGGGTGAATGTTGGGCACAACATTGGTCTAAAGTACAATATAACGACGAAGCTCGTTATGTTCCAAGACGTGCTGTAATTGATGGAATTTGGGATAATCTTTATGCAGATGTTTTAAGTGATGCAAAATCGATGTACCAATTAGCGGAAGCGGAAGGTAACACGAACTTACAAGCTGTATCTTTAATCATGCAAGCTAACGCTTTTCAAATCTTAACAGATCTATATGGTCCAATACCATTTGCAGAAGCTTTAAACCCTGCTATTGAGCAACCAGCTTACAGTACTTCTCAAGAAGTATATGCAGGTATATTAGAGATGTTAACTCAAGCAGACGCATTATTAGCTTCTGGTACTGGTGAAATAACTGCTAGTTCAGATTTATTATATGCAGGTGATGTATCTAAATGGGAGAAATTTGGTAACTCTTTAAAATTTAAAGTGTTAATGCGCTCTAATGGTTCTGCGTCAGAATTACAAACATTAGTAACTGAAGGTAAAATGTTTGCATCTAATGCAGATAGTGCACAATTAGTTTATAATGAAATCGCACCAGATGCTAACCCTATTTATGAAACTATCGTAGATGGTAACAGATCTGAATATAAAATTTGTTCACCAGTTGTAGATATTCTTACTGGATTGTCAGATCCTAGATTACCTATTTATGCAGGTGAAAATGTAGATGGAAACATTATTGGAAAGCCTGCAGGATATACTGGTTTACCTAGTGATGCTTTAGGATATACTTATGGAAACATTAGTCCTTTAGGTGACTTTTATTTAAGTCCAACATTACCTGGTGTAATTATGTCTCACTCTCAATTAAAATTATTAATGGCAGAAGCTGCTAATGAAGGAAAAATTGGAGGTAGCTTAGCTGCTGCTAAAATGTACATGGACGAAGGTATTATTGCTAGTTTTGATTTCAACGAAGCTGATGGTGGTGCTGATTATGCTGCTACTATTGCACTTACGACTCAAGGCGATGCAAGAGAAAAAATCGCTACTCAAGTGTGGATTTCTTTATTTGGTCAAGGATTTGAATCATGGACAGAATGGAGAAGAACTGGTTTTCCAGCTTTAACACCAGCTGTTGAAGGTGATATCTCATCTATACCAACTCGTTTATATTACCCAACTACTGAAGTTTCATTAAACAACGCTAGTTATGAAGCAGCGAAAGCTTCTTTAAGCAGTGGTGATGAATTAACTTCAACATTATTCTGGCAATAATCAAAAAAAAGAAAAAAATGAAAAATTTAAAAAATATATTAAGAATATTAACTATTGCTCTTGTAGTGGTTAGTTGTGACTCAGATGATTCTGAAAGTATTGAAGCTTCAGCTGTTGCTGGATTTACAATAGATAATAACGATTCTTCAGGAGTTATTTTAGGAATTCCTGCATCAGGACTTCCCTTATCAGATGCTGATATTGATTTTACGTCAACGAATCTAGATTTTGATTTAAAATTAAGATTTGGAAGCCTTGCTGGTATAGAAAAAGTGCAAGTAGTAAAAACACATACTGCACATGAAACAGTAGATGGAGAACTTGTTGATATCGTGAGCGAAGAAGCAGTTGCTGCAGAAACTACTACTCTTCCTTTTAATGTGATTTACTCTAGTATTGATGATTACACTTCTGGTTTATCTTTAGCATCTAATGCTATCCGTATTGGAGATGTATTTACTTTTAGAGTTAAACTTTTTAAGAGTGATGGATCTGTTATCTATTTCAATGATGAGTTTGGTACTTTTAAAGTAATTGTAAATTGTGCTTCAAATTTAGCAGGAACTTATAGCGTTACTAGTACAAATACTACTACTGGTTTCATTAGAGTACAAGGTATTGAAACAATAACAGAAGTATCTCCAGGATACTATTACGCTCAAACTCCAGGAACTTGGACTTTAGGAGGTCTAGGTACTGCTCCCGCAGCTACACAAGGTTACAATTTTCAAGATACTTGTAACATAATAACTGTTCCTGCTCAAAAACTAGCGCAAGGCTTCTATAGTAATGATGTTTTTAGTCATGCTGATGGACAAGTTCAAGCTAACGGAGATATTGTAACAATATATACCATTACATTTGATGCTGGAAATAATGAGTACAGTTCTACATACGTAAAACAGTAAAATAAACTAAAATGAAAAAAATGAAAAAAACAATTAAAAACATAGCATTACTTTTGTTTACAGGTATTATTTTTACTGCTTGTGATAATGATGATGCGACCGGAGACTCTATAATAGACTACTCATCCGTTGAAGTAACATTATCTAGTACAATGAATAATACGGTAATTGATGAGTCTTTAATAGACCCAGATGATTTACCAGTGGTAACGCTTACTGCTACTATTGCAGAGCCAAACCCTCTTTCATTAAGAGTACCAATTGTAATAGCAAATTCAAGTACTGCAGATGCTGATGATTTTATCATGGCAGAATTAATTATTCCTGCTTTACAAACTTCTGCTACGATTGAAATTGAAATCGCTAAAAATGGATATGTTGAAGGTAATGAAACACTAGTATTAACTGGTGTAGATGCGGCTGGAATGACAGTAACTCCTTTTGAATTAACTATTGATATCGAAAATGATTACATTAACGATGTGTTAGATTTAACTTTATCTTGGGATGGAGAATTCGAAAACGGAGATTTAACATTAACTAGCATTTGTGCAATTGATTATGATATTGTATTAGCTAATAGTGCAGGTGCAATTGTTTCCTATATTGCTGGTACAGCTGATTGTCCTGAAGTGGGTTCAATTTCTGGTCTTGCAGATGGAACATACTATATTCTTGCAGATATGTATGAAAACCCGTATAGTGGTGATGGTTTTACAGATACAATACCATTAACATTAGAATATTCTCAAGAATATTTTACTACAAGTGGTGTAATTACAAATGCAAACCATACTTTAGGTACCGTGCAATCAACTCATGATGCTGTAGGGAACTCAGCTTTTGATGCTGCTGCTGGTATAGCAATAATTGAAGTATCCGGTTATAATTATACAGTTACATCTTTATAATATTTAACCATTTAAATACCAAAAACCACCTCAATAGAGGTGGTTTTTTTATATCCTTTATTTAACAAAAAACGCCTTTTAAATCCTATAAAAAGAATACAGTATCTCTACCATGGTATTCCCATTATATAAAAAGGTATTGTCTTCCTAATCTCTTTCCTAAGAGCAAGCAATACTATATGTCCTATCTTAAAAATAGTTACCTATTATTCTTATGTTATAACATTTATCCTAGATTATACGCTCCATTAAACATTCTCCCAATCCAATCACCTATTAAGGTATCCTACCTTTCCCATATTTACGATTTCCCATTACAATAACACCACTATAAAAGATAAATTTATATCTTAAAAAAACCACCGAAACAGAGTTGGTTTTTTTATACCTTTGTATCGATGGAAAACAGTACACAAATATTTGGTATACGAGCAGTTATTGAAGCAATAAATGCAAAAAAAGCTATTGATAAAGTTTTTATTCAGAAAGGTCTTAAAGGAGAACTTTCTCATGAACTAGAATCTTTAATTCGAAAAGAGAAAATTAACACTTCCTATGTTCCTGTAGAAAAATTAAACCGATTTACTAAAAGTAACCATCAAGGTGTAGTTGCTCAAATCTCACCTATAGCGTTTCATAACTTAGAAGATCTTGTAACCCAAGTTACCGAATCTGGTAAAACACCATTGTTTTTACTACTAGACCAATTAAGCGATGTACGAAATTTTGGTGCTATTATTAGAACTGCAGAATGTACTGGAGTAGATGGTATAATTATTCAAAAAAGTGGTAGTGCTCCTGTAAATGGAGATACTATAAAAACGAGTGCTGGAGCAGTTTTTAAAATTCCTATTTGTAAAGTAGATCATATAAAAGACGCTATGTTTCTTTTACAAGCTTCTGGTATAAAAGTCATTGCTGCTACAGAAAAAACAGATAATATGCTTTTTGATGTATCATTTAAAGAGCCTTGTGCCATTATCATGGGAAGCGAAGGTCGCGGTATAAATCCTTCGGTTTTAAAACTGGTAGATGCTAAAGCGAAACTACCTTTACTTGGCGAAATCGAATCATTAAATGTTTCTGTTGCTTGTGGTGCTTTTCTATACGAAGCAGTTAGACAACGTATGTAGAATTAGGAAAGCTACTCTTTATTTTCTTTAAAAATATAATGAAATGTAGGGCTCTCTTGCTTTTCGGAAAGATTTCCATCTTGAATTTCCTCTTCTGTTTCAGGTTCAGGTTCCTCTATTGGCGCAAAATTTCCTTCGGCGTCAAATTGTTTCAAAAAAAGATCTTCTTCTGGATTGAAATCGTTCTGTTCCCAAACATATTTTTTAGGTTTAGCAATTTCCTTTCTAAAAACTAAAGCAAACAGTAATCCTGTTATTAAACCAGACAAGTGTCCTTCCCAAGATATACCTTCTTCTATTGGCATTGTATACCAAACCATACTACCATATAGAAATATAATTAATAACGAAAGAGCAATCAACCGGTAATGTTTGGCCAAAATTCCTTTAAAAAAAGTAAAACTTACAAGAACATAAATAAGTCCGCTAGCTCCTATATGATAAGAAGGTCTACCAATACACCAAGTAAAGAAGCCGGAAAATAAAATACCATAAAGCAATACTTTCCAAGCAATTGGCCGATAGAAATAAAATAACGCTGTAGATAATACAAATAGCGGAATGGTGTTAGAATATAAATGTTTTATTCCGGAATGTATAAACGGACTAAACAAAACACCTTGCAGCCCAGAAAGTCTTTTAGGATATATACCATGGCTATTTAAATTTACATGAAAACGGATTTCAAACCAAAAGACAATCCATAGCATTAACACAAATGCTATTGGATACCCTAAGACTCCTGTTGTAAATTTAAACTGTTCTTGCATATTTTAAAGATAGCAAATTGTTATCCAATAGTATTTGGTGTGTTAAATTGTCATATTCTTTTCATTAAAAATACTCAAAAGAGATTCCTGCCTACAAAGGAATTTGTAATTTTACATTTATGAATGAACCATTAGCAGAACGTTTAAGACCTAAATCTTTAGAAGACTATATTAGTCAAGCTCACCTGATTGGTGAAAATGGGTCCTTAACCAAACAGATAAAGTTAGGTTTAATACCTTCTTTAATACTTTGGGGACCTCCAGGTATTGGAAAAACAACACTTGCCAACATTATTGCTAATGAATCTGGCAGACCTTTTTATACCTTAAGTGCTATAAATTCTGGAGTAAAAGATGTACGAGAAGTTATTGAAAAGGCCAAACAAAGTGGCGGACTATTCACCACCAAAAACCCGATTTTGTTTATTGATGAAATTCATAGGTTTAGCAAATCACAACAAGACTCCTTATTACAAGCAGTAGAAAAAGGTTGGGTTACTTTAATAGGTGCTACCACAGAAAACCCAAGTTTTGAGGTTATATCTGCGCTTTTGTCACGCTGTCAAGTATATATATTAAAAGCATTCGATAAAAACGATTTAGAAAGCCTTTTAAAGCGTGCTATAGAAAAAGACGAGTACATCTCTAAAAAGAACATAACCCTCAAAGAAACAGATGCTTTACTGAAGCTGTCTGGAGGTGACGCAAGAAAACTTTTAAATATTTTTGAGTTGCTTGTAAATGCCGAAGAAAGCGATGAAGTAATAATTACGAATGATAGTGTTTTAGAAAAAGTACAAAACAATACGGTTCGTTATGATAAAACCGGAGAACAGCATTATGATATTATTTCAGCATTTATAAAATCGATTAGAGGAAGCGATCCTAATGGCGCTGTTTATTGGTTGGCACGAATGATTGAAGGTGGAGAAGATGTGAAATTTATTGCAAGACGTTTATTAATTGCCGCTAGTGAAGATATTGGTAATGCAAACCCAACCGCTTTAGTCATTGCAAATAATACATTTCAGGCTGTTTCTACTATTGGCTATCCAGAATCAAGAATTATACTCAGCCAATGCGCTACGTATTTAGCCTGCTCACCAAAAAGTAATGCTGCGTATCAAGCTATTGGTAAAGCACAACAATTAGTTAGAGAAACTGGAGATTTATCTGTGCCTTTAGAAATTAGAAATGCACCAACCAAATTAATGCAAGAACTAGGTTATGGTGATAACTATAAATATGCCCATAACTACGAAAATAATTTTGCAAAACAAGAATTCTTACCCGAGGAAATTAAAAACACCAAACTATATGATCCCAGTAATAATGCTAGGGAAAATGCGCACAGAGAGTTTTTAAAACAACGTTGGAAAGCTAAATATGGCTATTAATTATTAGTTGTTACTAGAATTTAATAGGTACTGTTTTAGTTTGCAGCTTTCCATTATCATAATACTCCAAAAACCAATTGCTATTTAATTGGTAGATAATGGCATCTTTACCTTCCACTAAATAAACATTAGGCATTCCTGTTTTTTTTATTTTATAAACCACTTTAGGTGTACTATCTACTAACTGAAAACCATTGTCCGTTTTTTGCGCATATAAAAAATCTATATTTTTAGACTCTTGTTTATAAGGTTGAACTATTGTTTCTTTTTTTACTTCTTCTTTAATCTCTGGCTTTTTCACCGCAACGACCTCTTTTTCTGCAACCACTTCTTTAGTTACTTCTGCTACTACTACTTTTTCTTCTTTTAAGGTCTTAATTTCTTCCTTTAGTTTTTCAATTTCTGCACTACTTTCTTGCGAGTCCTTTTTACCATAACTTAGTATGGTTTCATTTTCTTTGTATTGGTATTTAAAAGTCTCAAAAGATTTAAAAGCTTCTCGTAAGGCCAAATTGTAAGCTACTTGATAATTTTTCTCTTTAGACTTTCCAATATTAGAAGTAAAAACGATATTATTCTTACAATCTTTTAGCTGTACTTTTAGCTTAGAATTAAAAACTCCAGATTCTTTAAGTACATCGGCATGTAAAGCCAAACAACCATTAGAAATAGCATCATCTGGAAAGGTATCCTCTTCCATGATCGTTGCAAAACCATGTTTTTCAAAAAGAAGTTTGGTCAATGTATTTAATCTATATTGATCTGGTTTATTTAAAAAATCAAACGTATTTGGCACAACTACATATTTGTAATCATTAATATTGGTTTGTGCTTTTGCCATATTGCACATACATATAGCGGTTATAAATAATAATACGATCTTATTCTTCATTGTTTTTAAATATATAGTTAAAACCTAGCTGTAAAGATACACTTTGTGCTTTTGCTACGTTTTGATATTTTAATAAATTATCTGCTGCAATATAAAAATTTATATTATTAATATTTGCTGAAAGTGCGAAACCAAGATTGGTATACGAATAAGAATCTAAAGTATAACTAGCTTTAATACCTAAACTAGAAAAGAGTCTTCGGTAATAAAATGCGGTTATTGCGGCTTGCGGTCTTTTTGGTCTTCGCATAAAAAAAAGATGTGCTCCTACTCTATTCTGGTATTCTTCTTGTGCTAGTAAACAGTGGCAATCTTCGCCGTTTTTTTTTCCAAAAGCATACTGCAACGCTGCATTAAACTTAATTGGCCGAGCTGTACTGTATTTAGAATAAGTGGTATCTATTACAAACAAATCTTCAAAATCTGTTGCTACGGCATCCCAATATTCCGCTGCTGTTTGTCCATCTTCCGTTTCTTGAAATAATGGGTTTATACCTTCATAAGACAAGTCGCCATCTAAATTGAAGTGTTCCAGATCCTTTGTATATCTTATAAAACCAATGTCTTGCACGCTGGCATCTAAAGTCCATTGCTCGGTGATATTATAACTAAAACCAATATCTACTCCTACTCCTAAATTACCTCCAAAAAAGGCGCTACTTAGCAGCTTTTTCATGTCTTTCCGTACCTCTGAATTTTCGTCATCCAGAAAACTTTTCAATCCGGCCGTTTGTACTTCTAAATCCAATATGAAATCCTGCTTAAGAAAATTGTTTTCTCCTTCCGTTGTAACAAAAGTCCCTCTATTATTAATCGATTTTATATCCAAAACACTCGTATAAATTTTTCCTCTTACACCATAAGAAAATTTCTTATTTACCTTCTTATTATATCCCAAATGAAAAACAGTAAGCAACTCTGCACTTATATTTAAATCGCTTAAATCGAAAACTCTATCGATGTTACCGTGGTTTCCTTCATAAGCCAAAATAGCATAATCTTTAGGGAAATATATAAATGCATTGGTTTCTTGATACATACCAAAAGAAAGATATTTGTCTTTTATAAAATCTTTACCAAAAGCAAATCCACCAGAAAATAAATCAAATTGCTGGTTTAGCGCAAAATAATCGGTGTCTTTCATTGCGTAAATAGTACGCTGTAATTTGCTATTAAAATCTCTCCCATCGTCTGCAAAAATATCATATGCAGAAAATCCTGTCATCCCAAAGCTAGCATGTACATGAGACAGAAAAGGGATTCCAATATACCAGTCATTATTTACTTGCCCTCCAGGATTTAATAGAAGACTTTGCGGAATTTCATTAAAACCATACAGAAGCTGCTTGTTTTGCGCAAAACTGACACAAAAAGTAGCTAAAAGAAATAACAGCCTTATATTTTTCATGTCGAAGTATCCAAAAGTAAGTAAAACGTCGCTTTAGATTTAAACTTTAATATTCCTGGGGTGTTTTCATCTATAACAGAACCATCACTACTTGGCAATAATCTTAAGGTAATAACTATTTGTACCGATTGCTTTAAGGCGAGTAAAGATTCATTTTCAAACGTTTCCAGATGCATTATTACTATTGCTTCATTTGTTGGCGAAGCATCTACCGAAAAAGTAAAACTATGTTGTAGTACGCCGGTTTCATCTAAAAAGTCTATTTGCGCTTGGAAAGATCTATTGATGCTGTTGGATACTTGAAATAAAAATTCCGATTTTATTAAATTATCTACGGTAAATGGATCGGTAAATATCTCTATATTCACAGAGTCCCGAACCACGATTTGCTCTGCGCCATTTTCATCTATAAAAGAGCTTGCCGATTCTTCAAAATAAATTAGACTAGCATCTAAGGTTGGTGAAATAGCAAAATCTTCACCTTGTGAAAAATCTAAATCGTTTACACAAGCAGATAAAAGCACTCCAATTAGACAAAAAACAAAAAGGTATTTTAGTTTAAATTTAAGCATCCGTTTCGCCCTTTTTAAATAAGAGCGTTACTAAATTTAAGCTAATTTATTTAAAAATAGCACTTTAGCTCTAATAAGCTGTCTACTTTTTTGATTTTCGAGTCTAAAGAAAACTTATGATAATTAAAACAAATAGCGTCTATACCAAAGTCTAAAGCACCAAGAATATCTGCTTCATAATTGTCACCAATCATGATACTTTGCGCTTTTGTAGTTTGTGCCAAATCTAATGCATGATTAAAAATCTTAGGGTTTGGTTTTTTAACACCAACCATTTCGCTATTGGTTACTGTTTTAAAGTAGGTGTCAATATTAGAATTTTTTAATTTTTCATTTTGTACTTGATGAAAACCATTCGTAATAATGTGCAAGTTATATTTAGGTTCTAAATATTCTAAAAGATCTATTGTGCCTTCAAATAAATGATTAAAACTAGAAAGGTGTGTGATATAGTCCTCTGCTAATTGATGAATTAATTCTTTTTCTACGGAAACATGTACCGCTTGAAAAGTATCATTAAGTCTAGCAAAACGCAAAGATTCTTTATCAATTTTTTCTTCTCTATAGAGTTTCCAATAGTTTAGATTTATGGGTTCATAATGTTTTAAAAATTCGGAAACATCAATATTAACGGCGTTCATTTTGAAGATTTTCTCGAAAGTTAAACCCGAGTTCTTATCAAAATCCCAAAGGGTATGATCTAAATCGAAAAAAATATCTGTTATGGTTTTATGCATCGTTTGGCGATTCTATAATACTATTAAAAAGTTCTTTAAAGCCTTTCCAGCGTTCCATATCACTAAAAGTATAGTTATGAAAAACAGGAATAAAATAGCCATTCACTTTTTTTATTTCTCTAATAATTTCGTTTAAAACCTTCTTTTTATCTAAAAGTGAATTGGTTTTAAGTAACGAATAATCTAATAGATTATACGAGTATACTTTTAAAGGTGTTTGCACTTCATAATCTAAATCATAAAAGAAAAACGGTGTACAAGTTCCTGCTCTAAAACCGATATGATTTACAAATCCCATGGTGTAATCTTCAGGCACTTCCAGTTCCACCAAATTTCTATACGATTCTGGCAGGTTTAGTTTGGAAAACGAATTTCGGGAAGCTAATAACGACGTGTTTATTATAGCTTCCATTTTATCCTTTTCTTTTTTTAAAGTTTTAAAGCTAGATACGGCAAAAAAGGATGCTTTTAAACCAACAATACTATAATCTGCTACTTGTTTTATTAGCGAAACAAATTGTGCTTTGTTTACGTTTATATTTTTATCGTATGTAGAATAATCGCCAATTAAAAAGAAAAATATAAATTTAAATTCAGATTGCTTCTGCTTGTTTATAAGGTACTTAAAAGTATCAAATGGATCTCTTTGCAGTCCAGATAAAACCGAAAATCTAGTATACAGTCTTTTAAATTCAAAGCTCACTAAATCATTAAGTGTCCCACCAAAACTTCGCATGAGTCCTTTATGTTTAAAGGTAAACGCTTCTGGGACATCTATTACTGGTTTTACTTGATAGTATTTTGTTGCAAATTCAAAATCTGGATACTTTTCTTGTAGTATCCTTTTAAACTTGTACGCCCAAATATCCACAATAGGTTGCTTTAAAAAATCATTTTGAAATGCAAGACTTTCTTCCGCTGTAAAGCGCCCATAGGCATCTTTTACATGTGGTAAATACTCCTCATATCTAGAAAGCAGATAAAAAGATGCTGCAAAAATATCATAAGGTAAAACGCTTATTTCTCCTGTAGGAAAAAAACCTTTTGTGTTTTCCCAGTCTTGTACATGAATCTCTACATCGTTTAATCCTTGCTCAAATAACAACTCGTTACTACGAATAAATATCTCATGACTTAATGGTTGCTTGGTATACGATATTTTTAAACTATCGTGTGCAATAAACTCTTCAATTGTAGTTGTAAATGTAACTGGAAGTCCCAAAATTCTGGTACAAATATGCTTAAAAACATACTTTACTCTTGGTGTAATTTTATGTGTATATACTAATAACATCCGTTAATCAAATTCCAATTATTAAAATTACAAATTCCAAATGACAATTGCTTTCTTATGTGTTTTTGGAATTTAGGTTTTGTAATTTGAGATGTAACCTAAAGGAGATTTTCATCTGCAAAGCTAAAGTATGCATTTTCGGTTATAATAAGATGGTCTAATACTTTAATATCTAAACTTTCTGCTGCTATTTTTAGTTTTTTGGTGAGTTGTTTATCGGCTTCGCTAGGTTTTAAAGTTCCTGAAGGATGGTTGTGTGCCAAGATAATTCCTGTTGCTCCAACCTCTAAAGCTGTTTTTAATGCCAAGCGCACATCGACTAAAGTTCCTGTTATTCCGCCTTTACTTAATTGGTTTTTCTGAATCACTTTATTGGAATTATTTAAATATAGAATCCAGAATTCTTCATGCGGCAACTCGCCAATTATAGGTTGCATAAACTCGAAAACCGAAACGCTAGACGTAATTTTCTTTTTCTCTAAAGCTTCTCCTCCACGACGTCTTCTTCCTAACTCTAAAGCAGCTGTGATACTAATAGCTTTTGCTTCTCCAATACCTTTAAAAGTCATGAGTTGCTTTATAGACAATTTACCAAGTGCACTTAAATTATTATCTACACTTGCCAAAATCCGTTTACACAAAGCAACCGCACTTTCTTGCCTATTTCCAGAACCTATTAAAATGGCTACCAGTTCTGCATCACTTAAAACAGCTTTACCTTTATCGCGAAGTTTTTCACGTGGTTGATCGTCTTGACTCCAGTTTTTTATAGAAAAGGATTCTGGTTTACTAGACATATTGTTTGTTAATTACTATTTTTATAGAGAATAAATATAGAGAATATTTTCGATAAACAAAATGTGTAACTTTTAATCCTTAATTTATATACACTTGAAATATCCACCAAAACACCATCAAGATCAGGATACGCTTCATCTATTAGAAGTTATTAAAACCTATCCGCTTGCTACCGTAATTTCTGTAGAAGAAAACCAACCATACATTACACATTTACCATTAATTTACAGAGAATCCGATGGTAAATTGATTGGTCATATTGATATTTACAATCCGCAAACCAAATTAATGCAAGGTAATAAAGAACTTACCATTATATTTTCTGGACCGCAATGTTATATATCGCCTAGTATTTATACCACTACGCAATTACCAACTTGGAATTACATAAAAGTGCACCTAAAAGGAACCGTTAAAGCTATTGATAATAAAGACGCATTAATAGAGTCTTTGGTCAAAATGACGGAATTCATGGAAGCTCCAGAGCATAAATATGTGCTGGAAGCAGATAACCCAAGAATGGAAGGCGCTATCGATTATATTAAAATGTTTGAAATAACGATAGACTCTTGGGAAGGCAAATTTAAACTTTCACAAGATAAAAAAACCATAGATACTGCTTACGCTAAAGCGGAATTGATTCGTGCTAGCCAAGAAAGTATTCAGGTATTTTTGGATCGTATTTTTAATTCAAAATAGTATAGGATTCTAAACGTTTTTCTAGAAAATGTTGTGCCCTAGAAAGAAAAGCAGTGGTGCTTACAACCATTCCGATACCATCTGCATAGTAGTAATGTGCAATACCAGGATACAGATTACCATCGCTATCTCTTGCATATAATTCCATTTCTAAGGTCTCAAATGTTCCTGCTATTGTGGAAATGTTATGTGTACCTTCCGTTAATCGTAAATACTGAACAATAGGATCACCCAAGTTTCCTATTAATCTTTCTTCATAATCTTCTCTAAGAAAAATAATGGTATTGTTGTCATCTATCAAATTATCCGAATCCTCTCTAAGATATTTAAAAGATTCTCCATTCGCTGGATAATAAAGGGAGTTAAGATCGTTACCTGTAACAAAATATCTAAACTTAAAATAGGTTTTGCCTTCTATTTCTTCTGTAGAAACAATAGAAACACTCTCCACAACAGTACTCGCTACAAAACTATCACTAGAAGTCTCTAAATCATAATATCGATACTCCCAAGAATTGCCAACAGTTAAGGCATAAAAACCCGCTTCTGCTGTTGGCGTACCATTATTATCATCATCCGAATTACAAGAAAAGAAAAGGGCAAAAAAGCATACGGTGAAAAGAATACGTTTCATATTAAATTGGTTTGGTTGGTTAAAATTAAAAATGTAGTATTGTTTTATAAATGACTGATTTGATTAACGTTATACTTTAACGCAGGTTTTACGACTTTATTATATAAGAAAAAACATGTGATTGCACCTGTTTTATTTTATCAGAAAAACATGTAACTTGCTTATCTAAAATTTTAATTATAAGCAGGTAAAATTACGACTTTTCAACAATACGCGGATACCAAGAAATTGGCAGATGCAGAATCTTAATTGTAAGCATGTAATTAGTCTTGGAGCTAGTTAACCACAAACTAAAAATTATTTTTAAAGGAAAGCTACTTTCTTTTCCTTGGAGAAAAAGGAATTATGTTTCATTAGAACCGACCAATAACCATGATTAAAGTCTTTAGTACAATTAGACAAAAAATACTGACCTTATTATTAATTATGGGATTTCTTAGTAATCTATTTGGGGCAAACTGAAAAAAAGAATTCTGAAGCTTCAAATAACCAAGAACTTCAATTAGAATTCAATGTAATGCAGAATATCGCATTGAAAAAAAACAAGAAATATGAAAACGAAAAACAATATGAGCTTGTTGAAAACGGCATTTATAGAGACTTAAACAGTAAAGAAGATGCTATCTATTTAATGACCATCTCTTACCAGTTAGAATTGGATGAAACGAATAACCAATATCCATTAGAGGATATTTTAGATAAATACTTAATACATGTTTCCGACTCCATGGAATCAGAAAATAAGCCAAATACAAATACGTACACACTAGAATTAGGTGGCTATTTAGCCGAACTGAAAAAAGCTAAAGAGATTATTGGAAAAAAGGTTTTCAATCGAGAATACAAAGGCAGAGATGGAAAAATAAGAGTTATTTTAGTTATAGAATAAAACGCTCCATCCAATTACCCTATCAAACCCTTTACCTCTTCAAAATCCAAACCACCATAATTACCAGAACTCATCAACAACAAAGCCTTATCTTCAAAGTCTTGTTTAAAAAGAAAGTCTTTAAATTCCTCGGGATTAGTATAGATAATTAAATCATCTCGTTGAAAAGCGTTTGCTATTTGTACTTCTGTTACTTCTTCTAATTTTTTAATTTCAACAGCATGCGGCGAATAGAAAACTACAGCAACATCTGCCTTATCTAAAGCGCCTTTGTATTCTTTTAAAAATTCAGCATTTAAACTAGAATAGGTATGTAATTCTAAACAAGCAACCAAAGTTCTATTGGCATATTGCTCTTTTACAGCGTTTGTAGTTGCTTCTACTTTAGATGGCGAATGCGCAAAATCTTTATAAGCAACTGCGTTTTTGCTTTCTGCAATTTTTTCTAATCGTTTGCTTGCTCCTGAAAAAGTTGCAATCGCTTCGTAGAAATCATCTTCATCAATTCCCATGTGCTGGCAAATCCATTTTGCTCCTGCAAGATTGTTAAGGTTATGTTTTCCAAAGACTTCAATTGGCAATGGTCCTTCCGGAGTTTCTAAAAGTGTTTGTCCGTTTTCAACAGTATATTCCGCAGTTTGGTAAGGCAGTTTCCTAATCGTGTTTGTACTCGCCTCCACTACTCTTTTTACTTCCGCATCTTCTTCGTTATAGGTGATACTTCCGCCTTTAACAATACTATCTACAAAGATGTCGAATTGTTCGACATAGTTTTCATAGGTAGGAAACACATTAATATGATCCCAAGCTATTCCGCTTAATAAAGCAATATTGGGTTTGTATAAATGAAATTTTGGTCGTTTATCTATTGGAGAGCTTAGGTATTCGTCTCCTTCTAAAACAATAAAATCATTTTCTTCGGTAAGTTTTACCATCACATCAAAACCTTCTAATTGCGCACCAACCATATAATCTACATCGCGATCGTGATAATGCATCACATGTAAAATCATAGAAGTTATAGTTGTTTTACCATGACTTCCACCAATAACAACTCTGGTTTTATGTTTCGATTGCTCGTACAAAAACTCCGGATAGCTATAGATTTTCAAACCTAATTCTTGTGCTTTCAACAATTCTGGATTGTCTTCTTTTGCATGCATACCAAGAACTATTGCATCTAAATCTGCAGTGATTTTTTCAGTAAACCATCCAAAAGATTCTGGCAAAAGGTTTTTAGCTGCTAACCTAGATTTAGAAGGTTCGAAAATAGTATCATCACTTCCTGTTACTTGGTATCCTTTGTTGTGTAATGCTAATGCTAGATTGTGCATTGCAGATCCGCCAATAGCTATAAAATGTACGTTCATGTTTTAATTTTGTAGAAGTCTCAAAGATAGTTTTTTGCTACGAATTCTCGAATAGTTTTTTTGGTTATTACACAGAGACAGACGGAGAATTTCACAGAGATACCCATAGAAATAAAAACGAACATCAAAAAGAAACTGTCCTTGCGAAGGAGGCCCGACGGTGGCAATCTCTTGAAATGGATTCCTTATCCATAAAGAAACAGATTCACATTTTTTTTATTGAAAAATCTCGGAAGGACATATCATTTCATGCTCGAATAATATTCCAAACGATTATAAATTCTTTATCTCCGCTTTTTCTTCTTTAAAAACTTTAATTTTTGGAAGCTCTTCAATCGCTAAATCAATAGCCTGTAAAGCTTTTTCCTTATTTTTAGTATGCTTATAAATCTGAGCCAATCGGTAATTTGCCCAAGCAACAGGAACACCATCTTCGGCAGAATAATTTTCAATATACTTTTGCAAACACTGTTCGCCTTTTATTAACTGAATATTATACTCCGCAGCCACTTTTCCTATTTGATAATGCAAAGCATTTCGTTTGTGCTTTGCTTCCGATGCAATCAAAGTATGTAAAGCTTTTTCGGGTTCATTTATGTTTTCGTAAAAACTAGAAAGCTTTTGGTAACAGGTTAAAGATCCGCCTTCGGTAATGGCTTGTTTATAATATTTTTCGGCAAGTTCTGGTTGCGCATCATATTCATAAATATATCCTTTTGCCAAATAGCCATCTACTTTAGATAAGGCTTCTAGCTCATTTGCATATTGCATGGATTTGCTTTGGCTTCCGCCAATAATTCCTGGTAACTGCATATACAATTCTACCAAAGCCCAACGTGTTTCAATATGTTTTACATCTAATTTAGCTGCTGTTAAAAAAGCTTCTTTAACATCGCCAATTATAGATAATGCCATTATTTTATTGACACTCAAAGCTTTCATCCCTAGAGCGCCTCCGTATTTATAATGATAATTTGCTTCTAATGGTTTTGCGGAAACTAATTTTTCATATTGAATAATAGCATCATCCCATTTTTTCTGATACCCATACGCATCCCCAAAAAGTTCGATTGCTTTTTCGTTTTTCGGATTTTCAGAAACGTAAATCGACAATAACTGTTCTGCTTTTACATATTTTTTCTGCTGAAGATATCCTTCTGCTTTATCCAGACTTGGTTGACTAAAGCTGAATAATGGAAATAATAAAAAAACATAAAAAAGTCGCATAAGATAAAAGTCTGTAAAGCAAAGATAACCTTTCATAAACTAAATGGAAAAAGCTACGTTTCCTTAAAAAAAAGTTAACTTCACTCATACAAACGTCAGAATCCCTAATTCTGTATTTTTTGGAACACATTTTGAAGTTAGTTTTACGTAAAACTATGAATATGAAAAAAATCACCACTATATTTATGATTATCCTTTTTGCTAATTTTTCACAAGCACAAACCTACAATTACGAAAGTCTTTGGAAGGAAATTGCCCAATTGGAAAAAGAAGGATTAACAAAATCAGCATTAAAAGCGGTTGAAGCCATTAGCAAAAAAGCAAGAGCAGATAAGAACTCTCCACAAATTATAAAAGCACTTCTGTATAAAAGTAAATATGCACTAACACTGGAAGAAGATGCGCAACTAAACATTATAAACGATTTTAAAGAAGCAATTAATGAAAATGTTTCTCCTACCAAAAATGTATTAGAAAGCATGCTTGCCAACTTGTATTGGCAATATTTTCAGGATAACAGATATGCATTTTATAACCGAACAAAAACGGAAGAAAAAGTAGATGCTACAGATTTTAGAACTTGGGATTTACAAACGCTATTTGCAGAGATTAACACGTATTACGAAAGTTCTCTAAAAAACGGTTTATTGTTACAACAAACAAGTTTAAACAATTACACCACGCTTTTACAAGAACAAGAAAACTCCAAAATATTTAGACCTACGCTTTTCGATTTATTAAATCATAATGCATTACAGTTTTACAAAACAGACGAGAATAGCATCACTAAACCTGCTTACAAGTTTGAAATCAACAAAGAAGAATACCTTAGTGAAGCGGCCGCTTTTTCTAAACTAAAAATCACTTCCAAAGACAGCACTTCCTTGCAGCTTCATGCTTTAAAAATATATCAAGATCTAATTCAGTTTCATAGTAAGGATAAATCACCAGAAGCTTTAGCAGATGTAAATATTAAAAGGCTGAATTTTGTTAGAAACCATGCAACCTTCAAAAATAAAGATGCTATTTATTTAAATGCACTTCAAGCGGAAAGCAAACAGCTAAAAGGTAATGCTGTTTCTGGTTTATATGATTTTGAAATTGCAACTTTTTATGTTCAGCAAGGAAACGATTTTCAACCAGAAACAAAAGAAGAAAACCGTTGGAAAAACAAGGAAGCTCTTGCTCTTTGTGATGCTGTTATTGCACAATTCCCAAAAAGTATTGGGGCTCAAAAATGCCAAGTTTTAAAACAGCAAATCTTACAAGAAAGTTTACAAATTACTACAGAAACCAATTTACCAATTCAAAAAGAAGCTCGGCTTTTAATTCGTTATAAAAACATGAGTGATTTGTCTTTTACGGTATATAAAATAACCGAAAACGAATTAGAACAGTTAAACAAAACCTATAGAAAAGAAGAACAGTTTGCTTTTATAAAAGATCTAAAACTAGTAACCAATTGGAAAAGCAGCTTACGTAACGAAAACGATTACCAATCACATACTACCGAAGTTATTGTACCTAAATTAGGCAATGGTCGTTATATCTTTTTAGCGGAAACAACAGATAACACTAGCACTTTCGGGTTTACAAATGCACAAATCACCGACATGGCAGTTGTAGAAAACACGATAAATGACAAAACCGTTTTTCAAGTTATAGATAGAAATAACGGAAAACCAATTCCGGATGCCAAACTTAAAATCAGTTATTTAAAAAATAATAATCGTACGCGAGTTTCGGAAAACGTAATCACCAATAATAAAGGAGAAGCTTCTGTTTCCAAATCTGTAGAAAGATATAGTAATGTAAAAATTGAAGTCACTCACAAGGACGAGAAAGCGTATTTTGGCGATTACTACATTTATCAACGTAATTACAACCAGCCCGATAAAAATAAAGAAACCTATAAAGGGTTCCTTTTTACAGACCGAAGTATTTACAGACCAGGACAAACAGTTTTCTTTAAAGGTATTGCCATGAAAACTAAAGATGGCAAATCGGAAGTATTTACAAACACAAAACTAACCGTTACTCTAAAAGACGCGAATTATCAAGAACTAAAAACGTTAGAATTTGTTACCAATGCATTTGGTTCTTTTCAGGGAGAATTCATTTTACCAAACACAGGATTAACAGGAAATTTCAACTTAAATATTTCTTCCGAAAAAGTAAATTTAAATGGAAACGCAAATATTTCCGTAGAAGAATACAAACGACCAAAATTTGAAGCGACCTTTCTTCCTGTTACAGAAACCTATAAAGTAAACGATGAAATTACTATAAAAGGAAATGCACTTGCTTACGCGGGAAGTACTATCACAGATGCAAAAGTGGTATATCGAGTACATAGAAAAGTACAATATCCGAGATGGTATTATTGGTATCGTCCTTATTTTTCTAGCGAACCTCAAGAAATAAAACATGGAGAAAGTAAAACGAATGATAAAGGCGAGTTTGAAATTACTTTTAAAGCACAACCAGACCAAAGTGCAGACAACAATAGCTTACCAATTTTTCATTATGAAGTAACCGCAGATATTACAGATCTTAATGGCGAAACACGAAGTGCTACTACCACTGTAAATGTTGGTTATCATGCTTTATTAGCGAATCTTTCTATTGCTGATAAATTAGAAAAAAGCAATAAAAACCATACTTTAAAAATAGATACTAAAAACTTAAATGGCGAATTTGTTCCTGCAAAAGGAAGCATTAAAATCTATAAACTAGAAGCGCCCAAACAAGTTTTAAGACCAAGACCTTGGACTGCTCCAGATTATCAAGATATCACAGAAAGTGAATTTAAAAATACCTTTCCGCACGAAGCATATAAAGACGAACACAATAGCACTACCTGGAAAAAAGGCAAACTTGTTTTAGACGAAAAATTTGATACTTCAAAAGCGAAAGAGTTCGATTTAGGAAACCTTAAAAAATGGGAATCTGGCGGGTATATTATTCTTCTAGAAAGCAAAGATAAATTCGGACAAGAAGTAAAAGACGAAATAAAAACAACTCTTTTTAGTGATAAGGACGAAACGCTAGCAGACAACCAGCTATTTAGTATTACCACTAATAAAGATAGCTACCAAGCTGGTGAAACCGCTATAGTAACTTTTGCTTCGGCGGCAACAGATGTATATCTAACGGTTACTGTAGACAAGCAACATGAGATTATCAAGCAAGAGGTTATTCACTTAAACAATAACAAAAAAACGATTCGCATTCCTGTGACCAAAGAAGATGTTGGTGGCTTTGTAGTACAATATAGTTTGTCTACTTTTAATAGTTATGATGCAGGAACTTTAAACATAACTGTTCCGTATCCAAAAACCGAATTAGAAATAGAAACGCTAACCTTTAGAGATAAACTGCAACCCGGAACAGAGGAAACTTGGAGCTTTAAAATTAAAGGACCGCAAGGAGAAAAAGTTAGTGCAGAGTTATTGGCAAGTATGTATGATGCTTCACTAGATCCGTTTAAACCTCACAGTTGGAATTTTAATCCGATTAGCCAACAAAACTATTACACATATAATCGAGCAAATGCAAGACAGAGTTTTGGTACTACTGGGTTTAGAGTGTATAATCAAAATAGAAATACAGTATCCTATTCGCAGCAAAATTATGATCAATGGAATTGGTTTGGTTTTTATTTTGGTCATGGAAGGCTTATGTATGAAGCAGAGTATATGGTTAAAAGTGCTTCTAGATCTAAAAGAGTTGCTGGTGCCCCAGTTGCTGAAATGAATATGGCAGGAGAAGAATTAGACGAAGAAGTTATCACTGTTGCTGATGCTTTAAGCGGAAAGACAGCAGGAATAAACACCACTGATAATACAGAAACAACCAAAGAAGAAACTGATTTCTCTGGTGTTACTATTAGGGAAAACTTACAAGAAACCGCATTTTTCTTTCCGCAATTACAAACAGACAAAAACGGAAACATAAGCTTTAGTTTTACTACTCCGGAAGCTTTAACCAAATGGAATCTACAATTATTAGCACATACTAAAAACCTAGAAAGCACGATTACTAGTTTAGAAACAGTTACTCAAAAAGAGTTAATGGTAATACCAAATGCGCCTCGTTTTTTACGTGAAGGAGATGAAATTGTTATTAGCTCTAAAATTGCAAATCTTACCGAAAAGCAAATTTCTGGTGAAGCTGTGCTTCAACTTTTTGATGCTACAACTGGCGAACGTATTGACAAAAAATTGTACACAGAAGCAGAAATTCCTAGTCCGAATTATTCTGGAACCTACGGAACTAGAGAATTTACAGTAGACGCCAATGGAAATACACAAGTGGCTTGGCTGTTATACATTCCGGAAGATATAGCAGCAGTACAATACAAAATTATTGCACAATCTGGTAAATATAGTGATGGCGAGCAAAACGTGCTTCCTGTATTAACCAATAGAATGTTGGTGACAGAAACGCTTCCTATGTGGATTAAAAGTAACGAAACAAAAACCTTTACTTTAGATAAGTTAAAGAATACAACTTCAACCACGCTTAAAAATCATAACCTAACGTTAGAAATGACTAGCAATCCTGCATGGTATGCTGTGCAAGCGCTTCCGTATTTAATGGAATATCCTTATGATTGCAATGAGCAAACCTTCAGCAGATATTATGCAAATGCTTTGGCAAGTCATATTGCAAATAGCAATCCGAGAATTCAAGATGTTTTTAATCAATGGAAAAACACAGACGCATTACTTTCTAACTTAGAAAAGAATGAAGAATTGAAGTCCCTTTTAATTCAAGAAACGCCTTGGTTACGCGATGCACAAAGTGAATCCGAACAGAAAAAACGAATTGCTTTGTTATTCGATTTAAACAAAATGAATAATGAATTACAATCGGCAAAACGCAAATTAGAACAAAATCAAATGCAAAATGGTGCTTGGTCTTGGTTTGCTGGCGGAAGAGAAAACCGTTACATCACACAACATATCATTACTGGTTTTGGACATTTAGATAAACTTGGTATCACGCCGAGTGGCGTCGAGACGTCTTCTATGATTGAAAAAGCAATTGATTATTTAGATGCAGAATTTATTCAGGAATACAAAAACATCAAAAAATATAACAAAGATATCGACTTAAGTAAAGATCATTTAAGCTACACACAATTGCATTATTTATACATGCGAAGCTTTTTCCCTGAAATTAAAAAGAGCCAAGAAGTACAAGAGATTACCAATTATTATCAAACGCAAATAGAGAAATATTGGTTGTCTAGAAGTTTATATGCAAAAGGAATGATGGCTTTAGTTGCTGAAAGATTCGATGATACAAAAACTGCGAAAGCCATTTTAAAATCGTTAAAAGAAAACAGTATTACTAGCGAAGAATTAGGAATGTATTGGAAAGCAAATACAAATTCTTGGTATTGGTATCAAGCACCAATAGAAACCCAAGCATTGTTGATTGAAGCGTTTGCCGAAATTGAAAAGGATACAGAAACCATCGACAATCTAAAAATATGGCTCCTTAAAAACAAGCAAACCAACCGATGGAAAACCACCAAAGCAACTACCGAAGCTGTGTATGCTTTATTATTACAAGGAAGCGATTGGTTATCGGTTACAGATATGGTTGATATTGTAATTGGGAACCAAGAAATAGATCCTAAAAAACTGGAAGATGTACAAGTGGAAGCTGGAACTGGTTATTTTAAAACGTCTTGGAAAGGCGAAGAGATAAAACCAGAAATGGCAGAAGTGAAGATTACTAAAAAAGGAAAAGGAATCGCTTGGGGAAGTTTGTACTGGCAATATTTTGAAGATTTAGATAAAATTACATCAGCAGAAACGCCTTTAAAATTGAAGAAAAAACTATTCCTAAAAAAGAATACCGATTTAGGGGAAGAACTTCAAGAAGTTACTATAGACACGAAGTTACAGGTTGGCGATTTAGTACGTGTTCGTATAGAATTAAAAAGCGATCGTGCTATGGAATTTGTTCATATGAAAGATATGCGAGCTTCTGGTTTAGAGCCAATAAATGTACTTTCGCATTATAAATGGCAGGATGGATTGGGCTATTATGAAGCTACAAAAGATGCTTCGACTAATTTCTTTTTCGACTACTTACCTAAAGGTATTTTTGTATTTGAGTATGACTTACGTGTTAATAATTCGGGTTATATGAGTAATGGAATTACAACTATTCAAAGTATGTATGCGCCAGAATTTAGTAGTCATAGCGAAGGCGTTAAAATCACGGTAGAATAGAAAATCCCTGCGTAGGTAGGAATCGCATGAATAAAAACTAAAATTATTATTTTCATTGAGACTCGCAGCGTTTACAAAGAGACGCAGGGAGAGATTTTCCTAACTAAAAAACCAAAGTATCTTTTTAAGTTCCCTTCCCTTATTTCAAGGGAAGGTGTCCGAAGGATGGAAAGGTTTTAATCCCCTTTTCATCAAAAAAGGAGAACTACTTATAGTCCTTCTTTTTTACACCTATAATTCTAATACAATCTCATTAATGTGTAACTTTAACCATTCCTAATTAGCTACATTTAGATGACTCCTAGAATATTTAAATATTTCTCACTTATAATACTTCTATTTTCTATGCTTTCTTGTGCTTCAAAAAGGCAAGTTACTGCAGAAGACATAATAGTAATAGAGGAAACTAAAACTATTGAAACTTCCAAAATTCTTTTTTTAAATTATCTATTGGTTAAAAATACTGGAGGTAAAAAAAGCATCACTTTAATAAATCAAATTAATACCGAAGGAAAATTAAAAGGCAAACCAGAAAACATACCAAACGCGACTATTGGTGATCTAGAATATATGCTTCTAGATAAAGACTTTAAAGCGATTAAAAAATATGCTTTAAAAAATCCGTTAAAAAAAACAGTGGAGTTTGTTAATGATTATGGTAATTTTGAAAAAAAAGTTTTAGACTTAGATAGTGTACAATTCTCTATTAGAATGCAAGTATCTCCGGAAGCTAAACATATTGTAATTTCAGAAATAACCAACGCAGCCCCAATAAAACACCTTACCACTAAAATAGATTAGATATGAAAAAACTATTACTTATAACACTTCTTGTTTTTAATCTTCAGTTGGTTTTTTCCCAAATTTTTGATGTACAAAAAATAAAAGATTCTGGTGATGACGATAAGCGAATTAACTTAGTTATTTTAAGTGAAGGTTATCAAACAAGTGAACTTTCACAATTTGAAATAGATGCAACTAGTTTTATGAATGATCTATTTGCTGATGAACCCTTTGCTAGTTATGAAAACTACTTTAATGTACATATAGTAAAAGTTATTTCTACAGAAAGTGGTGCAGCGCATTCAGGAACTGCTGCAGACGAAGCAAGCTACACGGTGCCAACACAAATTGTAAACAACTATTTTGATACAGCCTATGATAGTTATGACATTCACAGATTACTTTATACCGAAAACCAAGGAACCATTGCTACTGTTTTAGCTATGAATTTCCCTATGTATGATCAAGCGATGATATTAGTAAATTCTCCTTATTATGGAGGTAGCGGAGGAATGTTTCCTATTGCTTCTACCGGACAAGATGGTGGCGAAATTGCTATTCATGAAATCGGACATTCGTTTGCAGATTTAAAAGACGAATATTACCCTGGTGATATGCTAGCTGCAGAAGCCATTAATATGACGCAACAAACAGATCCTACTTTAGTAAAATGGAAAAACTGGATAGGTATTAATAATATAGGTATTTATCCTTATGCTGCTTCTGGAACTGCTGCTACATGGAATAGACCTCACGAATTTTGCAAAATGCGCTATTTAGGCTATCCTTTTTGCTCGGTTTGTAAAGAAGGAATTATAGAGAAAATTCACAGTTTAGTCTCTACTATTGATTCGTATACACCAACAGAAGCTACTATAAGTAATCCTTCCTTTCCTTTAGGTTTTCAAATAAACACCATACCAACATTAACAACAAATACTTTAGAAAACACTTGGACACTTAACAGTACTAGTTTTGCAACCAATGTAGATGCTTTAAACCTATTAGAAAGCGATTTAAATGCTGGAACAAATAACTTAACTGCAGTGGTACATGATGCGACCACTTTAATTAATATAGATGGTCATGAATCTATTCACGTAGCAACAGTTTCTTGGACCATTGATAATACTTTAGGTATTCAAGATGTTGTTGCTAATGATTTTAGTTTAACGATGTATCCAAATCCTGCTAATAACGTAGTTCATTTTAAATTAGAAAATACCTTAGCCAATACTGTTATTGTAAAAATAGCAAGTATGGATGGTAAAGAAGTAAAAACTATAAACCTTACGAATAACCAAAACACACCAATCGATATTAGTGCTTTAAGTCAAGGATTATACATTACTAACTTTTATGCAAACAATGTTTTAATCGCTAGTAAAAAGCTAATTAAGAACTAGTTTTCTATTTTTGTTGCGGAGGATATTTTTTAAATACTTTTTCTACAAGTGCTTGTAGACTTGCCTCTCGTTTTTCTGGATTTGCATTTGGGTTATATGTACTTTCACTCGTTGCTTGCCAAAAGAGGCCAATCCCATTTTCGTCTACAAATTCAAATATAATTTGTCGTGTTGTTTTTGCTTGTCCAATAGGAATACCAATACCAACGCCACCTCCAACATTTCTTCCTGCACCACCAACGCCTACTCCAACAGTTCTGCGTGGCGTTGTTTGATATTCTTCACTTTGAATATTAATAAAGAAATCGGGAGTCTCGGAAACAGTTAATCCTTGAAGTTGCAACTGATTATCTAAAACGTAAAATAATCGTTTAGCATCTAATTCGCTTAAACCCGTTTCTATATCTGAATAATAATTATAGGTTTTATATTTAGAAAAATCGGTGCCCTTTTCAAAATCTGTAGTGAAATAAATTGGCGCACAAGCCGTAACTAGAAATGATAAGAGTAATATTTTAATAGACTTCATAGGAATTATTTTTTTGTAAAAATAATCAAAAACTATTCCAATAAAAAACTACCATGTAGATGGTAGTTTTAAAGTAATCCTAATATATGATGTATCGCGTTAAGGATTGTAGTGGCATCCTTTTATTTTATTTCAAAATAAAAGATACAACGAAAAGCCTGACACTACGCAGCCTAAGCGTAGTAGTGTAACGCCAAAAAATTAATCATTTAACATATTCCAGAGCTTATCTTTAAGTGCTGTTAAGCCTTGTTGTGCTACCGAAGAGATAAACATATAATCTATTGGTAAGGTATTATCTAATTCTTCTTTTAATTCTGCTTGTAGTTCTGCATCCAACATATCACTTTTAGAAATAGCTATCATACGATCTTTATCTAGCATTTCTGGATTGTAACGTCTTAATTCATCTAACAGAATATCGTATTGTTTTTTAATATCTTCCGCATCTGCAGGAATTAAAAATAACAAAATAGAGTTACGCTCAATATGACGTAAAAAGTAATAACCAAGACCTTTTCCTTCTGCTGCACCTTCAATAATACCAGGAATATCTGCCATTACAAAAGATTGAAATTCTCTATGTTTTACAATCCCTAAGTTAGGTTTTAGCGTGGTAAACTCATAATCTGCAATTTTTGGTTTTGCAGAAGTAACTACAGAAAGTAAGGTAGATTTTCCTGCATTAGGGAAACCTACTAAACCAACATCTGCTAGCAATTTTAATTCTAAGGTAACATCTTTTTCCTCTAACGGAATTCCTGGTTGCGCATAACGAGGTGTTTGGTTGGTAGAACTTTTAAAATGCCAGTTACCACGACCACCTTTTCCTCCTTCTGCAATGATTCTTTCTTCACCTTCTTCGGTAATTTCAAAAAGAACATCATTGGTTTCTGTATCTCTAACTACAGTCCCTAATGGCACTTCTACATATTGATCTTCACCATCTGCACCAGAACTTCTTCCGCTACTTCCATGTCCACCATGTGTAGCTCTTACGTGTCTCTTAAATTTTAAGTGTATCAGTGTCCAAAGATTGGAACTTCCTCTAAGAATGACGTGACCACCACGACCTCCATCTCCACCATCTGGGCCACCTTTTTCTAAATATTTTTCGCGATGTAAATGCGTTGATCCTTGTCCTCCATTTCCAGAAGAAACATGCATTTTTACGTAGTCTACGAAATTGCCTTCAGTCATAATTATCTTTTGTAAAAACTTTAATTTGAAAAATTCCTGACAACCACTAGTTGTCCTCCTTATTATTTCAAATTTTCCGTTGTAAATATCCCATCAAAACAGGGAATTGTATTTTATAAACGTTTGATACTGCTACTTTTCGATTGCGCTCCAAGTAGCATTCTTACATTTATAGTGTATCGATTACTATATTTAATCGCTTTGTAATATCTTCAATACCACCAACACCATCTACACCAAAATACTTATCTTGTGCAGAGTAGTAATCTTTTAAAATTGCGGTTTCATTATAATAAATCTTAATTCTGTTTCTTATAATTGCTTCATCAGAATCATCTTTTCTTCCGCTAGTTTTACCTCTTTCCAGTAAACGTTGTACTAGCACTTCATCTTCTACTTCTAGCGCAACCATTGCACTAACTTTAGAATCTTTAGCTTCAAGTATTTTATCCAAAGCTTCCGCTTGTGCTTCATTTCTAGGAAAACCATCAAATATAAATCCTTTGGCGTCCGAATTTCTATCTACTTCCGCTTCCAACATATCAATAGTCACTTGATCTGGAACCAATTCGCCTTTATCCATAAAAGATTTAGCGAGCATACCTAAAGCAGTTTCGTTTTTTATATTATAACGAAACACATCACCTGTAGAGATATGTACTAAATTATATTTTTCCTTTAAAAAATTAGCTTGTGTTCCTTTTCCTGCTCCTGGAGGTCCAAATAGGACTAAATTTGTCATGTGTTGGGTTGTTTGTAATTGATATACTTCTGGTAAATCTCTTCCTAATCCATTATAATCTAAACCATAACCAACAATAAACCTGTCCGGAATTTCAATTCCGACATAATGCAGTTTAAAGTCCTTTTTATATGCTTCTGGTTTAAAAAACAAAGTAGCTATTAGTAACGATTTAGCATTTTCGTTTTTAAAAATTCGATGTACTTCTGCTAATGTTTTTCCAGAGTCTATAATATCTTCTAGAATCACAACGGTACGTCCTGTTAAATCCTGTGTTAAACCAATAAGTCTTTGTATGTCGTCTGTCGATTTTATCCCTTCATAAGAAGCAAGTTTTATAAAAGTAACTTCGCAAGGTTTCGGGTATTTTTTAACAAAATCACTGACTAGCATAAAAGAGCCATTTAAAATACCTATAAATACAGGTACTATATCTCCTAGGTCTGCAGCAACATCATCCGCCATTTTTTGAACAGCAGCATCAATTTTTTCTGCCGAAATAAATGGTTTAAAATATAAATCGTCTAGCTTAATCATGTAAGACTAACTTGTTTTTTATTAATTCTTTGCAAAGATAATTCTTTTAGTTAGAAGTCAGAAGCTAGAAACTGGAAGTTTTTAAAACTCATTCTAATTTTAAGTGTATTTTTGTAGTATTAGATCGATTTTTAAAACAAATGTTTCATTAAAAACAAATTTTCGCTGGAGTCTATCTTAAGCGAAGTCGAAAGACAGAAAACATATGAATTATTTTTCTTCAAATTTTAAACTTGGTATTCTTGGTGGCGGACAACTTGGCAAAATGCTACTCACCGAAACTAGAAAACTAGATATTTACACCTGTGTTTTAGACGGAAGCACAGAAGCACCTTGTAAAATAGGAAGCAATGAATTTCATTTAGGAAGCTTAATGGATTTTGAAACGGTGTACCAATTTGGAAAACAAGTAGATGTACTTACTATAGAAATTGAAAACGTAAATGTAGATGCGCTTGAAAGGTTAGAAAAAGAAGGAGTTACCGTATACCCTTCATCAAAGACGCTCCGCATTATTCAAAATAAAGCAAAACAGAAGTTATTTTATATCGATCATAATTTACCAACTGCACCATTTTCTCGTTTTGCATACCTTTCTGAAATTGAAGACGCTGTAGATAACGGCGGATTACAATTCCCTTTTGTATGGAAAGCCGCACAATTTGGCTATGATGGTAATGGCGTAAAAGTAGTTAGAAGTTTAGAAGATTTAAAAGGGTTAACAACTGGCGAATGTATTGCTGAAGCATTAATTCCTTTTAAAAATGAATTAGCGGTTATTGTTTCTAGAAATGCAAAAGGTGATGTAAAAACGTTTCCTGTTGTAGAAATGGAATTTCATCCAGAAGCAAATCAAGTAGAATATGTAATCTGTCCTGCAAGAATTGATACTGAGATTGCTGAAAAAGCAGAAGAAGTAGCTTTAAAAGCATCCCAAGCATTTAAACATGTTGGTTTGTTGGCTGTTGAAATGTTTTTAACGCAAGACAATAAAATATTAATCAACGAAGTAGCACCAAGACCACACAATTCTGGACATCAAACTATTGAGGCGAATTATACTTCGCAGTTTGAGCAACACATAAGAGCCATTTTAAATTTACCTTTAGGAAGCACAGCAAATAAAGGTGGTGGAATCATGGTAAATCTTGTTGGCGCCGAAGGGTACACAGGAAGTGTTGTTTATGAAAACATGGAAGCCATTATGAATATGGAAGGTGTAACACCTCATATTTATGGTAAAAAAGAAACACGCCCTTTTAGAAAAATGGGACATGTTACTATTGTAAATCAAGATATCAACGAAGCACGTAAAATTGCGGAACAGGTTAAGAATACGATAAAAGTGATTAGCGAGTAAATCGAAACAATCAAATTGGATACCTAGTATCCTTTCGGAATTTAAATATTTGAAATTTATTATGAAAGTAGGAGTAATCATGGGAAGTAAAAGTGATCTTCCAATAATGCAAGAAGCTATCGATATTTTAAAAAGCTTCGATATAGAAGTAGAAGTAGATATTGTTTCGGCACACAGAACACCAGAAAAAATGTTCGATTATGGTAAAAACGCGCATAAAAAAGGCATTGTTGTTATCATTGCCGGAGCTGGAGGAGCTGCACATTTACCAGGAATGATTGCATCTTTATCGCCACTTCCTATTATTGGCGTTCCTGTAAAAAGCAGTAATTCTATAGATGGTTGGGATTCTGTTTTGTCTATTCTTCAAATGCCTGGAGGAGTGCCTGTAGCGACAGTAGCTTTAAATGGAGCAAAAAACGCAGGAATACTTGCAGCACAAATTATTGCAACTTCCGATAAATTAGTACTAGATAAAGTAATTGCGTATAAAGAAAGCTTAAAAGTTAAAGTAATAGAATCTGCAAAAGGTCTATAACCAAATAACCCCAAGATTGCTCTTGAGGTTATAACGCTATTAATCAATTTTCTTAAACATGAGATTGAACTCATATGAAAAAACTTATGCAAAGGTTCAACTATTTCATGTTATTCTTAATGAAAAGGAGAGTCAATTCAGATTTTTAGATGAAAAGCACATAAATCAGTTAAAATGCAAATCAAGTGTTTTTAAAAATAAAAAAAACCTTGATTTGCATCAAGGTTTTTCGCTATTAATCAATAATTTTATCAACGAGTAACCAGCTCTTATATGAAAAAATCAATACAAAGATAGAGATTACATGCTATGCATGCATAATAAAATCTACATTTAACATAAATTTAAAAGATGTACAAGAATATACTTACAGAAAAATTCACCACAGCCTTTCAAACCGCTCCTTTTTCTAAAATAGCAACTACCGATTACCTTCCTGCTTTTACACTAGGAATAAAAAATGCAAAAGCAGAAATAGATGCTATTGTTACTAATCCGGAAGCTCCCACTTTTGAAAATACCATAGAAGCTTTAGATTTTTCGGGCGAACAATTAGATAGAATATCCAGCATATTTTTTAATCTGAACTCTGCCGAAACCAATGATGAAATTCAAAAAATCGCACAAGAAGTTTCGCCTTTACTTTCCGATTTCGGGAACGACATAACATTAAATCAAGATTTATTTAAACGTGTAAAAGCCGTTTATACTAAAAAAGCGGAATTAAATTTAAGCACAGAACAAGAAACGCTTTTAGATAAAAAATATAAAAGTTTCTCTAGAAACGGAGCCAATTTAGCCGAAGACAAAAAACAAGAACTTCGTGCTATAGATAAAGAACTTAGTAAACTAAAATTAAAGTTTGGCGAAAATGTTTTAGCAGAAACCAACAAGTTTGAAATGCTAATTACCAAGGAAGCCGATTTAGCAGGATTGCCAGAAGGCGCTAAAGAGGCTGCAAAACAGCTCGCAGAATCTAAGGAAAAAGAAGGATGGCTTATTACTTTAGACTATCCTAGTTATATTCCATTTATGACGTATGCTGACAATCGTGAGCTGCGTGAAAAACTGTCATTAGCTGGTGGAAGTAAAGCGTTTCATAACGATGCTTTAGATAATCAAAATAACGTTTTACAAATAGCAACGCTTCGTTTTAAAAGAGCAAATCTTTTAGGTTATCAAACACATGCGCATTTTGTTTTAGAAGAACGTATGGCAAAAACGCCAGAAAAAGTAAAAAGTTTTTTAAACGAATTATTAGAAAAAGCAAAACCAGCTGCAAATCTAGAATATACGAATCTGGAGAATTTTGCTAAAGAGCTAGACAGCATTGATACCTTACAAAAATGGGATTCTGGTTATTATTCCGAAAAACTAAAACAAAAGTTATTCAACTTAGACGACGAACAACTAAAACCATACTTTAAATTAGAAAACGTCATTGAAGGTGCTTTTACTATTGCGAACAAATTATTTGGTTTACAATTTGAAGAAATTCATACTATCGATAAATATCACGAAGATGTTTTAACCTATAAAGTAAAAGATGAAAACGGCGAATTAGTTTCTATTTTCTATGCCGATTTCTTCCCAAGAAAAGGAAAACGAAATGGTGCATGGATGACTAGTTACAAACCGCAAAGCATCAAAAATGGTGTTAATGATAGACCGCATGTTTCTATAGTTTGTAATTTCACAAAACCTACAAAAAGTAAACCATCGCTTTTAACCTTTAATGAAGTAACCACTTTATTTCATGAATTCGGACATGCATTACATGGTATGCTTGCCAACACAACGTATCCAAGTTTATCTGGAACCAGTGTATTTTGGGACTTTGTAGAATTACCAAGTCAAGTTTTAGAAAACTGGTGTTATGAAAAAGAAGCATTAGAACTTTTTGCTAAACATTATGAAACAGGAGAAGTAATTCCTATGGAATTGGTGGAGAAAATAAAAGAATCTGCAACCTTTCATGAAGGTATGCAAACCATGCGACAAATAAGTTTTGGCTTATTAGATATGTCTTGGCATGCCGAAGACCCTTCAAAAATCACAAATGTAAAAGCGCACGAAAATGCTTCCTTTGGTGATACGCAATTATTTCCAGACGTTGCAGAAAATTGTATGAGTACAGCCTTTTCACATATATTTCAAGGCGGTTATTCTTCTGGATATTATAGTTACAAATGGGCCGAAGTTTTAGATGCGGATGCTTTTGAGTATTTTAAAGAAGCAGGTATTTTCAACAAAACCGTAGCTACTAAATTTAAAGAAAATGTATTAAGTCAAGGTGGAACAGATAACCCAATGACACTTTACAAACGCTTTAGAGGTCAAGAACCAAAACCTGAAGCTTTATTAAAAAGAGCTGGTTTAATTAAATAAAAAAAAACATGAAGCTAAAACACATATTGACCGTACTAATTTTAATGCTTTCTATAAGTATGATGCAAGCACAAAAAATTAAAATTAAAAAAGGAGTTATCTATGTGGATGGAACGGAATGTTTATCGACAGAAGGTTATCCTGTAAAAACCTCTTTTTATGATTTGGATGGCGAAGAAATTATTTTCATGAAATATCTGGAGACTAAACGAGGTGAGAGCTATGCGAAAGTAACTTTTTTAGATGAGAAGCTTTCCTTGACCTCCAAATCGATTATCTTCACTAGAAAAATGCTTTTAAGGAGACTTTTAGCTAGTAAGGTTATAGAAAACTGTAAACTCAATCCAGATAAGATAGCGCGTTTTATTTTAAAGTTTGATGAGCAAGTGGAAAAAGAAGATATTCATGTAAATGTAACTATTGATAGAGATTAAGATATGAAATTAGACATTCCGAATTGGATTATTATTCTCGGTGGAATTGGTCAGATTTTCACAGCATTAATTTACCCGTACATAAGACATCACGTTTTTGATTGGTATACGGATGTAAAGCAGCTAAAGCCTTTAAACCAAGAAATCGCAAAAACCTATGGCAGATATATTCAAGGTTTAAATTTTTCATTTGGATTAATTGCTATTCTAATACCTTCGGATTTAAAAAACCATACGAATCTGGCAATTGCATTAACGGGTTTAATTGCTGCCTATTGGGTTGGAAAGGTATTAACGCAAATCGCATATTACCCTATGTATGATATTCCGCAGAAAAAAATATTCAAAATCGGAAGCTATTTCATGAATACTTTATTTGTATTTTTCGCAGTAGTTTATTCGCTTTTAGTTATTGTGAATATAACAAATCATTAAAACCATGAAAACAATACTTATCGCTGGAGGAACAGGTTTTATTGGTCAGACCTTAGAAAAGCATTTTACCAGTAAAGGCTATTCTGTAAACATATTAAGCAGAAGTCCGAAACGTGAAAATGAAATTTATTGGGATGCCAAAACGATGGAAGATTCTTGGGTTTCCCATCTTGAAAATTTAGATGTACTTATTAACCTTACCGGAAAAACAATTAATTGCAGATTTACAGATGCGAATAAAAAAGCAATAAAAGAATCTAGAGTTGTCTCTACACAACTTCTCGGACAAGCTATTGACTGCTGTGAAAATCCACCGAAAATATGGATGAACTCCTCCACTACTTCTATATATAAAGAAGCCTTTACAGAAGAAAGAACCGAAGACAGCACAGTATTTGGAAACGATTTTGAAAGCGAAGTCGCAAAAGTTTGGGAAAAAGCATTCTACAAAACAGAAAACCCACAAACAAGAAAAATTGTTTTACGTACTTCTATCGTATTAGGCAATGACGAAGGTGCTTTTGTGCCGCTAAAAAAACTAACACAATTTGGTTTAGGAGGAAAACAAGGCAGCGGAAAACAAAAAGTAAGTTGGATTCATCAAACCGATTTTGCACGAGCTGTAGATTTTCTAATTCATAAAGAAAATGCTAAAGGCGCTTATAATTTTTGTGTTCCAAAACCAACAGACAATGCTACGATGATGAAAGATTTTAGAAAAACATTAGGCGTTCCGATTGGCATTCCTAGTCCGAAATTCATCCTAGAAATTGGTGCTTTATTTATGCAAACAGAACCCGAACTCATTTTAAACAGTAGAAATGTGGTGCCGAAAAAACTTTTAGAAAGTGGTTTTACATTTCAATTTCCAACAATTACTTCCGCTATAAAAAACTTAATCGGTTAGATATAAATCCTTTTGCTTACTTTTGTTGAAAATTAGCTAAAAAAAGAATATGCCAAAACACGTAATAGATCCAAATAAGTGGATTGATTTATATTCAGATTATCTATTCAACTACACTATTTCTCGTGTTAACGATAGAGATTTGTCTAAAGACTTGGTTCAAGATACTTTTTTTGCTGGTTTAAAATCGATGAAAAATTTTAAAGGAGAAGCAAGTGAACGTACTTGGTTAATTTCTATTTTAAAGCGAAAAATTATAGATTATTACCGAAGAATAAACTCTAACAAAGGAAAAGCAGAAGTTAGAATGAGCTATAATAGCGATACAGAATCGGAAGGCGACTGGCTAGAAGAACGTGTTGCCGATCCCTTTGATAAAAATGCAGAAAGTGTTATCGAAAACGAAGAACTAGGCGAAGCTATCTATAGTTGTCTGTCTAAACTCCCCGAAAAACAAGCCACTGTTTTTAAAATGAAAACGATAGAAGGAATAGATACCGAAACTATTTGTAATGAACTAAACATTACAGCGTCTAACCTGTGGGTTATCATCCATAGAGCAAGAACGGCAATGGCATCTTGTATGGAGAAAAATTGGTTTTAATTATGAATACACAAATGAATATAAATAAAGCTTGCGAAAAAGCAAATCATGTTTGTGATAAATCGCAATATAAAGAAGCATCTCTTTTAGAAAAAATGAAGCTCACACTTCACCTAGCATTTTGCAAAGCTTGCAGAAAATACTCAAGCAACAATAAAAAGCTTACCAAAAAAATGCATAATGCGAATGTAGAATGTATGCATAAACAAGAAAAAGAGGCTTTAAAACAAAACCTATCTAAGGCCATAAAAGAGCAACAAAACTAGCCCTAAAATTGGCAGACCTTCCACAAAAAAAGAACTATAATACTTCGACTGATTTTTTCTAGCCAATACTACAAACAATAAAGTTATTAGTGTAAATAGGCCTAAAATAAATACATTTCCACTACTAGTTTGATTCTTGAAAAATTCTAACAAGAAGAAAACAACTAACAATAAAACGCCAATAATTTTGGTTTTTCGTATTCCAATACGTTGCGGAATGGTAGATAATTTCAAACTATCGTACTGTAAATCTCTTATTTCAAAAGGAATCATAAGTACTAAAACAAAAATAAAACGTTGTAAAGTAGTTAAAAGAACATCCGCAGTTATAGCAATCTCATTATCTATAACAGGAAGTAATACCGTTACAGCACACCAAACCATACCAATAACATAAATTTTCAATCCGCCTATCTGCCTTAGGTTTTGGTTACTATCCACAAATATATTTCTTGGTAAAAAAGGAATCGCATAAAAAAAAGTAATAGCACCAAGAAGCACAATATACAGCCATGTTTTTATTTCTAGCATAAAAGTATAATAGCACAATGCCACAAAACAGAGAAACGAAAACACCTGAATAACCTTCAATTTATTTGCTAAACTTCTATGATGAAACTTTGCCAAGCCAAAGTATTTTACAAAATTATAACCCGTTATGGTTGCAAAAAAATTAAACCATAACACCGTAGTATCATAAGAAGTCCCAAATTCTAAAAGTGTGATCCACGTTAAAGCACAGACACTTAAAGCCACATGAATACTCGCGTTTATATAAAAATCGAAAAGGTGTTTTAATATTCGCATATAGCAAAGTTACACAAACTGTTAATAAAGAAGTTATTTGGTTAAAAACTTTCATAATTCAAAACTAAAATGCCTTATAATTTCCGTATTTTTGCGCCTGAAAATAACACGCTTTATTTTTTACTAAATAAGGCCAACAATAAATTGTAATTTCCGCGAAAGCGGGAATCTAACACAACTTTTTAAGCATGAATACAAACGCTTTTGCACTACGTCATATTGGTCCTAGAGAAGAAGACCAAAAATCAATGCTAAAAACTATTGGTGTAGATAGTTTAGACCAACTTATCTACGAGACTATTCCAGATGATATTAGATTAAAAAAAGACCTGGAATTAGAGGCAGCCATGAGTGAGCAAGAATATTTAGGATACCTAAATGAGGTTGCTAAAAAAAACAAAGTTTACAAAACATATATTGGTTTAGGATACCATCCAACTATTTTACCGGCAGTTATTCAACGTAACATTTTAGAAAATCCGGGTTGGTATACTGCCTACACACCGTATCAAGCGGAAATTGCACAAGGTCGCTTAGAAGCACTTCTAAATTACCAAACCATGATTACGGACCTAACAGGAATGGAACTTGCAAACGCATCGCTTTTAGATGAAAGTACTGCTGCTGCTGAAGCCATGAGCTTATTATTTGCAGTTAGAGAACGTTCACAAAAAAAAGCAGGAATACATAAGTTTTTTGTTTCTGAAAATATTTTACCACAAACACTTTCCTTATTACAAACTAGATCGAATCCTATTGGTGTAGAACTTGTTGTTGGTGATGAAAATACTTTTGATTTTTCTTCGGAATTCTTTGGAGCAATCTTACAATATCCAGGAAAAAACGGACAAGTATCCGATATTAAATCTTTTATAGCTAAAGCGAATGAAGCACAAATAAAAGTTGCTGTTGCAGCCGATATTTTAAGCTTAGTAAAATTAGAAGCTCCTGGAAAATTTGGTGCAGATGTAGTACTTGGAACCACACAACGTTTTGGAGTCCCAATGGGTTATGGTGGACCACACGCTGCATATTTTGCAACAAAGGAAACTTACAAACGTGATATTCCTGGGCGTATTATTGGTGTTACTAAAGATGTAAACGGAAACAGAGCTTTACGTATGGCTTTGCAGACTCGAGAACAACATATAAAAAGAGATAGAGCAACATCTAATATTTGTACTGCGCAAGTATTACTAGCCGTTATGGCTGGAATGTATGCTGTATATCACGGTCCAAAAGGCCTACAATTTATAGCGAACCAAGTGCATAATGCAGCTTCAGCTTTAGCTGAATCTCTAGAAAAGTTAGGTTTTAAACAAACTAATACTTCTTATTTTGATACGCTTCAAATTAAAACCAAAGCTAAAAAAGTAAAGAAAATAGCAAAAGACAAAAAAGTAAACTTTTACTATCCAGATAAAAAAACGGTAACTATTTCTATAAACGAAACAACTTCGGTTAAAGATATAAACACGATCATTTCTGTTTTTGCTAAAGTTGCGGATAAAAAAGCATTTACCATTTCTTCTTTTACGGAAGCAAATAATATTGACAAAGAACTGCAAAGAACTACCGATTTCTTAACACTAGATATTTTTAATTCGCACCATTCTGAAACGGAATTAATGCGTTACATTAAAAAATTAGAACGTAAAGATTTATCTTTAAATCATTCTATGATTTCACTTGGTTCTTGTACTATGAAATTAAATGCAGCAGCAGAAATGCTACCTTTAAGCCAATCAGAATGGGGAAGTATTCATCCTTTTGTGCCATTAAAACAAGCTAGAGGTTATGCTACTATTTTAAAAGAATTAGAAGACCAACTTACAGAAATCACTGGCTTCGCAGCAACATCATTACAACCAAATTCTGGTGCTCAAGGAGAGTTTGCAGGTTTAATGGTCATAAAAGCATATCATGAATCTCGTAAAGACAATCATAGAAACATTTGTTTAATACCTAGTTCTGCACATGGTACAAACCCAGCAAGTGCAGTAATGGCAGGAATGAAAGTAGTGGTTACAAAATCTACAGATGAAGGAAATATAGATGTGGAAGATTTACGTGAAAAAGCAATTTTACACAAAGATAATTTATCTTGTTTAATGGTAACGTATCCATCGACTCACGGTGTTTATGAAGCTTCTATAAAAGAAATCACCAAAATTATCCATGATAATGGAGGTCAAGTTTATATGGATGGAGCAAATATGAATGCTCAAGTAGGATTAACCAATCCTGGAAATATTGGCGCAGATGTTTGTCACTTAAACTTACACAAAACCTTTGCTATTCCCCATGGAGGTGGAGGTCCTGGCGTTGGACCAATATGTGTTGCAAAACAATTGGCTCCTTTTTTACCAGGAAACCCAATCATTAAAACGGGAGGAAAAAAGGCTATTACTGCAATTTCCTCTGCTCCTTTTGGATCTGCTTTAGTCTGTTTGATTTCTTATGGTTACATAAAAATGTTAGGAGCAAAAGGATTAACAGCATCTACTAAAATAGCAATATTAAACGCCAACTATATTAAAACGAGATTAGAGGGTCATTTTGACACGTTATATTCTGGTGAACGTGGTCGCGCAGCACATGAAATGATTGTGGACTGTCGTGCTTTTAAAGCGAATGGTATTGAAGTTACAGATATTGCGAAACGTTTAATGGATTATGGTTTTCATGCACCAACAGTATCTTTCCCAGTGGCAGGAACTTTAATGATTGAGCCTACTGAAAGTGAAAGCAAACAAGAAATAGATCGTTTTTGTGATGCTATGATTTCTATTCGAAAAGAAATAAACCTAGCAACTAAAGAGGATGCAAATAATCCTTTAAAAAACGCACCACATACATTAGCCATGGTAACTGCTAATGATTGGGATTTCCCTTATACAAGAGATACTGCTGCATATCCTTTAGAATATGTACAGGATAATAAATTTTGGCCAAGCGTAAGACGTGTTGATGATGCTTACGGAGACCGTAATTTAATATGCACATGTGCTCCTATTGAGGCATATATGGACGCAAACTAACGGTTGAACATCGTAAATAATTAATTAATTAAAATTGCCTTTAATTTTTACTGCTTATCTTAGCGGATAAACAATTAAAGGCAATCCTTTTTTTATGAATATCAAAATTACCGGAACAGGAAGTTATATACCAAGCACTATAGAAAAAAATGAAGATTTTTATAATCATGAATTTTTAAATGCAGATGGTTCTAAAATAAACAGTTCAAATGAAATTATCGTTACTAAATTTAAAGCGATAACAGGAATTGAAGAAAGACGTTACGCAAAGCCTGAATTGGTAAATTCAGACATTGCTTTTTATGCGGCAGAAAAGGCTATTGCTGACGCCAAAATTGACAAAGAGACTTTAGATTATATTATTGTAGCTCACAATTATGGAGACGTAAAACATAATACCCAACAAAGTGATACGGTACCAAGTATAGCTTCTCGTGTAAAACACTTGTTACAAATTAAAAATCCAAAATGTGTTGGGTACGATTTACTTTTTGGATGTCCAGGTTGGATTGAAGGAGTAATACAAGCCAATGCATTTATTAAGGCAGGAATAGCAAAACGCTGTTTGGTTATCGGATCGGAAACGTTATCCAGAGTTATAGATAAACATGATCGAGATTCTATGATATATAGTGATGGCGCTGGAGCAGTTATTGTTGAAGAATCTGCGGAAGAAGGAGGAATTATTAGTCATGAATCTGCAACTTTTGCCTTAGACGAAGCGCATTTCATTTATTTTGGGGAAACCAATAAACTAGAAAATGCGAGCCAACGTAAATACATTAAAATGTATGGCAGAAAGATTTATGAATTTGCCTTAACTAACGTGCCATTAGCATTAAAATCTTGTTTAGACAAAAGTGGATATTCTATCCATGATGTCAAAAAAATATTGATTCACCAAGCAAATGAAAAAATGGATGAAGCGATTGTAAATCGTTTTTACAAGCTTCATAACATGGAAACGCCAGAAGGTATTATGCCCATGTCTATAGGCATGCTCGGTAATTCTAGCGTAGCGACGGTTCCTACTTTATATGATATGATTTTAAAAGGTAAACTGGAAAATCAAGAAATCAAAAAAGGAGATATCATTATGTTTGCAAGTGTTGGCGCTGGTATGAATATTAACGCAATAGTTTACAAGCACTAAAAGGCAAGATTTCTTAAATTCACAAGATTTTCACTAACGTGGAAAATAAATATGTACGAACAAACATTTCCGCATAAACGATACAAGCTTACTTATCAGTTTTTAGAAAAACACATTTCTAAATCCGAATCTATTTTAGATTTAGGTGTAGCAAATCCGTTTACTAAAATATTAAAAGAGAATAGTTTTTCTGTTGAAAATACAAAAGGTGAAGATTTAGACATAGATACCTCTGCTATTAAAAACACAGAAGCTACGGTAGTTACTGCTTTTGAAATTTTTGAACATCTACTCTCTCCTTTTACCGTTTTACAAGCTATAAAAGCAGATAAACTAGTGATAAGTGTTCCACTTCGGTTATGGTTTTCTTCCGCTTATAGAAGTAAAACAGACAAATGGGACAGGCATTACCACGAGTTTGAAGATTGGCAATTAGATTGGCTATTAGAAAAAACAGGATGGAAAATTATAGATAGGCAAAAATGGACTAATCCTACCAAAAAAATAGGAATCCGACCAATTCTACGCTGGTTTACACCTAGATATTATATTGTGTATGCTGAACGCATATAAAACTTCAAAAAACTAAATTCCAAAAAATAAGATAACTTTGCATTCTAAATCTTAAACTTTGAATATATCCATTGTCATTCCTGCACATAACGAGGAAAAGTTTATTGAAAAAACTTTAGTTTCTTTGGTCAATCAAACGTTGCGTCCGAAGCAACTTGTGATTGTAAATGATAATTCTACAGACAAAACACAAAAGATAGTTTCGTATTATTTATCCAAATACAGCTGGATATCTCTTGTAAATATTAATTCTTCAGACGCCCATTTACCTGGCACTAAAATTATCAATGCTTTTTATAAAGGCTTCGAAATTCTAGATACCAACTATGATGTGATTTGTAAATTTGATGCAGATTTAATCTTTCCGAATAATTATTTAGAGCAATTAGCGAATCATTTTAATGCAAATAAGAAATTAGGAATGGCTGCTGGTTTCTGTTACATTGAAAAAAACAACCAATGGATTTTAGAAAACCTAACCAGAAAAGATCATATTCGAGGTGCTTTAAAAGCCTATAGAAAGGATTGTTTTGAGCAAATAGGAAAACTAAAACCTTCGATGGGTTGGGACACTGTGGATGAGCTATTATCTAAATATTACGATTGGGAAATTTTAACCGATGAAACGCTACATGTTAAGCATTTAAAACCAACTGGAATAAGCTATAATAAAGCATCTAAACACATGCAAGGAGAAGCGATGTATAAAATGCGTTACGGATTTATAATCACACTAATCTCTGCGTTAAAATTGGCATATAAAAAAGGGAGTTTTACTTTATTTCAAGACTATATGTCTGGTTATTTCAAAGCGAAAAACAATAAAACAGAATATCTAGTTACCGAAGATCAAGGTACCTTTATTAGAAAATTGCGTTGGGAAGGAATTTTGAATAAATTTAGTTAAAGATTCTTCGACTGTGCTCAGCATGCCATCCGAATTATACTAAAAACTCCAATCTTTATAATCTGCTGAAGCTTCTAATTTATTTTCTACAGTATCCTCTAATTCGCTAAAGAAATCGATTCCGGTTAATGCTTCCACTTCATCTACAGAAACCACAAAGTTGTATAAAGGCTCCTTAGAATCTTTATGAGGCATTAAGAAAGCAAGTACTTTCGTTGTCCCCGAATTCGTATCAATCAATACTTTATAAAACTGATTTGGAACCGATACTTTTTCGGCACCAATTGTTTTCATACTTCCTTTTAAAACACCTCCAGAAACTACAAAAACACCATCATACTTACTTGCCCAATATCTAGTTTTTTGTTCTAATCTATTCCAAATACCTGCGTTAAAGTCATGTTTTTGAGGAGAAATATTAGAAGTTAAAAAAGTTTCGTCATGTGCAAATTTACTATACTTCCTGTCTCCTGCCGGACAAAGATGCCCACGATCATAACCAGATTTTTTATAGTTTCGCCAATGTGCTGCTTTGGTTTTCACTGCTTTGTCTACTTCAAAATAAGGACGTTTAAAATTGGTGCTTGACAAGTGTGATTTCTTTAGTTCATAGGCAACCCATTCTGCTTGTTCATGTGCTTCGCTATAACTTAAACTATATCCTTCGTGATGGACAATCTGACCTGTGGTACTCGTTGGTAAAAAGTATTCGTTGGTGTTGGTTTTTACCGTTCCACCTTGTTCTATGATACCAACTTTAACTTCATTATCAAAATAAGCATCATATCCATAAACCCCAACAAGAATTAGGATAGCAATTACAGAGTATACTTTTTTATTAGCCATTACCTTTTTATAAATTTAAGCTTTATTTTTCGACCAGAAATTTGCATAATTTCTGCAATATACATTCCTGAATTTAAAAAGGAAACATCTATATTTTCTGAATTCACATTACTTAAAGATTTTATATTTTGTCCTAGCAAATTATAAATATGCAAACTTTGAATCTCATTTAAATCTTCTATACCATTTAATACTAATATTTCTTTTTCCATATTATAAAAAACGGAAACTGGATTCGCATTAAAATCTTGTAAAGATAAAGTTTCATTATTTTGATAAACTATTGAAAAACGAGAGACATCTACACTACTGTTTATATTTAAAGTTATTGGGTTATCTATTATATTATAAAACATATTCGTCTCACTATCTTTCAAATAAATAGTTTCATTTTCCGGAAAATTTAAGGTTTCTGTAATCTCAAAAGTATAAGCACCAGAATCGGTAATATGTATTCCTAAAGGTATTTCCTCTAATACATCAAAACGATTAAGCCCTTGAATACATAGCGCATCCTCTGTAATCGCCCAATATATCTCATTAGAAAGTGCATTAAACGTTTTACTATCATAACCATTATTAAAATCCGCATTAGCATTCGTGTCATAACCCAAAGCAATGGTAGACTCGTTGCTACCTGCGTCTTTAAACTTAAGCCAATATTTAATTCGAGTATCTGTAACGTCTTCTTCTGACGTTCTATAAAAAACAGCATCTCCCGAAGACTCTTTTTTAAAGGCACGTTGACTATTTTTAAATACAATGACACCATCTGTATGCGCTTTAACAAAAAAGCTCTGCCCTACAGGAATATAATCTTTCGGACTTCCTTTAGAGGATACTCCTCCATTTACTGGAGCAGGAGAACTTACAGATCCTAATAAATTGTAGGTTGCATAACCACCTTGATATTCGGATAATACATGTGTATCATTGGAAGCAAATTGCTCATAAAAATAAAGGGAACCATCTATTACAGAAAGATTATCATTAATAAATTGCGTAGCATCTAATGCAGAAGGAAATGGATTACCTATTAAAACTTCATCCCCTGCTAATACATTTATAAATATATCTCCGTCGTTTGCTGTACCTTTAAAAGTATATTTTTGTTCTAAAACAGATGTATTTCCAGAACCTTTCATGGTGTAACCAAATCCCGGAAGAATTGGTGTTGTTGGTGTGATATAATGCCAATCTGCATACGTATTGGCTAAGCCATTAAAAGTGTACAACCAACGACTACTCCATTCCATTGGACTAGCTAACGGATTAGCATCATAACTAGTTGTAAACCCAATAGGTGCCGTTTCCGTTTCTAAATAATTTACTTGCCAATTACCATTTCTATGTACTGGAGCACTCCAATAATTATAATTATATAAATTATTAGAACCTTCCTGCGTAATGGTTAAATCACCACTTCCCGAATTTAAAGATGTTCCTGTGTGGTTTTGAATTAATTGCGCTTCCTTTATAAAAGTAATCGTTCCATTATTTAATATCCCATTTTCAACTTCTAATAGTAAACCATCATTAACGTGTAATGTTGCTCCTAACTCAACCTCAACCTCTCTAACATATCCAGATTCACTTAACAATCCTATTGCTCCAGATTGTACTGTTAATTTTAAACAAGAGTCTGTTACTCCTGGTGCATTCCCAATACCAGAACCATTATAATACGATATGCCATCCCAAACAATTTGATCTAAATAGCGTAATGTAAAATAATCTCCATCAGAAAAAGAAACTCCCGATACTGTTGCTGTAGATCCTGAAACTGTTAAATCATAACTTGTTGCAGAAGAAAAACCACTATCACTACCTACTACTAATTGTAATGGTTGGCAACTTTGTTTTTTTGTTACATCTAAAGCGGAAATATTAAAACTAACATTTACAGTTCCTAGGTTTCCAATTTTACTAACGCGCCATTTTGAATCTAGTTGCTCTCTATAATTTACGGTTTCTGTAACAAAATTATAGGAAGAATCTTTGGTGTCTTCTCCCCAAAATAAATAATCTCCATTAGCTAAAGCGGAAGGTGTATGGATTCTAACAATACCAGATCCTTGTGAATCTAAATGCTTACTACCATCTAATGCTTGACCTATTCCTGCCACATGATGGTCAAAATTACCATTAGCACTATCGTCTTGTTTGTATAGATCGTTTAAAGTTAATGCGATATTATATTTTGCGGAAAGATAATTATTAACGATTATGGTTTCTGCTTGATTCAACTTATAATTATATTGAATTAGCTCAGACATTTCACCTTTTGAATAACGACTGTAATCCACATTCATGGTTCCAATTGTTAATGGCTGATTTGAATTTATAATACTCGTACTGCTTTCTGTACTTGTTAACAAAACACTTCCATTTCTAGACATAGAACTTCTAGAGTTAGCAGGTTTACTTCCATCAAAATCAAAACTTAAAATATAATTTTGATCATTAGAAAAAGATGCGGAACTAGTATAACGATTGTTTGAAGTTACAATATCGGTTGTAAGCTTATTATTATATAGAAAAAAGGTATACGCGTAGTTTGAATTAACATTATAAGTTAATCTCTTTCCAACTATAGCGTGCACATTATTACTTGTATAAAGACCTTTTGGTCTAAAGATAGAAAAATAAGTAATTCCAGTAGTACCATCTAAAATATCGGCATCATCCACTTTTAAATAATCTCTAACACCATTAAAGTCCACACTTGGGTAACTATTAAAAGATGAGCTACTAATAAAAGATGGTTGCTCACCGGCAATGGTTTGATTTGCATCATTATTATTACCTGAAGCATCTTGCCAATTAGAAACGGCTTCTCCATCTAATAATTCTAAATCATCTACTTTTAGCCATAAGCCATTTGTAGATACATTACCAACGCCACCTGGACCGGTTTGCGAAAACATATAAATAGGAGCCAATAAAGCAAGAAGCATTATTGGTAATAAGGTTGTTTTAAACATGCTATTAATCTTAGGGAGCGCGAAGGTAAGTCACAAAAACCCTATTAAAAATCATTTAACATTACTCTTAGACCTTATTCGCTAAGAGGATACGTATAGCCGATGATTGGAACCTATACACCCTTTTTACATGTGCAATAGGCCTTAATTTTAAAAAAAAGCCTTTCTAAATTAGAAAGGCTTTTTTTTAAATAGTTCATTTAGTCTCGAAGTTTTTCTAATAATTCTTGTGCTTCCTCAAATTTATAGTTTCCAGAATCTTGAACAATAAGTTCTAGTTGTTTGATACTATTTGCTTTGTCTTCCATTTTTAAATACGTTAGCATTTTATACCAATACCCTTTAGAACTATCTAATGTTTCACTAGAAATTAATTGATTAAAAGCATCGAGAGCCTTTTCGTAATTACCGAGCTCTATATTAGAAATACCATAATATAATAATGCCGTTGCGTTCGTATTGGTAGTCGTTAAAAAGTCTTCAAAATAAACTACTGCTTCCTGATATTCTTTATTTAAAAATGCCTTTTCGCCATTAACCAATAATATGTTATCCGAATCTCCTCGAGAAGTTAATGATGGCAAATTGCTCCAGTCGTTATAATCGGAATAGACCTCTAGATTTGTAGGCGAATCACTAAACACAAAATAACCTACAAATACAATTATACTAGCTGCAATTGCTAAATAAGAGAAGTAGTTTTTTTTATTGAAAGGTCTTTCCTTTACAAAGCTATCATTTACTTTTTTAACAGAAGCTTGGAGTGCTTTTGCTTCGTTACTTTTTAAATAAGACTCCAATTCTACAGTTTCTTCATCCGGATCGACAAAAGACCAATCTTCTTCATTATAATGCGCCTGCATTTCTTTATTAATAGAAATATAGTCTGCTAATTCTTCATTTTCTTGTAAAAGCAGTTCAAAGGCTTTTTTAGCAGGAATAGATAAGGTATCCTTTAGATAATCATCTGCTTGGTTTTGTAGGTTTTCAGACAGGCTCATAGTTCTTTTAATTCTTTAAATCTAACGTCTTTTTTAATCGTTTCGGTTAATTTGTTTTTACACTTAAAAACGCGTTGTCTCACTACAGATTCACTATTATAGTCTAACTCTTCAGCAATTTGCTTATACGGCATTTTATTAAAAAATCGTTTTAAAATTTCTTTACAATTCCCAGAGATCTCTTCTAATTTTTCTTGAAAGAATTCCCAACGTTCTTGTTCTAAAATACTTCTTGCTAATTCACGTTCTTCACTTCCTTGTTCCTTAATAGCATCATTTGTTACCAACCTTTTTCGTTTATTTAATTCACGGCGCCATAAATTTTTACATGCAACAAAGAGATATGCTTCAAAAGAAGAGTTGATTTCAAAGAATTTAACTTGAACACGTGCCATAATTTGCAGCAATGCTTTTTGAAAAACATCCTCTGCATCCGCATGCTGCCCTTTATTCTCCAACACAAAATGTTTTACGTTTGGAAAAACTTCTTGGTAGATTTCTAATATTACCTTTTCATTCTTCTTTTTAAGTCCAGTGATAAAGTAATTAGGGTCTTTCATTTAATTATCTGAAAAAAAATTAATTATTGGGTAACAAATATATATATTTAGGAACGAGTAGTTATAATTTAAAAACGAACAAAATGAAAACAAGATTAATTTTAGTATTAACGTTGAGCTTTGTATTATTTATTGGATGCTCTACTGAAGAAACATTTGTGAATGAAAATGAAGCAGAAACTGTATTCCAAAAGGCTGAAGCTTCTTCTATAACAAAAACAAATTCAGACACATCCACTACTATCAATAATAGACCACAAGGTTGGACTCCTCCTGGTAGAGAAATGGATCCTGTAGATCTCGGACAACCAGATGGAACCATGTTATATATAATAGAATTCACACCTGGCCTTACTATAACCAAAAAGCAAGATGCTAGAGCTAGATATAGACCCTATCTAGGTATTATGGATATAACGATTTGTAACACAAATCCAGATAAAGAAATTTGGACGCTAGACACAGTAACTTATAATGACGATACCATTCCGGCGCCTCCTTATAATTGTTATGCATGCTCTCAAAGCAACACGGAACCAGAAAAAGATGCCCATATTGAACAAGACCCTGATATTATAAGAGCTGCAGTAAGCACAACTAATATCCCTTGCACAGAATAACGTATTGAAACCGACTAATATTGAAAAAGTTAATCCTTTTATTTTTAATACTCTCTTTTTGTGAATTATCTGCTCAACAGCCAGAAAGTAATACTGATAGCTTACTCGTTGCTTATAAAAAACAAAATGAATTAACAAAATACGCAGAATTAGCACATGACATTTCACTATCATATAATAAAAAAGGAGACTTTAATAAAGCCCTTAAATATGGATTATTAGAAGTGAAATTCAAAAAACATCTCTCCTTAGTAAAACAAAAAAACAGCCTATTTAATTTAGGGCTGTTTTTTTTTAAAACCAATAATTACGCTAAATCTATAGAGGCATATAATAAAGTCATTGACAGCTTTAATATTGATGAACAAACATATATAGCTTACTCTCAAAATGCTAGAAACTATAAAGAATTAGGCGATTATTTTCAAGCTGTAAACTATTTTAAAAAAGGATTGGAAAACCCTAAAAAAATAGCAACCAAAAGACTACCTAGAATCTATTTAAACTTTATAATACTTAACAATAAAATTGGTAGCGATAAAAGCATCACAGAAAACAAAAGACTTCTTAAAATAGTAGACTCCTTAAGTACCATAACCACTTTGAATAGTGCCAGTATATACTCATTAAATAATGAATATGGTATATTTTACAAAAGTGATTTAAACTATAACTTTAACAAAAGCAAATACTATTATTTAAAAAATTTAAAAAAAGATTTAGAAAACGAGAACCAAGAAATGATTGCATCATCCTATAATAATCTTGGCGTTTTATACAATAAAGAAAAAAAAGACAGCGCTTTATTCTACATCAATAAAGGAATCGAATACGCAAAAAAAGACACAGATATATCAAGACTCTATATTAACAAAGCCGAATATTATTTTAATAAAGGAAAGACAAAGGAAACTTTAAAAATATTACAACAAGCATTACAGTTAACAGTACCGACCAAGATAGATAGTGCAATTATTTTTTCGCCAAACTTTAAAGCTCTTGCTTCTTCCAAAAACAAAACACTCTCCTTATTAATTTTAAAAGAAAAATCTAGATATATACTAGAAAACAAAGCACTATCTAAAGATAAAAAAATGCTTCAGGTTGCTTATGAGAGCATATCTCTAGCAGATAAACTTATAGATGTAATTAGAATGGAAAGTAATGAAAGTCAATCCAAATTACTTTGGCAAGAAGAAGCTTCAGAAACTTTTATGCTAGGTGTAAAAGCTTGCTTTAAACTCAACAAACCGGAAGAAGCATTTTATTTTATAGAAAAAAACAAAGCCTTATTATTACTTGAAAACATTAAACAAAACAGACTTCGATTGAGTTCTAAAATTCCTTCAGAAATCTTACAAAAAGAACAAGATTTTAAGAAAGATATTTTCGCCATAGAAAATGAATTAAATAAAAATTTCAACAAGGCATTAAAAGATGAATATCATAGTTTAAAAATTGAATACAATAGCTTTAAAGAATCTTTAGTTTCTACCTATCCAGAATATTATTCTTCTAAACAAACTATTGCAGTTACCACTATAGATGTTATTAAAAATAGTTTAGATGGAAATACTACCATACTAGAATATATAGTAAACAAAGAGGAAGGCTTCCTTTTAACCATCACTAAAAACAGTGTCAGACTTTTTAAATTAAACGATACAGAAAGCCTAGAAACAGAAATTAACAAATATCTAAAACTCTTACAAAAACCACTAAATACTTCAGAAGAACTTAAAAATTATAAAAAATTATCGCAGCAACTTTGTAGTTATTTATTCCCTTTTAAAGACATGGACATCTTAAAAAACAAATTAATAATAGTCTCCGATTACACCCTGCAGAATCTACCTTTTGAAAGTCTAAAAAAAGACAATAGATACTTGATTGAAGACTTTGAAATATCCTATACCTATTCCTTATCGTTTTTAGAAAAAAATAAAAAACTGAATCGAGATGCAAAACAAGAGCTTATAGCTTTTGCTCCAAAATCTTTTACTTATGACAACCTTAAAACCTTACCAAGAAGTGAGGATGAAGCAAAAACCATAAGCCAACTATTAAACGGAAAAGTATTCGTAGACACTTCTGCGAATAAAACCAATTTCTTTAAAGAAATTAATAAATATAAAATCATTCATTTAGCAACACACGCTAACGCTAATGATTCCATTTCCCCATGGATTGCATTTAAAAATAACAAACTATATCTAAACGAATTATACACCACAAAAAACCAAGCCGAATTAGTCGTTCTAAATGCATGTAATAGCTCTTTAGGAGAAATAAAATCTGGCGAAGGCGTCTTTAGTCTAGCACGTGGTTTCTTTTATTCTGGTGCCAATAGCGTAATCTCTTCGCTTTGGAATGTAAACGATAAATCTAATGCAGCAATAACGACTAGCTTTTATAAATATGTTAAAGATGGCAAAACAAAAAGCGCTTCGTTAAGGCAAGCTAAATTAGATTATTTACATTCCCATTCTTTAAGTGAAACTTCCCCTTATTATTGGTCTACATTAATTTTAATTGGTGATAATTCCGCAATTTATTCCGGCAATAACACACTGTATTACATTATTTTAAGTGTTTTTCTATTCATATTCTTATTTTTTATTCTAAAAAAATTAAAAATCGTGGGTAACAAGTCCTAGAGTTATGGAACAATTAAGAAAACAACTAATTCTTAATTATTTTGAAAGACACTTTATCCTTTTTAGTACAATCACTTCTTCAAAAAAATAAAATTAAAATAGATGGAGACGAATTAGATTTTCAAATACAAAGCCATCCTTCTTATCCTAGTTTACATGCAATAACCGGAGTGTTAAGTCATTTTGATATTGAGAATGCTGCTATTAGAGTTCCTATAGATAAAGAAACTCTAGAACAATTACCGAATAGTTTTATCGCACAAATAAAACGTAATGAGGTTACCGATTTTGCGTTAGTTGTAAAAAAAGGTAAGAAATACAAAACCATATCTAGTAATAAAGAAAACGAAACCATTTCTGAAATCCCTTTTTTAGAGCAGTTTACAGGCATTATAGTCGCTATAGAAAAAGACGAAACAAAAACTACAAGTCAAGAAAGTACTGCCAATATTCAAAAGCTATTATTTGCTATTTCCTTAGTATTATTTGGCATCTTATTTTTCATTTCAAATCCAAGCTTAAGTGCATCCCTATATTTTATTTTATCCTTAATAGGAATTGGAGTTAGCCTTTTAATCGTTCAGCATGACTTGGGATTGAGCTCTAAAATAATAGAGAGCATTTGCTCCCAGGAAAGTAAAACAACAAATTGTAATGCGGTTTTAAACTCTAAAGGAGCAACACTTTATAAAGACATAAAATTAAGCGATATCAGCCTTATTTATTTTGTGGCTATTAGTATTTCTTCTCTTTTACTAAGCATAACAAACACCACTTTAAATGCATTATATATTATAAGTTTAGCTGCTACTCCAATAATTATATACTCCGTTTACTATCAAATAAAAACAGCTAAAAATTGGTGTGTACTTTGCCTAGCTATCGCTTCCGTTTTGGCCTTGCAAGCTTCCGTTTTCTTTTTTACACCATCTAATTTTAATGCATTCCGTATGGAAACCGCTTTATTAATAGGGTTCTCCTTTATTATAATAGCGTCTATCTGGTTGTTTATTAATTCCAAATTAAAGCAAGAGCAAGCCTTTAAAAAGTTAAGAATAGCATCCAATAAATTTAAAAGAAATTTTGATTTATTCAATACACTACTACAACAATCGGAAACCATAAATCCTGTAATTGAGAATACTTCTGAAATAATTTTAGGAAATAAAAATGCTCCTTTAAACATTACGATAATCACAAACCCTTTTTGCGGACATTGTAAAAGCGTGCATAATTTAGTAGAAACTATTTTAAGATCACATCACAATGAAGTAAACATTACGGTTCGATTCAACATAAATACAAGTAACGTAGAAAGTAATGGTGTATTAGTTTCTAGCAGGTTATTAGAATTATTTCATATCGAAGGCGAACTAAAATGCTTAGAGGCAATGCATGACATTTACAATAACGCAGATGCAACATCCTGGTTAACAACATGGAAAAAACCTGACAATGTGAATATTTATAGAGAAATCCTGGAAACAGAAAATAATTGGTGTTTAGATAACAACATCAATTTTACACCAGAAATATTAATTAATGGCAAGTCATTTCCAAAAGCGTATGACAGAAGTGATTTAATCTATTTTATAGAAGACCTAAACGAGTCTTGCACTATAAACACATCTCAATTACAAGAAACACTATAAAACAGCAAAACCCTTAATGAAAAGGGTTTTGCGTTTAGAACAATATTCTCTCGCGAAGAATAGACACAAACTGTGAGTGTCTTTAATGTTCACGGCAAATATAATTTATTAAATATTTTTATTATGAAAAATTTAAAAAACTTAGGAAAAGCTTTATCTAAAGCGGAACAAAAAGTTGTTTTTGGTGGAATTCCTGATGGAACTTGGTTGCCACCTGGAGGAGGAGGAGCACAGCCTACATGTACAGTACACTCTCAATGTCCAACGGGACAATGTTGTGGACGTTGGGACAACCATTGTCATCCACAAAACAATAACCAAGGATTATGTGATGGCCGTGATGATGCATTTGGCCCTGGACCTAAAGGAGGTCCTTCTTTACCATAAGTTTTAATAAACTTATGAACTCACTTAAACGGGATAGTTTAAAATTATCCCGTTTAAATAAAAACAATCTTCTATTATTTAAAGCACAACAAATTTAGTAAAACAATAACTATCATTTATTCTGATAATTAATGCCAAAATTCCCTACATACAAACAAACAGAATCGAAAGACTGCGGCCCAACATGCTTAAAAATTATAGCCAAGCATTATGGTAAGAATTTATCTATAGCACAAATTAGAGAAATAAGTGAAACTACCAGAGAAGGCAGTAACTTACTTAATTTAAGTGATGCTAGCGAGACTATTGGCTTTAGAAGTTTGGGAGTAAAATTAACTTTAGAAGAATTAAAAAAAGCACCACTACCATGTATTTTACATTGGAACAAAGATCATTATGTGGTTTTATATAAAATTAAAAAAGACACCTTCTATATCTCAGATCCTGGACATGGATTAATAACCTATACCAAAGAAGAATTTTTAAAATTCTGGATTGGAAATAACGCAAAAGAAACCACACAAGATGGTATTGCATTATTGCTCGACCCAACTCCAAAATTTTACACCAATGATTTTGAAGAAGATGAAGAACAAAAATTTAACTTCACCTATCTATCCAAATACCTATACAAGTATAAAAGCTTTATTATTCAGCTATGTATTGGTTTACTAGCGGCAAGTTTATTGCAGTTAGTGGTACCGTTTTTAACCCAAAGCGTTGTAGATGTTGGTATAGAAAATGGAGACCTCAACTTTATCTATCTTATTTTATTTGCCCAAATTGCTTTATTTATTGGTAGAACGGGAATAGAGATTGTTAGAAGTTGGATTTTACTGCATGTCAGCGCTAGAATAAACATCTCGTTAATCTCTGATTTCTTTATCAAATTAATGCTACTTCCTATCTCCTATTTCGATGTGAAAATGACAGGAGATTTATTACAGCGTATTAACGACCATAAACGTATTGAACAAATACTAACAACCTCATCATTAAACGTACTATTTTCTATGGTAAATTTTATAGTATTCAGTTTTGTACTATGTTACTATAGCATTCAAATTTTTACTATTTTTTTAGTTGGTAGTTTTCTTTATTTTCTATGGATTAAAATCTTCCTAAAAAAACGTGCAACTCTAGACTACAAACGTTTTTCTGCAATGAGTCAGGAACAAAGCACGGTTATCGAGCTTATAAATGGTATGCAAGATATTAAACTGCATAATGCCGAAAAACAAAAACGCTGGGCTTGGGAACATACACAAGCAAGACTATTTAAAGTATCCATAAAAAGTTTAGCATTAGAGCAAACCCAAAGTGTTGGTTCTTCTTTTATCAACGAATTAAAAAATATTTTCATAACTATTTTATCTGCCAAACTAGTAATAGATGGTGAGATAACGCTAGGTATGATGCTTGCTATTTCATACATCGTCGGACAATTAAATTCTCCGGTGCAGCAACTAATCAATTTTGTAAGAGAACTACAAGATGCTAAGATTTCATTAGACCGTTTAAGCGAAATCCATAATATGGATAATGAAGAAATCGATCCGCAAAACAAAATTCATGACGTTCCAAAAAGTGGTTCTATTTCTATTAAAGAGGTAACCTTTTCTTACACAGGGACAGATATTGAAGTTTTAAAAGATTTAAACTTGAATATTCCCGCGAACAAAACCACCGCTATTGTTGGTACCAGCGGAAGCGGAAAAACCACATTAATGAAATTACTTTTAGGATACTACAAACCTAACGACGGTGATATTTTAATCAATCAATTTTCATTACAAAACATCTCTCAAAAATCATGGAGAGATCATTATGGTGTGGTGATGCAAGAAGGCTATATTTTTAATGACACCATTGCTAATAACATTGCCATTGGAGAGGACACTGTAGACAAAAAAAGATTAGCACACGCTATAGACGTTGCTAACATTAGAGAATATATAGAATCGCTACCTCTTTCTTATAACACTAAAATTGGAGCAGAAGGAACAGGTTTGAGTACCGGACAAAAACAACGTTTATTTATTGCTAGAGCGGTATATAAAAATCCGGATTACTTGTTTTTTGACGAAGCAACTTCTGCTTTAGACGCGAATAATGAAAAAGTAATTATGGAAAACTTGGATACTTTTTTTCAAGACAAAACCGTAGTCGTGATTGCGCACCGATTAAGTACAGTTAAAAATGCACACCAAATTGTAGTTTTAGATAATGGGAAAATAGTAGAAATAGGAAACCATAAAGAGCTCGTAGCAAAAAAAGGAAACTATTATAACCTAGTTAAAAACCAATTGGAATTAGGAAACTAAACAATACCGACCTTTAATAAGTCCTTTCTCTTTGGGAAGGATTTAGAAAGGAACAAAAACATTCTCTCGCGAGGAATAGACATAAACCTGGAGTGTCTTTAAATGATCGAGGCAAACTTAATTTACACATATTTTTATTATGAAAAATTTAAAAAACTTAGGAAAAGCTTTAACTAAAGCAGAACAACAAACTATTAATGGTGGAACGAGAAAACGTTGTTGGACAGGAAGTTCATGTAGAATAGTAAGCACAAGTTGTTTGGAAATGCAATGTCAACCAGATTATACTGACCCAATTTTCTAATTAGACTTTAAGAGAGTAAAATTTTAATATTCTACTCTCTTATTTACTATCATTTATAATAAAACATGTCAAAAAAACTAGAAGAAATAGAATTACGAAGCGAACAAGTACAAGACATATTATCTTATGTGCCACATTGGATGATACGTTATGGTAACCTCCTGTTTTTAGGTTTAATCCTTTTGTTCTTTAGTTTAAGTTGGCTTATAAAATATCCAGATGTAATTGCTACCGAAGTATTATTAACTACCAAAATACCACCAGAAAAGCTAATTGCACAAAGTACAGGTAAACTAGAAACCATTTTAATAGAAGACAACGACTTGGTTCTTACCAATAGCCCTTTAGCTATTATAGAAAACACCTCAAACTTTGAAGATGTTTACAAATTAAAAGCCATTATAGATACTATAAAGGTGAATACCAAATCCTTTACTTTTCCTGTAGATGAATTACCTGTTTTATTTTTAGGAGATATCGATACACAATATGCTTTATTTGAAAACAGCTACCTGCAATATACATTAAACAAAGATTTAAAACCTTTCTCTAATGAAGCATTGGCTAACAAAAATTCTATTTCCGAATTACACAGAAGACTTCAAAATGCGAACCAACAATTAGCTTTACATCGTTCGGAATTAAGTCTAAAAAAAATAGACTTAGAACGCAACAAAACATTATTTAATAAAGGCGTAATCTCCAAATTAGATTTAGATCAAAAACAAATAGAATATCATCAAGCAGTTGGTAACATAAAAAGCTTTGAATCTTCCATTTCTCAAATCCGAGAATCTATTAGTAATGGAAACAAATCTTCTAAAGGCACAGAAATAAATAGAACCAAAGAAGAGATGATGCTACTAAAAAGTGTCATTCAATCTTTCAAGCAACTTAAAAAAGCTGTTAAAGACTGGGAAACACAATATGTATTAAAATCGAATACTAATGGAAAAGTAGCATTTTCTAATTACTGGAGAACGAACCAAACCGTAAATCAAAATGATCTAATATTTACTATTATCCCAACAGAAAGCTCCACATTTATTGCTAAGCTAAAAACACCAGCGACCAACTCTGGAAAACTAAAAGTAGGACAAAGCGTCCATATTAAATTAGAGAACTATCCGGAAGCGGAGTTTGGAACCTTACAAGCCAAAGTAAATCGCATCTCACTAGTCCCTGATAAAGATGGTTTCTATTTAGTATTAGCCGAATTGCCAGAAAATTTAATAACCTCGTATAAAAAACCAATAGACTTCAAACAAGAAATGTCAGGTACTGCAGAAATCATAACAGAAGACTTGCGTTTAATGGACCGGTTTTTCTACCAAATAAAAGACATATTTAAATAAAACATACTCTATCGCGAGGAATAGACACAAACCTTGAGTGTCTTTAAATGATCGACGCAAAATTAATTTATAATCTTTATATTATGAAAAATTTATTAAATTTAGGTAAGCCTTTAACAAAAGAGGCACAGAAATCTATTTTAGGAGGTACATACCCTGCAACTGTATGTAAAGCAACCTGTAATGATGGTAGTATTGTAACAGTAGCAAGTTGTTCTGTACAAGGGTGTGGTGAAGATTCTGGTGGTGCGAAAAGTTGTAGTTGTGGTCACGCTGGACCTTTAGGTTAAATTCTCTAGTAGTAGCTAATACTTATATTTTAAATTTAGCCATCTTATTTATTGAGGTGGCTTTATTTTAAATAACATTGGTTTATTTTAAATAAAAACACTATTAATTACTATGAAAAAAAACGAAAAATCAACATTTTTTTTATTACTGATTACAATTCTTGTTGGATTTTTAAATTGTAAGCAAAAAACAGAAATATCAAAAAAAGAAAGCATAGCAAAATCAGTTTTTTTATTTCCGGAACAAACTAGTGACACTATAATAAAATCGGTACTACTAGATGAAACTAATGTTGAGTATACCAATAAACCATTTTTACTAAAATCTAAAAAAGAAAATTTAAACTTAAGTTTCAATCTAAAAACCCCAAGGCTATTTAGGTTTTATAGTTTTGAACCTATGTCCAATCCATTCATAATTTATGTTACACCAGGAGACACAATTAGTTATAGATTAGAAAAACAAGTAATTGTTTTTAAAGGTACTAATGCAGCACACTATAATTTTTTTAAAGAACTTTATGATTTAAAGTTTGAGTATATTAAATATGATGAGAAATTAGGTGTTTTAGATTTTAAGAAAATCAAAAAAAAAGAATATCAAAAAAGATTAGATTTTTTAGAGCAATATGTAAATAATAAACAAACTTCTATTTCTTTTTATAAAAAAATAAAAGAAGTTTTAAGATTTCAATATCTAAGTGGGATAATGAATACAAACATATTCCCTAAAGGAACAATAACTAATTATACAGAATACCTTGAAGATATAACTATTGAACTGTTTAAAAGAAATGATCAAGATGATAATTTGTATTTTCAGTTAGCTTTAACCAACTATCTTAAAATTATAACAGAAAATAATAATAATTCAAAAGAAGCATTAGAATATCAATTAGACTTAATTAATCAAAATTTAAAAGGTAAAACTAAAGAATATGCTATTACAAAAATGATTTTTGAATTTAATAATCATTTAAATATTAAAGATATAAACTATCTAAAAGATAAAATAAAGTTCTATTTACCCCAAATAAATGTAGAAGATTATAGAGTTGTAATAAATAGAATTTTTAACCAAATAAATAAAATTAACAACTCCTTAAGTGATGAAATCTTTAATTCAATTGTATTGGACATAGATGGAAACAATATTACTTTTAAAGATGTTTTAAATAAACAAGGAGACAGAATTAAAATTATTGCTTTTTGGGCAAGTTGGTGCGCACCATGTATAAAGGACATTAAAGAAAGTTACTTATACAGACAAAGGTTAATTAAAGAAAAAAATGTAGAATTTCTTTATTTTTCAATAGATGAAAAACAAGATAATTGGAGAAAAAAAGTAAGTGAATTAAAAAGGTTTGGAATGAACAAAGATCAATACCTAATTACGGACAAAAATAATGCAGCTATAAAAACTTTTTTTAATTTTAACACTATTCCACATTATGCAATTCTAGATAATAAAAACAATGTGTTTCTAATAAACTCTCCTTCTCCAAGTGATACTTTAGAACTTAATGCTATTATAAAAAAGATTGATTCATTGAATATTATACAATGAATTTATTTTATTGAAGAATTGCGTTAAAATAGTTAAACACAATAAAGTTAGCATCAACTGTTTAAAATATTCTCTCGCGAGAAATAGACGCAAACCTGGAGTGTCTTTAAATGATCTAGGCAAATCTAATTTACAAATATTTTTATTATGAAAAATTTAAAAAACTTAGGAAAGGCTTTAACTAAAGCAGAACAAAAAGAAGTTAATGGAGGAAGAGGTATTGAATGTATCGAATGGAATCTTAATCACACTGTTTGTTTAAGATGGGGTTTATACTGGGTATAGATCTTACGTAACAAGGTATCAAAATACACTAAAAAGAGTCAATTAACAATTGGCTCTTTTTTCTGAATAATAGACATCATTAGAAGTAGCGTTTGAGGTCTCTATCTTAACTCAAGCATCATTTTTTTAAACTACCTATAAATCAATGGTTAGAATAACCAAAAAAAGCCTTTCCAAACGGAAAGGCTTTTTTATTATATAATTCTATAATCTTACTTCAAACTAGCTAAACTAGATTTTAAAGTTTCAATTTTAGCCAAAGCATCTGCTTCCTTTTTTCTCTCGGAAGCAATAACCTGTTCTGGCGCACCAGCAACAAAACGCTCATTAGATAATTTCTTCTGTGCTATTTTTAAAGAACCCTCGGTATACTCCAATTCTTTTGTTAACTTAATAATCTCAGCCTCCACATCAATGGCACCATCCATTGGGATAAAATACTCGTTAGATTTTACTCGAAACGTAAGCGCTCCTTCTACAGCTTCATTTACATATGCTATAGCTTCTAAGTTTCCGAGTTTTGCAATAACTTCATCAAATGTAGTATCTGAATTTTCATTATTAATTACCGAAAAACCAATGGCATCTTTAAATGCAATATTCTTTTCTTTTCTAACGGTTCGTATTCCCGAAATTACTTCCGAAGCAAATTCAAACTGCGTAATAATCTCCTTGTTTATTGGTTTCGCTTCTGGCCATTTTGCAATGATTAAGGCTTCTTCTGGAGTTCTTTCTGCAATATATTGCCAGATATCTTCCGTTAAGAAAGGCATAAATGGATGTAATATTTTTAAGTTATCCTCAAAAGCAGCCATTACTTGTTTATACGTTACTGCATCAATTGGTTGTTGGTATGCTGGTTTAACAATCTCTAATAACCATCCGCAGAAATCATCATAAATCAACTTATAAATAGACATTAAAGCATCGCTTAAACGGTATTTACTAAAGTGATCTTCAATTTCTACTAAGGCCGTTTGAAACTTTGCTTCGTACCAATCTAAAGCAATTTTACTCGAGTTTGGTTGCGCAATAGTTTCACTAACCTCCCAAATATTGGTAAGGTTAAATGCATTCCAGATTTTATTTCCAAATCCTTTTCCTTGTTGGCAAAGTGCTTCATCAAACATCAAATCGTTTCCTGCAGCACTACTAAATAGCATTCCAACACGAACGCCATCTGCGCTATATTCTTCAATTAGTTTTAAAGCGTCTGGTGAGTTCCCTAAAGATTTACTCATTTTACGACGTTGTTTATCACGAACCAATCCTGTTAAGTACACGTTTTGAAACGGTTTTTCATCTTTATACTCGTAACCCGCAATAATCATACGTGCTACCCAAAAGAATAAAATATCTGGTCCAGTTACTAAATCGTTAGTTGGATAGTAATATTTTATGTCTTCGTTTTCCGGATTTCTAATTCCGTCAAAAACAGACATTGGCCATAGCCATGAACTAAACCATGTATCTAGAGCATCGGTATCTTGACGTAAGTCACTAGTTGTTAGTTGCTGGTTTTTGGTTACTAGTTTTGCTTTCTCTAACGCTAATTCGATAGTTTCTGCAACTACAAAATCTTCTTTTCCGTCACCATAAAAATACGCAGGAATTTGTTGTCCCCAAAGTAACTGACGAGAGATATTCCAATCGCGAATATTCTCCATCCAGTGACGATATGTATTTTCAAATTTCTTTGGAAATAATTTAATCTCGGCATCTTCTCCTAAAACAGCTTCAATAGCTGGCTTTGCCAACTCTTCCATTTTTAAGAACCATTGATCACTTAATCTTGGTTCAATAACTGCTTTTGTTCTTTCTGAAGTTCCTACTTTATTCATATGTGTTTCAGTCTTCACTAAAGCACCTATTTTTTCTAATTCTTTGGTTACTGATTTTCTAGCGACAAAACGATCTTGACCTTCAAATTGCAATCCGAAACTATTTAAAGTCGCATCTTCATGAAAGATATCGATAACTTCCAGTTTGTGCTTATCTCCAAGGTTTTTATCATTTTCATCATGTGCCGGAGTTACTTTTAAGCAACCTGTTCCAAATTCAATATCTACATAGGCATCTTCAATAATTGGGATGACACGATTACAAATTGGCACAATCGCTTTTTTCCCACGTAAGTGAGCAAAGCGTTCGTCTTCTGGATGGATACAAATTGCAGTATCTCCAAAAATAGTTTCCGGACGTGTAGTTGCGATAGTTAATGTATCGTCGCTTCCTTCAATTTTGTAGTTGATATAATAAAGATTCCCTTGACGTTCTTCATGAATTACTTCTTCGTCTGAAAGTGTTGTTTTTGCTTCTGGATCCCAGTTAACCATTCGGTAACCTCTATAAATCAATCCTTTTTCGTGTAAATCCACAAAAACTTTAATTACTGCTTCAGACATATCGTCGTCCATGGTAAACTTCGTTCTGTCCCAATCACAAGAACACCCTAATTTTTTAAGTTGTTCTAAGATTACACCTCCGTATTCTTCGGTCCATTCCCAAGCATGCGCTAAAAACTCTTCTCTTGTTAAATCGTTTTTATCTATTCCTTGTTCCTTTAATTTAGCAACCACCTTTGCTTCTGTAGCAATAGATGCATGATCTGTTCCAGGAACCCAACATGCATTTTTACCCAACAAACGTGCGCGACGTATAAGAACATCTTGAATAGTATTGTTAAGCATGTGTCCCATGTGTAAAACTCCAGTTACGTTTGGTGGCGGAATTACAATGGTATATGGTTCTCTGTCGTCTGGTGTGGAATGAAAATATTTATGTTCTGTCCAGTAGCTGTACCACTTACTTTCTACACTATTTGCATCATATTTTGATGGAATGTTCATACTTTGGAATAGTTTTTGAATAATATTATGCAAAAGTACTTATAATTTATATTTTGAAAAATATTAATGCTGTTTAATGTACCCTTAACAATAAAGTTTATGTTAAGATTTGTGCATTACATCCATTATTTTTGTAGAATGACTGAAAAGTAAGTAGATTTACAATAGAATTAAAGACAAAAATAACACAAGTGATTAGCAATCAACTAAATGTGTTTTAAAATAAAAATAATTTAAATTAAAAAATGATGAAACAAATACTTACAATTTTATTTATCGGAATATTTAGTTTTTCAATGACTGCCCAAGAAAAAATGGCGAAAATTGAATTTAAAGCAACGACAGTAGATTATGGTACGATAGAAAAAGGTGCGGATGGCGTTAGAACTTTTGAGTTTACTAATACTGGAAACGCGCCACTTATTATCTCTAAAGTATCTTCTAGTTGTGGTTGTACAGTACCATCTAGCCCTAAAGACCCAATTATGCCTGGAGCTACTGGAGAAATACAAGTAAAGTATGACACAAAACGTGTTATGCCTATTAGAAAAACAATTACCGTTCTTTCTAATGCAGAAACACCAACTGTAGCGCTAAAAATTAAAGGAGAAGTTATTGATCCTAGCAAAACAAGTGTTCTTGAAAAAAGACAGAAAAGTGTAATAGAAAATTAATTTTCTTACAATAATTATAATTTCAAAAGGTTGTTTACGCATTAGTAAACAGCCTTTTTTGTTAAAACAAACTTTCTAATTTAAACTGAAAGTCTAATTCCGCGCCAAACCTATCCACCTTCAGTTTTATATGCTTACCATCTTTATCATAAAAATATTGCGTCATTTGTTGTAGTGTAAAATTATAGGTTTCCTTTCCATTTATTCTAAAAATGATATCACCAACTTGTAGTCCTGCTTTTTCTGCTGGCGAGTCTTTACGCAACTCTACGATTGTAAATGCAGGTTTAACGGAAAGTTTATAATTCGTATCAAAAACAATTCTAGTACCTTGACCATTATCTAAACTACTAGTGTTTTCTTGGTTTTTAATGATATTAGAAAAATCTTTTTCTCGTACTAATCGAATACCACTTTGCTCTAACTCAATGCCGCTTTTATTATAACTAAAAGCTTCTTTAAAATATTTATTTTTTTTTAGCTGCATAGAAGCTTTTTTATAATTAAAAATAATATGGAATCTTTTTAAAACATCACCAGCAATACTACCATTTCTATCTTTATGGTTTTTTGCAAACGAAATTGAAGTAGCTTCCGGAAAAGCAACATTTGCATTTTTTAGAATAAATCTATTAATAGCAAAAGCTTCTATTTTAGCACGTTTTCCATATACGCTTCCGCTTAATCCGTGTCCCAAAAAATCTATAAAACTATTATCATGTGCGTTTATACCTAAGGAAGCATCTTCAAATAACCAAAGAGAATCACTTCCGCCAGAATCTATTAATAATTTAACCGGGATTTTCACATCTTCGATAGTAACTTGTGCGTTTATATACGGTTTTTTATTATAAAAATACAAAGGCAGATACTCACACTTTTTACATTTTTTAGACCTATACGTTTCATTTTCATGAATCTTAATGATTTTTGACGCGTAGTTTATTTTCACAACTAGATCTTTAAAAAAATCATATCCTATAATACCATGAATAGGGATTCCTAATTTTGGCGCAAAATCTAATTTAGAATTATAAACCACATACAGGTCTTGGTCTATATTAATTGCCTCCCCAATTTCTATTAAATTATTTCTAGATCGTAATGCTTCTACCGATTCTCCTTCCCCTAAACCTCGAATTACTATTTTTTCGGCATTATTAATTTTTAAGGTTTCATTTATATTATAAATATTAAAAAGAATAGGCTTACTCACTCCTGTATCCAATATAAAAGAAAGCGTTACCCCATTAATTTTTACAGGAATTACAATTAAATTATTAATTAATTTAAACTTTATTTTATCTCTTTTCTTTTTATTTTGAATTACGAAAGTGCCTTGAGAAAAACCCAAAAAGGAGAAACTAAATAGAAATAGAAAAGTAAAGGCTATTTTTTTCATAAGATCAAAAAAATACTTCTCCATCAATTTACAAATCTTTCTTCTTAAATCTGTATTTAGTACTACTTTTTAAAAAAAATTCGATATAATTTTCGCAACTTTGTATCTCAAATATTTATAAAATGCCAGCAATTTCAAAAAAAGGGCAATTAATGCCACAATCACCTATTAGAAAACTAGTTCCATTTGCTGAAGAAGCTACAAAAAATGGAAAATCTATATATTATTTAAACATTGGCCAACCAGATATTAAGACTCCGAAAATAGCATTAGATGCTGTAAAATCGATTTCTTTAGAAGTATTAGCGTACTCCAGATCGGAAGGCTCTGAACAATACCGAAACAAAATAGCGAACTACTATGCTAAAAATGATATTCATGTAAAACATGATGATATTATTGTAACTACAGGAGGAAGTGAAGCGTTGCTTTTTGCCTTTGGAAGCATTATGGATGTGGATGATGAAATTATTATTCCAGAACCATTTTACGCAAATTATAATGGTTTCTCCACTTCTTCTGGAGTAAAAGTGGTTCCTGTTATATCTAAAATTGAAGATAACTTTGCTTTACCTCCAATTGAAGAGTTCGAAAAACTTATTACTCCAAGAACCAAAGCAATCTTAATTTGTAACCCAGGAAATCCTACAGGGTATTTATATTCTAAAGAAGAAATTAAAAAACTTGCTGCTATAGTAAAAAAGCACGATTTGTTTTTAATCGCGGATGAAGTATATAGAGAGTTTGCCTATGATGGTAATACCCATTACTCTATCATGCAAGAAGAAGGATTAGAAGAAAATGCAATCATGATTGATTCTGTATCTAAAAGATATAGTATGTGTGGTGCAAGAATTGGTTGTTTGGTTTCTAAAAACAAAGAAGTAATACAAACGGCACTAAAATTCGCACAAGCAAGACTAAGTCCGCCAACACTAGCGCAAATTGCAAGTGAGGCTGCTTTAGATACGCCTCAAAGTTATTTTGATGATGTTATTGAAGAATATGTAGAAAGACGTAACGTACTTATTACCGAATTACAAAAAATAGAAGGGGTTCAAGTAGCAAAACCGAAAGGTGCCTTTTATTGTATTGCACAATTACCTATTAAAAATAGTGATGCTTTTGCGCAATGGCTTTTAGAAGATTTTGACTTAAATGGAGAAACCGTTATGGTAGCTCCTGCTGGCGGATTTTATTCTACTCCTGGAGTTGGCTTAAACCAAATACGTATTGCTTATGTGCTTAATAAAGAAAGCCTTGTGAAAGCGGTACATATTCTTAAAGAAGCTCTTAAAGTTTATAAAGACTAGTGCAAATACAACATAACATATCTTTAAAAGAACACAACACTTTTGGCATAGATGCAAAAGCAAAACATTTTGTATCTATAAATTCTATAGAAAGTTTAAAAAGCGTGCTTCAACTGCCAGAATATCCTGAAAGGTTTATTCTTGGTGGTGGAAGCAATATGCTACTTACTCAAGACGTGCAGGCATTAGTAATGCATATTAACTTAAAAGGAATAGAAATTGTTTCGCAGGAGGACACCTCTGTCCTAGTAAAAGCACAAGCTGGTGAAAATTGGCATGCGTTTGTACTTTGGTGTTTGCAAAATAATTTTGGAGGTATAGAAAATCTTTCCTTAATTCCTGGTAATGTGGGTACTGCTCCAATTCAAAACATTGGTGCTTACGGTGTCGAGTTAAAAGATGCATTTATTTCTTGCGAAGCCTTGGAAATAGGAACACGAAAAACCAAAATTTTCACAAAATCCGAATGTCATTTTGACTATAGAAATTCCGTTTTTAAACAAGAATTAAAAGGAAAATATATCATTACAAGTGTTCTTTTTAAATTAACCAAAAACAGCCATACCCTTCGCACCAATTACGGAGCAATTTCTACGCAACTAGAAATAATGAACGTAGAGAAACCAACCATTCAAGATGTTTCTAAAGCGGTTATTGCAATTCGCGAAAGCAAGTTACCAAACCCCAAAGAAATTGGGAATAGCGGAAGTTTTTTTAAAAACCCCGTGATTTCATTAAAGGATTTTGAAAGTTTAAAACAAAATTTCCCTGAAATACCAAACTATCCTGTTACCAACACATCTGTTAAAATACCTGCAGGTTGGCTTATAGAAAAAGCGGGCTTTAAAGGAAAACGTTTTGGCAATTATGGTGTACATGAAAAGCAAGCATTAGTTTTGGTGAATTATAATAATGCTAAAGGAATTGAAATATTAAAACTATCTCAAGTAATACAAGAAACAATAAAGCGTATATTTAATATATCAATAGAAGCCGAAGTAAATATTATTTAAATCTAAAATAAATCTATAACTTTGATTTCCTATAAGTTAGTTCAACACTAAACAAAAATATCTTTTGAGTACACCAATAGAGCAACAAATAGTTAGTTTACTAGAACAAGGCGACAAAAAAGCCATTACTTTGTTGTACCAAAATTACTCAGACACGCTACTTGGTGTGATTTCTAAAGTCATCGCAGACCAAGATTTAGCGCAAGATGCATTGCAAGAAACCTTTATAAAAGTTTGGAAAAAAGCCCAAACTTACGATGCTAAAAAAGCAAAACTTTTTACTTGGCTATACCGAATTGCGTACAATACAGCAATTGATAAAATAAGATCGGTATCAAATAAACAAAGTAAAGAAGTCCAAATTGAAAATTCTAACGTATATAAACTAACAAGCAACAGCTTGAATCAAGACGTTATTGATATTAAAACACATCTAAAAACAATAGATGGAAAATATCAAATAGTAATTAATGCCCTGTTTTTTGAAGGCATGACACAACAAGAAGCAAGTGATGAATTGAATATTCCACTTGGTACCGTAAAATCAAGATTAAAAATTGGATTACGTGAATTAAAAAAGATTTACGATCCAGAACCAAAAAGTAATGAATGATAAAATAATTACATTTTTAAATTCAGATCTATTAGACAAATATTTAGTAGGCAACGCCAGTACAGAGGAATCTGAAATGGTAGAAGCTTATATTGCCAAATACCCTGAAGTTAAGAATGCCTACAACACTTTACAGCACAACCTTGAGATTGTTGCTAAAAGTAATGCCATGGAAGCGCCAGAACATATATTAGACAATATACTTTCTGCGCTTGACGAAAAACCAGTTATTGCACTACCAACTGCGCCAAAACAAAAAACCTGGTATAAGTTTAGTGTAGCCGCAAGTATAACTGCCTTAATTTTTGCAGGTTCTACCTTCATGTTTTACATGAATAATCAAGAACTATTACGCGAAAATCAAGTTATAGCAGATGAGATTTTTGATCTACGTAGCGACATAGACCAAAACAATCTAATGCTAAGTGATATTATGCTACAATTTAAACAGCTTAACAATCCGGAAACACAAAAGTATATTATAAAAGGAAACGCAAGAGCTAAAAACTTGAAAACGGTTGCATATATAAACCCTATAGATAAAACATCGATGATAGATGTGGTTTCTTTACCGCAATTGCCAGAAGAACAATGCTACCAAATTTGGGCCGAAGTACAAGACAAAATGGTTAGTTTAGGTATATTAAACGAAACAGATAGTCAACTTATACCTTTACCATACACAGAAAATGCTTTAGGCTTAAATATAACAATCGAACCAAAAGGAGGAAATGAAAATGCTTCGGTTGAAAAATCTGTTGCAGAAATTAGCTTAAAAAAGTAAATTACTTCCATATAATAATCACTAGCCTCGTTTTAAAAAGCGAGGCTTTTTTAGTATATCCATTTCCTAAAAAGTAGTATCTTTGTAGAAATTATTAACAACAATACACAAATGAAACTACTAGCAATTACATTAGTACTTTTAGGTTTAGCAATCGCTGGAATAGCAATAAAAATTTGGGCAAAAAAAGACGGGAAATTTGCCGGTACTTGTGCTAGCCAAAACCCTATGTTAAATAAAGACGGAGAATCTTGCGGCTTTTGCGGAAAAACTCCTGAGCAATACCAAGATTGTAGCGAACCTCAACATTCTTAAAAGTACATGGTTCTACTGAATATTACCTTCTACGCTTTTATAGCTGTAGTATTTATTCAAATTATATATTATCTTTTCTTATTTTCAAAATTTGCTTTTTTAAACCCGAAGAAAAAACCACAAAAAAAAAATGCGGTTTCTATTCTTATTTGTGCTAAAAATGAAGCCGATAATTTAAAGAAATTTCTTCCATATATATTAAATCAAGATTATCCAGATTTTGAAGTTGTTTTAATTAACGACAACTCTCACGATGATACGCTAGACATCATGGAAGCCTTTGCCGCAAAACACAACAATATCAAAATTGTAAATGTAATACCTACCGAAGCTTTTTATGGCAATAAAAAATACGCATTAACACTTGGTATAAAAGCATCAAAAAACGAACTTTTGCTTTTTACAGATGCAGATTGTAAACCAAATTCTAAATACTGGTTACAAGAAATAAGCGCACACTTTAACAACACAAAAAGTATTGTTTTAGGTTACGGAGCGTACGCTAAAATTAAAAGTTCTTTTTTAAATAAACTCATACGATTTGAAACTTTATTAACCGCTTTACAATATTTTTCTTATGCCCAATCTGGAATACCTTTTATGGGAGTTGGTAGAAATTTAGCGTATAAAAAGGAAGAATTTTTTAAAGCAAATGGTTTTATAAACCACATGCAAATTCGTTCTGGTGATGATGATTTATTTATAAATCAAGTGGCAACAAAGAAAAACACAAGCATCTGTTTTACAAAAGAGAGTTTTACTATTTCTAATCCGAAAACAACTTTTAAAGATTGGATTTTACAGAAAAGAAGACATGTTTCTACTGCCAAACATTATAAGCCAATACACAAAGTGCTACTTGCTATTTTTTATATTTCACAATTTTCATTTTATGCTTTGGCCATTATATTACTTATATCGACGTATTCTTGGCAAATAGTTTTGCCTTTATTCATCTTAAGATTCCTTATTTTTTATATAGTGTTTGGTAAAACCTCAAAAAAACTAGACGAAAAAGACCTTATTATTTTTCTTCCTTTTTTAGAGATTTTTTTAATTGGCATGCAATTAACTATATTTATAACCAATCTTATTGCAAAACCGAAATATTGGAAATAGAAGAAGCTATACTACAAGCAAAAAAAAACGAACAGAAGGCCTTTAATTTTTTATTAAATACTTTTTGGGATGACGTATATGGTTTTCAGTTAAAACGTATTCAAAATGAAAACGATGCAGAAGATGTTACCATTCAAACCTTTTCTAGAGCTTTCGATAAAATAGATACCTATAAGTCGGAATACAAGTTTAAAACCTGGCTGATTACCATTTCGAAAAACATTCATATCGATTTATTACGAAAAGAAAAACGTTCCATTTCTACTGAAATATCTAAAGATGATGAAGATTCTATTTTTCAAATTTTAGACGAAACCCCTTCCGTAGAAGACAAACTTATTACAGAGCAAAATTTAGCCAAACTACTTCGTGATATTAAAAAACTAAAACCACATTACCAAGAAGTTATTAACCTTCGCTATTTTCAAGAGTTAAGCTACAAAGAAATATCGACCAAGCTAGACGAACCTATAAACAACGTCAAGGTAAAACTCTTACGTGCCAAAAAACTATTAGCAGAGATTATTCAGAAAAAATAATGACACAGCTTTTAAAAAAATTTGGTCCTGGACTATTATTTGCTGGAGCTGCCATTGGCGTTTCACATTTAGTACAATCTACAAGAGCAGGAGCAGATTTTGGATTAGGTTTACTTTGGGCATTATTACTGGTAAATTTAATTAAATACCCTTTTTTTCAATTTGGCCCTCGTTACGCATCGGCTACAGGAGAAAGTCTTTTAGATGGCTATAAAAAACTCGGCAAAGGTGTTTTAATCTTTTATTTTATTCTCAATATAGCCACTATGTTTACCATACAAGCTGCCGTAACTATCGTTAGTGCGGGTTTAGCGACTACACTTTTTGGAGATTTTATTGATATTAAAACATGGACTATTCTAATCCTAGGTGTTTGCCTAATTATTCTATTTCTAGGAAAATACAAGTTACTAGATACGTTAATGAAAATCATCATTATTACACTTACCATAAGTACACTTATCGCAGTTTCCTTTGCTTTCTCTAAACATAATGACAGCTTAATACTCACCCAAATACTTCCAAAAAACAGTATAGAAATAGCTTTCCTCATTGCTTTTATGGGCTGGATGCCCGCACCGTTAGACATTGCTGTTTGGCAATCTTTATGGACTATTGAAAAACAAAAAGGCACTAAATATTATACACCAAAATCGGCATTATTAGATTTTAACGTTGGCTACATTGTTGCTATATTTTTAGGTATTGGTTTCTTATTACTAGGTTATTTAGTAATGCATAATAGCGGAGAAACCTTTAGTGCTTCTGCCGCAGTTTTTTCAAATCAGCTAATAGAAATGTACACAAAAAACCTTGGTCGCTGGTCTTATGTTTTAATTGGCATTGCTGCCTTTACCACCATGTTTAGTACTACACTAACCACATTAGATGCATCCCCAAGAGCAATGTCTAAAACGGTGGAGCTATTAACCAATAAAACCCATAGTAAAGGATATCTATTTTGGATCCTTTTTCTAGTTATTGGTAGTATTTTAATCTTTTTTTATTTTGCTTCAGAAATGGGTTTATTAATAAAAATAGCGACCATATTATCTTTTTTAACGGCTCCTTTTTACGCCATAATAAATTACATACTTATTAGCGGAAAACATACTCCAAAAGAATGGCGACCTACAAAAACACTACACGCATTAAGCATATTGGGCATTTTGTTTTTAATAGGTTTTAGTATTTGGTATCTCACCATTCTATAAAGGCTTTTTTAATAGAATACTTTGTATCTTTGTACTTAGAAATTACAAAGTAAATGAATACAGATACTGCTTCAAATATAATTCCAGAACGTATAGCAAAACCTAAATGGCTTCGTGTAAAGTTACCAACAGGTAAGAAATACACAGAACTTCGTGGTTTAGTAGATAAATATAAACTGAATACTATTTGCGCTTCCGGAAGCTGCCCAAATATGGGAGAGTGCTGGGGAGAAGGCACAGCAACCTTTATGATTCTTGGTAACGTTTGCACACGATCTTGTGGTTTTTGTGGTGTAAAAACAGGAAGACCGGAAACGGTAGACTGGGATGAACCAGAAAAAGTAGCTCGCTCTATTAAAATAATGAATATCAAGCATGCCGTTTTAACAAGTGTAGATCGTGATGACCTAAAAGATATGGGAAGCATTATGTGGAGTGAAACCGTGAAAGCTGTCCGCAGAATGAATCCGGAAACGACAATAGAAACACTTATTCCAGATTTTCAAGGTATAGAATTACATATAGACAGAATAATAGATGTTGCGCCAGAAGTGGTTTCCCATAATATTGAAACTGTTAGACGCTTAACTCGAGAAGTGCGTATTCAAGCAAAATATGACAGAAGTTTAGGCGTTTTAAAATACCTAAAGCAACAAGGACAAAGACGTACAAAATCTGGTATTATGTTAGGTCTTGGTGAAATGCGTGAAGAAGTTATAGAAACATTACATGATTTAAGAGCTAATGATGTAGATGTAGTTACTATTGGCCAATATTTGCAACCAAGCAAAAAACATTTACCAGTAAAACAATTTATTACTCCAGATCAGTTTGAAGAATATAAAGAAATTGGTTTAGGTCTTGGTTTTCGCCATGTAGAAAGTAGCGCATTGGTGCGTTCCTCTTACAAAGCACAAAAACATATTAACTAATGATTCATGTTGCAATAAACGGATTTGGAAGAATTGGCAGACGTGTTTTCAGATTACTTCAAAACAACCCAAACATTCAAGTCGTTGCTATAAATGATTTAGCAGACGCAAGAACACTTAGTCATCTACTAAAGTATGATAGCATTCATGGTATTTTTCATGAAGATATTTCTTGTACCGAAGATCATATTATAGTGAACAATAAAAACATTCCTTTACTAAATAAGCAAAAACTAGAAGATATTAATTGGAAACCTTTTAATATCGATTTTGTTATTGAAGCCACAGGAAAATTTAAAACCGAAGCATCCCTAAACCTTCATATTAAAAATGGAGCAAAACGCGTTATATTAACTGTTCCTCCTATTGATGATGCCATCAAGCTAATCGTTTTAGGTGTAAATGAATCTATTCTAGATGGTACCGAAAAAATAATATCTAACGCATCTTGCACAACCAACAATGCCGCACCAATGCTTGCCATAATGCAAGAACTTTGCGGTATTAAGCAGGCATATATTACAACAGTACACTCGTACACTACAGACCAAAGTTTACACGATCAACCACATAGAGATTTACGTCGTGCAAGAGCTGCTGGTCAATCTATTGTACCAACAACTACTGGAGCGGCAAAGGCTCTCACCAAAATATTTCCAGATTTAGCCAATGTAATTGGTGGTTGTGGCATAAGAGTTCCTGTAGCTAATGGCTCACTTACAGACATCACTTTAAATGTAGAGAGAAATGTAACCATCGAGGAGATCAATAATGCCTTTAAAAAAGCTTCACAAAATAAATACAAAGGTATATTAGAGTATACCGAAGACCCTATAGTTTCTATTGATATAGTAGGTAATACACATTCTTGTATATTTGACGCACAAATGACTTCGACCATAGGAAATATGGTGAAAATTATAGGTTGGTATGATAATGAGACAGGTTATTCTAGCAGATTAATCGACTTAATTAGCGATTTATCGGTAAAAAGTTAACTTTTATCGAATAAATATCTATATTTGTTTATATCATAGTTAAAAAAAATGTTCCGAATCAACTACTATATATGTGCTATTATCATGTTGTTGAGTTGCAGTGTTTTCTCTCAAGAAATCACTACTCAAGAGAAAGACACTATACAACAAAATGTAAATAACCTCATAAGATTAGCACAAAAAGACATAGACAATTCTAATTATTTCAAGGCTCAGAATGCCCTTGAAAATGCGCTTGTGCATGCTACCACTATTGGAGACCACAAGAGTATAGGCTTAGTACATTCTAAACTTGGAAAAATTGAATACATCCTTGAAGAACCGGATGCAGCAATAAAGCATCTAACAAAAGCTGTTGCCACACAGCGTATTTCAAATGATAAAATTAACCTAGCAGAATCCTACAAAACTTTTGGTAATGTTTATGTTGCAAAAAAAGAATACAACACTGCTTTAGATTATTATAAATCCTCAAAAAATCTTTTTGAGCAAGAAGGACTAAATGATTTTGTGGCAGAGGTTGAACTAAATAAAGGACTAACCTATATAGCATTAAATGATTATAAAGAAGCCAAACTGCTTTTTGAAAGCACTATAGCTTTAGCTAGCAGATACAATTTAAAAAAAATACATAGTAGTGCACAAATAAATCTAGGTATCGCGTATGCTAAACTTAATAATATTGATAAAGCTATTGAGGTTACTAATAATGGTGTAAATGAAGCCATTAACAATGGTTTTGACAATGTTTTAAGTCATGGGTATTTTGTTTTAAGCGATTTAAATCAAGAAAGCAATAACTACAAACTTGCAAATGATTATTTAAAAAAACATATCAAATTATCGGATTCACTTTTAAGCGTTAAAAGACAAAACATGTCTCCAGAAAAACGATTGGAACATTTAATTAAAAGCCAGACAGAATACCAAGAAAAGCAAGCTGCAGATCTGGAAGAACTCCAAGACTCTAAAAACCTTAGTAAATTAACAGCTATTTTAAGTGTCGCACTAATTACCATTTTATCGCTATTAACTTTATCGCTATACAAAAACAACAGAATACGGTTAAAAACCAACAATATGTTGCATAAAAAGAATGGCGAACTTATTCTAGCAAAAGAAAAAGCAGAATTAGCTTCAAAAACAAAAGCTAACTTTTTATCTACGGTAACACATGAATTAAGAACTCCTTTATATGCAGTAACTGGTTTAAGTAATATGCTTTTGGACGAAAACCCGAAACCAGAACAAGTACAACATTTAAAGTCCTTAAAATTTTCAGGAGATTACCTATTAACTTTTATTAATGATATTCTTCAAATAAATAAAATTGAAGCGAATAAGGTGGAAGTAGAACCGGAAGTATTCAATTTAAAAAAGAAAGTCGCTAATGTTATTGCAGCACTAAACAATTCGGCATTAGACAATAGCATAAAACTTCATTTTGAATACGACAAAGACTTACCAGAAAACTATAATGCAGATCAACTTAAAATTTCTCAAATATTAATTAATCTTATTGGTAATTCTATTAAATTTACAAAAGATGGTGATATCTGGGTTAGAGTATATAAGCTTAGTAAAACAGGTAAAAGTTATTCTATAAGATTTGAAATTGAAGATAATGGAATTGGTATTAGCAAAGAAAAACAAGAACATATGTTTGAAAGCTTTTCGCAAGGCTCTATTCAAATCAATAGAAAATATGGAGGTACTGGTTTAGGTCTATCGATTGTAAAAGGATTAATAGATATTTTAAAAGGAAAGATTTACCTTAAAAGTGAACTGGGCAAAGGCTCCACTTTTATTTTTGAAATACCATTAAACTATACAGAACAGATCATTGAAGAAGAAGAAAATAAAAAGAATTATTTTAAAAACATAAGCGAAATAGAATTGAGCACAATAAAAATCTTAGTAGTCGAAGACAACAAAATCAACCAAATGATTACCAAAAAGATTCTTAATAAAATGAATCTTAATTGTGACATTGTGGAGAACGGAGAAGATGCTGTAGAGCAAGTTAGAAACACAAATTACGACGTGGTTTTAATGGATATACACATGCCTGGAATTAGCGGATTAGAAGCTACAAAAATAATTAGAGGATTTAAAAAAGACCTTACCATATTTGCTTTAACAGCGGTAACTCTTGAAGATAAAATGCATGAGTTTGAAGAAGCAGGATTTGATGACATTATATCAAAACCATTTAAGCAAGAAGACTTTGAAAAGAAACTTTACCAAGCGCTAATAGAAGAAGAAATTGCAATAGTTAAGTAGTTACAAACTCTAAAATTTGCGTATTAAAAACTTCGGGCTTATCTAGACGTACTTCTATAGGTAAATAAAACACTTTATTTTTTAAAGCTTCGAACTGTAATAATCTTACATAATCTTTTTCTGTAGTAACAATAAGCGACTTACTTTTAAAAAGGGCAATATCTTCTGCTGTAAAATCATGGTGATCCTTATATTCTAAATGATCAAAATGCAAACCTTCCTTTTCTAAATGATGTACTAAAGGCGCTGCATTTGCAATTCCAGTAACCAAAGTAAAATCTTTTACCGCATTCAGACTAAGTTTCTTTTCTTCGGAAAAAACAGCATCTGCATAAAAAATAGAACTAAAAAACACACTTTGATTTGCTTTAGGTCTAATTCTCTTTATAATATTTTCTTTATCAACATCCTTTAGTTTTTCTGGACATTTAGTAACTATAATACAATTTGCGCGCTTAGCTCCTGCCCTTGGTTCTCGTAAATTTCCTGTTGGCAAAACCCAATCGTTGGTATATAAATTAGCATACGTAGTTAATAAAATATAAAATCCTGCTTGTACTTTTCGGTGTTGGTAAGCATCGTCTAATAAAATAACTTCTGGAGCAGTTTTTTGCTGCATTAAATTAGCTATTCCGTTTTGCCTATCCGCATCCACTGCAACTTGAATAGATTCATTAAATTTTCTATAAAACTGAAAAGGCTCGTCACCTAAAGTCTTTGCATTAGCGTATTTATCAGCCAAATAAAATCCTTCACTACTTCTTTTATACCCTCTACTTAACGTGGCAACTTGTTTTTTATCTTTCAGTAAAGCAATTAAATATTCTATCATCGGTGTTTTACCAGTGCCGCCAACACTTAAATTACCAACAGCAATTATAGGAAAACTATAGGACTTAGATTTAAAAACACCAATATCATAAAACACATTGCGTAACCACGTTACTAAATAGTATATAGGTACAATAGGGAATAAAATGTATCTTAATAATTTCATATAAAACAAATAGGAAATAGTTGATTAATTTTTAAAAATCGAAGATAATAATTATTACGCCAATAGGGATTACATGAACATTTTAAAAAGAATAAATACCAACACATGAATGTAAATATTTTATATTTGTTACAAACCTAATACTAAAAAATATGATTGTTCAAGATGTTATAAATTACCTTGAAGAATTTTCGCCTCTCGCTTATGCTGAAGATTTTGATAATGTTGGTCTACTAGTAGGAAACAAAAACACAAACTTAACAGGAGTTCTAGTAACACTAGACACTTTAGAAGAAGTTGTAGACGAAGCAATTCGTGAAAACTGTAATCTGATTGTGAGCTTTCATCCTATCATTTTTAAAGGCTTAAAAAAAATCACAGGAAAAACCTATGTAGAGCGTGTAGTTATTAAGGCTATAAAACACGATATTGCTATTTTTTCTATGCACACAGCCTTAGACAATGCATGGCAAGGTGTAAATAATATGATTTGCAACCAATTACAATTAAAGAATAGAAGTGTCTTAATTCCGCAATCGCAAACCATAAAAAAGCTAACCACTTTTGTTCCTAAAGAACAGGCCGAAAAAGTACGTAAAGCACTGTTTAGTGGAGGAGCAGGAAATATTGGTAACTATAGTAATTGTAGTTTTAACACCCAAGGATTTGGCACCTATAAAGGCAATGAGAATTCCAACCCAACTATTGGTAAAAAAGGGGAAACACATCAAGAAGAAGAAACACAAGTTTCGGTAACTTTTACTAAACACTTACAAGCAGAAGTTTTAAAGGCACTTTTTAAAGCGCATCCATACGAAGAGGTAGCATATGAAATAGTTACGCTAGAAAATAACAACCAACATATAGGAATAGGAATGGTTGGCGAATTAGAAAATGTGATGACAGAAGCAGATTTTCTAAAGTATTTAAAAACTAAAATGCAAGCTACCTGTATAAGACACTCTAATTTACTTAACAAACCTATAAAAAAAGTAGCCGTTCTAGGTGGTTCGGGAAGTTTTGCTATTCCTGCTGCAAAAGCCTCAGGAGCTGATGTTTTAGTGACTTCGGATCTAAAATATCATGACTTCTTTTCTGCAGAAAGTAGCATTGTTTTAGCCGATATTGGACATTATGAGAGCGAACAGTACACAAAAAACGGTTTAGTAGCGCATCTTACAAAAAAAATTACTAATTTTGCAGTCGTTTTATCGAAGACAAACACCAATCCTGTTCAATATTTTTAAAGTATGGCAAAAAAGAAAGAAGTAACTGTAGAAGATCGCTTAAGAGCGTTGTATGATTTACAACTCATAGACTCTCGTATAGACGAAATAAGAAATGTACGTGGAGAACTTCCATTAGAAGTTCGCGATTTAGAAGATGAAGTTACTGGTTTAAAGACAAGGTTAGAAAAGCTTGAATTAAGTTTAGAAACTATCAACAATGACATTACCTCTAAAAAGAATTTAATTGAAGAAGCAAAATCTTTAATTAAAAAATATGCAGAGCAACAAAAAAATGTTAGAAATAATAGAGAGTTTAACTCCCTAACTAAAGAAGTTGAATTTCAAGAATTAGAAATTCAATTAGCAGATAAGCACATTAAAGAATTTAAAGTGCAAATTGAGCAAAAGAAAGAAGTAATTTCTGAAAACAAGGATCGTTTAAAAGCGCGTCAAACACATTTAAAGCACAAACAAGGTGAATTAAATGCCATTTTAGCAGAAACGGAAAAAGAAGAAAAAGCACTTATTAAAAAGTCAGATGATTATAAAGAATCTATCGAAGCTCGTTTAGTTGCTGCTTACACTAGAATTAGAGTAAACGTAAAGAACGGTTTAGCTGTTGTACCAATCGAAAGAGGTGCTGCTGGAGGTTCTTACTTTACCATTCCACCACAAGTACAAGTGGAAATTGCTGGTCGTAAAAAAATTATTACAGATGAGCATAGTGGACGTATTTTGGTTGATGCTGCTTTAGCGGAAGAACAAAAAGAAAAAATGGAGAAAATGTTTAAAAAACTATAATCCGTTTTCAAATTATATTTAAAAGCCTTTACTTTTTGTAAAGGTTTTTTTTATGCTTTTTTTTAAGGAATAGAACTTATATACGACTTAAGCATAAAACAAATACATTATGAAATTGCACAAAACCTTTTTATTATCCTTTCTTCTTATCGCTTTTTATAGCTGTACTAACACAGCACAAATAAATAAAGACCAACAAGCAATAATAAACGCAGCACCTATGGAAGTTGCATTAGAAAACGGAAAAGCAAAAGCATACTTCGCTAGTGGTTGTTTTTGGTGTGTTGAAGCTGTTTTCGAGAGCGTAAAAGGTGTAGACGAATCTATTTCAGGATATGCTGGCGGACATACTAAAAACCCAACTTACGAGGCAAGCAACACAGGAAGAACAGGTCATGCCGAAGCTGTAGAAATCATTTACGACCCAGAATTAGTATCTTTTAGCACTTTAGTAGATGTGTATTTTGCATCACAAGACCCAACTCAAGTAAATGGTCAAGGTCCAGATAAAGGAAGTCAATATCGTTCTATAATTTTTTATCAAAATGAGGCGCAAAAAGAAATCATCATAAATAAAAAAGAAGCATTAGCTAAAGTCTTAGGCAAAACCATTGCTGCAGAAGTTTATCCTTTTCAAAAATTCTGGATAGCCGAAGATTATCATCAAAACTATGAAAGATTACATCCTGAAAACAGATATATCCAAGGTGTTTCTATACCAAGACTAAGAAAATTTCAAGCTAAGATGCCAGAGGTTTTAAAAAGCAAGCATTAATATTTTTCAAACCTTTCCCGTTTTTAGAACTGGAAAGGTTTCTCTTCTTATAATTTAGTCGCTTTAATTTCAAAAATCAAAGGATATAATTTATCTTTTGTAACATACATTCCAGATTTTGTTTTTTCTAAACCTGGCAAAACATCAAAAGGAGCTTCATCGTGTTCTTTTAAATATTCTATTTGCAATCCAGCTTCGGTTAAAGCATTTATCACTTCGCTTAAACCATGATTCCATCCATACTCTTTAGTCACCATTTTAGACTCTTGATTCGCATACGTGCCTTCGTATTCTTCATAAATAACTTCGTCTTGCATATAGCCATATTTCATAATAGGCTTCTCTTCTAAGTAATCAAACATCCAAACAATGGGATGAAATTCTACCATATAAAACGTTCCTCCTTTATTTAGTTTTTCAGCAATCATTTTCCCCCAAGGTTTTAAATCAGGCAACCAACCAATAACGCCGTAACTTGTAAAAACAATATCAAAAGTTTCCTTTACATATTCAGAAGTATCTAAAACATTACAGCAAACAAACTTAGCATCTAGCTGTAGTTCTTTATTTAACTCTTGTGCTAGAGCAATTCCGCCATCGCTTAAATCCACACCAACACAAGTTGCACCAAGTCTAGACCAACTTAATGTATCTTGTCCGAAATGGCACTGCAAATGCAAAAGAGACTTACTAGAAACATCTCCAAGCGCTTTCGTTTCATAGGACATCAAAGAAGATTTACCATCTTTAAAAGCTTGCATATTATACATGTCGCTTTTAGAATGTACTTTTACTTTATCATTCCATGTCACTTTATTTGCCTTAAAATAATCTTGATTCTTATCCATAATACTAAATTGAATGCCTAAGATAAAACTTCTTATGCAATCTTCTATATCTTTGTAAAAAACTAGAAAAAATGAAAAACACATTCCTTATACTCTGCGCACTTATAATTTTCATTTCTTGTAAAAAGGAAGAAAAGAAAGAAGTAATAAAAGAATTATCTGTAGCAGAAAAAATTGCAAATGCACACGGATTTGAAAACTGGGATACCGTTTCAGAAATAGCTTTCACTTTTAATGTAGATAAAGACAGTACGCATTTTGAAAGATCTTGGACCTGGAAACCTAGAACAAATGATATTCGCTTAATTAGTAATCAAGACACTATTCACTACAACAGAAAAAACGTAGATAGCATATCACTTAAAGCGGATCAAGGTTTTATTAATGACAAATTCTGGCTACTTGCACCCTTTCAATTGGTTTGGGATAGTGGAACAACCATTTCAGAATCTACAAAAGAAAAAGCACCAATTAGTGAAATACTATTAAATAAAATCACACTAGTATATTCTAATGAAGGCGGCTATACTCCGGGTGATGCTTATGATTTTTATTATGATGACAATTATATTATTAAAGAATGGATTTATAGAAAAGGGAATGCAAAAGAACCTTCCATGATTACTTCTTTTGAAAATCACAAAGATTTTAATGGCCTTAAGATTGCCTTAGATCATATTAAAAAAGGAGAAAATTGGAATCTTAACTTCACTAATATCCAAGTAGATACCAATTAATTTAAGAATAAAACATCTAAACGAATCTTTTACACGTATATATTATACCCTCCGCAATATTAGTATTGCGTCTATATATAAATTGAAAAACGCCTTGTAATAATTATTACAAGGCGTTTTTTGTGCTTCATTTCTAAGCTTAAAATATTCGTTTTAATTGATACGCGCCTCAATAGCCCGAGCTCCTTTTTTAATAATGGACAGATAATTATCTATATTTTCAAGCTTAAATCTACTAGATGGACCAGAAACACTAATACTAGCTATAACTTGGTTCTTATTATTAAAAACAGGCATTGCTATACAAATAAGCCCTAATTCCAATTCCTCCATATCTAAAGCGTATTCCTGCCCTCTTATTTTCTTTAACTCCTTCTGTAAAGTTTCGCGATTTGTAATGGTATTTTCTGTACATGGATCTAAAGAAACAGCTTTTAAATAGGCCGCTATTTTGTTTTCAGGCAAATAAGCCAAAAGCACTTTTCCAATTGCGGTACAATATGCTTTTTGATAAGAACCTATTTGCGTGCTCACTTTAAGTCCTTGTGGACTTTCGGTTTTATTCAAATAAAGCACCTTATTTTTATCCAAAACCCCAAAATGTACAGTTTCCTTAATCTCTCTAGCAATGTTTTCTAATGGTGCTCTAGAATATTTTCGTAACGTTTTATGTATCGCTACTAAATTCCCCAATTCAAACAACTTTAGTCCTAAAAGATATTTATCGTTATCATTCTTTTGTAATACACCTAAGGATTCTAATGTGTTTAATAATCTATACGTGGTGCTTTTGTTATAGCCTTTTTTTATTGCTAGTTCCCGAACACCCCATTCTTGCTTATCCATAGTAAAAGCGTCCAACAACGTAAAAGCTTTTACCACAGACAAATTGAGATCCTTAACATCTTCATTCATAAACTCCTAACCATTTAAGTTCTATTAAAAAAAGTAACCGAATTCCTTTATTATCTTTTAGGAAATTCATTTCATTATTCAAAAATAATGTTTATTTTTGAAACAGTGTTTCATATAATGAAACGTTTTGATTATTTTTCAAATCCGAAAAGACTTTTTTTACTTTAAAAAATGAATAAAACCACTTTAAGTTACGCACAGCAACAAGACCAAAACGATCCTATTTCAAAATATAGAGATGCATTTCACATTCCTAAAGATAAGGATGGCAACGATTGGTTATATTTTACAGGGAATTCTTTAGGACTACAACCAAAAGCCACAAAAGAATACATCCAGCAAGAACTAGATGATTGGGCTAATTTTGGAGTAGAAGGACATTTTGAAGCAAAAAATCCTTGGATGCCATATCATGAGTTCTTAACCGAATCCATGGCAAAAGTGGTTGGCGCAAAACCAATTGAAGTAGTTATCATGAATACCCTAACTACCAACTTGCATTTGTTAATGGTAAGTTTTTACCAACCCACAAAAACAAAATATAAAATTGTAATCGAAAGTGATGCTTTCCCTAGTGATCGCTATGCGGTGCAAACACAGTTAGATTTTCATGGTTTTGATCCTAATGAAGGGATTATAGAATGGAAACCTAGAAAAGGGGAAGAACTTCTTAACATAAAAGATTTAGAAACGATTCTAGAAGAACAAGGAGACGAAATCGCATTATTACTTATTGGAGGCGTAAATTATTACACCGGGCAATATTTAGACCTTAAAAAAATAGCAGCATTGGGTCATGCAAAAAACTGTATGGTTGGTATTGATTTAGCACATGGCGCAGGAAACATACAACCAGAGTTACATGATTCTGGTGTAGACTTTGCCGCTTGGTGTACATACAAATATTTAAATTCTGGACCAGGAAGTTTAGGCGGATTGTTTGTCCACGAAAAACACGCACATAACAAAGATTTAAAACGATTTGCTGGTTGGTGGAGTCATAATAAAAAAACACGTTTTAATATGCGACAACCATTAGACGTGATTCCTGGTGCCGAAGGTTGGCAACTTAGTAATCCTCCAATTTTATCTATGGCAGCCATTAAAGCGTCTCTAGATATGTTTAATGAAGTAGGAATGGATGCCCTTCGGCTGAAGTCTGAAAAGCTAACCGGCTATTTCGAATACTTAATTAATGAATTAAATAACGACAAGATTAAAATAATCACACCAACCAACCCTAAAGAGCGTGGTTGTCAATTATCTATTCAAGTAAAAGATGCAGATAAAACTTTACATAAAAAATTAACCGAAGCACATATTATCACCGATTGGCGTGAGCCAGATGTAATACGTTGTGCTCCAATCCCATTATATAATACTTTTGAAGATGTGTATAGAATGGTGGACAAGTTAAAAGACTTCCTATAATAAATTTAAATGTCTTCTCGAGCGCAGTCGAGAGGTCTCAAATAGGTTTCGACTGCGCGCAACCAGACAAAGAAACTATGAATAGCAAAAAAGAAAACATACTAATTATTGGAGCTGGACTTTGTGGTTCCCTCCTAGCTTTACGTTTAGCACAACGCGGCTACACTGTAAACGTTTACGAAAGCAGACCCGACTTACGTACTACAGATATTTCTGCAGGACGTTCTATAAATTTAGCACTTTCCGATCGTGGTTTAAAAGCCATGCGATTAGCGGGAGTGGAAGATAAAGTAAAACCACTTTGCATTCCAATGTACGGAAGATTAGTGCATGACATAGAAGGAAACACCTTTCCATCAAACTACTCCGGAAGAGATAACGAATACATCAACTCCATTTCTAGAGGCGAATTAAACGGATTGCTTTTAACCGAAGCCGATTTATACGATAACCTTACCATTCATTTCAACAAAAAATGCAATGCAATTGATATCGAAAACAACGCTGCCAGTTTATACGATTATGAAACTAAAACAGAATTAGAAGTAAAAGGAGATGTTATTTTTGGTACCGACGGCGCAGGATCCTCATTAAGAAAAAGCTATTATTTAGAACGCAAATTCTTGTTTAGCTACTCACAAAACTATTTAACGCATGGTTATAAAGAGTTAGAGATTCCAGCTTCCGCGGAAGGAAAACATCTTATCAGTAAAGATTATTTACACATTTGGCCAAGAGGTGATTATATGTTAATTGCACTTCCTAATTTAGACGGAAGCTTTACCGTAACACTCTTTTTAAGTTACGAAGAAGGAACATACAATTTCAATAATCTGACTACCGAAGAAAACATAAAAGAATTCTTTACTACACAATTTCCGGATGCATTAGCATTAATCCCGAATATAGCAGAAGAATTTTCTAACAATCCAACAGGCGCTTTAGGAACCGTAAAATGTTCGCCGTGGCATTACCAAAATAAAAACGTTTTATTAGGAGATGCAGCACATGCTATTGTTCCTTTTTACGGACAAGGAATGAACGCGTCCTTTGAAGATGTAACCGTTTTTGATGCTATTTTAGAACAACATGAAGGCGATTGGGAAACCATTTTTAAAGTGTACGAAAAAACTAGAAAAGCAGATACGGATGCCATTGCAGATTTAGCTATCGATAATTATTACGAAATGCGCGACCACGTTGCCAATCCTATTTTTAAGGAAAAACGAGCGATTGAAATGGCTTTAGAAAAAGAATTTCCAAACGATTATTTTTCAAAATATTCTATGGTAACTTTTAAAGAAGATATTGCGTATCACACCGCTATGACCAAAGGAAGAGCACAAGACAAAGCAATTCTAAACTTATTGGTCAATAAAGAAATAAATACCAACGAAGATTTAAAGACTATCTTTAAAAAAGTACAACAAGAAACTGAAGCTATTCTGAAAGATGATAGAATTGCTGGATTGAAATAGTTAGCAGTTAGCAAGAATGAAAAAACTTGGGCCGAACAAGAACATAAGAAAAGTAAAAGTCCCAAAACCATTCACAGAATTGAGCGTCAAGGCGAAGAATAGATGTAGAAAAGCTCCGAAAACAGGAGTGCAGCCTTTTTAGGCTAGACGACGCGGAGTTTTCAAATCGGTTTCAGTTTGAAAAACTGAAAATTCCTTGGCTTGACTGTGATTTTTTGGTTCGTTTTGCATCCAGGCAAAATGAACAGAAAAAGAAATAAAGAAAGAAATACTAGATCCTGAATCAAGTTCAGGATGACAAAAAATAAAAAGATGAGTGACAATAAAAATGAGATTCCTGTTTCCGCAGGAACGAAGGTAACACCAAGAGGCGCATATCCGCACGTTAAACAAGTAGGCGATTTCATTTTCGTTTCCGGAACCAGTTCGCGTAGAGCAGACAATAGCATTGCAGGAGTAGATATTATTGACGAAATGGGAACCAAACGATTAAACGCTGAAGTACAAACACGCGAAGTTTTAAAAAACATAGATACTAACTTAAAAAAAGTTGGAGCAAGTTTAAAAGACGTAGTTGACGTGACTTCTTTTTTAGTAAATATGAATGATTTTGCTGGTTATAATAAAGCCTACGCAGAGTTTTTCGAAAAAGAAACAGGACCAACCAGAACAACCGTTGCTGTGCATCAATTACCGCATCCAGATTTGGTGGTAGAGATTAAGGTGATGGCGTATGTTGGAAATTAATTTATAAATCTATTGTCTCCTCGAGCGCAGTCGAGAGGTTACTTAAATAGGTCTCGACTGCGCTCGACCAGACAAAAACATGAACATCAAAAACTACATAAACGGAAACTTCCACAATCCAATACAAGATCATTGGATAGACAACTATAATCCTAGTAATGGAGAAGTGTACGGACAAATACCAAACTCTTCCAAAGAAGATGTAGAGAACGCATATATCGCAGCAAAATCAGCTTTTCCTAGTTGGTCACAAACTTCTATAGAAGCACGTAGCAGAATATTAATAAAGATTTCAGAATTACTAGAAGCGAACTTACAGCGTTTTGCAGAAGCAGAAAGTAAAGACAACGGAAAACCTATCACCTTAGCAAAAGCCGTAGATATACCAAGAGCAGCAAGTAATTTTAGATTCTTCGGAAATGCAATTACACAATTCGCAAGTGAAAGTCATGAAAGCATCGGACAAGCAATAAATTACACACTTCGTCAACCAATTGGGGTTGTCGGTTGTATTTCCCCATGGAACCTACCTCTCTATTTATTTACATGGAAAATAGCTCCAGCAATTGCAGCAGGAAATTGCGTAGTTGCCAAACCAAGTGAAGTCACGCCAATGACCGCGTATTTACTAGGCGAAATTTGCAACGAAGCTGGTCTCCCAAAAGGCGTTTTAAATATTGTTCACGGACTTGGCGGTTCTACAGGACAAGCCATTATAGAACATGAAGACATTAAGGCAATTAGTTTTACTGGAGGAACCGCAACAGGAGCACATATTGCAAAAATAGCAGCTCCAATGTTTAAAAAATTATCATTAGAGCTTGGCGGAAAAAACCCAAATATCATTTTTGCAGATTGTAATTATGAAGATATGTTAGATACAACCGTGCGTTCGTCTTTTGCAAATCAAGGTCAGATTTGTTTATGCGGAAGTAGAATCTTTGTAGAAGCTTCTATTTATGAGAAATTCAAGAAAGATTTTGTCGAAAAAATAAAGGCTTTAAAAGTCGGTCATCCATCGGAAGCAGAAACAAATATCGGAGCTTTAGTTTCAAGAGCCCATTTAGAAAAAGTAAAAGAATACATAGAAATTGCAAAAACAGAAAATGGAAAAGTGCTTTGTGGCGGAAAAGAAGTGACTGTAAAAGGTTATGAAAACGGCTACTACTTAGAACCAACCGTTATTGAAGTCCCAACCGATGAATGCCGCGTGAATCAAGAAGAAATTTTTGGACCTGTAGTAACTATTATGCCATTTCATACCGAAGATGAAGTATTAATCATGGCAAACAAAGTGAAGTATGGACTATCTGCTACACTTTGGACGAACAACTTAAAACGCACCATGAAAATGAGTAACCAATTACAAGCCGGAATAGTTTGGGTTAACACATGGATGATGCGTGATTTACGAACCCCTTTTGGTGGTGTAAAAGCATCTGGCGTTGGTCGTGAAGGTGGTTTTGAAGCTTTACGCTTTTTCACTGAAGCTAAGAATGTTTGTATAAAATATTAAATTCCTGCGCATGCAGGAATCTCATAAATTGAAACGAAATTATTAATAATACGTAATTCTGAGTTTATTTCAGAATCACATTAAACAGATTCCTGCCTTCGCAGGAAGTTATTATGAATCTAGACTTAAACAACAAATACGCATTAGTTTGCGGAAGCACAGCAGGAATAGGAAAAGCAACAGCAATGGCTTTAGCAGAAGAAGGCGTACAAGTAACCCTTATTGCTAGAAACGAAGAGAAGTTAAAAGCAACGCTAGCCGAATTACCGCAACATAGAAATCACGATTACATTGTAGCCGATTTTTCTAACCCGAAGGAACTAAAAGAAAAAGTAACAGCCTATATAAATGAAAATCATGGTTTTCATGTATTGGTAAATAATACAGGCGGTCCAAAAGGCGGACCTGTATTTTCAGCAGACTTAGAAGAATTTGAAAGTGCTTTTACACAGCATTTAAAATGCAATCATGTGTTGGCGCAAGCGGTGGTTCCGTTTATGAAAAGTGAAGGTTATGGCAGAATTATAAATGTCATTTCTACTTCGGTAAAACAACCTTTAGACGGACTTGGTGTAAGTAATACCATTCGTGGAGCAGTTGCTAATTGGAGTAAAACCTTAGCGAATGAGCTTGGACAGTTTGGAATTACGGTAAACAATGTATTACCAGGCGCAACAGGAACCGATCGTTTGGCAGAAATTATTAAAAACAAATCTGCTAAATCTGGCAACACAGAAGAAGAATCTGCAAATGCGATGAAAAGTGCTGTACCCGCAAAACGTTTTGCAAAGCCTGAAGAATTAGCCGATGCGATTACTTTTTTAGCAAGTGCACGTGCTGCATATATTAACGGAATTAATCTTCCAGTAGATGGCGGAAGAACGAAGTCGTTATAATTCTTTATTTCGTTTTTTATCACTAATTTTATTGCATGGCTGAATCTGCGTTAAGGATAGAAAGGTTTGTTTGAGCTCCTCGCAGAGAGCGAGCCTTGAAAGCCTGACTTTTGTGATCCTGCAAGGCGAAGTACCAATCTTATTTTGGTATCTAAAACCTGATAGGTATGCGCAAAAGTAACGCCCAAATAAAAAAACAAGACAATATAGATTTCTGCCTTCGTAGGAATAGCAAAAATATAATACTATGAGTAAATTAGTTTCGCCTTTAAATTTTAAAGCTTGGATAGAAGAAAACAGACATCTTTTAAAACCACCAGTTGGCAATAAATGTGTGTGGAAAGATGGCGATTTTATCGTGATGGTTGTTGGTGGACCAAATAATAGAAAGGATTATCATTATAACGAAACCCCTGAGTTTTTCTACCAATTGGAAGGCGATATGGTTTTAAAAATAATGGATGGAGACACGCCAAAAGACGTACATATTAATGAAGGTGACATCTACTTGTTACCCCCAAAAGTACCGCATTCTCCGCAAAGAGGTGCCAATACTGTTGGTTTGGTAATTGAATATCCACGTTCTAAAAAAATGAAGGATGCACTAATATGGTATTGCGAAAATTGTAATGAAAAACTATATAAGAAAAAATTTAAACTGGACAATATTGAAACAGATATGCCAATAATTTTTGATAAATTTTACAGTAATGAAGAAAAACGTACCTGTAAAAAATGTAGCACAGTAATGCAACCACCGAGTAAAATAAAATAGATTAAACAAAAACCAACCAGTCATTGCAAGCCTTTTGGCTTGGCAATCTGTTTAATAAGACAGAAGACATTAATAAGATTCCTGCCTTCGCAGGAAAGACAAAATGGAAAAACGTAAACTTAGAATTAACGGTCACTCACACTTACTTCCATATCCTGAAGAAATCCCTCAGTTTATGCAAGACAAAGAGATTTTTTGGGTAGATAAAGATCGAAAATTCATGCTTCAAAAAGATTGGAATCGTCCAATTACGGATTCTAGTTTCTTTTTAGATGAAAAGCTAGCTTGGATGGAGCGTTTTAAAATTGACCATGCGGTTGTTTTAAACTTATCGCAATTATATGGAAATGGATTGCGTGTGGAAGAAATGAAGCAAGCGTTAAAATTTCAGAATGATTTTAATGCCAAAGTACAGCGTGAAAACCCTAGTAAATTTACTTGTGGTTTTGTGGTACACCCTGGTTTTGTTCGTGGTGCCTGTTGGGAAATTGAACGTTGTGTAGAAGAATTAGGTTTACGTTTATTATGTTTACCAACGCATTATATGGATACTATTGGTACTTGGCGTTGTATTTTTGATGAAGAAAACGAGCCTATTTTTGAATTGGCAAACAAGTATAATTTAGCGGTAGAAATTCACCCTTATGATGGAGAAAAATTTATAAAACTAGAAAATACTTCTTGGCGTTTTCACTTAATTTGGATGCTTGCACAATGTGCAGATGCATATCATTTTTTAACGTTAAATGGCTATCAAGATAAGTATCCGAATATGCGTACTTGTTTTGCACATGGCGGACAATTAGCGCAAATAAATTTAGGACGACGTATTCAAGGTTTTGATGGAAGACCTGATTTATTTGAAGGTAAAAGTCACCCAAGAAAAGCGGTTGGACATAAAAATATCTTTTTTGACACTTTGGTTCATGATACTGGAGGATTAGATTTATTATTAAAAAACCAAGGATCTAAACAGGTAATCATGGGATTAGATGATCCGTATCCTTTAGGAGAAATGGAAAGTGAAAAACAAAGTTCTTATCCGGGTAAAATTTTAGATTTAGCTATCGAGAGAAACATTATTACAGAAACCGAGCGTGACGATATTTGGGAAAATAATGTGATACAATGGCTATGTGGTGATGATCAAGATGCTAAAGATAAATTAGTAAAACGTATTTTAGGGTAATTTGAAATATTAACTAGAAAAGCTAAATCATTACATGAAATATAAAATTTTGATTCATTTAATTTATGGATTAATCTATATAATTTTAATAAGTTGTGGCAATAAATCTGAAGCAAAAACGAATAATTCGACAGCAACAGAAATAGAATCAAAAGGTGAAGATAAAAACCAACTGTTGCTAGTTGAATCCAGTGAAAATCATGAAATTGAAGTATTTCTTGAAAATAATGCAGAATTTATAATCGTTGGAAAACCCACAGTTATATATTTTAAAAGAAAGATGTTATATAAAGCTTTAAATAAAGTGGTTGTTAAGCATGTTAAAATAGATTTAATGGAGGATTTTAAGGTACATATGCATGATGCAAATTTATCACTAACAGCAACAGAAGAAAATTTAGAATCTGGATTTATAGAAATTGAAATAACGGAAAAAATTAAAAACGAGGAGGATTTGATTCATAAATTCAATTTTCCAGTTAAAAAACAGGACTCGACTACGCAGGACTAGGCAGCAAACAACGCTACAACACACAACGAAACATCAATGCACTTTTTACCAGAAAAATTAGACGATTACGTAGTTGCACATTCACAAGAAGAGCCCGAATTACTGCAACAACTTACACGCGAAACGTATCAAAAAATATTACAACCTATTATGCTTAGTGGTCCGTATCAAGGGCGCGTATTGAGTATGCTCTCTAAACTAATTCGTCCGAAATCTATTTTAGAACTCGGTACTTTTACCGGTTACGCTACTTTATGTTTAGCGGAAGGTTTACAACAAGAAGGAGAGATTGACACGATTGATGTCAATGAAGAGTTGTTAGATTTTCAACGAAAATACTTTGATAAGTCTGGTTATGGTTCACAAATACAGCAACATTTAGGAAGTGCTATAGACATACTTCCAACCTTAGACAAAACCTATGATTTAGTTTTTATTGATGCCGACAAACCAAATTACAGCAACTACTTTCACTTAATCATTGACAAGTTAAATCCGGGAGGAATCATACTCTCTGATAACGTATTATGGCACGGAAAAGTGATTGAACCTCTAAATGAAAAAGATGTTTCCACCAAAGCTGTTTTAGACTTTAATACACTTCTTAGAAACGATGATAGAATTGAAACGGTATTGCTACCAATACGTGATGGATTAACGATTAGCAGAAAAAAATAAGCATTATTGTAAATCGTTTACAGGAACTCTTTGGCTAATGTTTTTTATAATAGTTTGAAAGAATTCATAGTCATCATACGGTTTTATAATAATATCATTAAACCCATTGGAGAATACTTGTTCTTTAACTTCTTCAATATTAGATGCTGTAAGCGCAACTATTGGTATTTCTTTATCAAACTGCCTAATAGCCTTGGTAGCTTGAAATCCATCCATTACAGGCATATTTAAATCCATAAGAATTAAGTCATAATCTTTTTCTTTAACGGCTTCTAATGCTAAAAGTCCGTTTTCTACCACATCACTAATAAAGTTCTCTTTTTTAAGAATGTTTTGCGTTACTATTTGATTAATCTTATTGTCTTCAACAATTAAAATTCTTCTTCCTTTATTTTCTAATAATCTTTCTTTAAACGATTTTTTATCTTCTTTTGCTTTGGCTTCTTTATCTATTTTAAACGTAATATTAAAAGCAAATTTAGAACCTAGTCCTTCATCACTTATTAACTCTATTTCACTTCCAAATAAATCTACTAAGTTTTTCGCAATAGATAGCCCTAAACCTGTTCCTTGATAATTTTCATTATGATTTCTTTCTAATTGGGAAAAATTATCAAAAATTATTTTTTGTTGCTCCTTTGGAATCCCTGGACCATCATCAATAATTTCAAATCGTATGTTAACTAAGTCTTTATTTTTCTTCAATAGGACTAGTTTAAGCCATACATTTCCTTTGTTTGTAAACTTTAGACTGTTTCCTAATAGATTAAGAATAACTTGGCTTAGACGTATATTATCTGCAAAAATATATTGTGGTATTTTATTATCGTATTCTAGATATAACTTGTTCGCTGTTTCTTCTAATTGATATTCGAAAGAATCGGTTATATTAATAACCATTTTCTTTAGGTTTAAAGAATTGTTTTGTAGTTCTATTTTCTTAGATTCAATTTTACCTACCTGAAGTACATCGTTAATTAGATTTAAAAGATAATCACCAGAGTATTTTAACGATTTTAAATATTTTTGATCTTGTTGATTTAGGTTATTATCTTTTAAAAGCAATGAGGTCAACCCAACAACACCATACAAAGGTGTTCGTAATTCATGGCTTACATTAGAAATAAAACCAGACTTTAATATCGATATTTTTTCTGCGGCGTTTTTCGCGATTTCTAATTCCTTATTTCTTATTTGAAGCGTAGTACTTAATTTTCTTTTGGATAAGTAATTTATAAACAATGCTACTAAACTAATTACTAAAAACGCTAGGGCGACAACAAAAATGGTATTTGCTTTTTGGGTTTTCTCCGTTTCTTTAACTAGTACATCTTTTTCTTTATTAGCTTCATTTGCATTACGTTTATAATCTTCTACATTAAACTTTGTTTTTGCTAGTTTAGATTGCTTAATTTTTTCTTCATTGATAACTTTCTCTCTATACGTATTGTGTTTTAATAGTGCTGCATAGGCTCTTTCGTTTTTATTTAAGCTTGCTAAAGAGGTAGCATATTCTTTATAAATATTTGAAATTAATAAATTTCTTTCGTTATTGGTTTCGTCTAATTTTTTTAAAATAATTAAAGCATTATCAAAATTCACAATCGCGTTATATAGCGCTTCTTTTTGTGTATAATACTTACCAAACATGAATGCCATTTGACTTCTCTTTATTGGCGAAATATCTATGGAGTCTTGAATTTTTTTAGCCCTTAACATTAGAGTAAAAGCTTTATCAGGTTGTTTATAATCTAAATGTATAGCACTAATACTTAATAGCGTATTTGAAATTATATGTAATTTTTCTTTTCTATTTTCTTTGACAATAACATCTATTTCTTCAGCAGCATTTAGTGCTTTTCGAAAGTAAAGCATGGCTTCATCCTTTTTAAGATAGCCTAGGGAATAAACCTCTCCAATATTTAAATATGCACTTGCTAATAAGTATTTTTCATTAATATTTGATGCTGCATCTAATGCTTTTAAATACGATTTCTCTGCATCTATATTTTCATTCAAATCTTTATAAATATTACCTAAAGTAATATTTGCAACTGCTTTTCCATAATTATCATCAATAGAATTTGATAGTTTTATTGCGGCATTAAAATAGTCAATGGATTGCATGATTTTGTGATTATCGTACAAGTCAACACCAATAGTATTTAAGCTATCTATTTTAGTAATAATTGCTCTTTCATTCTGGCTGAACAAATTGCTTAGCACTAAAAAGAAGAAAAATAGATGTAGGTGACTTTTCAATTATAGTTAATTTCGGTTATCAAATATATATAAACGAATAGCAAACGCCAAAAAAAATATCGGTAAAATAACACTAAAATCAGATTATCTGCACAAAATAACGACTTACACTATATGTTGCCATATAATTTCATTTTATTTTTGATACGCTTAACTGCTTTACAAACACTATTACTGAACTACATATATAGTTAAATGTGTTTGAAAAATAATAGTATAAAAAATGGTCCTGCTATAATAGGAGGACCATTTTTTATGCACCATGCGACCGTCTACATTTTACTGCACCGCTTGTAACGCATCAATATTACCATAACCGAAACTACTGTTTTTGTTAGGATAAAACTCAGCCGATTGTTTTAATTTATTTAGCACTTGGGTTTTAGACCAAGTTGGGTGTTTTGCCCAAACTAAAGCTGCAATACCTGCAGTAGTTGCTGTTGCCACAGATGATCCGCCTGTATACCGTCTATCTCCATTATAAAAGCCTAAAACTGGAGGCGCTTTACTGGTATTATTATCGCCTTCCATAATGATCGTAAAATCAATCTTACTTCCACTATGGCACACTTCGCATCTATCATAATTGGATCCATCATCTACTCCTGTTACCGCAACTGTTTCACTCATAGTTGCTGGAAAAATAACGCCATAACCATTTGTAAAACTGGTTGAAGTCCCTCCTGCTGCAAAGATTAATTTCCCTTTGCTATTTGCATACCTTACCGCATCTTTAATATTACCAATAGACCATAAATAACCAATAGACATCGAGATTATTTTTACATCACTTCTATTTCCTAATGCTGTTAATGCTGCAGAAACCCCTTTACGTTCGTGATAATCATTTAATAGCACATCTTCTGTCGCTCTATACGCTACTAAATTAGCATTGTAAGCGACACCAACAGGCATGCCGTTATCATTACGAGGTGCTGCCATGGTAGACGCCATCGCTGTACCATGTCCACATTTATCATGAGGCCCATCATAATTACTGGACCACCACCAATTAGAGTCGATAAAGGTTCCATATTTTTGCACAAAACGTCCGTTAGAATATCCATCATTAATTCCTGACGAGTTTAATAGTGGTTGTGATGCAGAAACACCGGTATCTATTAAACCTATAGTAATACCTGATCCTGTACTATAATTCCAAGCTTGTGGAATATTATGTTTTTCAAAATGCCATGAAACTTGCGCATTATTTGGGCTTATTGTTGTGTAATGTGCTGGATTAATATAATCGCCATTTTTATCACAGCCAGAACTGGAACGTGCGTTATTTACAATCTCGTAGTGATTATAGCCATTTGGCTCTAGATACCGAACACCTTCACTTTTAAAAAGTTGTTGGATGGTTTCTAAGTTTTCTACTTTTACATCTACCACATTGATGATATCATGTTCTATAACCGTTTCTCTGCTTTTAGAATACCCTTCGTAATCTTCTACTATTTGTAAAACATTAGCTAAAGTGGACTTTAAGCGATCTGTTTTTACTTCTGCAAAACTTTCGTCTTCTTGTCCGTAGCCAATGGTTAAAATATTATCTCCTCGAACTACTGCACTCCAAAGTGTGTGGGCATCTACATTTTCCCAGTCAAAAGTTCCTGTGGTAGTTAAGCTTTCATTAATTATGGCATTTAATTCTGAAATAGTTAATGCTTCTTTTTGTTCTTCTATCGAAATGCTTTCTTCTTGATTTTCTAAATACGCTTCGTCTTCACAAGCATTAAAAAGAGTAAAGGCTACCAAAAGTATGGATAGCTTAAGTAATGGTTTTTTCATTTTTATATATATTAAGGTTGGTGCTTAAATATATGAATTATTCTTAAAAAAACCCGAACACGAATAATGAATTAACAAATAAACCGCATTATTTATATTAAATTTACATATTTAAACTTGTAATACGGAAGTTTAATAATCGTTCTGAATTGCGTTAGCGGTAGAAATGGCATCCTTTTTTTGCTGCTATATATGGCAAAAAAAGATACAATGAATGACGCGACCCTTGTGGTAACGCCCAAATAATGAATCTATAATTTACGACGCACAGAACCCGTAAAATCCTCAAGATCGTCTTTTACTTTTTTAAGTTCGTCATCTACATCTTTAGTGATAGAAGTGTCTATACCGTGTTTATCTGCACTTTTGGTAATCTCATGTTTAATGTCATTGGTTGCGTCTTTAAGTGTGCGCATTCCTTTACCTAAACCTCTAGCTATCTCGGGTATTTTGTCTGCACCAAATACCATAACCACCACAAATAGTATTAAGACTATTTCTGGGCTGCTTATAAATAAAAATGTTGTTTTTAAAATCACAGTACAAATATAGTGAGTTGTTTAATACAAATAAAAAAAGCCGACTAATAAAAGTCGGCTTTGTTAATAATATTTTTTAAAACTAGTTTTTAACTTCTTTTTTAAAGCTATCAAACTTGCTTTCTGACACCTCTCTTGGCCAAGAATTATTAGAAGTATCTACATCTGCAGTTTCTAAATTTGGATCTACTTTAATAGATACAATTTCTTTTTCTGAAGCTATAGCTTTGCTAACTTCTTTATCATTTAATCTCCAAATTTGCGCTGGATATGTAATGGTTTCTGATGTCCCATCTGCATACGTGTACTCAGCAATAATAGGCATTACTAGTCCTCCTGGCTTATCGAAAGTTACTTTATAAAAGAATTTTGGTTCTTTTATTTTAGCTCTTTCTTCCGGCGTAAAATTATCCATTACATATTCACTTAATGTTGTGGAGTTCTCTAAAGCTGACTTTCCTTTTAAAGTCTCATTAAAATCTTCACTTCCTTCTTCTACAAAGAATACTAAAGGTGGTAAATCACTTAATTTCATACCACGTTGTTCTGCAATTTTCTTAATTTCTGCATTTGGCTCATTAGACACATAGTATTTCTTCACTTCTTTCACTCCGATATCTACATAATCTGTTGTGTAAAACCATCCTCTCCAGTACCAATCTAAATCGAATGCTGAAGCATCTTCCATGGTTCTAAAGAAATCTTCTGGTGTTGGGTGTTTAAACATCCAACGGTTTGCATATTCTCTAAATGCATAATCAAATAACTCAGGCCCCATTACTGTTTCTCTTAATATATTAAGAGCAGTTCCTGGTTTACCATAAGCGTTATTACCAAATTGGTACGTGTTTAATCCTTTAGTCATGATTGGAGCAATAAAATCTTGATCTCCTCCCATATAGTTTACAATTTTAGCTGCTGGACCACGACGCGAAGGATATGCTGTTTGTCCTTCTGACAATGCTGCAGGATACCATTTACCAAAATCTTGTTCTGCTACGTATTGTACAAAAGTGTTTAAACCTTCGTCCATCCATGTCCATTGTCTTTCATCACTATTTACAATCATTGGAAAGAAGTTATGACCAACTTCATGAATGATTACGCTCATCATTCCAAATTTTGTTCTATCGCTATAGTTACCTTCTGCATCTGGACGACCATAGTTCCAGCAAATCATTGGGTATTCCATACCTTGTTGTTTTGCATGAACAGATATTGCTTTGTGGTACGGGTAATCGAAAGTCATACGAGAATACGACTTTAATGTACTTGCAACAGCTTTGGTAGACCAATCTTCCCATAAAGGGTTTCCTTCTTTTCCATACATAGAAACAGCCATAACATCTCTGTTTCCAATCTTAACACTCATCATGTCCCAGATATATCTTCTAGACGTTGCAAAACCAAAGTCACGTACATTTTCTGCGTACAGTTTCCAGGTATTTGTTTTGGATGATTTTGTTTTTAATTTTTCAATTACTTCGTCTTGCGTAACGATTACAACAGGTTCGTCATACGACTTCTTTGCTTGGTCATAACGCTTCATCATTTCTTTAGAATATACTTCTTTTCTATTGGTAAGTTTTCCTGTACCATCTAAAATATGATCTGCAGGAACGGTAATGTTTACTTCGAAGTTTCCGAAAGGTAAAGCAAATTCATCTCTTCCCCAGAACTGTGAGTTTTGCCATCCTTCTACATCATTGTAAACTGCCATTCTTGGATAGAATTGCGCCATTACATATGCTCTATTATCATCTTCTGAAAAATACTCATAACCAGATCTTCCTCTTCCGTTTACGTGATCATTAATATTATACCACCATTTTATAGCGAATGAGAATTTTTGTCCCGTTGCTAATGGCGTTGGTAATTCAACACGCATCATGGTACGATTTATCATGTGTTGTAAAGCACGACCATTTGTATCTTTTACTTCTTGAATATTAAAACCTCCATCAAAACCTTCGGATAAATACTTGCTAGCAAAGGCTCCTGGTGTTTCAGCTGGCTGTGAAGCATCATCACTAATTAAAGGTGTTTTAGAGTCTTTAGCTCTCATATTTTGGTCTAACTGTACCCAAAGATATTTTAAAGTATCTGGCGAATTGTTAGTATACGTTATAGTTTCGAAACCAGAAAGCTTAGCATTAGTATCATCTAATACCAAATCCATTTTATAATCTGCTTGTTGTTGGTAATACGCTGCACCTGGAGCTCCAGAGGCTGTTCGATACATATTTGGAGTAGCAAATTCATCATAGAGTTGCTTAAACTTATTGCTATTGGTGTGTCCTTGTTCTCTTTCTGTTGTTTCTCCTTCTTGTGCAAACGCACCAGCTGTTAGAAATATAACGGAAAGGAATACATACTTTAATTTATTCATTGGATAAAATTTGGTTAGAAAATGATGCGTAAATTAGTGAAACTTTAAAAATATTAACCTTTTTTTAATTAAAGTTTAACACGTCTGTATCTTTTCCTTTTCTTAATAGTAAGCTTTTATTTTTACCATTAATATTTGTTCGAATTATATTCTCTTGTTCTTCAAATAAATCCATTAAAACTTTATTGGTTATTTCAAAACTCTTAATCTCTTTAACACCTTCTATTTCAAGGTAAACAAAAATAATTTCATCTTCATATTCCTTACCTAAATAATGAAAAGGTATAAGTTCTCCATTAATTTCTATTTGTATTTTTTCCTTTAGATATCGCTCGATATACATATCTATGGTAGACAATTCATTTTCTATATCTAATGTGATTTCTGAATCGTAACGTTCCCGAAGTAGTCTTTCAAAATCGTCAATAAAAATTCTAGAAATTATTTGTACCGATTCTTTTTCTTTTACGTATTCTACTTTTGTAACACTTACATAGTACTTATGTACCGTTGTAAATGCAAGTGCTGGTATAATTAAAAGTAGTAAGGCAAATTTTAAGTGCTTCATATTTATTTTCCGTTAACCGGAATTGTTTTTTTTATTAAACGTAAAAGTAATTATTTTTTAGATGAATTGCATTTCAAAAAGCATTCCAAAGCAACTTAATCTTCTTTGTTATTTAAAATTGCTTTATATGCTATTAATTTATCTTTCAAAAAAACCAATATTTCTAAATCGCTTTTGTTTTTGCATATTTTAGTAAAATCGGGGTCATCGGAAACAAAATAAAAGTAATCCATGATTTTATCTTCGTGTAATGGGTTTTCTTCAAATAAATCTTTAGAAAATTTAGTTTTCACGCGATACATAAAGACTTCAATTTCATCTAATCTTACTCTATTTTTCAGTTTTTTTGTTCTACCACTTATGGCATTTAAAATGGGATTTAACGCAATAAAACCACCTCCTGAGGTTGCTTCATTCAGTAATCTTTCGTTATGGGTTTTTAGTGGCCCTTGATAACTTGGAATACCAATACTTAAGGAAGTAATTGGTTTTCCTTCCACAGCATTTAGATCTGTCATTAAATCTCCTGTTAACATTTTACCTATTACCACTTCGTCTAGTTCGTTGACCTGCTCTTCTAATGTTATGGTTATTTTTTTAGACAAAATATGTTCTATACTAACAATCAAAGTTTCTAATTTATTTTGAATAGAAGAAACCACCAAAGTATCGTTTAGTTTTGCCGGAATAACAAATTTTCCTTTGGCATTTGTAATGGTGAACTTTTGCGAAGTTTTATTAATGACATGAATGTTTTCCACATCATCCCCACTTTTTACTTCTCCTAGAATATCTACGGTTTGTGTCCAAGATATTTGAAAACAAGCCAAGCAAATCAGCAAGAAAATTATACCCTTAATCTTCCCCATTTATTTTTTTTAGAAACAACTTACTTTGTGTAAGTAAAAATTCAAGTAATACTACTTCATTTTCTTTTTTAAGTAAGGTATAATCTAACGGACTTGCTTCCACAAAAGCGTGAAAAGCTTCGGTTTGATTTATAGGTATATTGAAATTCTCACTAATAAAGGCTGCGGAATAGATATCGGCCAAATCCAAAACTTCCTTCGTATCTTTATCCCTTTCTTTAAGTTCCTGATAGGTAAGTTTCTTTTTCTTTTTAAATGTCACGCCAAATAACTTCAGCATTTCTACCGGATCAAAACCATTATAAAGCTGTCCTTTTTTCACTAAGACATTATCTACTTTATTCATTCTAATATCCTCAAATTCTAATTTATCCATGTTTCCAATATCTATAGGAATTGGTTTAAAATATTCGGCATTTTCAACATCTACTAATAATTCGCCAGTTAAATTATGCGTAAGAATTACGACCTCATCTAACGTATTTACTTCTTCATTTACCAAAATGGTAAGCGCTCTACTTTTAATTATTTCGTCATTAATAATTACGGTTACTTTTTTAAAAGTCAGTGCCGAAATTTTTAGAACATCTTTTAGCTTTACTTCCATAGTAAAGGTTCCATTTACATCTGTAATGGTTCCTTTTTTTGAAGTACTATTATAAATAGTAATGTTTTCTAAATCAGATGCTTCCGAAACTATTTTACCCTGGATTTCTATACTTTGTGACCAAGAGAATTGCACACAAAAAAGACTTATCACTAGCAATAAAAAATATGTAGTTTTCAAGTTGTTAGTTTTTAATAGCTTAAAGAACGTATTTCAAATCTTAAAGAAAATGAAAAGACTATATAAACTTTTGTTAAAAGCAATCGGGAAGAAGAAGGTTTTATCTCTTTAATACTATGCCGTTCAAAATTACTACTAGGAAAATTAGCAGGTTTTAAAAAACAAATTAAGAGGAATATGCTTAGTTTTTGATTTCTTCGGACGCTAAAAACAACTTACTTTGTTGCACTAAATATTCTATAAGTTCCACGTCTTTACCTGCATCTAAAAGCGTTATGTCTGAATTATTATTTTCAGCAAAAACAATAAAAGATTCTACTCTATCTTTTGGAATACCAAAATTTGCATTTATAAAATCTTGTCTATGCTTCATCCTTAAATCATCAAAATTTGAAAACGTTGCTGGATCTTTTTTAAGATTACTTTGCGTTTTTAATCTTGGTTTAATTAACCAATTTGTGATTTTAACAAAATCGACACCATTATAAAACTGATCTTTTTTAAGTATCATATTTTCTACTTCGAGATATTGAGGCTCTGTATATTTAAATTGCTCTTCATTTTCTACATTGGTATAAATGGCATCTAAATCTAAATCAAAAGTTCTTAGTTTGGTTAAATCTGAAGTTAAGTTCCCAGAAAGTCCGAATGGTAAAATAACAACTTCGTCCAAATCATTTACACGCTCCACTAAAAAAGCGGTAAGCTCTTTAGAAACCATAATATCTGGAGTAATGGTTACTAGAAAGGTTTTAAATCGTAAACCAGAAATTTCTAAATGATCCTCTAAAGCAACATCTATTATAAATCCTCCATTAACATCCGTTAATGTACGATCATTTGCTGTTTTATTATAAATCACTAAATTTTCTACCTCATTCGTTTCAAAAATAACTTTCCCTTGGATGGACACTCTTTCTGAGGTTTGGCCAAATGCGTAAGAAATAGAAAATAAAAAAGTGAAGCATAGTAATAGGTGTTTCATAATATTGGGTTTTTTAGATTAAGAAAACGACTACAACCTTATAGAGGAAGCAAAAGTCGATTTAATTTTTGTTCAAAGTCTTTATTACTTAAATTTACAACAAATTAATTACATTAAAAAGAGATTTTCAACTATATAAAGTAAACATGAAAAACATAATTATAGCCAGTACTTCTACCATACATGAAAGTGATTATTTAGAATATCTTTTAGAAGAACTAGCAGTCTTTTTTAGAAACGCATCTACTATCTTATTTATTCCTTATGCAAGACCAAGTGGGATTTCGCATGACGAGTATACTAAAAAAGTAAGCGAAGCCTTTTCTAAAATCAACAAACAGGTCATTGGAATTCACACTTTTGAAAACCCAACCGAAGCTATAGAAAATGCGGAAGCTATTTTTGTTGGTGGTGGAAACACTTTTGTATTAGTTAGTCAACTATACAGAAATAAGCTACTTACAGTTATTAAAGAAGCTGTAGAAAAAGGTACACCATATTTAGGAACAAGTGCAGGAAGTAATATTTGTGGTTTAACGATGCATACCACCAACGATATGCCAATAATGCAACCTCCAAGTTTTAAAACTATTGGTTTAGTACCTTTTAATATCAATCCGCATTATTTAGATCCAGACCCAAACTCTACACATAAAGGAGAAACCCGAGAAACTAGAATTAAAGAGTTTCATGCGTATAACTCACAACCAGTTGTTGGCTTAAGAGAAGGAAGTTGGTTAGAAGTAATAGGAAATACGATTACATTAAAAGGAAAATTATCTGCAAGAATTTTTGAACACAACCAAACCCCTTATGAGGTGGAAACAAATACAGATCTTAGTCTTTTAAAATAAAAAAAAATCCAATAAAATAAGGCTTTGTGAGCGAGAGACCAGGTTTACTTCGGCTATGCGCTGCATAAACTTCTCACCTTAAATCTTCCCTACTTTCAACTCTATAAAACAAAAAAGCTCCATCGTTAGATGAAGCTTTGTGAGCGAGAGACCAGGTTCGAACTGGCGACATTCAGCTTGGAAGGCTGACGCTCTACCAACTGAGCTACTCTCGCATTCGGATGGCAAAATTAACTATTTTTATCATATAACAAAGCTTTTTCAAAAAAAATATTATGTTTTTTATCGGGAATAAATAACCTTTCGTCGGTGTAATATTGTTTTAAGCCTGTGAATCATGTAAATAGGCATTTATAAAGTACTTTTGTTATCTGAATAAAAAAGTCCATAAAATGAAAAATGTCCTATTACTATTTGCTTTCCTACTTTCTTCTAGTATGTTTTCCCAAGTTAAAATTGGAGACAATCCTAGCGCGATAGACAATAATTCTATTTTAGAATTAGAAAGCACAGAAAAAGTCTTCGTGGTTACCAGAATAACGAGTGCGCAAATGAATGCAATTACTCCTATAAATGGAGCAATCATTTATAATACAGAAGAAGATTGCTTATACCAATACAATAATTCTTCTTGGACAAGCTTGTGCGTTGATGTAATGGCAAATGAGACAATAACTGCATTGATAGACAATAATGATGGCTCTATAAGTTATACAAACGAAGAAGGAACCATTACAACAATTATTAAATCGGCATTTATAGACAATGGAGATGGAACTTTTACATTTGATAATGGAAATGGTGCACCACTAACATTAGACGTCTCTACATTGGAAACGATTACTTCCCTTTTAGATAATGCAGATGGGACTTTCACTTATACTTCTGAAAACGGGACAGTAACAACCATTGATACAAATAGCGCCGAAACATTAACTACAATATTATTAAACGCCGACAACACCAATATCAATTATACAGACGAAGATGGCGTTACTACACAATTAGATTTATCTGCAATCATAGCAAACCTGGAAGCTTTAACAACATTGGTGGATAATAACGACGGAACATTAACTTATACCGATGAAGATGGAAATCCGACTATTTTAGATGTTGCTAATCTGGAAACACTTACTTCGATTGCTTTAAACACAGACAATACAAACATCGATTATACAGACGAAGACGGCGTTACTACACAATTAGATTTATCTGCAATCATAGCGAACCTGGAAGCTTTAACAACTTTAGTTGACAACAACGACGGAACATTAACTTACACCGATGAAGATGGAAACCCAACTATTTTAGATGTTGCTAATCTGGAAACACTTACTTCGATCGCTTTAAACACAGACAATACAAACATCGATTACACGGATGAAGACGGCATTACTACACAATTAGATTTAACTGCAATCATAGCTAACCTGGAAGCTTTAACAACTTTAGTTGACAACAACGACGGAACATTCACTTACACCGATGAAAACGGAGCGCAAACAATAATTAATGCTGCAAACTTAGAAACACTTACAACCCTAACGAATAATGGAGATTTAACCTATACCTATTTAAATGAAGCCGGAACACCAGTTGAAATTTCCGTAATAGATAACGACAACGATTCCACAAATGAACTACAAGATTTGTTTTTAAATGGAACAGAATTACAGTTATCTAATCCTGCTACTCCTAATAATTTAGTGGATTTAACTAGTCAAATTACGTTAGAAATGTTTGTCGATGCTCCAAATCCGAATAGCGAAATATATTGGAATGGCACACAATGGGTATATGGTATTCGTGTAGTAAGTGTTAATAATTCTGTACCAGATCCGAGTGGAAATATAAATATCCCTATTGGAAATGTATATACAGGTCCAACAACAAGCACCGGAGATATCGGAGTAATTGAAGTTGGTGGAACACCGCAAGAAGGAGATATATATGTTGTAAACAGTGATGCCCCAGATCCAACTCAAGTTGGAGCGACTTATATTTATGATAACGATTCCTCCGTTTGGATTGCAATAGACCCTTTTAATGCGGCACTTTATGATCCTAGATATGTAAATGTTTCCGGAGATACTATGGTTGGAAACTTAGACATGAACGGAAACACGGTAACGGATTTAGGTCAACCAACTGGACCAAGCGATGCGACTCCAAAATCTTATGTGGATGCTATTGGCTTAGTGGATAATAGCGATGGAACTTTTAGTTTACAAAAACCAGACGGAACTATGGATACTGTAAATAAAGCGACACTAACAGCTAATTTAAATGGTACCTATACTTTTGATAATAACGACGGAAACCCAATAACAATAGATATTTCAGCATTAGAGACTTTAACTTCTATTGCACTTAATACCGATAACACTAATATTGATTATGTAGATGAAGATGGCATTACTACACAATTAGATTTATCTGCAATCGTAGCAAATCTAGAAGCTTTAACAACTTTAGTAGACAACAACGACGGAACGTTAACCTATACCGATGAAGATGGAAACCCAACGATTTTAAACGTTGCCAATCTAGAAACATTAACCGCTATAGCATTAAATCCAGACAATACAAATATCGATTATACAGATGAAGATGGTATTACTACACAAATAAATTTATCTGCAATCGTAGCAAATCTAGAAGCACTTACCACTTTAGTAGATAATAATGATGGAACCTTTACCTACACCGATGAAGATGGAAATGCAACCATTTTAAACGTTGCCAATCTAGAAACACTAACCACCATTGCTTTAAACCCGGACAATACAAATATTGATTATAAAGATGAAGACGGTATTACTACGCAATTAAATTTATCTGCAATCGTAGCAAATCTAGAAGTACTTACCACTTTAGTAGATAATAATGATGGAACCTTTACCTACACCGATGAAGATGGAAATGCAACTATTTTAAACGTTGCGAACCTAGAAACACTAACCACCATTGCATTAAACCCGGACAATACAAATATTGATTATACAGATGAAGACGGTATTACTACGCAATTAAATCTGTCTACAATCGTAGCAAATCTAGAAGCTTTAACAACTTTAGTAGACAACAACGATGGAACGTTAACCTACACCGATGAAGATGGAAATGCAACTATTTTAAACGTTGCCAATCTAGAAACACTAACTTCTATTGCTTTAAACCCAGACAATACAAATATTGATTATACAGATGAAGATGGTATTACTACGCAATTAGACCTATCTGCAATCGTAGCAAATCTGGAAGCACTTACCACTTTAGTCGATAACAGTGATGGAACGCTAACCTACACCGATGAAGATGGAAATCCAACCATTTTAAACGTCGCGAACCTAGAAACACTAACCACCATTGCATTAAACCCGGACAATACAAATATTGATTATACCGATGAAGACGGTATTACTACACAATTAGATTTATCTGCAATCGTTGCAAATCTAGAAGCACTTACCACTTTAGTAGATAATAACGACGGAACGTTAACCTACACCGATGAAGATGGAAATCCGACTGTTTTAAATGTTGCTAACTTGGAAACTTTAACATCTATTGCTTTAAACGCAGACAATACAAATATTGATTATACAGATGAAGACGGTATTACTACGCAATTAGATTTATCTGCAATCGTGGCAAATCTAGAAACTTTAACAACTTTAGTAGATAATAATGATGGAACCTTTACTTACACCGATGAAGATGGAAATCCAACTATTTTAAACGTTGCGAACCTAGAAACACTAACTTCTATAGCATTAAACCCGGACAATACAAATATTGATTATACAGATGAAGATGGTATTATTACACAAATAAACCTTTCCGCTTTAATTAATAATTTAGAAACTGTAACTACCATTACAGACAATACAAATGGCACTTTCACGTATGTGGATGAAAACGGAACCGCAACAATCATATCCATTACAGATAATGATAATGATGCCACAAACGAAATTACTACAGTTACGGATAATGGAAATGGAACAACAACAATCACAGATGTCAATGGAGGAAATATCACTTTAGACAACGATGGCATAGATAATGTGGACGATGCAGATAATGATCCTACAAATGAAATACAGACTGTAACGTCCGCTGATGGTTCCGTTGGCGTAACTCAAAATGGAAATGATTTCGATTTAAGTATTATAATCGCTACTAATAATGACAACGATCCAACGAATGAAATTCAAACATTAGCGCAATCTGGAACAAATGTAACCTTATCCAATGGAGGAGGAACAATCACAATTGCCGATAATGATAATGATGCAACCAACGAAATTCAAACTGTAGCTTCTACCGATAGTTCCGTTACCGTAACGACAGATGCAAACAACAATATCGATTTAAGTGTTACTCCTTTTGACGAAACGGCTTTGCAATCGCAAATCACTACTAATGCGGATGATATTGACACTTTAGAAACGGAACAAACAACACAAAACACAGCTATTGCAGACAATGAAACTGCAATCGCAGATCATATTACTGCAGATGAAGATACAGATGCAACCAACGAAATTCAAACCGTAGCTTCTACCGATAGTTCGGTTACAGTAACCACAGATGCAAACAACAATATCGATTTAAGTGTTACTCCTTATGACGAAACGGCTTTGCAATCGCAAATCACTACTAATGCGGATGATATTGACACTTTAGAAACGGAACAAACAACGCAAAATACTGCAATTGCAGATAACGCTTCAGACATTGCAGATAATGCAACTGCAATCGCAGATCATATTACTGCAGATGAAGATACAGATGCAACCAACGAAATTCAAACGGTAGAATCTACGGATAGTTCCGTTACAGTAACCACAGATGCAAATAACAATATCAATTTAAGTGTTACGCCTTTTGATGAAACTGCTTTACAATCGCAAATCACTACCAATGCAGATGATATTGATACTTTAGAAACGCAACAAACGACGCAAAACACCGCAATTGCCGATAACACGACCGCCATTGCAGATAACGCTTCAGACATAACAGACAATGCAACTGCAATCGCAGATCATATTACTGCAGATGAAGATACAGATGCAACCAACGAAATTCAAACGGTAGAATCTACGGATGGTTCCGTGTCTGTTACCAACGACGGTAGTGATAATTACAATTTATCTGTAATCCTTCCTACTAATAATGATAATGATAGCACAAACGAACTTAACGATACGGTTATTCTGAATGGTACCAATCTGGAAACGACAGATGCTGGAGGAACAATTACTACAGATCTTTCTTCCTTATCTTCAAATGTAACACCAGTAGTAACTACTGGCAATACCATCGCAACGCATACTAGCGGAGCAACAACAACTAATATTACAGAAACAACAACAACATTATCGCAAAATGATTCCAGTCCTACTGGAGAAATAACCTACACCAATGAAGCTGGAACTGCTGCCAAAGCACAAGTTATAGCAGCAGAAGCGGACAACCTAATTGAGGTTGGTGCAAATGGAGGTGCTTATTTAGGACCAACGGTTTATGTTGGACATTTTATAATAACAGCAACAGGTAATCAGACTATTGCAGACCTACCTTTTGAACCTTCACAAATCACATTTCAAGCGTATCCCAATGTGGAAAGCGAAAACATAAATGAAGATAATGGGATCGGCAATAACAATAATGGATTTAATAATACTTTTGGAGGAATGACAGGTTACGCAAGAGGAACAACGCAACAAGTAATTTATGTTGGTGGTAGTGGATCTTCCATTAATGACATTTCTCGTTATGCATCCAACACACATTGTATTGGTATAAGATACGCTAATAACAATGGTGACAGTTTAGGTTTAACATCTGCCAGTTTCGTTTCTGCGAATCCAACCGGATTTGTAATAAACGTCGATAACAAAACAGAAAATATACTTGTAATATATACGGCTTATAAATAATATGAAAACGATAAAATACATAGCGCTTTTCTTATTTCAAGTAAGCATTGCGCAACAGGCATTTCACAACTTTGGAAATGTTCAAATTCATGATGAAGGTCAAATAGGTTTTCATATCGATTTAGAAAACGACGGAACATTTAATGAAAATCTAGGTTTAGCAGGGTTTTACAATGAAGACAATGTAATAACTATTTCTGGAACGGAAAGCCCCAGATTTTTTGATATGGATGTTGCTGTGGATAATAATTTATTCCTAGAAATAAGTACCGAAATTTCCAACGGACTAAACTATATTATTGGAGATGTAATAACTCCTAGAAACAATCCAAACATATCTCTAGATTATTTAAGTAATGCCTTTTTTGTTGCCGAAGACGACTTGAGATTAACCGATGGCTACGCTTCCTTCACAGGAAATAACGCTTTCAGTTTCCCTATTGGAGACGATAATAAGTTAAGACCTTTAATTACTCCTTTTCAGTCTGGAAACCCTAAGTTTTCGGCAGCCTATTTTAATGAAGACCCTAATTTCCCTTCTACCTTTTCCACTTCGTTTGACACCAATAATTCTGAAGGTATCCTAAACACCATAAATTTGGAAGAATTTTGGGATTTTAATGGTACCGAAGAAACCCAAGTAACATTAACGTGGAATACAGATAGTGACATTAATGTTTTAGTAGACGATTTACTAAACCTTCGCGTTGTAGGATGGAGCAATACAGAAAACCAATGGAAAGATTTGGGCAATGTAGATTTTACAGGAAATATAAATACAGGAACCATAACTTCTACTTCTTTTGTACCAAACGACTATGAAATCATAACGTTTGGATCTTTAATTGGCAGCGATGGTATTACTGTTTATAATGGTATTAGTCCGAATGGAGACGGTAAAAATGATGTCTTTGTAATTGAAGGTGTCGAATTATTTAGAAACAGTTTACAAATATATAATCGTTGGGGAAGAATGGTATACGATGCAGAAAATTATCAAAACGATTGGAATGGATATACCAACAAAGAAATCTTAATTGGTAAAAACAAAAAGCTTCCTGTTGGCACTTATTTTTACCTTTTAATCTTACCAGATGAAAACAAAGAATATGCTGGTTATTTATATATTAATTACTAAAGTTTTTTTAGAAAATGATAGCCTGGTTTTTTAAAATCTAGATTAGCATAAAATCTATGCGATGCAGGATTTTCAATGTAGGCATTTAACTCCATAGCTTCCACATTTTTAGTTTTCACATAATCTGTAATCCATAGCATAAACTGTTTTCCTAAACCATGATTTCTATAAGTCTCATCGATATACACATGATCTAATTCCACACTTTTTCCAGAATAATGTCTAGTACAAAACCACATACCCGAAATACCAATCAGTTTTTCGCCATCATAAATACCAGCGCATTCATAATTTTGGGTTATAATTTCTTGAAAACGTTTTTCTAGTATTTCTATAGAAACTTTCCCTTCATTTAACTTTATAACCAAAGGAAGGATTGTTGAAATATTTTCTTTTTCAATTATTTTAAACGAAAAATGCATACCTTAATTTTTGATGTAAATTTAATTAATTTTGGCTCGTAATTAGTAAAACTTTATCTGAATTTGAAAAGAAGAAACTTCATAAAAAAAACCACATTAACCGGAATAGCTTTAGCTGCAATTCCTAGTTTTGCTTTTGCTCAAAATATAATTTCTTCGGAAGAACTTATAGGTAAAGGAAATCCGATTCTTTTTGGTGAAGACTATAGATTAAGGGAAGCAGCACATCTTGCCTTTCAGGAAATGAAAACGGAAGCTTTAAAAGAAGGCATAAAGATTCAGATAGTTTCTAGTTATAGAAATTTTGAACATCAAAAACGTATTTGGGAACGTAAATACAAACGCTATAGAAGTCAAGGTTTTTCCGAAGAAAAAAGTATGGAAAAAATAATTGAATACTCCACCATTCCAGGAACTTCAAGACATCATTGGGGAACAGATATGGATATTATTGACGGCAATGTGCATGCACCAAAATATGTGCTTCGCGAAGAGAATTTTCATAGAGACGGTCCGTACATCTATTTAAAAAAATGGATGGATACACATGCCAATTCTTTTGGTTTTTATCTAGTGTACACTAGCGATTTAGACAGAAAAGGTTTTAAATATGAACCTTGGCATTATAGCTACAAACCACTATCTCAAGACTATTTAAAAGCGTACAAATGCATAAATATTCAAGAGGTCCTTCAAAACGAAAAACTATTAGGAAACGCATATTTTTCCGAAGCATTTTTAAGCACCTATCGAAATGAAAATATTTTAGACATTAACCCAGAACTTTTGTAAATTATTCATAATAAAACCATTAAAATGAGAGGGAATTTAAAAGTAAGATTAATTATAGGACTATGCATAGCTGCTTATTTTGGCTTTAAATACTTCTCATCACAAGAAATAAATCCATACACAGGAAAAAAGCAAGCTATTTCATTGACGGTAGATGAAGAAATACAAATGGGCTTGCAAAGTAGAGATCAAATGGCTGCGCAGCATGGAGGCTTATATCCTAATGAAAATTACCAAGCCTTAGTAGATAATGTAGGCAACAAACTAATAAACAATAGTATTGCTAAAGAAACACCTTATAAATATGAGTTTCATTTATTGGCAGATCCGGAAACTATAAATGCTTTTGCATTACCTGGCGGACAAATATTTATCACCTACGCTTTGTTTTCTCAGCTAGAAAATGAAGACCAATTAGCAGGTGTTTTAGGTCATGAAATTGGTCATGTACTTGGTAAACATAGTGCAGAACGTATTGCAAATAGTGAACTGTGGCAAGGACTTTCTACCGCTGGTTCTGTTGGCGGTGATGTTGGTGGATTAATTGGAGGTGTTGGACAGAACTTAATTTTAAAAAATGGTCGTGGTGACGAATTAGAAAGTGATGATCTTGGCGTACGTTTTATGTTAAGAGCCGGTTATGACCCAGAAGAAATGATTGATGTTATGGAAATATTAAAAACTGCTGCTGGACCAAATCGTGTTCCTGAGTTTCAAAGTTCACATCCAGATCCTGATAATCGTATAGAAGAAATTAGAGAATCTATAAAAAAATATAGAGGTCAGTTACAATAACATAAAAATATTTTAATCCTTATATAAGATCCCGACTCGTCGGGATTCTTTTTTTATATTTGGTTTACAAAATGAACATCACATGAACAAAAAAGTAATTCTTATGATTTTAGATGGTTGGGGAAAATCTCCTGACCCTAAAGTCTCCGCTATAGATAATGCGAATATTCCTTTTATAGATTCGCTTTATACAAAATACCCAAATGCAACTTTACGCACAGATGGTTTACATGTTGGTTTACCAGAAGGGCAAATGGGAAATTCGGAAGTTGGACATATGAACCTTGGAGCGGGACGGATTGTATATCAAGATTTGGTACGCATAAATTTAGCAGTAAAAAACAAAACATTAGCACAAGAGAAAGTACTTGTTGATGCTTTTAAATACGCTAAAAAAAACAATAAAGCGGTACATTTTTTAGGCTTACTTAGTGATGGAGGTGTACATTCTCATATTAGTCATTTATTAGGTTTGGTAGATGCTGTTGAGAACTTCGGAATTGAAAAGTCTTTCATTCATGCGTTTACAGATGGTCGAGATGTAGATCCAAAATCTGGTTATGGTTTTGTAACAGAATTAGAAGAATATTTAGAAAATAAAAACACCAAAATAGCTTCGATTACTGGAAGATATTATGCGATGGACCGAGATAAACGTTGGGAACGTGTTAAACTAGCCTATGATGCAATGGTTAATGGCGAAGGGGAACATTCCACCAATATTTTAAAATCTATTCAAGAAAATTATGATAATGATATTACCGACGAGTTTATTAAACCAATAATCGCTGTAGACACAAATAACCAACCAATCGCAAAAATTGAAGAAGGTGATGTTATTGTGTTTTTCAACTTTAGAACAGACAGAGGAAGACAATTAACAGAGGCATTATCGCAAAAAGACTTTCATGAGCAGAACATGCATAAATTAAACTTGTACTATGTTACCATGACCAATTATGACGATTCTTTCACAGGAATGCACGTAATTTATGATAAAGATAACTTAACAGAAACGCTTGGTGAAGTTTTAGAAAAGCACCACAAAAAGCAAATCCGTATTGCCGAAACAGAGAAATATCCACATGTTACTTTTTTCTTTTCAGGAGGAAGAGAAGCACCTTTTGAAGGAGAAAGTAGAATACTAAAAAACTCTCCTAAAGTTGCTACCTACGATTTAAAACCAGAAATGAGTGCTTTTGAACTTACAGATGCACTTCTTCCTGAACTTGAAAAAGGCGAGGTAGATTTTATATGTTTAAACTTTGCAAATGGGGATATGGTTGGGCATACCGGAGTTATGGCAGCTGCTATAAAAGCCTGTGAAGCTGTAGATGCTTGCGTGAAAAAAGTAATAACAACTGCTTTAGAAAATGATTACACAACCATACTAATTGCAGATCATGGTAATTGTGAAACCATGATAAACCCGGACGGATCACCAAATACCGCACATACCACAAATCCAGTTCCAATTATTTTAATTGATAAAGATTTAAAACATATTAAGGATGGTATTTTAGGAGACATCGCTCCTACTATTCTAAAACTTATTGGCGTAGAACAACCTAAAGCGATGACCCAACATTCTTTAATTTAAGAACCTATGAGAAATTTATATATAATACTTATTGTCCTAATATGTTTTGCTTGTAAAGAACAGTCAATAAATATAGCAGTCCCGGATGAAGAGGAAGATTCTATGATGTTATTAGGGCCAGCAAATGAAGAAGGCTTACAACAAGCTCCTTTTAACAGTTGGTATAATACAACCTATACCGACTACAAAGTAAATGATTCTTTAGTGGCACTTATAAAACCAAAACTAACCGATGTTTCTATAAAACTATTTATGGGAACTTGGTGTGAAGACAGCCAGAGAGAAACACCTAGCTTCTATAAAATTCTGGATGCCGCAAATTTTAATTTAGACAATCTTCAATTAGTTGCTGTAGACAGAGACAAGACAACCCCTCAAAAGCTGGAAGAAAACCTAAATATCACGAATGTTCCAACACTAATATTTTTCAAGGATGGTAAAGAAATGAATAGAATAGTGGAATATCCTATAGAAAGTTTAGAACAAGATATTCTACATATTTTAACGAATCAACCTTATAAAAATGCTTATTTCGAAGAATAATAATTTATATATTTGCAGCTAATGAATTTCTATGAATTTAAACGATAAACTTATTCTTGCCATTGATTTTGATGGAACTATTGTAGATGATGCATATCCAAAAGTTGGGAAACCAAAACTTTTTGCAATCGAAACCCTTAAAAAACTACAAGCAGATGGGCACCGTTTAATTCTATGGACCTACAGATGTGGTGTACCTTTAGAAGAAGCTGTTGCTTTTTGTAAAAGTAAAGGCATTGAATTCTATGCGATAAATAAAAGTTTTCCGGAAGAACAATTAGATACATCCAAAAGCAGAAAAATTCACGCAGATTTATTTATAGACGATAGAAATATTGGTGGATTTTTAGGCTGGGGAGAAGTATATCAATATCTTTCAAATCCAAAATACAACCAAAAAACACCACAAAAAAAGAAAGGATTCTTTTCTTTTTTAAGAAAAAACCACTAGCTGTTTATCAAATCAAAATACTGTTTATCAATAGATTCTCTATGGTCTGGATGCGCGATATTTACTAATGCTTTTACACGCTCTTTAATTGTTTTTCCATATAGATTTGCAATTCCGTATTCTGTTACTACATAATGCACATGCGATCTAGTCGTGATAACTCCGGCTCCTGGTTTTAAAGAAGGAACAATCTTACTTAAACCAGATTTAGTAGTCGCTGGTAATGCAATAATAGCTTTTCCGCCTTCACTTAAGGAAGCACCTCTTATAAAGTCTACTTGTCCGCCAACTCCAGAATACATATGTGCTCCAATAGAATCTGCACAGACTTGCCCAGTAACATCTACTTCAATTGCCGAATTAATAGCTACCATTTTAGGGTTTTGTTTGATAATAGAAACATCATTGGTATAATTAGATGCACGCATTTCTACAAAAGGATTATCGTCTACATAATCGTACAAACGTTTTGATCCTATTAAAAAAGTAGACAATGCACGGCCTCGATTTACACCTTTATAGTTTCCGTTAATAACATTATTTAAGATTAAATCGATTACACCATCGGAAAACATTTCGGTATGCAACCCTAAATCTTTATGGTTTGTTAATCGAGTTAAAACAGCATTTGGTATACTACCAATTCCCATTTGCAGGGTACTTCGATCTTCAATTAAACCAGCAACATAATCCCCAATTTTACTTTCAATAGCTGTAGGTGTAACAATATCATGAGTTGGTAAATCCTCGTTAGACTCTACAAATAAATCAATTTCTGAAACATGAATAATTCCTGCACCATGCGTTCTTGGCATATTTCTATTTACTTGTGCAATTACATGTTTCGCATTATCAATTGCCGCTAAAGTAGCTTCCACAGAAACTCCCAACGAACAATACCCATGTTTATCGGGAACAGACACATGAATTAGTGCCACATCTAAATCAATAATATTCCGTTTAAAAAGCAATGGTAATTCACTTAAAAAAACTGGAGTGTATGAACCGTTTCCCGCTTTTAAAGTATGTCTTACATTTTTTCCGATAAAAAAAGAATTCACATGAAAACTATCCTTTAACGCTGGATCTGCATAAGGAGCTGGGCCTTCCGTATGCAAATGGCATACCTCAACATTTTTTAATTCTTCATGACGAGCAGTCATTGCTTTTATTAAAGTTTGAGGTGCAGCCGCTGCCGCTTGAATATAAACTCTACTATTAGATTTAATTACTTTTACTGCTTCTTCAGCACTAACGGATCTATACATATGGTTTTATTTGTGCCACAAAACTATAGAATAAATAAAGTTTAAAAACTGTCAAATATCATGTTTCAATAAAAAAGTATACTTTGTTATTTTTAGTATCTTTGCACCATATTTTTATGTCCTATGATTATAGTAAAAACAAGAGAAGAAATAGAATTAATGCGTGAAGCCGCATTAGTAGTATCTAAAACTTTAGGGGAAGTAGCTAAAGCAGTGAAACCTGGAGTAACCACTTTAGACTTAGATAAAATTGCAGAAGCATGTATTAGAGACCAAGGTGCAATTCCTGGGTTTTTAGGTTTATATGATTTTCCGAACACACTTTGTATGAGTCCCAACGCACAAGTAGTTCACGGAATTCCGAACAGCACACCTTTAGAAGAAGGCGATATTATTTCCATCGATTGTGGTTCTATCAAAAACGGTTATTATGGCGATCATGCCTACACTTTTGCTGTTGGTGAAATTGATCCGGAAACCGAAAAACTTTTACAAGTCACTAAAGAATCTCTTTATGTTGGAATAAAAGAACTTAAAGTAGGCAATCGTGTTGGTGATGTTGGTTATGCCATTCAAAAGTACTGTGAAGATCATGGTTATGGTGTTGTTCGAGAACTTGTTGGTCATGGTTTAGGAACAAAAATGCACGAAGATCCAGAAATGCCAAACTACGGAAAACGTGGTCGTGGTAAAAAGTTTATTGAAGGTATGGTTGTAGCTATAGAGCCTATGATTAACCTTGGTACAAAAAACATCAAACAACATAGAGATGGTTGGACAATCACAACACTGGATAATAAGCCATCTGCACATTTTGAACATGACGTTGCAATTCTAGATGGCAAGCCAGAACTACTTTCTACCTTTGCTTATATTTATGAAGCTTTAGGAATTGTTAGTGATGAAGAAGATGCGTTTAGACAGAAGGCTTTAGTGTTATAGACTATTACACGGAGATTCAAAGAGTTCCGCAGAGATTCACAGAGCGTTTTTAGATTCAATATTTAATAATGAGTTACGATAAGATTACTGAGAATATAATTGGCTGCGCTATACAAGTTCATAGAGCGCTTGGACCAGGCTTACTGGAATCTGCTTATCAAGAATGTTTATTGTATGAACTTAAAGCTATGGGCTATTCTGTTCAAAAAGAGATTACACAACCTATTATTTATAAAGATATAACCTTAGATCATGGTTATAGAATAGATTTATTAGTTGAAAATAAAATAGTAATTGAATTGAAAACCGTTGATAAATTTACGGAAGTACATGCTGCTTAAATTTTAACCTATATGAAATTAAGCGATTACCCAATTGGGTTATTATTAAATTTTAAAACCAAACTTTTAAAATACGGAATAAAAAGATTCATAAACACAAACGAGTAAAACTCTGTGAATCTCTGTGTGTCTCTTTGAATCTCAGTGTAAAAACGAATGAAAAAACTCTTCAAAATAATTTTAAATAGTATTCCGAGACCTTTATTAATTAGGTTAAGTTATGTAGCACGCCCTATTTTAGCTTTCTTTTTAAAAGGAAATACATTTACAGACCCTATTGACGGTAAAAGTTTTAAAAGCTTTTTATCTTATGGCTATGAAACACAACGCGAGAATGTATTATCGCCTTCTACTTTAAGCTTAGAGCGTCATAGATTGTTATGGTTGTATTTAAAAAATGAAACCGATTTCTTTACTGCGGAAAAAAGTGTACTTCATTTTGCTCCAGAGCAATGTTTTTTAGATCGTTTTAGAGCGCTAAAAAATCTGAAGTACACCACTACAGATTTACTTTCGCCAATTGCTGATGTAAAGGCAGACATTTGCAACCTTCCGTTTGAAGATAATAGTTATGATGTTATTTTATGTAATCATGTGTTAGAACATATTCCTGACGATACGAAAGCAATGCAAGAATTATTTCGAGTTTTAAAACCTGGTGGTTATGGGATTTTTCAAATTCCGCAAGACCTAACTAGACAAACTACTTTTGAAGATAATTCGATTACAGATAAAAAAGAACGCGCAAAAATATTTGGGCAATACGATCACGTTCGTGTGTATGGTTACGATTATTTTAACAAACTACGTGAAATTGGTTTTATGGTCAATGAAGAGGATTATACCGCAAGGCTTTCCGAAGAAAATATTAAAAGATATTGCTTAGCCAAAGGTGAAATTATTCCTGTGGTTTATAAATAAAACAACTTTTAAACATATTTAATGACACAACAAATTATACTTGTTACCGCTGCTATTTTTGGAATGCTCTCTGTAATTTTTGGCGCTTTTGGAGCCCATGCTTTAAAGAAAATTTTATCTACAGACCAACTACAAAGTTTTGAAGTTGGTGTAAAGTACCAAATGTATCACGCTATTGTTTTATTGGCTTTAGGGTTACAATCTAATTTTACAACGGCAGCTGTTTACTGGTGTTTTACTATAGGAATTATTTTATTTTCTTTTAGTATTTACGGATTAGTTTTATCGGATGCCAAAGGAAAGAAGCTTCGTTTTTTAGGGCCTATTACTCCAATAGGTGGTTTACTTTTAGTAGCAGGCTGGTTACTGTTATTGGTTAATTCCCTATAAAAAAACCAGAGTACAAATAGCACCATTGTACTTGCCGTGTAAAGTACAGTTCTAAGCTTTTTTGTTTTAAATATTTCGTAATTAAAAAGACTGCATCTCCTAAAACTACAATTTAAAAGAAAAGAAATATATCGCTTTTTAATGAAAAGCCTTCATTAGTTAGTGGAATGCATGCCATATCTTTTTCAACGTCCTTTAACCGTTAAAAAAATTGTTTGATTTCAAAACAACTGGATTAAAACAGCACCTATGGCTATATATAATAGCGCAATACAGAGTTCTAGTTTATATTTTTTCATATATGTTTTATAATAAAAAAAGCTGAACTACAGAAGTAACTCAACTTTTAAGAACGAATTAATAGCGTCTTTAATTTTTCAATATTTTTATGGATCGTTACTTAGTCCATGACTTTGGAAAGCTTAATCGTTTTCCCACACATATCACTTGTAATTTTAAAAATAACGTCTCCTTTTCTCCCTTTATTTGCCCAACGTACTTCTTTCCCTATATTACAAGTAATACTAGTTTTAGAGCCTTTGTTTAAAGAAACAAAACCTGTTCCTGTATAAATGCTCACTTTTTCTTTAGTATCATTAACTAATGAGAAACTACTTGCAATAGAAATCTCCATATTTTGGGATGCTTTTACAATTTGTTTTTCTTCTGAAAAAGAAAGTAATACGAATGCACTTAATGCGATAATTATTGTTTTCATGTTGAATTGTTTTAAATTTACTGCTGCAAATATGTTATTAAAAACGATTAAGTAATGCTTCTACTTTCTGAAATCTAGCTTTCAACTTCTAAACTAGAAAAAACCCATAAGCCTCGCACTTACGGGATTTCTAAATAAAACTTAACGATATACTACTGTTTGATGAATCGTTTGGTTGCTACGCTTCCATCTTCATCTTTAATTATAATAAGATACACACCATTTCTTAATCCTGAAGTCACTATTTTTTTGGATGTTGTTTCTAAAACTTTTACTCCTAAAACAGAATAGATTGCTGCGCTTTTTATATTACTATTCATTTCAATATTTAGAACCGAAGTTGTTGGGTTTGGGTATAAAGACACTTTCTTTACCTGAAACTCATCCACACTTAGAATAGTAGGACAATCTTCCAAAAAACTAGCATTAGGTGGTGCATTCCAATTAGAATTAGGTGTAAACCCGGCATCAATTTGCACGCAATCTACAGTACTACTTACAACATTAAAACGGGTTACATTACTATTATTCCCATTTGCCATATTAATAGCTGTTATGGATGTTGTATGCCCTTTAAAATCGACTAAATGGGTAAGCATACTTAAATCTAAAATACCAGAAATACCAGTCTGCTCTACTAATAACTGTGTCAGTTTTGTGTTTTGAGAAACATCAATACTGGTAAGCGAAGGATTTCCAAAAGCCTGTAAACCTACAATTTCGGTAAACGCTTCAAGCCCTGTTAAGTCTTGAATACTTGAACCGGAAACATTAATAGTTCCTGTATATGCAACGGCCTCGGTATCTTGTATTTCAGCATCGTTATTTGTATTAATATTCGTATTTGCTACTAATATGGTTTTAAAGTTTGTATCTGGAATGGATACATTTTGTGCATTTGTTGCCGTAAATATTGAAATAAAGGCACAAATGGAAAGTAATTTTCTCTTCATAATTCTTTTTTTTATTGATTATGCGACAAAACTACTTGGTAAACGTATTTAAAAACTACATCAATTTCTGAAACCTTATTTTCAACTTCTAAACCAAAAAATCTCATAAACACAGCGTTTACGAGATTTATAAAAATAATTAAAACTATTAACTACTGCTTGATAAAACGTTTGGTAGCAACGCTTCCGTTTTCGTCTTCAATGGTAATTAAATACAATCCGGTGTTTAGATTCGCTGTGTTTATTATAGTCGATTTTGTTTCCAAAACTTTTGCACCTAAAAGAGAATAAACAGTTGCTTTTTTCAAGTTATGCTTCATCTTAATATGTAAAACAGATGTTGTTGGGTTTGGGTGCATTTTTATGTTGTTTAGATTTCCTAGCTTTTGAATTAGACTTAATGTCGACGGGTTTACATCAAACACTCTAACATGTCCAGAACTATTACCGTTACCATCATTTCCCATTGCTCCAGTAATTATATTTTGTCCATTTGCATTTAAACAAATTGAAAAACTGGACTGATCGTCAGCTGCCTCACCATCTATATCGTCTCCTAATTGAACCCAATTACTATTCGTATTTAACTTATAAGTTCTTACATGTCCAGCTTGAAAAGCGCTTCCGCTGTTATAAAAAGAACCAATAGATATTATATCACCCAAGGCATTTATACTTGTAGAAAAACCAGATTTATCTCCACTAGCTTCTCCATTTATACCTTGCCCAATTTGTATCCATTGGCTATTAACATTTAACTCATAAACATAACTTTGCCCACTGTTAGTCCCTCCGTTATCACTACCAATAGCTCCTACAATTATTCTGTTCCCTGCGGAATTCATACAAACAGAACGACCAAAATTATCTTCTGCATTTGTGCCAAAAAGATCCTGCCCTAACTGGCTCCATTGATTACTACTGTTTAACTGGTATACGCGAACAAGTCCTGCATTGTTTCCATTAGTATCGTTTTGCCAAGAAGCTATTATTATTCTATCACCCAATCCATTTATATCTACTTCTCCTCCAAAGTTATCGTATGCTGCATCTCCATCTAAATCTTGTCCTATTTTTAACCATTGGTTATTGTTATATAATTGATAGACCCGAGCATGTCCTGAGGAAGGGCCATTTTCATCATTACCGTATGCACCAATAATAACACGATCTCCAACACTATTTAACCGTACAGATAAACCTGAAAAATCTCCAGCCGCCTCTCCATTAATATCTTGTCCTATTTGCACCCATTGGTTACTCGTATTAAATTCAAACACTTGCGTATTTCCAGAATTATTTCCGTTGGTATCATTATATTGAGATCCTGTTGCAACCCTATTACCCACTCCATTTAAACTTACCGATCTCCCCATTTGATCATTAGCTGATGCCCCATCTATATCTTGCCCCATTTGAAGCCATTGATTGCTAGCATTTAATTGATACATTCTTATATGTCCTGCCGAATTTCCATTTCCGCTATTGAAAGGAGTTCCAGCCGCAATTCTATTTCCTGAATCATTAATACTTACTGAAAGTCCGAATCCATTAGAAGTAGCCTCTCCATTTATATCTTGTCCAATTTGAGTTTGCGCATTTAATTTTAACGCAGTTAATAATAATAATAATATACAAAGTAATTTTGTTCTCATAATATTTTTTTTGCATCTAATTTACTCCTAAAAACCCTTGAAAAAATTCTTGTTTTCTGAAATGTAGTTTTCATCTTCTAAAACAAAAAATCTCGTAAGCATAACACTTACGAGATTTATAACAATAATTAAAACTACAAACTACTGCTTAATAAAACGCTTGGTAGAAACATTTCCTGCTTCATCTTCTATAGTGATTAAATAGAGTCCGCTTTTTAAATTAGCCGTATTTAGGGATTTTGATGTGGTATTTAAAACTTTAGCTCCTAAAACAGAATACACTGTTGCTTGTTTTAAATTGGCTTTCATTTTTATATTTAATACAGATGTTGTTGGATTTGGGTAGAGTTTAATTTCGTTTTTAGCGAACTGAAAATCATTAACTCCTAGCGTAGAGTTGTATTCATGAGCTCCCAAATCTACTGTGGTATTAAAAATACGTTGGTTACCTAACACATCGGAAGCTGTAGTTACATAACTATTATCTCCTATATCTAATGCTGGCGAAGTAGATGTTAATTGAAAATTAGCATCTAAATTTGGATTAACAACGTTTGTATTAGTAGTTCCTGAGATAAGTAAAAAATTATTTTCATCTGTATTATTTGTTACTACTCTATTACTACTTACTGTTAATCTTGTATACGTAGAACTGGTTCTACCTATTGCAGGACTTATTACTCCACCATTTGCTGTGTTGCCCCAGAAAATATTATTTGCTATAGCAAAACTTTGAAATATTCCAGTTCTCCGCGAAATTCCTACCACAGAATAATCGGAACTCCATTCACTACCTAAACTACTATTGTTTACAAATGTGTTATTTATTAAGTCCGCATAAAGTTGCATGGACCAATAAGCTCTTATTCTTACTGCTGGTGCTCCAACTCCGTCTCTATTATTCGCAACATCATCAGCGGTTTTATTAGCTTTAAATAAGGTATTTGTTATCTTAACATTCATAACGGCTCCATTACCTGAACCATGATGAAAGTCACCACCTGCTCCAGCATTTGCTAAATTATTTTCAATGATACAAGCATCTATACTTATAGTAGATAGCGCCGCTGTAGTTGTCATGGACAAACCTGCTCCTGTATACGCTACATTGTTTTTTATAATACTATTTTTTAAAGTAAAATTTGCGATGCTTGCAGTTTTAAAAATACCTGCTCCAAAACGGTCATCGCCAGTTGTAGCATTGGCATAACCATCTTGTATAGTTAAACCATCTATAACCAAATCTTCTTGCGTAACTTCTACCACATGATAACTATTATCATCTCTTGTAGTATCACCAAAAGCAACCGTAGCAGCATCATCACCATTTAAATCACCACTTAATATTGTTTCATTAGTAGTATGTATTAGGCTTAGATCTCTATCTGCCAGATTAACTTCTGTACCTGCAAAACCACCATAGATATTTGTTACTATATTAAAGCTAACATTTCTATCGGAAACATCTGGTTTATACATTCCTTTTGCTACCCAAATAGTGGTTGCTCCAGAGACAAGCGCATCATGTAAATTAACAAATGCATTTGTCCAAGTGGCACCATCATTATTACCACTTGCATTTTTATCTACATATACATGGGATAATGAAGGTATTACAAAATTAGCAGTAACATCTTTATCATCATTCATAACAACGGTTGTTGTACTTGTATTTCCAGAAGCATCTCCCGTCCATTGATAAAAAACGGAACCTGTATTTGCAGTTGCTGCTAAAGTTACTGTTGTACCAGAAGCATATGTACCATATGGGGAAGATGCAGCGGGACTTGTTGTTATTGTTCCATCTCCTACAATACTGGTATCTAATGCATAACAATTTTCACACAAATTATATAATGCTATAATTTCAGTGCCATTTAGTGCTCTATTAAAAACCTTAATATCATCTATAGATTTGTTATAATTAGTTACAGATGAAGGTGAAATAGCCAATTGCCCATTTCCTAAAAAACTAGTAATATTACTATCTAAAACAATATCACCTGTTAGATCATTATTTAAAACCCCATCAATATACACATGAATGCTTCTCCAATCTTGAACAGAATGCCTAGTACCCCTCAAAACAATATGATGCCAATCTCCATCATATAGATTATTTACAACAGTACTTCTTGAATCATTGGATTGCGCGCCACTAGAGTTGTATAAACTTCCTACCCAACCGAGTCTGTTTCCTGCCGCAAGTTCTAACCTTAAACCATTAGGCCCATTATACATTTGTATAATACGTTCTGTACTCGTTACGGAATTAGGTTTTATCCAAAAACTTAAACTTAAATGCGTAGAGGTTACGTTTCCTCCTGTAAATTGATCTCCATTTAATTCTATAGCATTACCAGATGTTCCATAATGATCTGCTACAAAAGTAGCCGCATTCCCTGTTTGCGTTAAATCTCCTGTTCCTGGGTTTGCCTCATTCACTAAATTTCCTCCTGTAAAAGAGTAATGTAAAACTTCATCAATAGGTGTTTGTGCAAGAGCTATACTACTTATAAAAAGTAGCATTAAAAATAATTTTGTTTTCATAATAGGTTAAATTTTAGAATCCTTAAAACAAATATCTATTATAGACCTTCTAAAAAGGTGTCTCAATTTCTGAAACCTAATTTTCAACTTCTAAAACAAAAAATCTCGTAAGCATAACACTTACGAGATTTATAACAATAATTAAAACTACAATCTATTGCTTGATAAAACGCTTGGTACAAACATTTCCTGCTTCATCTTCTATAGTGATTAAATAGAGTCCGCTTTTTAAATTAGTGGTATTTAGGGTTTTTGATGTTGTCACCAAAACTGTAGCTCCTAAAACAGAATACACTGTTGCTAGTTTTAGGTTATTCTTCATTTTAATATTTAAAACAGAAGATGTTGGATTTGGATACAGTTGGATTTGGTTTTTACTTAACAGAAATGCACTAACTCCTAGTGTAGAACCATACTCATAAGCTCCCATATCTACAGCAGCGTTAAAAATTCTTATATTCCCATCTAAATCTTCTGTTCCAGTTACATAAGTGTTGTCTCCAGAATCTACGGCTGGTGAGCTAGAAGTTAAGGTATAATCTCCCATAGATGCATTATTAAACATTGGATTAGAATTTGTACTATTTATTACTCTTGCTGGATCTAATTGTGAAAATCCATTTTCATCTATAGAATTAAAAACATCTGTTCCTGGAATGGTTGTAATTCCACCAGAAATAAGCTTTGCTGTGTTTCCTCCTATTGTAGTATTATTATAAAATATAGAATTATAAACATCTGCATCCGTTGTAGATGGAGTACCTCCAGCGCTTATACTTCTTTCTAAAACAATTGTTGCTCTATTGAAATTATTATATCCAGTATCTGTACCTAAATCTTGATTATCTACAAATGTAGAATTACGGACATCTAATTTAACACTTCTACTAACATCAGATTTCAACCAAATACTACTTCCTGCTTGTCCAGCTCCTGAAATATCTGCAGCGATATTGTTTTCGAACAAAGAGTTTAAAACATTTACAGTTGTTGTAGCTTGAGAGAAGCAATACAAAGCGCCTCCACGACTATAATTATTTCTAAACTTAGAACGAGTTATAGTTATATTACCTGCTTGACCTCCTCCTACTCTCATATCTACAACTCTATTTAAACCACTATTGTTTTCTATGTTACAATCTTTAATAGTAATCGCTCTTGTTATAGCTCCTTTTGTAATTGCTCCACCACGATTATAAACTCCAGTTCCGTTTGCATTTCCTCCAGTAATGGTAAGTCTATCTAGTATAATACCAACATTAACACTGTTAACAATTGAGTTGGTAACAAGCACACGGTAACTGTTTTCTGCTCTTAACGCATTTAAAGGATCTATGTTGGCATCATCATCTTCATTTAAATCACCGGATAAAATGGTTTGGTTTGCGCCGTAAACTCTTTCGGTTGCTGCAGCTTCAGTTCCTGCAAAGCCACCAAGTACATTAATTCTCGAATTTATTGTAAAGGCAATAGTTCTATCGCCATTAGCTACTGTTGGCTTATACGTACCACCTACTAACCAAACCGATTCGTTTATTCTAGAATTGTCTAAAGCACTTTGTAAATCTGTATAAGCATTTGCCCAACTTGTTCCCGTATTTAAACCTGTAGCTGCTGGGTTTACATAAACCGTTCCTGTTGGTCTATCTGTTTTAAAACTAACAACCTCAGACCAAGATGTTGTTACTGCACAGATTTCTCTTATGTAAACATCGTAATCCAAATTAGCTTCTAAACCAGTTATTACATGGCTGATTGTAACATTATTTACTATTGTTGCGCTAGAAAAAGGTTCGCCTTGAACATGGTAAGCTATATCGTAAGTTCCAGAATCGTTTATATTTACTGTACCACCATCGTTTGTTATGGATGTTATAGAAACTAGTGAAGCATCTGGTTTTTGACAATAATTACCGTAATCTATAATACTTTCTACTTGTGCTTGCGATAAAGCTAGAGAATAAATCAATAAGTTATCAATTTCACCTACATATTTATTAGCTACTGGCATATCTCCTGCTCTATTATTTCCTAGTGCAACATTTCCATCAATACTATTATACGATGTTGTTACACTTGTTGAGTTATTGTTTACTCTTGGATTTACAACATCTTCAACACCATCAACTTTAATACTTATAACCCCATAAGTATCATTATATGTAAAATCATAATAATAATCTATATGTACATTTATATTATGCCATTCTCCATCTGATATTGCTGTAGGATGAATATTAGCAAAGGGTATAAGAGTAGTACCAAATCTTAAAGTAGCTCGCACTCCTATAGCTCCATTTTCTAGATATACAAAATACCCATCATAATCTGAATCTGTATCATCTGTTCTATCTGAATCTTCTATAATAGTTCTTCTATTAGCATCATCTATAGTTGTTTTTATCCAAAAATTATATTGTATATTGTTGTTATTAGGGAAATCCACATTAATTCTACTAGCATCCCCAAATATTAAGCGTGCAGACGAAGTTGGAGTACCAAATCTATCTGGCGGATATAATATCAAGCCATTAGCGGTCATATTTACACCATTTGCTTGGTCTGTTAAATCGCCATTAAAATCATAAGCACCTATTAAATTTGTTATTGGGTATTGTGCATATAATAGTCCATTAAAAAGGACAAATAATAAAAGTAAGCGTGTTTTCATAATAAATAAGTTTATAGTTTTATGAAAACAAAATTACTAGTCAAGGCTATCTAAAAATGAAGTGAACTTCTGAAATGTAACTTTCAACTTCTAAACAAAAAATCATTTCTATACCAATTAATACATTTTCCTATATAAATTACAGGCCTTAGGTTAGATTTAGTATCGTAAAACGAAAGAAATGTTCTTGCTTTCCATTCCTTATTTAATCTATTGTAAATGGAATGATAACAGTTACCTGCGTACCCACTGGTTTTTCACCATCCAGCAAATCAATAATAGTTACACCTACTTGTTTTTCTTTTCCGTAATTCAATAATGCTAAACGATCTTGTGTTGCTTTGGTAGCGAAAGGTTCATGTTTTTTAAGGCTTCTTGCTTTAATTATATCGGCTTGCTCACGTCCTACACCGTTATCTATAATAACACTCTTTATTGTATAATTATCTACATTAATATGGAAATTAATCTCTAGATTACGACCTGATTTACGATGCAACAATCCATGTTTTAATGCATTTTCTACATAGGGTTGAATTAGCATTGTGGGAATATATACTTGATCTGGTTTTAAATCTCCAGTAGAGAGAATAGCATAGTTTAGCTTATCTTCAAAACGTAGTTTCTCTAATTCTAAATACATTTCTAAGCAATTAATTTCTTCTTGTAATGTGATCTTTCCTCTTGTACTATGGCTTAAATAGGTTCGAATTAAATCGGCAAACTTCCCTAAATACTCACTTGCTAGTTTACTTTTATTTAAAACAATATAATCTTGAATAGAGTTAAGTGCATTGAAGATAAAATGCGGATTCATTTGTGACCGCAAATTCTCTAATTTCAAAGCGATTAATTCGTTATCTAAAGAGAGTTGTTTTATCTCTAATTGTTTTGCCTTTTCTTTGTTTTTCAACTTCCTTTTATAGTAAAAAACAATAAGACTTATTATGGATAAACTATAGAACAAAATAAACCACCATTTTTTCCAAAAGGGTAATTTTATATGTAGTTTAATACTTTTAATTCCATTATCACTAACCTCTTTATCATTTGTAGGACGTACTTGAAACGTATATTTACCTGCAGGCAAACTACTATATTTTATGCTATTTATGTCTAAATCTGTAGTAATCCAATTTTCATTATATCCTAACAAACGGTATTGATAGGTTTTATTTTTATTATAAAGAATACCATTCACATTAAAACCAAATTGTATCGCATTCTGATTATAATCTAAATCATAATCGGTTGTTAGCTCTACTGATTTTTCATTGATTTTTATGTCGGTAAAATAAATTTCTGGGAATGAAATGGTTTTAAATACTTTATCCTTATCAAAAGAAAAAACACCTTTATTTGAAGACAAGACCACTTGATTCTTTAAAATTTCAATACCAGATATTTTATAAGACAATATACCGTCTGTTTCTGTTAAATTCTTAAACGTCTTCAAATCGGCATTAAACAATTGCAGCCCATTTGGAGTTGCTATCCAAACAGAATTTTGATTTCCCTTTAAGTATGTAATTTGATTAGAAAGCAACCCGTTTTCTGTAGAATAGCGTGCAATAACTTGATTATCTCGTATCGCTAATATTCCATTTTTAAAGGTACCAACCCAAACGATGCCGTCTGCAGTTTCTGTAATAGAGATAGCCGAAATTTCTTTACCTTCATATTGTATGGTTGTCGCTTTTAAAGCATCATCTAACACTAATAAATTATCTACAAAACCAACAAAAACAGTATTATCTCTAGAACTATAGTGCGTAGTATATACCCGTTTATTTTTTGAATATATTTTTACTTTTTCAGAATCTTCATTAAAAAAACACAATCTAATGTACGTTCCAAACAATGTCGTGTTTGCGCTTAGACGAGAAAAACTTTTCACCCCTTTAAATTCTCCTTTTGTTGTTGCCAATAAGGAGTTGTTATTTACAAAATAAGAGCCATCATCTGTACTAACATAACTATGTGTTTGCTTTGGGTTATATTGAATAGCAGAGACTTTATTATTTAAAAAAGGAGATGTTTTATACGCAGAAGTATTTACATTAAGGAAACCAACTTGCCCCACTTTAGAACCAAAGAAGACAACAGAATCATTCACTTTATTAATAGCCATGATATCGTTGCTTTTTTCAGGCAACATGTGCTTTACCACTTCGATATTAGGTATTAAATAAATACCATTGGTAAGTGTGGTTACCCAATAATTATAATCTTTATCAATAATAACATCCGTAACTATTTCCTCTTTTAAAATTTGTCTTTTTAGGTGAAATTCTTCTTTATCATTTTCATAAATAAAAATTCCATTATTCGTCAAAACCCATAAATCATTATGAATTACTTTTATTGAAATAATTCTTAAATCTGTTAAAACGTCTAGTCCTTTAATTAAGGTAGTATTGCCTGCATTTAGGTTTATACTTCTAAATGTATTTTTAAAATGAAACTGTTGTGAAAAAAATAAAGTCCCGTTTAATTCAAATACATACGTTTGTCCTTGTGCTGTAGCTAGCCCTTTAGCATCTCTATAATTAACATTAAACAAAAAATTACGCGTCTCTTTTAGGTCTTTATCTAAGATTTTAATGGACTGAAAGCTCATAATTAAATATGCATCTTCTATGGATAACAATTGATTTCCTCCTTCGTCAATTATCTGTTTTAAAAGAATCTTCTTGGACAATAAATCAACAACATAAAAAGCCCTACTAGTAGTGATTAAAACCTTATTATTATTCACTTCAAAATTTGCAAGCTGCCCTTTTAATTCTTCTTTTAAATCTATAAAAGTAACTAGTTGATTATTTTCAACATAAAAGAATTGTCCTGAAATATTGGTACACCAAACGCGTCCTTGCGCATCTTCAAAAAGTCCAAAAACCGACAAGCCTCGTTTTTCTGCATTGGTATATTGTGTATAGGTTTTACCATCATATCGATACAAACCACTATCGGAAGCAAGCCAAATAAAACCTTTAGGATCTTCTAAAACACCGTAGAATTCAATATCGGGCAATCCATCTTTTTCAGTAATATGTATAGATACAGGTTCTTGCGCATAGGTTATGCGGAAAAATAACAGAAAGAATATAAAAAGTAGGTTTTTATTCAAGATCTAGGAATTGCATTTAAAACTACAATAAAATACAGACTTAAATGGCATTCCATTTTAAAAATACACAACAAGCTGTAAAAAATTATTTCTATCCAATACTTTGAACAATGGTCAAGAATTCCTCTTTTTTATCATTAGAAATAGATACGGTTTTATCATTTTCCATGACAATATATCCTCCATCTTTTTTAATGTATTCTTTAATATAAGAAAGATTTATAAGATGGGAACGGTGTGGACGATAGAATGTCTTTAGTTCCTGAAGGATATCTACAAAGAATTTTAATGGTTTACTCACCAAAATACTACCATGTGTAACGGTGGAAACGTTGGTGTACATACCATCAGCTTCCAGCATAATAATATCGGTAAAATTAACAAACTTAATCCCATCGGCATTTGGCAATCCTATTTTTTTAAAGTTCGAATCCTCCAGACTTGCTTTCAATTCTGTTAGCCGTTTATTGATTTGCGTATTCCCCAAAAAGGCAACCGCTTTATCAACTGCCGCTTTTACCTGACTTGGTCTTACGGGTTTTAACAAGTAATCTATTGCAGAAAGCTGAAAGGCTTGTATGGCATATTCACTATATGCTGTTGTGAAAATAATTTCGAAATTATGCACTTCTTTTTCAATGAAATTTAAAATCTCTAAACCAGAATGTTCAGGCATTTCTATATCTAAAAAAACAATACTTGGTTGTTCTTTTTTTATAAGTGCTACTCCAGAAAGCAAATCTTCTGCTTCAAAAATTTCTGTAATTTTTGGACAATTTTCTTCTACTAAAATACGTAGAACTTGCCTTGCTTTTTTTTCGTCATCAATTATAAGTGCCTTCATTGGGTATCTTTATTGTTTTAATAAGTAAAATGTAATAGTTAGGAACGCTCTAGTTTTAATTCAAAATTTACTCTAACGTGTTCCAAACTATTGTTTTAGAATTGGAATTCTTAAAATCACTTTTGTTCCTGTTGCACAATTATTTTCGTGCAAGTCTATAATAGCTACACCTATTTTTTTCTCACGACCATAATTTAATAAATCTAACCGTTCTGTGGTTGCTTTTAAGGCAAAAGATTTGTGATGTGATTCTCTTTTACTAGTAATTTCTTTAGACTTTTCTCTTCCTATTCCATTATCTTCAATACTACATTCTATAGTTTTATCGGAAGGTTTACCTATGGAAATTTTCAGTTTTCTATTATCTTTTTTATGCAATAAACCATGTTTTAAAGCATTTTCTACATACGGTTGAATTAGCATGGTTGGAATATGTATATCTTCTGAATTTGCAGCTTCGTCTACTTGAAAGGTATATTCCAATTTTTCTTCGAAACGTAATTTTTCTAGTTCTAAATAGAGGTTTAAATTATGAACTTCATCCAGAATAGAGATAAAACCGGTATCGCTAAAATGAAGGTAATTACGAATTAAATCTGCAAACTTCCCCAAGTAATCACTGGCTAGATTTTTCTTATTTAAAACAATATAATCCTGAATAGAATTTAAAGCATTAAATATAAAATGCGGATTCATTTGTGCTTTCAATGCTTTTAATTCGGAATCTCTATATTGCTTTTCAATGGCTAAACGTTTCTGTGTTTCCTTAAGTTCTATGGTTACTAATTCGGCTTTCTTTTTTGCTTTCAATCGACTAAAATAAAATACCGATGCTAGCAATAATAATCCCGCAACAGCTAATGCACCTATAAATAAGTTTCTATTTCTCTGACTTTCTAGTTTGGTGATTACTACTTGCTTTTCTGCAACTTCCTTTTCCCTTTTAACTTTTTCTGTATCGTATTTTATTTCTATCTCTGAAATTGCTTTTTTCTTTTCTATACCTAAAACACTATCGTGTACATCTGCTCTCTTCTTTGCATAAACTAAGGCTTTCTTATAGTCTGTTTTTTTCTCGTATAGGTAGGATAACATTTCATAATTAACTGCTATATTATGCCAGTTTGGATATTTCATAGTAGATAAAATGGTTTCTACCTCTTTTAATTGTTGTTCCCCCAAATCGTAATCTTCAATAAAAACGGAATTATTCGCAATGTTTTGTTTGTTAATAATAATTCTAACTTGATCTCCTAGTTCTTCAGAAATTGCTAGTGCCTTTAGTTGGTACTCATTCGCTTTTTTATAATCTTCAGCATCCGTGTAAAGCGCGCTAAAAACATTATAAATGTTAGATTTCAGAGAAGTCTTCTCTGCTATAGACTCTGCTTCTTTGGCATATTGCAATGCAGCATTATTTTCATCTAATTGATATTTATTCATGGCCATTTGTAAATATACTTTAGACAAAAACTCAGGGTCTTTTTTGACCTTTGGCTTATTGTATAACGACGCTACCAAGTCAAAAGATTTATTATATTCTGCTATATTATAGTACGCCCCAGAAAGCCTATATATTGTAGTTAGATGCTCTTTCTCTTCTTCTTTACCACGTACTTCATCATCCTTAAGCATTTGATTATACAGTTCTATAGCTTTCAAAGATTCCCCCATAGTTCGATAAACAGCACCAAGAGAGGATTTCGAACTTCTTATAAGTTCCTGATTTTCTAATCTTTTACCCATTTTAAGTGCTCTTTCACTGAGCACCATTGCAGAATCTAAATTACCTTGTACGATGTAGTACAATACTTTTTCATTAATCCATTTACCTTGACGAATCTCGTCCTTATCTTCAAGACTTTGATTATAAAACTTCCTTAAAAGATTTAAGTGAACATCAGAATCTCTTCCACTATAAAAATTCACAAGTTTAACGGATTCTTGATATTTTAAACTATCTCCTTCCATTTTAGACAAAACTTGCTCTAAGCTGTCCATAACTTTTTGTTGCGAAAAACTATATTGAAAAACAAATAGGATAATAAATAAGGGAAATATTCTTTTCATTTATGAGGTATATATTGTAAAAATGAAAAAAATATTATAATAACCACCTTTTCATTTGCTGAAATGCGGTTTTGAGCTTTTAACAGACAAATTATGCTTCTGGAAATCCGTTGAGGTTTAAGGTTTCTAGCTCTTGCTTATTATTTTCAAAAACAATAAAGGCTTTTAATTCTGGATGCTTTTTTAAGAAGGCTTTGGTTTTTTCAATTCCCATCGCTTGAAATGCAGTTGCATAGGCATCAGCTGTCATACAATTGGATGTAATTACAGAAACACTTAAGATGTTTGATTTACTTGGATATCCTGTTTTAGCATCTAAAATATGTGCGTAGCGATTTCCGTTTTCATCTATTTTAAATTTTCTATACGTTCCTGAAGTTGCCATCGCTTCTTGATGTAATGTAATAGCTTCTAGAACGGATTGTTCCCCTTCAAAATTAGGTTTATCTATACCAACGGTCCATGCCGAATTTCTTTCTATATTCATTCCTTTAGCACGAATTTCTCCGCCAATTTCGACTAAATAATTGGTCACCTTTTTACTTTCTAAAAAATCAGCAATTACATCTACGCCATATCCTTTTGCTATCGCATTAAAATCGATAAACGTATTTTTGTGTTTTTTAATGACTGTTTGATCTGCAATACGTACATTATCTAATCCTACAAACTGCATTAAGCTATCTATTTTAAGACTATCTAAACGTTCGATTCTCTTTTCTGGACCAAAGCCTAAAGCATTTACAATAGTCCCAATAGTAGGATCAAAAACACCTTCGGTTTCCTTATTAATTTGCTTGGAAGTTGCTAATACTTTTTCAAAATGTGTATCTACGGAATTGCTTTCGTTTCTATTCAGTTTAGAAATATCAGAATTGGTTTGATAGGTAGACATCGATTTATTAATCACATAATACAAACTATCTATTTGCTTTTGGTAATTGCTTGACGCATCATATATTATGGAATAACTGGTTCCGAAAACAGCACCCGAAAGCTTTATATTTTTGGATTCTTGTTTACAGGATAAAAAGAGTACTATAAGTAATAATAGGAATGCAGATTTCTTCATCTTAAAATCAATTTAAATTTGTTTCCATAACCTGAATACCATTATATTCAATGAGATACTCTTCATTTAAATACACTGGCAAATCTTCACCGTTTGGGTTTCCTAGTCCAACGCCTGCATACAATACTTTGGCATCTTTTTCGGTAGCGTGCTTTTTAAAGGATTCCATCCAAATTACATCATAATTATTGGGATTCGCTGGAAGTAATACTGCGCGAACAATCACAAAAAAGTATTGGCTACTTTTATCTATACAAACAAATTGCGGATGTTTTGTTAGCTTACTATTTATGGCTACAAATTCAAATCCGCGTTTTTCTAAATCTTTACCAACATGATTCATGGCAAGGTTGTGTAGTTCTTGTTTTGTTAGTTCTTTACTCATAATACAAAGATACAAACTTGCTATTTAAAACGAACAAATTTTGAACTTTGAAAAGTATAGTTTGACACAGGAATTGTAGCGTTATTTCTCAAAAAACACAATAGCAAGCAGCAATGCAATAAATAGGAGAAATCTCTTCATCTTATTTTAACGCAAAAACCCAACACTTTCGTATGGAGTCTGTATTAAAAAGATTTTTTAAATAAAAAGGCAACTTTGATGTTATCTCCATTGCCTTTTCTCCCTCAAACTAATTAATAGCTTCTTCAAATATTTAAGGTATATCTATTGTTTACAATATAAATAGATACCGTATTCGTTTATTCCTTTTAACTTCTATAGTAGTCTTAATTAATACAACTGAAGAACTCTAATATAGTAGCTTCATTATTTGCAACCGTTACTGTAATTGAGCCTGCACTTGGATTAGATTGTACCCAACCTGCTTGATTTACAATTTCTATGGTGTACGTTCCGTCTTCTAATCCGGAAAAGAAAACGTTTCCGTTGGCATCTGTTATTTCTGTTCGTATAACTGTGTTAGTAGCATCTTTTAATTGGAATGTCCAACCATCTCCTAATTGATCTAGTCCATTATCAAAAACAGCATCACAATTTTCTTCTAAAATATTTAAAACACTTATTACATTGTTTTGACAACAACCTTCCACGTTATTAGAAATAGATGCATCTCCATTAGTAGTCACCAAATTTCCAACAAGAGAGAAACCTAATACCGTGGCGTTAGTATTAACTAAATACGCTCTTAAACTATAACTCCCAGACGATAAACATAAATTGGAAGCACTCCATGTTTGTACCGTAGTACTAGACCAAATATATGTTGGACTTATATCTATAGGAAAGTTATTCGAATTATCTATTAACTCTAAATATACTTGATCATCTCCTTTTAAAGTAAAGCTAAAATCAATACAAGTATCTTCTAATACACAAAAAGGTCTTTCAAAAACATAAGGCACTTTGTCTCCATTATTGTTACTTGCGTTATTACAACCAAAAGTATCTGTAGTTCCTAAATCCATAGGAGCTAAAGTGGTAGATCCTGTTTGGTTAACCCAACCATCTGGACCAAAACTAGCAAAGTTAATTACATAAGCATCTCCATTAATGGTAGAGACTAAAGGGTCTGAACAAGATAATAAAGGAGGATTATTAATTACTCTCCAAAATGGATCTACAATTCCTTTTCCAGGAGCAATTACATTCCCATTAGTATCTATTCCTGTAGATAAATTTAGTTCCGATTGTAAATTACAACTAGCAGATATTACTGGCACACTTTCTATGTATTCGCAAGATTCATCCTTACTGCAAGAAAATTGCATACATATAAAACTTAAAAATAACAGTTTTAAAAATTTATCGGAAATCGTATTTATTTGGGTTCTGTATATTTTATATCTTGTTTTCATATTTTCTAAGTTTTAATTTAAATCCAAGCAGCAATTAACAACTGCTTGGATTTGGTTATTGATTAATAGCAGACTAATCATATTATTAAAAGCATATTACTTTAAATTCTGTTCTACGATTTATACGATGCTCATCATCTGTACATGGTATATTATTAGCACATTTGGTGTTTTTCAATTCGGTCTCTCCTGCTCCTCGAGCTATTAAGCGATCTTTAGATATTCCTTGGCTAGCGATATAATTTACTGTCGCATCTGCACGACGTTGGGATAGTTGTTTGTTATAAGCATCAGATCCTTGACTATCTGTATGCGATGCCATTTCTACTTGAATGTTTGGATTATCACGCATTAGTTTTACTACACGTTGCAAATCTGGGATAGATACTGGCAATATCTCTGCTTTGTCTAAATCGAAATTAATATTGTCTAGTTTAATTACCTTACCACAAGGATCTACACACATTTCTAAGTCTAGAAATAAGGTAGTATCTCTATTATACCAGCCTGTTGAAACTTCTACTTCATTAGAATAATAACCGTCTTTTCTTCCATTTAAAACAAAAGTGGATTCTTGCGTTAGGTGGAAAATAAAATCACCTTCTTCATCTGATAAAGTATTTTTCTGTGCTGCTTTTATTGTATCTTTTAAAATAATAGATACACCTTGAATTCCTTGGTCCGTATTACACTCTAGAACATTTCCTTTTAGTATGAATTGTTCATTGGTATATAAAATAGTTTTTTGAATTCCTGCACTTTCTTTTTGGCAATTTTCAAAATCACTCTTTGCAATGCTTCCTTCGACTAAATCTATAGTATATAGTTTTCCTTTAATGATATAATTATCTTCTACTACATCATTAAAAACAACAACTCCGTACGCATTTGTTATGCCTGATTGTACAATGTTTCCATCTAAATCTGTTAAAACTACATCTGTATTTGGCAATACTATTCCCGAAAATTTATCTTTAGCAGTTACTGTAACCCCACATCCACAAGTTGCACAACAATGTGGCATATGATCTTCTTTACATACCGGACAAACATTCTCTTTTTTATTGAATTTAAACGTTACTCCTGCAAATAAACCAACAGAAGAAATATCACAATCACATGGTTCTTCTCTTAACATTGCATTATCTTCTAACCCATTTATTGGCGTTCCTGCACTACTTGGCGTAACTCTAAAAGGATGATACATTGCAGAAATTCCAGATTCACTTAATTCTTGTACCCCAAAATGCTTCATGTAATATCCTCCAACATTAATCCCAAAACTTCTGCTTAAAAAGTAAGTGAAACGTAATTGCCCTTTAAAAGTAAATACTCCCGAATCTTTATAACCAGCGTGAAAATTTAAAGGAGTTGTTCCAGAGCTAGAAGCACCTTCTAAATACGTTCTTCCTCCTTTTATAGAAGCAAGACCAAAACGTGTATTAAGTTCGGTTTTAAACCTACCAGATTTACTTCTAAACTGCACATTTGGACCAATTCCATAGAATACGCGAGTAATGTTATCTTCACTTAATTGGAAAGAGTTTATAGCTGTTGTTCCATCTGCTTCAAAAAGATCGGAAGTTGGATACGTACTTTCGGGTTGGTTCTTAATGTAATCCAAATCGAAACCTAGTCCGAACCAGTTCCAGTAATAATCTAAAGAAAGACCTAAATCTATTCCTCCTTTATAATCGATATAAGGTGTATTGTTTTTGTAGGTTGGAAAATCATAACCAATTCTTGGGCTTAATTGAAAATAATTTTGATCTAATGGCTCTTGCTGTGCCATTACATTACATGTATTTGCAAATACAAAGAACATTAATACTATTTTTAATAAATGTTTCATGATAAAAAGCGTTTGTTTTTTGTTACTCATACTTATATCAAGAAGGATGCAAAATTGTTACCTCTTTTTTATAAAATAATTAATAGCAGCATAAATATAATTTTAGAACGCACTATACATAAAGAAGTTTCTATTAGCTATACCTATGACAAAAGGAGCTATAAGCACAAGAACCCAACAGGAATATGTTGGGTAAAAAAAAGACCTTTCCGTTTAAATACGGAAAGGTCTTTTAAAGTAAAATTATGTAATTTGTAAGTTACTAATTACACTTAATATATATTATCCTTCATTATTCACACACACATTTTCTATAAGTCTTACAATGTTTTCTGAGAAAAGGTCTTGAGCAATACTCATCGATTTTAATCCTCCTGTATTGTTATCTATCAAACTAATCTCTAAATTGGAATCATCTAAAGTGGTAACTAAAATCAACTGAACACCTAAGTTATTTGCAGTATTAGCTAGATCTGCCAAGTACGCATCATCGGCAACATCGTAAATATCATCTTCTCCTCCCGCTTGAGAATCTGTTATAAGTATAGCAAGTTTAGTAAGATTCTCTGTTCTATAACTACCTGCAAAATTATTATTCAAAATTTCATTTAACAATAAACCTCCTGGTTCCATATTAGTAGCAAAATTACCAAACCCCGAATCTAAAGTTACAAATAGCTTATTAAATTGTGTGCTAAAGGAGGCTGCATTGCTTGGTGCAAACTTTTCCATCATGGTGAAGTAATGATTACTACTCGGGTTTGTACTTGTCATAATTTTTTGGTCTGCAGGTAGACTTGTATAATCTGCTTGGTTTGCATATGTAGGTTCAAATTGGCTATCATAGGTATCATAAAAGGATAACGAAAGCCTATAATCTCCGCCAGACTGATCTATTACAGCATCGGTAATTGGAGTCAAAGAATTTTGAATATTTTCTACAACAAAAGACATAGATCGCGAATAATCTACTAGAAAAGCAACGTCCATGCCTTCATTACATGCAAACGGAAAAGTATCTACCTCTACAACTTCACTAGTATATTCACAGTCTTCATCGCTACAAGAAAGATTAACCAATAGAAAGCATACACATAAAAGCATTAGAATTTTACTCGTACTTCTATCTATTTGGTTTTTATAATTTAAATATTTCATTTTTTTTAAATTTTAATTTAAATTCAGATTTATAAAAAATCTAGATTCGTTAATGGGTTATGGACACAATAAAAAATTAATAGCAGACTACTTTAAATTCCGTTCTACGGTTAATACGATGTTCGCTATCTGTACATGGTACATTATTAGAGCATTTGAGATTTTTAAGTTCGCTTTCACCTGCTCCTCTGGCAATTAACCTACTACTGGAAATACCTTGACTCACTATATATTCTACTGTAGCATCTGCTCGTCTTTGCGATAATTGTTTGTTGTATTCTTCTGATCCTTGACTATCTGTATGTGATGACATTTCTACTAAAATATTCGGATTGTTATTCATTAGTTTTACAATACGAAGTAGATCTGGAATAGATGCTGGTAAAATTTCAGATTTATTCAAATTAAAATTAATATTATCTAAATTGATAGCTTTACCACATGGATCCATACACATTTCTAAATCAATAAAAAGAGTTGTATTTCTATTATACCAACCTGTTGAAACTTCAATTTCATTAGAATAATAACCACCTTTTTTACCACTAATAGCATAGGTAGATTCTTGTATTATGTGTAAGATAAAATCTCCTTTATCATCAGACAAAGTATGCTTCTCTCCTGCTTTTATTTTATTTCTTAATAAAATATCTACACCTTGAATTTTTTCTTCCGTATTACATTCGAATACAGTTCCCTTTAGGATGAAATTTTCATCGGTATATAAAATCTCTTTTTGAATTCCTGTGTTTTCTCTTTTACACTTTATAAATTCATCTTTTGTAATACTATTTCCTAATAATTTTACATTATATAATTGGGATTCTATGATATAATCATCTTCTACAACATCTTCAAAAACTACCATTCCTAGAACATCGGTTGTACCACTTTTCACAATAGTACCTTCTAAATCTTTTAAAACAACACCAACATCAGGTAAAATACTTCCTGTCAATTTATCTTTTGCTATTATAGTAATAGCGCATCCGCAATCTGCACAACAATGTGGAAAATGGTCTAATTTACAAACCGGACATATATTATCTTTTTTATTTAGTTTCCAGGTTAATCCTGCAAATACACCAACAGACGAAATATCACAATCACAAGCTTCATTTCTTGATTTTAGATCATCCTGAAGAGTATAAATAGATTCTCCTGTACTTCCTGTATTAGAAGTAAAAGACTCGTAAAAAGCAGATACTCCAGATTCGTTTAACTCTTCAATACCAAAATGTCTCATGTAATATCCACCAAGATGAACACCTAATTTTTCCGTTAAAAAATAGGTAAAACGAAGTTGTCCCTTAAAGGTAAAAACACCAGAATCTTTGTAACCAGCATGAAAATTTAGTGGTACATTTGGTGATGTAGAAGTTCCTTCTAGAAGTGTTCTACCTCCTTTTATGGAAGCCAAACCAAAACGAGTATTCGCTTCCACTTTAAACTTTCCTGAATTCGTTCGGTATTGCGCATTTGGACCAATACCATAAAACATGCGTGTGATTTTATCTTCACTAAGATTAAAAGAATTTATAGGAGTCACTCGGTCTGACAAATACAAATCGGATGTAGGATACGTGTTTTTTGATGTGTTGTTGATATAATCAAAATCAAAACCTAGACCAAACCAGTTCCAATAGTAATCTACAGATGCACCTACATTTAATCCTGCCTCATAATCCATATATGGCGTATTATTGTCATAGGTAGGAAAGTCATAACCAACTCTAGGACTAAATTGAAAATAGTTTTCATCTAATGTTTCTTGTTGCGCAAAAACGGTGTATATATTTATAAACACGAATAGCAATAACAATAATTTTAAAGTCTTTTTCATAACGTAAAATAGCTTTTAAACTTGTAAGTAATATATGACAATAAATATACTTTCTTTTTTAATATTAATAAACTGTATAGCAAGAAATTATATAAAAATAATGGATATAAAAAAACCCAATACAAAATGTATTGGGTTTTAATTTATAGTTAACCACTTAAACTGGTTTCGTGAACAATTAATGTCTATCCACCAAAGTCATCAAAACGGATATTCTCATCATCTATTCCGAAGTCTTCACCCATTTTTTGAACTGCTTGGTTCATTAATGGAGGTCCACAGAAATATAATTCAATGTCTTCTGGAGACTCATGTTTAGATAAATATTGATCGATTACTACTTGGTGTATAAACCCTGTAAACCCATCACCGTTAGGATCTTCAACATCTTGTTTTAGTTGCCAGTTATCTGCTTCCGTAGGATCTGATAATGCAATAAAGAATTTGAAATTCGGGAAATCTTTTTCTAATGCTCTAAAGTAATGTATGTAGAATAATTCTGCTTTAGAACGTCCACCATACCAATATGTTACTTTTCTTCCAGTTTTTAATGTTCTGAATAATTCATATAAATGAGAACGCATTGGCGCCATTCCTGCTCCACCACCTACGTAAAGCATTTCTGCTTCCGAATCATTAATAAAGAATTCACCATAAGGTCCAGAGATGGTTACTTTATCTCCAACTTTCTGATTAAAAATATAAGAAGATGCAACACCTGGATTTACATCCATCCATCCGCCTTTGGCGCGATCAAAAGGAGGCGTTGCAACACGTACATTAAGCATAATTTTTCTTCCTTCTGCAGGGTAAGAAGCCATAGAATAGGCTCTTTCTACAAGTTCGTTATTTTTCATAACCAACGGCCATAAACCAAACTTTTCCCAATCTCCTTTAAACTTATCTGGTTCTCCTGGATGATCTTGAGGGTGTGCAGAAACGTCCATATCTGCATATTTAATTTCACAACTAGGGATTTCAATTTGAATATATCCACCAGCTTTGTAGTTCATATCTTCTGGGATCTCCACTACAAATTCTTTAATAAATGTAGCAACGTTATAGTTTGAAACTACGGTTGCTTCCCATTTTTTAATTCCGAAAACTTCTTCAGGAATTGTAATTTCCATGTCTTGTTTCACTTTTACCTGACAAGATAAACGTGCGCCATGCGCTAATTCTTTTCTAGAAAAGTGCGGTGTTTCTGTTGGTAATGCTTCGCCACCACCGGAAAGGACGTGACATTCACATTGAATACAAGTTCCACCACCACCACATGCAGACGGTAAGAATATTTTTTGAGCTCCTAATGTAGATAATAAACTATCTCCAGAACTTACTTCTATTTCACGTTCTCCGTTGATCGTAATCTTTACAGGACCAGATGGAGATAACTTTTGTTTAACAAATAATAACAGAGATACTAATACTAAAGTTACTAGTAAAAAAGCTGCTACAGTTGCTATTATGATTCCTAATGTGCTTGCTGCTAATATCATGTTACTCGTTTATTGTTGTGTTGTTAGCTAACTCCTTTGAGCTTTCTTTATCTACCGTTTCTACTTGTACTGTTTTATCGGCTTTCGTTTCTTCTTCATCACCTCCGGTTAACATTCCACCAAAACTCATAAACCCAATAGCCATTAAACCCGTAATGATAAATGTTATTCCTAAACCTCTTAATGCTGGAGGAACGTTAGAATATCTAATTTTTTCACGAATAGCTGCAATAGCTAATATTGCTAAAAACCATCCTATTCCAGAACCAACGCCATATACAGTAGCTAATCCTAATGTTGGAATTTCACGAGATTGCATGAATAAAGACCCTCCTAAAATGGCACAGTTTACTGCAATTAATGGTAAGAAAATACCAAGGGAATTATATAATGATGGTGAAAATTTCTCCACTACTATTTCTACTAATTGTACCATGGTTGCAATAGTTGCAATAAACATGATAAAAGAAAGGAAACTTAAATCGTAGTCTGCATATTCTGCACCCAACCATTTTAATGCTCCTGGTTGTAACACATACTGATCTAATAACCAGTTTAAAGGCACTGTAATTGCTAATACAAAGATTACTGCAGCTCCTAAACCAACGGCTGTAGTTACTTTTTTAGATACGGCAAGGTATGAACACATTCCTAAGAATACGGAAAACACCATGTTATCTATAAATATCGATTTTAAAAATAATTCTAAATATTCCATTTTTTTATAGTTTGTTAGTAGTTACTAGCTTAATCTTCTATTAATGCTTTGTTTCTACTACGTTGTACCCAAATAATAATTCCTACTACAATTAATGCCATAGGAGGCATAATCATGAAACCATTGTTTTCGTAACCTAAAGCGTATAATCCTGTTTTTTCAATAGGATCTCCTAATACAGGAATACCTAGTAAAGTTCCAGCCCCTAAAAGCTCTCTAAAGAATGCTACAATAATTAAAATCACTCCGTATCCTAAAGCATTTCCAATACCGTCAAGAAAAGAACGCCAAGGTTTGTTTGCTAAAGCGAAAGCTTCAAAACGCCCCATAATGATACAGTTTGTAATAATTAATCCGACAAATACAGAAAGTGTTTTACTTAATTCATAAGCAAAAGCTTTTAATACTTGATCTACAATAATTACTAATGCAGCAACCACAATAAGTTGTACAATAATTCTAATTTTTGAAGGTATAATGTTTCGCATTAAAGAGATAACTACGTTACCAATAGCTAATACAAATAATACCGAAACAGACATTACGATGGCTGCTTCCAATTCTGCAGTAATTGCTAATGCAGAACAAATACCAAGTACTTGAATCGTAATTGGGTTATTATCTGCTAATGGATCTGTAATTAATGCTGCGTCTTTTTTTGATAAAAGTCCCATAAATTAATTCTTTTTTAAGTTTTCGAAATAAGGTACATATTGCTTAAGCTCTGATTTTATCATTGCAGAAACACCGTCTCCAGTAATTGTTGCACCAGCTATTGCATCTACCTCGTTATCTGTTTTATCTTCGTTTTTAGGATCGTTGTTACTTTTAGAGATATTAATACCTTTAAAAGTTCCGTTAGACTTTAGGTGTTCTCCAATAAAGTCATCCATAAAGAAACGTTGTTTAATGTTTGCACCTAAACCTGCTGTTTCTCCTTTATGATCAAAATAAGCACCTTGTACCACCATGTTCTCATCCATAGCAATATAAGCCCAAACGGCATCCCAAAGTCCTTTTCCTCTAATTGGTGCGATATAAAATGTTTGACCATCTTTTTCACCAACAAATAAAGGAAGTTTTCTTACCTCTCCAGCTTTTGCTCTTGTTTGTTGTTTTTTCACATCGATTAGATATGCTTTATCGTCTTCAGATACTTTATCTCCTTCAATTACTAATTGTTTTTTGATGTATTCTGTAAACAATTCTGGAGCTTTATCTGTAGAAACAAAAATGGCAGAGTTACCTTCATTTTCGTTGATTCCCATAGCATACAAAATGTTTTGTTGCTTTTCTAATCTTTCGTTATTATCAATTCTTGGTCGTAATGCTGAAGCTGTAAAAGCTAGCAAACCTCCTACTACAATTACCATTGCAATGGCAAAAAGTATAGTGTATGAGTTTTTATCTGTTCTTTTTTCCATGTTTAAGCAACTTTAGTTTTTAAACGCTTCATTCTTCTTTTTACATTTCCTTGAACCACGTAATGGTCAATAGTTGGCGCAAACACATTCATTAATAGAATGGCTAACATTACTCCTTCTGGATATGCAGGATTAAATACTCTAATTAATATAGAAAGGAATCCTATTAAAAATCCATAAATCCATTTTCCTTTATTGGTTTGTGATGCAGTAACAGGATCTGTTGCCATAAATACCGTACCAAAAGCAAAACCACCAATAAGTAAGTGTTGCCAAAATGGTGTACTCATTAATCCGTAAAACTTACTTCCATCTGCAATTACTTCCGCATTTACAAGACCATTAAATATTAATCCCATTGCTAAAGCTCCAACAGCAGAAGACAACATAATTCTCCAGCTTCCTATTTTAGAAAACACTAAGAATAATGCGGCTAATACAATTAACAATGTGGATGTCTCTCCAACAGAACCAGGAATAAAGCCTAAAAACATATCTGCTACAGAGTGTGTGACTTCATGATTTTGAGCCAAAGTTCCTAAGATCGTTTCCCCAGAAATAGCATCTGGAGTTCCAGCCAATTCTTTTGCACCTTCTACCCAAACTTTATCTCCAGACATCCAAGTAGGATATGCAAAGAATAAGAATGCACGAATGGTTAATGCAGGATTTAATATATTCATTCCTGTACCACCAAAAACTTCTTTACCAATAACAACACCAAAGATTACTGCTACTGCAAGCATCCATAAAGGAATATCGATTGGTACTATAAGTGGTACTAACATTCCCGTTACTAAGTACCCTTCTTCTACTTCGTGACCTTTAATTACTGCGAAAATAAATTCTACAAGTAAACCAACTCCGTAAGAAACAAGTACTAATGGTAACACTTTCCAAAGCCCAACAACTAAGTTGTCCCACGCCCAGAAAGAAGAACTAAAAAATCCGTTAGCTGCTTCAATAGCTCCAGAAGCTAAATAATGTTGATAACCAGCGTTAAACATACCGAATATTAAACATGGTACAAGTGCCATGATTACCGTATTCATCGTACGTTTTAAATCGTCTGCTGCTTTGATATGAGTACCATTATGCGTAGTCTCATTTGGCAAGTACAAAAAAGTATGGATTGCGTTAAACGCAGGAGCCATCTTTGTTCCTTTATACTTTTCTTTTAAGTTATGTAAATTACTTTTTAAACCCATTTTGTAATATTTTTCATTTCTCGTTGTTCAATGAATAATTTATCCAATTTCTTTTAGCATTAAGTCTAACCCTTTTCTAATAATATCTTGATGCGGTTGTTTAGATACACATACAAATTCTGTTAAAGCAAAATCTTCAGGAGCAACTTCGTACATTCCTAAAGCTTCCATTTCATCTAAATCTTTATACATACAAGCTTTTAAAATTTGCATTGGAAAGATATCTAAAGGAAAAACCTCTTCGTATGTTCCAGTGGTAACAAAAGCACGATGTTCTCCATTGGTATTGGTATTTAAATCGTATTCTTTGTTAGGTGTTAACCAAGAGAACGTAAATGCTCTTGAAGTAGACACTTTATTAAAAACGGGTTTATTCCAACCAAATAATTCGTAATCGTTACCTTCTGGTATTACGGTAATTATATTACTGTAATAATCTAAATAACCATCTGGTTGTACTTGCTTACCGCTTAATACGTTTCCAGAAATGATTCTAATATCCTCATTTTTATCTACGCCGTTATCATAAATCATAGACGCAACCTCAGCTCCAAGTTTAGTAACAAAGTATCTTGGACTTTTCACAGAAGAACCTGCTAAAGCAACAATACGTTCTGCATTAAATTTACCCGTTAGTAATAATTCACCAATAATAACAAGGTCTTGTGCGTTTACTGTCCAAACAACTTCTCCTTTATTAACAGGATCTATTTTGTTTATTTGTGTACCCACGTTCCCAGAAGGATGTGGCCCAGAAACTTTATGAATAGTTGCACCAGAAAGGTTAGCTAATGGAGAGTTACTGTTTTTACCAACAGAAATATGAACTTGTCCTTCGGTTAATTTAGTTAACGCTGTAACAGCAGCTTGTAATTCTGCTTCTTTACCTTGAAGGGTAAAATCTAGATCTGCAGCCAATGGTGCAGAAGCATAAGCAGAAACGAAAATTGCTTTTGGCGCTTTGTTTGGATTTGCAATTACATCATAAGGACGTTGCTTAATAAAAGGCCAACATCCTGAAGCTAACAAATGTGCTTTAACGTCTTCTGCTTTTGCAGCATCTACATTAAACTTACCATTATCTTGGTAAGATTGCTCTTTGTCGGCTTGAATTTTAATTGCTAAAATTTTACGTTTTTCTCCACGAGGAATGTCTGTAATTTCACCAGAAACTGGAGAAACAAATTGTATAGCTTCGTTCGTCTTATCGTAAAAAATAGGTTCTCCTGCTTTTACTTTAGTTCCAACTTTCGCGATTAATTTGGGTATAACACTGTGGAAATCTTCTGGTCTTACAGAAAAAAAGTTACTGATAATGGCATTTTCTTTTGCCTTTTCTGCAGTTCCTTTTAACTTAATATCTAGACCTTTTTTAATCTTAATGTCGTTTGACATATTATAAATCTATTTGTTAATAGTTATAGTGTTTCTAATTCTTAATTATCTTAAAAATCGATGCAAATTTACGAATAAATCCATAAAAACATGGTTAAAAATCGTCTTCCATACTATTTATATTCAATCTAAATAAATTGATTAACTTAGGCATAAAATTTGCTTATATTTACTGCAAATCAACAATTTTACACCTGTGAATTTTAAATACATACTAGTAACACTCTTGTTTTCCACAACACTTTTGGCACAAGTAGCACAAGAAGTTGCGCCACCAGATTATATCAAAACAATCACTTTTAAAGGGAACACAGCAGAAAGTCAATTGCCTGTTTTAAAACTTGGCGAATATTTAAAACTAGAATTTGACGCCTTAAATGGTGACGAAGAAGACTTTTATTATGTGATAGAACATTATAATTATGATTGGACGCCTTCCGTTTTATCTAAAATTGAATATTTAGATGGTTTCGACAAACAACGTATACGAACTTACGAAAACTCCTTTAATACCCTACAAATTTACTCGAATTACCAACTAACCATTCCTAATGAACAAACACGCAGACTAAAAATTTCTGGGAATTATATGCTTAAAATTTATGATGATTATGACGACCTTGTTTTTTCAAGAAAATTCATGATTTATGAAGTAGCGGCAAATGTAGGTGTAGCGATAAAAAGATCACGTGATGTTAGAGAAATAGAAAGTAAACAAACGGTGGATATCACCATATCATCTACTAATTCTCATTTTAACAATCCAAAACAAACCATTAAAACAGTTATTGTTCAAAACAACAATTTAAATACTGCAATTTCTGGTATTAAACCAATGTACACATTAGGTAACGAACTTATTTACAAGTATAATACAGAAACTAGTTTTTGGGCTGGAAACGAATATTTATGGTTTGAAAATAAAGATGTTAGAGCAGCAAATACAGGTATTCAGTTTATTGATTTAAAAGATTTGTACCACAATTATTTATACACTAATCTGGTAAGACACGACAAACCTTACACGTATAACCCAGATATTAATGGTAATTATTTGGTAACCGCAATAGATGCTAGTAATTCTAGTATTGAAGCAGATTATGTTTGGATGTTTTTCTCTTTGCAATTGGATCAACTGCCAGACGGCAAAGAACTACATGTCTATGGTAATTTCAATAATTACACCATTGATGAAACTACAAAAATGGCTTTTAATACAGAACGAGGTGTTTATAAAAATGCAATTTTATTAAAACAAGGATTTTACAATTATAAATATGTAGTTGTAGATAAAAAAGGTAATGTAGACGAAGGTGCCATTAGCGGAAATTTTTGGCAAGCAGAAAACAATTACAAAGTATTGGTTTACTATAGAGATCTAGGCGCTCGTTATGATAAGATTATTGGTCTTGGCGAAGCTAGCTCTGTTAATATTACTAATTAATCAGAATATTTCATTATATTCCTATCAAAGAAATACTAAAATAAGTTTTAATTATTTATTTTTTAGTATTTTTGATTACTAAAACCCCTGATTATCAGAAGTTAAAATGGTTCAACAAGTTACAAAAGGCATAAAAATATCGGTAGACACTACTTTTGAAGGCACATTTTATAAAAATTATAAAATACAATTCGCCTTTGGATATGAAGTAACTATTGAAAATCAGAGTAAAGACTCTGTGCAACTTAATGCAAGACATTGGACAATCTTTGACGCGCTAAACCACGTGGAAACGGTTTCTGGTGAAGGTGTTATTGGTAAAAAACCTGTTTTAAAACCGGGAGAATCTCACACCTATAATTCTGGTTGCTTACTTACTTCTCCTTTTGGAGCGATGAAGGGATATTACGAAATGGTGAATTTTAGCAATACCAAAAAATTTCATGTAGCAATACCGACGTTTAAACTAAGCGCTCCTTTTGCTTTAAATTAATTTTCTTTAATTTCAAATCTGTACACCCTTCCGTTTTGTTCTACATGAAAGAATTTACAATTGGAGTAATGTATAAATTCATAAGATTCATGATACTTAAACCCAGTTTCATTCACTTCATATAAAGCGTGCACATCGATATTTCCATGCGGTGAAATTCGTTTATACCAATATTCTAAATTCTTTTCGGTTTCATGCAACTCATACCAAGCTCCAGCAGCAATACCAGAAAGCCATTGTGCTTTTTCATGTAAATCTGCAACATGCTTAGGCTCTAAAGTACCCACAAAATTTGGCGTATGCTCTTTTAATTTATCTAAAAAATAACGCCTATTATCTTTACTAACCGAAGATGTATATTCAGAGATTTCTCCAGCTTCCGAAACTTCATAAATCCTATTTCCCGTATCTGCAATTACTACATTACCAACCGTACTTGGCGTAAACCATTTCGATTTTTGCAACTTATTATGTATTACTTTATCGGTTACGGAAGCTATTAAAGCATCCGTAACAAAGCGTGCGCAATTACATGCGTTTTTCACAAAAGCCGCATACCGAATAAAGTCTCGTTGCTGCATTTTTGTTATATGCTGCCTTGCCAAATCATAATCTACAGCATCACAAACCGAAGCTATTAATTTACCTTCACCATGGGTTAGTTTTGGGTGTGTACCAAGAAATTCCAAAATTTCATTTAAATTCTGTATTTCGTCATCTTTAATACTAGCGGTAACAGGAAAATCTAACTCATGATCGGTATCTCGACCTCTAACTCTTCCGTTAGGTTCTGGTGTAATATATCTCCCAAAATCATGATACTCTAAAACACCTGTCGTTTTTTCAATTAAAACCAAAGCAGCATGCCCCGCTCTTAGATAATTTTTTTTTCCTATCCCTATAAAACGTAAATATGGCGAATACCATTCGTCTGCAACCATCACAATAGTTTCTGGATACGCAAGTGTTACAATAATTGCTGTATTATTCATGAATTTTTTCAGGAAATAAAAATAATTTAGAAGATTGCGTATTGCTTTGCAGGTTTTTAAAAAGCATAGAAACTTTATCTTTTGTTTTCTCCACCTGAGTAATACTAGTCGTTTTCACAAAACCTCTATCCATAATAACACCGTATTCCGTATTATCTATATGTGTATTTTGATGAAATTGTAACGCTTTCGCGGAAGACAGTTCGTTTTTGGTTTTAAAATTTGCAAACCATTGTTTCCGCTCTTCTCGCATGGCTTTAGTATACAAAGTAGATGAAGACCAAACTCTAGCTTCCTTAGGTAACTTACTGAAATATTTCTGAGTTCCATCCCAAACCAATTCATAAAATTGTAAATCCGTATTCCAATCGGCAACTACTATAGTAAATGGCTCAATATCGTGAAGGTCATATGCTTCTATTGCGGTAACAATTTCTTCCGAAGCTAATAAATCTGTAACCACAACTCCTCTACTCAATCTATAGTTATCCTTTCTACTATGCAAGTCAAAACCGCCATTTAATAAACAAATCAATCGGCTTTTTTCACTAACACCAATCCAGGTTCCTCCAGCTTTTTCGTCTTTAGGAAACAACATTTTAGTGGTATTTACCGAATAAAAATCTGGAGATAAAGAAACACGATTTGGTGCTTCATCTCTATTCGAGGTTAACACAAAATCATTTTCTCCTTTAGCAAAAATAGTTACTGTACACATGTTTTTTGTAGTCTTTAATCTGCACGGCAACTTACAAAAAATATCTTATAATTTAACTTGCCTTTAATATTTCAAAGAATTACTAATCTATAAAAATATCGTAACTTTGCACTTCAAATTTTACAACTAAAAACTCAAAATAAAATGGGAAAAGGATTTTTTAATGTTCCAATCGCAATAAACGAACCTGTAAGAGCGTATGCTCCTGGTTGCGAATATCGTGAAGCTATTTCAAAAACATATAAAGAAATGTACAACAGCAATTTAGACGTGCCAATGTACATAAACGGGAAAGATGTTACTACTGGTAACACTAGAACAATGTCTCCGCCTCATGATCATAAACATATTGTTGGTCAATACCATATCGCTGACAAATCGCATGTAGATGAAGCTATCTCTACTGCTCTTGAAGCAAGAAAAGGTTGGTCTCAAGTGCCATGGCAAGATCGTGCTGCTATCTTTTTAAAAGCTGCCGAATTAATTGCTGGTCCATATAGAGCAAAAATAAATGCTGCTACTATGATGGCACAATCTAAAACCATTCACCAAGCAGAAATTGATGCTTCTTGTGAGTTAATAGACTTTTTACGTTTTAACGTACAGTTTATGACAGATATGTACCACGAACAACCAGAAAGTACAAGTGACGCATGGAATAAAATTGAATACAGACCTCTGGAAGGTTTTGTATACGCGGTATCTCCATTTAACTTTACTGCTATTGCTGGTAACTTACCTGCTTGTATGGCAATGATGGGAAATGTAGTAGTATGGAAACCTAGTGATTCTCAAATATACTCTGCAAAAGTAATTATGGATGTATTTGAAGAAGCTGGCGTACCTGCAGGTGTGATCAATGTAGTATTTGGTGATCCAGTTATGATTACAGACACCGTATTGGCTAGTCCAGATTTTTCTGGTTTACACTTTACAGGTTCTACTTATGTATTTCAAGAATTATGGAAACAAATTGGAAACAATATCCATAACTACAAAACATACCCAAAAATTGTTGGAGAAACTGGAGGTAAAGATTTTATCGTTGCCCACAAAACTGCAAACCCAAAACAAGTAGCAACTGCTATTGTTAGAGGTGCTTTTGAATTTCAAGGACAAAAATGTAGTGCTGCTTCTCGTGCTTATGTTTCTAAAAGCATTTGGAATGAAGTAAAAGAGCAAGTAATTAAAGATGTAAAATCTTTTAAAATGGGATCTCCAGAAGATATGAGCAACTTTATTACTGCTGTAATTCATGAAGGTTCTTTCGATAAACTTGCAAAATATATTGACCAAGCTAAAGAAGACAAAGGTGCCGACATTATTGTTGGTGGTGGTCACGATAAAAGCAAAGGTTACTTTATTGAGCCTACTGTAATTGTAGCAGAAGACCCAAAATATACGACGATGTGTGATGAGTTATTTGGACCTGTTATGACTATTTATGTTTATGAGGATGACAAATATTCGGAAACCTTAAAACTAGTTGACGAAACTAGTGACTACGCGTTAACTGGTGCTATTTTAGCAACAGATAGATATGCGGTTATTGAAGCAACAAAAGCTTTAGAAAACTGTGCTGGAAACTTCTATATTAACGACAAACCAACTGGTGCTGTTGTAGGACAACAACCTTTTGGAGGTGCTAGAGGTTCTGGAACAAACGATAAAGCTGGAAGTATTTTAAACTTACAACGTTGGGTTTCACCAAGAATGATTAAAGAAACATTTGTAACACCAACAGATTACAGATATCCATTTTTAGGAGAGTAAACAAAATTAATTATACACAAAAAAACCCTTGAAATTTTATCATTTCAAGGGTTTTTTTATACCTTTTATCTTAAATCTATACATAATTAAAAAAATACTGAGAGAACTTCATATATTTAAAAAGATTAATCAATCCCTCTATTATATGAAAAATTTATACTTTTTATTATTTTCCTTTATTACTTTAACCACATTCTCTCAAAACAAAAAAGCCCTTCTTAAGTTTGACACCTCAGATATGGAAACTTCTTTTTTTGCACAAAAATCTGTAATTGGAGATATTACCAGTTATAACCACAAAACAATTAACAACCTAGGGTTTTACCAAGCATACAAAACAATTGCTCAAGGAGACCTGCAAGAACGTCTTTTACCTGTACAAAGCTTAAAAGAGCAGCGCAACCAGAGTTACTTTACTAATGTAATTCCGTTAGCAATATTACATAGCGACTTTGAATCTATAACAGAAACCGCTATGCGAAACCACATAGTAACTAGAGATACGCAAGGAAATTTGCGAAGAACAAATGTAGAAACACCTGTTTTTGAAAAAAGCACTATAACCACTGCTTCTGCGCTACGTGCAACAACAAAAGGGCTGCAAACAACATTTCGCTTAGATGCTTCCAATGTATTTAATACTACAGAAAATGGCTTTCAAAATATTGCAATAGATTTTAATGACGGTAAAGGTTTTAAAAATATAAACCTAAATCAAAACATAGTTATCGATTATTCCGAAGCAGGTAAAAAAACGCTCCATTTCGCTCTAACTTTAGATAATAACGAAGTAATTTCAAGCACTTCAACTATTGAAATTAAATACTCCAATCAAGATTTAAATACTTACCAAAATAGAGTAATTACCACATTCACTTCTAGTATTACTCCTAATTTATCTGCTTATGGTGAAGCTACTTCCTATCCAGGAGTTGGAGAATATGAAATATATTTAAGTGATGACAACATTTTGGACAAACCTATTTTTTTAGTCGACGGATTTGACCCAGGTGACGGAAGAGACATTACAGGATTACGCGAATTATTAGATTTTGATGATAATGGTTCCACATCCAACCTAGAAGCACTAGTTAAAGAAGAAGGTTTTGATGTGGTATATTTAAACTTTCCAGTATATGCTCGGGCTGCCGACAATGCCATTATTGATGGAGGTTCCGATTTTATTGAACGTAACGCTATGTTACTAGTGCATTTGATTGAAGAAATTAATGCACAGAAAGTAGGAAATGCACAAAACGTAGTTATTGGCCCAAGTATGGGCGGACTAATCGCGAGATATGCATTAAATTATATGGAAAGTGTGCCTTCCCTGAACCATGACACAAGATTATATATTTCTTTTGATGCACCACATCATGGCGCAAACGTGCCAATCGGTTTTCAACATCAATTTAATTTCCTTGCTTTTGGTTTAGATGATTTTTGGTTTTTGGGAGACCAAAATGTAGAGGAACTACAACCAATTATTGATGGTATGCTAACCTCTGCAGCCGCAAGACAAATGCTTACCGATCAATTTGAACCACATATTACAAATAGTGACGGTGTAACTTTTAATAGCAGTTTATCCACACCAAGAGCACATGGCTTTAAAAACACTTTTTTCCATAGTATGAATGCGCTTAGTAATAATGCTTACGGATTTCCAGAATTAACCAGAAACGTTTCTATAATTAATGGTAGCGGTAATAATAGTCGGTATCAAGACAACACTTCAAATACTAACAACTTAGTTCCTGGTAGCCGAATTGTAAATGCAAATATTGATCTTTTTGATGTTGCAGAGCTAAAAGCTAAAACCTATTTTACACCAGCTGCAGGAACACAAATTGAAATGAGCCAAGTACACTTAGATTTTCCGCTTTGGTTTCCTTTGGCAAATGACAGAAGAAACAATGCAAGTACAACTTCTTTTACATACTCGGATGGTATTGATTCGGCTTCCGGTGGCCTTTTTGATATTTTAGGACTTACCGAAGATTTGGCAACGGATGGTTTAGTAGGTGAATTTTTAGGTTCCTTAACCACAGATCACTTTAACTTTATACCAAGTGTAAGCGCCATGGCTTTTGAAATATCTGCGAATGAAATTAATTGGTTTCATGCCCCATCTGGAATTACAACCGCCAGAGCAACATCTAACCTCACCCCTTTTGATGCTTGGTATATGCCAACAGAGAATCAACCTCACGTTACTTTAACGGAAGCTAATGTCGCATTTGCTCTAAATGAAATTTTTCAACAACCATTATCTACAAATACGAACCTAGAAACCAGTATTAAACTAGAAAAAAACCCAATTACAGATGCTTTACATATTCTAAGCACCAAAACATTTAACAATGCTAGAATTACTATTGTAGATGTTACAGGCAAAATGGTTTATAATACTAATTTAACATTAAACACAAAAACCAGAATACCGTTACATGTTGCTTCCGGTTTATATATTTTACATATTGAAACTTCAGAAAACCAAAACTTAAAAACAAAGTTTATGGTAAAATAACAACCTAGAAATTTAAGAATATAAAGCGCTTCTATTTTGAAGCGTTTTTCTTTTTAGATATATTTGAAGTAAATGGAACAAAATGAATAACGAGATTATTGCACATAAAAGTTGGTGGTATCGTAATTGGAAATGGTTTACCGCTGTAGCTATAAGTTTTATTCTATTCCTGTTTGTGTTTTCTTCTTCTGGCTTTAGTGGCATTTTGATTGATTACACAAAAGCCTATACAGATATAGAACTGTACAACGAAGCCATAGAAAAAGCGAGCATTAACGAACGTGTGATTAAAGTTTTAGGAACGATTGACCCCATAGATAATATGACTATACTAAATGGCGCGGTACAATATTCAAACAACAACAAATCCATACTTACTACGATTAAAATAACATGTAAAAAGGGTAAAGCTATGTTAGATATTTCTGCGGACAGAATTAATGAAACATGGCATTACAAAAAAATTAATGTTCGAATTAAAAAGCCAATAGAAAAGAAAGAAATCATTACTATTATTACGCCAACAGAATATAAATCAAGATTCTAACCTTTATATTTTAAAGGCACATGCACTATTTTTTTAGTTTCAAAAAAGTCTTCGGTATAATAATCTGAAATATTATAAATGGTTGCTTTTGGGTAATCCTGTAACTCTTCCGCTAAATCACCTCCTTTTAAATAAATAATACCATTTTTAAGTTCATGGTTTTGTTTTTTAGCAACTCTACCTTTCACCCAATGTACAAAAGTTGGCATTGCGGCTACTGCTCTACTTACAATAAAATCGTAGGTATCTTTAATTTCCTCGACTCTACAATGGGTTGTTTTTACATTTTCTAAGCCTAAACCTTCGGCAACTTCTCTAACAACATTCAGTTTTTTATTAATACTATCTACCAAATGAAAAGAGCATTCCGGATACAAGATAGCTAAAGGTATTCCTGGAAATCCTCCACCAGTACCAACATCCATGATTTTAGTTTTCGGTTTAAAATCAATGACTTTTGCAATAGCTAAAGAATGCAGAACGTGACGTAAATATAGTTCGTCAATATCTTTTCTAGACACTACATTAATCTTTAAATTCCAGTCTTGATACAAAGCTTCTAACTTGGTAAATTTATCAATCTGATCTTCTGTAAGGTTTGGGAAATACTTAAGAATTAGCTCCATGGTTTTTAATTTTGCACAAAAGTAGATAAATTATTGTGCATTTTTATGAAAATTTTATTAAGATGCACGTCAATATTATTTATCTTTGGTGTAATAATTGATACTTGTATTTATACGTTATAATACAGTAAAAAATAATAGCATGACAAAACAAACAATAACTTTTTCAAGGACAGACTCGGCAAAGTTTTTTAAAACACTAAACAAACGTGTTAACAACTACTTTAAAGAGAACAAAATTAAAAAAACCGGTAATTGGAAGTTATATACTAAAGCCATAGTAATGTTTACTTTATTACTTGGTCCTTTAGTACTTTTATTAACGGTTGATTTACCAACTTGGCTTCAAATTATATCTATGATGGTTATAGGTATTGGGATGGCTGGTGTAGGAATGAATGTGATGCATGATGCAAATCATGGTTCTTTTTCTAGCAAAAAATGGGTAAATAGATTAATGGGAAGCAGCATACATATTTTAGCTGGAAACGATTACAACTGGAAAGTACAACATAATGTATTACACCATACGTACACCAACATTCAAGGACATGATGAAGACATCGATGCGGGAAGAATCATTCGTTTTTCTAAGCATTCTAAATGGTTAAAAATTCATCAATACCAAAAATATTATGCCTTTTTACTATATGGTTTACTAACTGTAAACTGGGCAATTACTACAGATTTCAAACAAACCTATATTTATTTAAAAAGAAAACTGTCTTATGGTGAATTCCCTAAACCAGCTACACAATGGACAAAGTTAATTATTGGTAAGATACTATATTACACTATTTGGGTAGTTCTTCCTTTAGCAATGGGGTATGCTTGGTGGCAAGTTTTAATCGGGTTTTTAATCATGCATTATACAGCTGGAATTATCTTAAGTGTTGTTTTTCAACTAGCACACGTAATGCCAAACACAGATATGCCTATCCCTGATGAAGCCGGTAACATGAAGAATACTTGGGCAATCCATCAGTTATTCACCACTTCTAACTTTTCTCCTAAAAATTGGTTAGTAGAATTTTATACTGGAGGTTTAAACAGACAAGTAGAACACCACTTATTCGCACATATTAGCCATGTTCATTACAAAAACATAGCCAAAATAGTTAAAGATACTGCGCATGAATTCAGCTTACCTTACAACGAGTACAATACGATGTGGAAAGCAATAGGAGAACACTATCAACAACTAAAAGTACTAGGTAAAAAACCTAGCATGGCATAACATCATTTTTTGTACCTCAAAACAACATTTCATACATGAATCCACTTTCAGAAAGAATAATAAACATGTCTACTTCTGCCACTTTAGCTATGGCAGCAAAAACTAGAGAATTAAAAGCAGAAGGAAAAGATATTATTGGTTTAAGTCTTGGGGAACCAGATTTTAATACTCCTGATTTCATTAAGGACGCTGCAATACAGGCAGTAAACGACAATTACAATTCGTACTCCCCAGTAGATGGTTATGTAGATTTAAAAGAAGCTGTTATTACAAAGTTTAAACGCGACAATAATCTAACCTATACTTTACCACAAGTAGTTGTTTCTACAGGTGCAAAACAATCTTTATATAACATAGCACAAGTAATGTTAAATAAAGGTGACGAGGTAATTTTACCTTGTCCGTATTGGGTAAGTTATAGTGATATTGTTAAGGTTGCTGAAGGCGTTCCTGTAGAAGTAAAAACGTCTATAGATACCGACTTCAAAATGACAGCCGCACAATTAGAAGCTGCCATTACCCCAAAAACAAAAATGCTTTGGTTTAGTTCGCCTTGTAACCCAAGTGGATCCCTATATAGTAAAGAAGAATTACAAGCTTTGGCTTCTGTTTTAGTAAAGCATCCGAATATTTATGTCGTTTCCGATGAAATTTACGAACACATAAACTACACAGGAAAGCCGCATGCAAGTATGGCAGGAATTGAGGGTATGTTTGATAATACAATTACCGTAAATGGTGTTTCTAAAGCTTTTGCCATGACAGGCTGGAGAGTTGGATTTATTGGTGCTCCAGATTGGATTGCACGTGCTTGTAATAAAATGCAAGGACAAGTAACTAGTGGAACAAACTGTATAGCGCAACGTGCTGTTATAACGGCTTTAAATGCAGATCCAAGTGTTGTAAAATACATGATAGACGAGTTTAAAACACGTCGGGATATGGTTTTAGATTTATTGAATGACATAGAAGGTTTTAAAACCAATACTCCAGAAGGTGCGTTTTACGTATTTCCAGATGTTTCTTATTTCTTCGGAAAGACTTTACGAGGAAAAACAATAAACAATGCTACCGATTTCTCCTTATATCTTTTAGAAGAAGCTTTAGTAGCTACTGTTACAGGAGATGCTTTTGGTGATAAAAACTGTATTCGTATTTCTTATGCTGCAAGTCAAGAGCAAATTAAAGAAGCTATAAAACGTATTAAAGAAGCGGTTAGTTAATTCTATCTTTATAAAATTTAAAAGAGGCTATTAAAACAATTGTTATTAATAGCCTCTTTTTTTATACCATTACTAGCAAAAATAAAAGCAAAGTAATTACCAAACGTACTAGATAATAAACAGTTTCTTTTTTATTCTGAATAGCCATTTACAAACGTATTTTTTCTAAAATTTCAGGTGTCGCTTTCGGAAAATTATACAAGGATTCGATTTTGGCAATCTTACCAAAAAATGGTCTCGCAATTTTCTTTTTTAAACGTTTGAGATTTTTCATTATTCTTCAACGTGAATAGCATCAATTTTCCTAAAGACATCGTTTTATATATAAATAATAATTAGTGACATTAATATGCTAAAAAGGAAACCGAAAACAAGCATTCGTTTTAATTTTAATTGTTTGTTTTCCCGCTGTAAACGCGTTTCAATTTTTTTCAAATCTTGTTCGGTCGCAGTATTCGGAAACTCTAGTCTTACACTAGTATAGCTCCCTCCATACGCTTTACGTTTACTACGTTGTGCACGCATTTTTTCGTTATTCTTAAGAATAGTAATCATTGCTTGTGCAGAACCACCAAATCCCATAATTTTCAGGTTTTAAAAGTGAAACATTAAATTTTAGACAATAGAAGTGTATTACAAGAATGTAGATTCTTATTTCTATTTAAATACTATAAAAGATTATTTTGAGGTTTGCTCAAAAGAGCATCCGTTAACAATCGAGTACAAAGCTGCTTTACATATATGTAGTCTTTTTTACACAAATGTTACACTTTTTATATGGTAAAAGAATTTCTTCCGAAGAATACTAAAAGAAAAGTATGCAAAAGTTCTTATCTATTTCGCCAGAAAAATGGTGTAAATAATATAAGTACCGTAAACAATTCTAATCTACCAATTAGCATCAAGAAACTACACCACCATTTCCCTAAATTAGGTAATGCTGCATAGTTATTTACAGGTCCAAAATCGCCGAGTGCAGGACCAACGTTACCTAAACTAGAAGCTGCCAAACCGACCGAAGATTCAAAATTTATTCCCATCATAGAAAACACCAAAGCCCCAACAATAAAGGAAAGCATATAGAGAATAAAAAAGGCAAGTATATTAAATACAATTTCTTTAGAAATTGCTTTTTTATTATACCGAACAGGAACAATAGCATTAGGATGCAAAGTACGTTTAAACTCTAAAAAACCATTTTTAATTAACACTAAATGGCGTACTACTTTTACACCTCCAGAAGTACTTCCTGCCGATCCACCAAGAAACATAATACCAAAAAAGAATACCACTAAAAATGGCGTCCATAAGGTATAATCTGCGGTTACAAAACCAGTTGTTGTTATTACAGAGATCACTTGAAATAGAGCATGACGAAAAACACTTTCTGCTTTCCCCCAAACCATAGGATGCGCTATTGTTGACTCTGTAAGATCTGCCCTAAAATAAATTATCAAAGACACAATTGCTGTAAAAATAATTATAAACCTAAAGTAAAACTTAAACTCTTCATCATGAATAATTTTTTGCACTTTCCCTTTAAAAGCAAAATAGCTTAACACGAAGTTTGTTCCCGCTAAAAACATGAATACTATGATTATATATTGAATAACGGGTTCATTATTCCAATATGCAACACTCGCGTTTTTAGTAGAAAAACCTCCTGTAGATAAAGTACATAAAGAGTGATTTATAGCGTCAAAAAAGGTCATTCCTGCCGCTTGCAACAAAATAGTTTCAGCTATAGTATATCCAAAATAAATAAGCCATAGACGTTTTGCAGTATCTGTTATTCTAGGATGTAGTTTATCGGTACTCGGTCCCGGAGCTTCCGCTGCAAAAAGTTGCATTCCTCCAATTCCTAAAAGCGGTAAAATAGCAATTGCAAGTACAATAATACCCATACCACCAATCCAATGGGTTAGGCTTCGCCAGAATAAAACACCTTCAGGAACTGCTTCAATATCGTTTAAAATAGATGCTCCTGTTGTAGTATAACCGGACATCGTTTCAAAAAAAGCATCCGTAAATTGCGGAATACTTTCTGTAAACACATAAGGTAGCGTCCCAGATAGCGACATAACAATCCAACCAAAAGTTACCACAATGTAACCTTCCCGTTTATTCATTTCTTTGCTATGTTTTCTAGTATAAACCATACCAAAAACACCCACTAAAAGCGTTACAATTCCGGAAAGGAATAATTCTAAAGTAACACCGTCTTTATAAATTAAACTTATGAGTGCAGACAGCAACATAAAACCACCATTAAACAATAGCAGTAATCCGAAAAAATGGAAAATAATTTTGTAGTTAAGCTTTATTGCTCTCATTTACAAGAATATTTTTTCAACGCGTTTAATAGATCTTGGTAAGCAACATACTACCACATTATCGTTTTCTTGTATTCTAAAACTACCTAATGCGATATGTCCTTTTCCGTCTCTAATAACACCACCTATAATCGCCGACCTAGGAAAATCTACGTCTTTAATAAGTTTGTTGTTGATTTCTGATTTCGTTTTTACCTTAAACTCTAATAACTCTGCATTCATGTTATTCAGTTTGGTCATTGCAACCACTTCTCCTTTACGGATATATCTAAAAATATTATTTGCTGCAAGTAGTTTTTTATTGATCAGTGTATCAATTCCTATGGATTGTGATAATTCAAAATAATCCATATTCTCCACAAGGGCAATCGTTTTTTTCACACCTTTAGATTTTGCCACTAAGCAAGACATAATATTGGTTTCTGAATTTCCTGTTACAGAAATAAAAGCATCCATATCTGCAATATTTTCTTCCTCTAGTAAATCGACATTTCTACCATCTCCATTTATTACTAGCACTTTTTCTAACTCATCTGCCAAGTCGAAAGCATGTTCTTTATCTTTTTCAATAAGCTTTACATTAAAACTTTTTGCGCATAGATCTCTGGACGTTTTGTAACCAATTTTACTACCTCCAAGAATCATTACGTTTTTAATTTCAGCGTTACTTTTTCCAGTCATTTTACACAACTCATCTCCGCCGCCTTCACTAGTAATGAAGACCACATTATCGCCTTCTTTAAATTGCGTATCTCCTCTAGGAATAATGGTATATTGTGTACCAAAACGTTGAATTGCAATTGGCACAAAATGAATTTCAGAAAACAACTGAGCTGCTTCCCTTACCGTTTTACCCACAAAAGATGCCGTTCTAGCCAAGTTTAAACCAACCATAGTAAGTGCTCCTCCTTCAAACTCATAACTATCATTAAATGCTGACTTATTAAGTAAAAGACTAATCTCTGCAGCTGCCAAAGCTTCTGGAGAGATCAATTCATCGATACCTAATTCTGTAAAACCAACTTCTTCTTTGTGTTGTATAAACTCTGTATTAGAAATTCTAGCAATAGTACGTTTTGCCCCAAGTTGTTTCGCTAAAACGCACACTGTAATGTTTGTCGTTTCAGAAGCGGTTACCGCAATCACTAAATCACTTTGTTTAACGTTCGCGTCTTTTAGAATAGAAATCGACGTAGCATCTCCTTTTATAACTTTAATATCTAAATGATTGTCTGCATAAGACAGACTGTCTTTATTAGTATCTATTAAGGTAATTTCTTGCGATTCGTAAGACAATAATTTTGCTAAATGAAATCCTACTTCACCAGCTCCAGCAATAATTATTTTCATCTATTGTTACGTATTATTTTTAAAAGGTCAGATGTAATATGCATTTTATAAATATACAAAATATTAAAAATTTTGTGATACATGTTTCATTTGTGGTTTTAACAAAAAAGTATGCAAATATACTCAAATTATTAAGATACAAATAAGATGCATGTATTTGATTTGATTCCTCAATAAGTATTTAAACAAAAAAAATATGTAGTTTTGCCAAAAAAATAGATTTGTCGAAAATAAAACCATATAAGGATAGTGATTTAGGTAAGAAAGAACAAGTTACCAAAATGTTTGATACTATTTCTAAAGATTACGATGGCTTAAATAGAGTTATTTCTTTTGGAATTGATATTTCATGGCGAAAAAAAGTGGTGGCAATGGTTAAAGAAATGCAACCAAAAACCATTTTAGATATTGCAACAGGAACTGGTGATCTTGCTATAAATCTAGCAGAAACAGATGCCGAAAAAATTGTAGGCTTAGATATTAGCAGTGGCATGCTTAATATTGGTAAGACCAAAATAAAAAAACGTGCCTTAGAGAATACTATTGAAATGGTTTTGGGAGACAGTGAAAACATGCCTTTTGAAGACAATTCTTTTGATGCCATCACCGTTGCTTTTGGTGTGAGAAATTTTGAAACGCTAGAAAAAGGTTTAAAAGAAATACACCGCGTTTTAAAACCTAAAGGTACTTTTGTTATTCTAGAAACTTCTATGCCAACAAAAACACCTTACAAACAAGGTTACAATTTTTACACAAAAAATATTTTGCCTTTAATAGGTAAAATGTTCTCTAAAGATAGAAGTGCGTATAAATATTTATGTGAATCTGCTTCGGTTTTTCCTTTTGGAGAAGCTTTAAACAATATTTTAAGAAAAACGGGGTTTATTAATGTTAAAGATTTTCCCCAAACTTTTGGTGTGGCAACAATCTATAAATCGTCAAAATAATTTATGAAAAATATACTTGTCATAATAATCACCCTTTTTATTTATCAATCTTCTTCTGCACAACTATTTAGTAAGGAGAAAATAAAAAACAATGAAAACGTAGATAAAGCTCGTTTAAGCTATGGTTACTACCTTGGATTTAATAGTTATGATTTCAATTTTGACTATTACGAAGACAAAAAAGATATTCAAGTAGAAACAAGCACCGGTTTTAATGTTGGACTTATTGGAAACTTAAGAATTAACGATTACATAGATATTAGATTAGAGCCAGGCTTATCAATAACTTCTAGAAATTTAATTTATGATGAAAGCTATTTTGATGGAACAGAATTCTCAGATGCAGATTTAATACGAGAAGTTAAATCTACTTATATACACATCCCATTATTAGTGAAACTTTCTACAAAACGACTTAATAATTTCAAACCTTTTATAGTTGGTGGTATCTCTACTGCATTAAACCTTTCTAGTAATCAAGACAATCCGGACGATAATTCGGCTGGTGAGTTTAGAATGAAAAAGAATAATTTGTTTTACGAAATTGGCTTTGGTATCGACTTCTATATGTTCTTTTTTAAATTCACACCTTCCATTCGTGGTATATTTGCATTTAATGATGAAATTGTTCCTGATGTAGATCCTAATAGTCCTTGGACAGGAAATGTTTCTAGCATGCAAACTAGAGGTATGTTTATAAACTTGACTTTTCAATAATCTAGAATACAGAACACTGCCTACCAAACACTGTTTACTGAACACTGCTTACTGAACACTGCTTACCGAACACTGTTTACCGAACACTGTTTACCGAACACTGTTTACCGAACACTGTTTACTGAACACTGTTTACTGAACACTATTTACTGAACACTATTTACTGAACACTGTTTACTGAACACTGCTTACCGAACACTATTTACTGAACACTGTTTACTGAACACTATTTACTGAACACTGTTTACTGAACACTGTTTACCGAACACTGTTTACCGAACACTGTTTACTGAACACTGCTTACCGAACACTGTTTACTGAACACTGTTTACTGAACACTGTTTACTGAACACTGCTTACCGAACACTATTTACTGAACACTGTTTATTGAACACTGTTTACTAACCCCGCTTAAACTCACTCAACAAAATAGCGGTTGCTGTTGCAACGTTTAAACTTTCTGTTGCTTGCAATTGTCCAAACCTTGGAATACTAATTCTTTTTGTTACTAAAGCTTCCATAGCTGCAGAAATGCCATTAGCTTCGTTTCCTAAAACCAAAATACCTGCATTTGGCAATTCGCTTTTATATACATTTTCGCCATCCATAAAAGCACCAAAAACGTCGGTATTACTTTGCTTTAAAAAGTTTTCTAAATTCAAATAACTCACATTAACCCTGGTTATCGAGCCCATAGTTGCTTGCACTACTTTAGGGTTATAACAATCTACAGTAGCATTACTACAAACCAGGTCTACAATTCCAAACCAATCACACAACCTAATAATGGTTCCTAAATTGCCAGGATCTCTAACAGCATCTAAAGCAACAATTAAACGGTTAGTCTTTATTTCGGTAGCATCCGGAATTCTAAAAACTGCCAAAGCGGTATTTGGTGTCGTTAAAAAGCTGATTTTTTTTAATTCCTTTTCCGAAATAACCGTTTCTTCTATGACATCCATTTCAAAAGACGTTGTAGTAAAAACATGATACAGTTTTAAAGAAGAATTTAATAGCTCTTTTATCGTTTTTAAACCTTCAGCAACAAACAAGCCTTCCTGCTGTCTATACTTTTTTTGCTTTAAACTAGTTATTAATTTTATTTGGCTTTTGGATAACATGTAAATAATGTATTTTTGAAACTATAAAAGGTTTTTACGGGTTAAAGATGAAACCTTAAATTCATTAAAGCAAAATTAGTATTAATTTATCACATAACATTCTTGAAATTACAACCCTTTAATATAGTATTATTTGTATTACTTGCAATGTTTTTTGCTTCTTGTGATACCGTTAAAAGAGTTGGCGAAAAGGAACACTTACTGGTTAACAACACTATTGTGGTGAATAACAAAAAAGTAAATTCCGAAAGAATAAACAATCTTTTATACCAAAGCCCAAACCGAAAACTTTTAGGCATCCCACTACGTCTACATATTTACAACACTGCAAGACCAAACATTGACTCTATTGTAAACGAAAAAATAAACAGAAATCCAAAACGTAAGAAAAGGCTAGAGCGCTTTTTATCTAAAAAACAACTAGACAACTACTTACAAGCAAAAATAGATTTTAATTCTTGGATTAAAAAAACAGGGGAAGCTCCGGTAATTATTAAGGAAGCCAAAACAAAAAAATCATTAGATCTTTTAAAAGCGTATTATTTTAACAATGGGTGGTTTAATGTTAAAGCTAGCTCAAAAATAGACACACTTAGCAATAAAAAAGCAACTGTAGATTACATGGTAAATACTGGCAAAGCTTATTTTGTAGATTCTCTAACCACATCTATTGATTCTCCTATTTTAGATTCTCTATATAAAACGCAATCGCATAAATCATTCCTTAAAAAAGAACAATACAAAACAAGTACGTTCGATAACGAACTACAACGTATTACAGAGCATTTTAAAAATTCTGGTGTATATCATTTTAGTCAAGAATATATTTATTTTGAAATGGATTCTATTGACAACAACCAAAAAGTATTGGTGGATTTACAAATAAAAAATCGCCAGGTTAGAAAACAAGATTCTGCTTACAGAATCCCTTTTAAAATCTATAAAGTTAAAGACGTAAATATTTTTACCAATAGTTCTTACGAAAACAGAAATAAAACGATAACCGATACTTTAACTTATAACGGTTATAATTTATTTAGCGTTGGTAAAATGCGTTTTAAACCTAAAGCACTAACCGATGCTGTTTTTATTACCCCAAATAGCATTTTTAAAGACATCAGCAAAACGCGCTCTTACCGACATTTAAGCAACTTGAAAACGTTTAAATACCCGGACATAGAATATATAGAAAATCAGGATACCACGCTAACTGCAAACATATATTTATCCCCTTTAAAGAAATTTAAGTTTGGTTTTAGCGCAGAAGTTTCGCAAAGCGATATACAAACCGTAGGTTTTGCTTTAAACCCTAGTATTTTAATGCGTAATGTATTTAGAGGCGCAGAAACCCTTGAACTCTCTGCTATTGGATCTATTGGTGCTTCCAAAGATGCATCCACTGATGGCGATCCGTTTTTTGACATTAATGAAATAGGTGCAAACCTTAGATTAACCATACCTAGATTATTCTTTCCTTTTAACACCGAAAAAATAATACCTAAACACATGTTTCCCAGCACTATCATATCCTTAGCTATGTCTAGTCAAACAAATATTGGTTTAGATAAACAAACGGTTACAGGAGCTTTTAACTATAAATGGGTTCCAAACAAAACGGTAACCAATAGATTAGATGTTTTTAATGCGCAATACGTAAGAAACTTAAATACTGATAATTATTTTAACGTTTATCAAACCTCTTATGATAATTTAAATACTATTGCACAAGATTTAAACTACAATACAGACAATGCAGATTTAAGCATTCCAGATCAGGCTAATCTTTTTATTGCTGATGTATTAAACGGAAACACTTCGTTAACCTCAAGTAATGAGGATTACCAGACCATTTCTGCTATTAGCGAGCGTAAAGATAGATTGACAGAGAACAATCTTATTTTCTCTTCAAATTACTACTATACCAAAGATAAGCGTGAAAATTTATTCGATGAAACCTTTTCTATTTTCCGATTTAAACTAGAATTAGCGGGAAATGTTTTTTCCGCAGCATCGAGTGCTTTTGGCTTACAAAAAAACAGTAACGATCAATATGAGTTTTTTAATGTAGCATTCTCACAATACGTAAAAACCGAGTTCGATTATATTCGCCATTGGGATTTAGGAAAAAAGAATGTACTTGCAGCGCGAGGTTTTATTGGTATTGCAATTCCTTATGGCAACTCTACCAACATACCGTTCTCTAAAAGTTTCTTTGCCGGAGGCACCAATGATAATCGCGCATGGACAGCCTACAGCCTTGGACCTGGAAGCTCTGGATCAAACAATGAGTTTAATGAAGCAAACCTAAAACTAGCTTTTAGTTTTGAAAACCGATTTAATGTCTTTGGAGATGTTAACGCAGCACTTTTTATCGATGTCGGTAATATCTGGAATGTGCTGGATGATGTAGAAGATGACAATGCAACTTTCACCAGTTTATCCTCTTTAAAAGACATAGCAGTTGGTTCTGGTTTTGGAATTCGATATGATTTTGGTTTCGCAGTAGCAAGATTAGACTTAGGCTTTAAAACCTACAACCCTGCAGATGATAACAACCGTTGGTTTCAGGACTACAACTTTGGAAATGCGGTCTATAACATTGGTATAAACTATCCGTTTTAAGCCATTTATAACGCAAACGTTATCGTATAATTTTCCGTTAAGAATCCACTTATTCTTTAATAATTATTTAAAAATTTCGTACTTTTGGATAAACAAATTATCAACAAAAATAAATAATAAAATGGCACATAACATAAAACCAGGAGTTGCAACAGGTCGTGAAGTACAAGAAATTTTCAAACTTGCTAAAGAAAAAGGCTTTGCTTTACCAGCAGTAAATGTTATTGGTTCCAACACTATAAATGGTGTTTTAGAAACTGCAGCGGCATTAAATGCTCCTGTAATTATACAGTTCTCAAATGGAGGTGGTGCTTTTAATGCAGGAAAAGGACTTAGTAATGAAAACCAAAAAGCAGCAATTGCAGGAAGTATTGCAGGTGCAAAACATGTCCACTTAATGGCAGAAGCTTATGGGGTCCCTGTTATTTTACATACTGACCATTGTGCAAAAAAATTATTACCGTGGATAGATGGTTTATTAGATGCTAGTGAGCAACATTTTAAGGAAACTGGCAAACCATTGTACAGCTCACATATGATAGATTTAAGTGAAGAACCACTAGAAGAAAACATAGCAATCTGCAAAGAATATCTTGCCAGAATGAGCAAAATGGGAATGACCCTAGAAATAGAATTAGGTATTACTGGAGGAGAAGAAGATGGTGTAGATAATAGTGATGTAGACGAGTCTAAACTATACACGCAACCAGAAGAAGTAGCCTATGCCTACGAAGAGTTAAGCAAAGTAAGTGACCAATTTACCATTGCAGCAGCATTTGGTAATGTACATGGCGTTTACAAACCAGGAAACGTAAAACTTACTCCAAAAATCCTTAAAAACTCTCAAGAATTTTTATCTAAAAAACACAATTTACCTCACAACCATATTGATTTCGTATTTCATGGTGGATCTGGATCTACATTAGAAGAAATAAGAGAAGCAATAGGTTATGGTGTTATTAAAATGAATATCGATACCGACATGCAATACGCTTTCATGTCTGGAGTTAGAGATTACATGGCAGAAAAAACAGACTACTTACAATCCCAAATTGGTAGTCCAGACGGACCAGAATCTCCAAATAAAAAATATTACGACCCAAGAAAATGGTTAAGAGAAGGAGAGATTACCTTTGTAGAACGTCTTAAAAAAGCATTTGAAGACCTTAACAACGTAAATACGCTTTAAAATTATTTTGGCGTTACCCAAAAGGGTCGGGCTTTCACAAGTCGCAATCAAAGATGTGCTCCAACAATTGCTCAATCCCTAACGCTAATCCAGGTAATTATAAAAATTAAAATTCCGTTTAAACTGAATACAATCAGCACTTAAACGGAATTTTTTATGCATTAATAATACAACACAACAAGATAGCTACATCTATTTTTGAGTTGTATTAATAAAATGAGTAATTTTGTACACTTATTTTATTTTAAATAAGAACGAACTAAATTAATTTTAGAAAACTAAAATCGTAAATCTATATGGCTTGGTTTAAAAGAAAAGAAAAAGGGATAACCACCTCGACTCAAGAAAAAAAAGACACACCAAAAGGCCTTTGGTACAAATCACCAACAGGTAAAATAGTAGACGCAAAAGAACTAGAAAAAAACTTTTACGTTAGTCCAGAAGACGGTTACCATGTACGAATTGGTAGTAACGAATATTTTGAAATACTTTTTGACGACAATAAATATAAAGAGTTAGATGCTAAACTAGAATCTAAAGACCCTTTAAAATTTGAAGACACAAAAAAGTATCCAGACCGTTTAAAAGCAGCACAAGAAAAAACCAAATTAAAAGACGCTGTACGTACAGCCGTTGGTAAATCTAAAGGAAAAGATTTAGTAATTGCGGCAATGGATTTTAGTTTTATTGGTGGATCTATGGGAAGCGTAGTAGGAGAAAAAATAGCTCGTGCCGCAGACTATGCCCTAAATAAAAAACTACCATTCATGATTATCTCTAAATCTGGAGGAGCACGTATGATGGAGGCAGCATTATCTCTAATGCAATTAGCAAAAACCTCCGTAAAACTAGCACAACTTGCAGATGCAGGAATACCTTATATTTCATTATGTACAGATCCAACCACTGGAGGAACCACAGCTTCCTTTGCCATGTTAGGAGATATTAACATTGCAGAACCCGGAGCATTAATTGGTTTTGCCGGACCACGAATTGTAAGAGATACCACTGGAAAAGAATTACCAGAAGGTTTTCAAACCTCAGAATTTTTATTAGAACATGGTTTTCTAGACTTTATTACACATAGAAAAGAATTAAAAAACAGAGTAAATCTGTATATAGATTTAGTACAAAACCAACCTTTAAGAGCTTAAAGATTAACACACTAATAAAAAAGACCTTTATTTTTTAAAAATAAAGGTCTTTTTTATTTTTTATATATCTATATAAATAAAAATAACTATATTTGCCGCTCGAAAGATAGGCTTTCGTGTACATAAAAATCATTTACAACAATATTAGCATGTATTTAGATCAAAAAGCAAAAGAAGAATTATTCAAAAAACACGGTGGTAACGCAAAAAACACTGGTTCTGCAGAAGGACAAATCGCAATATTTACGCAAAGAATTGAGCACTTAACACAACACTTAAAAAGTAATCGTAAAGATTATAATACAGAGCGTTCGTTAGTAATGTTAGTAGGAAAAAGAAGAAGCTTACTAGATTACTTAATTAAGAAAGATGTCTTAAGATATCGTGCAATAATTAAAGAATTAGGATTAAGAAAATAATCTCGATACAAAGACCACGCTTAACGGCGTGGTTTTTTGGTATAAACTAACAACGTTACAGTGTCATTACGAGGAGTGTAACGACGTGGTAATCTCTTCCAAAAGAAACAGATTGCCACATCCAAACAAAAATGTTTGGACTCGGAATGACAAAAAATTGAAGAAGCTAAATTACAGTTTTTCATTGGCCACAACAACTACACAACACAACTACCAATGTTTAATTAGTATTAAAACTTATTTATGATTCCAAAAGTATTTAGAGAGGTCATAGACCTTGGTGATGGTAGAGAAATTTCTATCGAAACCGGAAAATTAGCAAAACAAGCGCATGGAAGCGTTGTTGTGCAATCGGGAAAATGTATGTTATTATGTACAGTAGTTTCCAATTACGAACAGAAAGATCTTAATTTTCTTCCTTTAACGGTAGATTATAGAGAGAAATTTGCAGCTGCAGGTCGTTATCCAGGTGGTTTCTTCAAAAGAGAAGCAAGACCAAGTGATGGTGAAGTATTAACGATGCGTTTAGTAGACAGAGTTTTACGTCCATTATTCCCAAAAGATTATCACTCTGAAACTCAAGTGATGATTCAGTTAATGTCTCATGATCCAGACGTTATGCCAGATGCAATGGCAGGATTAGCAGCTTCGGCAGCTATTCAATTATCAGATTTCCCTTTTGAATGTGCTATCTCTGAAGCTAGAGTTGGTCGTATAGATGGTGAATTTGTAATCAACCCAACACCAGCACAAATGGAATTGTCTGATTTAGACATGATGATTGGTGCTTCTGCAGATTCAGTAATGATGGTAGAAGGTGAAATGGATGAAATTTCTGAAGAAGAAATGGCAGATGCAATTAAGTTTGCTCATGAAGCGATTAAAGTACAATGTGCTGCTCAATTAAGATTAGCAGAAGCATTTGGAAAGAAAGAAGTTCGTGAATATGCAGGAGAAAGAGAAGAAAAAGATTTAGAGAAGAAAGTGCATGACATGGCTTACGATAAAGTGTATGCTATTGCAAAAGCTGGATCTGCTAAGCATGAAAGAAGTGCTGCTTTTCAACAAATCAAAGAAGATATTAAAGCTACTTTTTCGGAAGAAGAATTAGCAGATTATGGTGGTTTAGTTTCTGACTATTACCGCAAAGCGGAAAAAGCTGCCATTCGCGATTTAACCTTAAATGAAGGTTTACGTTTAGATGGTCGTAAAACCGATGAGATCAGACCTATCTGGTGTGAAGTAGATTACTTACCATCAACACATGGTTCTGCAATCTTTACTCGTGGAGAAACGCAAGCTTTAGCAACCGTAACTTTAGGAACTTCTAGAGATGCAAATCAAATAGATATGCCATCTAAAGAAGGTGAAGAACGTTTCTATTTACACTATAACTTCCCTCCTTTTTGTACTGGAGAAGCAAGACCAATTCGTGGAACATCTCGTAGAGAAGTTGGACATGGTAACTTAGCACAACGTGCATTAAAAGGAATGATTCCTGCAGACTGCCCTTACACAGTAAGAGTAGTATCTGAAGTATTAGAATCTAACGGTTCTTCTTCTATGGCAACAGTTTGTTCTGGTACCATGGCACTTATGGATGCTGGTGTGCAAATGACAAAACCTGTTTCGGGTATTGCAATGGGATTAATCTCGGATGCAGAATCTGGAAAATATGCTGTATTATCTGATATTTTAGGAGATGAAGATCACTTAGGAGATATGGATTTTAAAGTAACTGGTACTGCCGATGGTATTACTGCTTGTCAAATGGATATTAAAGTAAAAGGTCTTTCTTACGAAATTCTTGTAAATGCTTTACAACAAGCACGTGCTGGTCGTTTACATATTTTAGAGAAATTGACAGATACAATTGCTACTCCAAATGCAGATGTAAAAGAGCATGCTCCTACCATGGTAACAAGACGTGTTCCTAATGAATTTATCGGAGCCTTAATTGGACCTGGTGGAAAAGTAATTCAGGAAATGCAAAAAGAAACAGAGACTACAATCGTTATTAACGAGGATCCTGTTACTGAAGAAGGTATTGTTGAAATTTTAGGTGTAGGTAAAAAAGGTATTGATGCTGTTATGGCAAAAATAGATTCTATCTTATTTAAACCAACAGTTGGTAGCGTTTACGAAGTAAAAGTAATCAAAATGTTAGATTTTGGTGCTGTTGTTGAGTATATGGATGCGCCAGGAAACGAAGTTTTATTACACGTAAGTGAATTAGCTTGGGAACGTACAGAAAACGTAACCGATGTTGTAAACATGGGAGACGTATTTGATGTAAAGTATTTTGGACAAGATCCAAGAACACGCAAAGAAAAAGTTTCTAGAAAAGCTTTGTTACCAAAACCAGAAGGTTATGTTGCAAGACCACCAAGAGATGATAAACGTTCTGGTGGACGTGATAACAGAGGCTCTCGTGACAATAGAGGTCGTGATGACAGAAAACCAAGAGAAGATAAAAAGGATTAATTCTTTTTAGCTCTTAATATATTTAAAAGCCTATTCATTAATTTGAATAGGCTTTTTCGTTTCCTTCTTTAAATCACCATTTTAGGATAGGAAAAGATCCCTTATCATTTTCATTCCATAACCCATCAAATTATAAATTTTTCTTAAATAAATATTTATAAACATCTAAACCAAAGCTTGTCACGTACATCTATTTTAAGTCAACCCACCCATCCAAATAGATTTATGACCAAAAACACTAGTAATCTCCAGCCAAATCATAAAAAAAGAGAATCCAAAATTACGTCTTTCTTCCGAAGTAATAGAAAATTAGAAAACCCTCAAAATAGAATAGTTCTTTTAAGTACTTTTTTACTCCTACTAATAGGGGTTTACTTTTTTTATGTTTTTCATACCGATTTTGAAACATTCAATACCAATAATATGGAATCTTCTCTTGGCGTTAGCTTTATGCTTATTGCAGCAACCCTATTTGCTTATAAATTAATATTTTTCACATATACCGCATACAACTTTATAAAATACAAACCCGTTGCTTCTGTAACAGACAATGAATTACCAACATGTACGGTAATTGTGCCTGCTTATAATGAAGGAAAACAAGTATGGGACACCTTGATGAGTCTAGCAAAAAGTGATTATCCAGAACATAAAATTCAGATTATATCTATAGATGATGGCAGCAAGGATGATACTTGGGATTGGATGCTGGATGCTAAAGATAAATTAGGAGATCGATTAGAAATCTACCAACAACCTGAAAACCAAGGAAAACGTCACGCCCTTTACCGTGGATTTAATTTAGGTACAGGAGATATTTACGTGACCGTAGATAGTGATTCTATTGTTACCGAAGATACCCTTAGAAATCTAGTTAGTCCGTTTGTTAATAACGAACAATGTGGTGCCGTTGCAGGAAACATCCGTGTTTTAAATAACAAAAAGGAAATGCTTCCTAAAATGTTGGATGTTAGTTTTGTAATGAGTTTTGAATTTGTACGATCTGCAGAAAGCAATTTAAATTCCGTATTATGCACACCAGGAGCTTTGGCTGCATATAGAAGTACTGCAGTATTTAAATGCTTACCAGAATGGATAAATCAAACATTTATGGGACAACCTTCAGATATTGGTGAAGATCGCGCCATGACAAACATGATTTTAAAACAAGGGAAACATGTACTATTTCAAAAGAATGCGGTTGCATACACCAATGTTCCTGAAGAATATTTAGGTTTATATAAAATGTTTATCCGCTGGGGTCGCAGTAATGTACGTGAAAATCTAGAAATGTCTAAATACGTTTTTACAAACTTTAGAGAAGGCGAAAAAATGGGAACGCGTTTATTATTTATTAGTCATTTCTCTAGACTTGTTATGAGTTATCCATTACTAATTTTTATGCTATTTTTTATTTTGATACATCCTTTACTATTTGTAGGATCTACTTTGGTTAGTATCTTAATTTTATCGACTTTTTCTTTAGTATTCTTTACCAATAGATATAAAACATCCCAAGGATTTTGGGCTTATACCTATAGTATTCTATACACCTTTGGTCTATTCTGGATTACACCTTATGCCATAGCTACAGCCAATAAAAGTGGTTGGTTAACACGTTAATAGATATACGAAATAAAAGGAGTCTATCTGCATAAATACTAACAGATCAACTATTTAGTCTGCACTTTTTTATAAGCGCCCAAATCACTAAACTTATTTCCTTTTAATTCATTTTTAGAAAAATGATTTACCATTTTAGCAATTGCAGGATTTTGTAAACTATTACGCGAATAGGCCAAACCTACTTCTCTATAATAAACCGGACCTTTATATGGTCTGGTTTCAAAACCATACCAACCATCAATAAAATATTCTGGTAAAAAAGTCAAGCCCAATCCCGCCATTAAAAGCGTTAAGGTTTCGGTTTTAGTAGAACAATTCCCAACTGTATTCACGGATTGATTAGAAAAATTAAGTATAGAAATGCATTGTTTATGAGCTTCACAAGGCGGACAATGTATAAAATTTTCGTCTTTTAAATCTTCCACTAAATCAATTTCATCTTTTTCTAAAAGAGAATGCCCATTTGGTATGCACAGCACGTAATTTTCTTTCCAAATTGGTAAAAATAAATCTTCTTCATCTTTCCATTCCCGCACTAATAAATTCAGTTCATTTCCTCTTCCTATTTCATTTACATTCCACAACACAGAAGTGTTTAAACGAGTCGCTGTTTTAAAAAATTGCAATTTATATTCTTGTGGTAAACTATCTGCAACACCAATAGTAACTTCGTTGGTTAAGTCTTGCTTCAAAAATAAGTCTGGTAATTCTTTTAATTCCCCTAACAAGCGCTTAGCAATAGGATACAAATAATGTGCTTCATTAGTTAGTTCTACTCCTCTTTTATGCCTTCTAAAAAGATTTTTACCCATCTTTTCTTCCAGCTGCTTTATTCCGTTAGAAATATTAGGCTGTGATACAAAGCATTTTTCTGCTGCTCTAGTTAGATTCTGTTCTTCGTAAACCGCTACAAAAAATTTTAAAAGACGTTCTTCCATTATAAATTTAAATTATGATAAACATAAAAACATAGTATTTTGATGTCATTTTTTGATAGCTTATCTTTGTATTCAATCTAAAACACCTCCGTTAAAATTCAAAAATCAAAATTATCATTAATATTTATTATAACAAAAACATAGTATGGAAACTAAAAAACTTATCGTAATCACAGGAGCAAGTTCAGGATTTGGATTAGAAATGGCGAAAGCATTTTCTAAAGATGGGTATCCGCTTTTATTATTAGCAAGAAGAGTTGAAAAAATGGAGGCTTTACACTTACCGAATACGTTATGCCGAAAATTGGACGTTACCAACAAAGAAAATTTTGAAAAAGTTATCGCTGAAGCGGAAGCAATTTATGGTGAAACCGATTTGCTTGTAAACAATGCAGGAGTAATGCTTTTAGGAGATATAACAACACAAGATCCTGCGGAATGGAAAAAAATGCTAGACGTTAATATTCTTGGTGTTATGAACGGAATGTCTGCAGTAATACAAAAAATGAAAGCGCGCAAAAGCGGTACTATCATTAACCTGTCTTCTATGGCTGGGATACAAGCATTTGAAAATCACGCAGCATATGCGGCTAGTAAATTTGGCGTTAGAGGTTTAACACAAACCGCACGATTAGAGTTATCACCTTATAACGTTAGAGTGATTTCTATAGAGCCTGGAGCAGTGAAAACGGAATTATTAGGACATACAACCGACAAGTCGATAATCGATGATTATAACGATTGGAATCAAAATCTGGGTGCTATAAATATCACAGCGGCTGATGTAGCAAACACCATAAAATTTGCATACCAATTACCACAAGCCGTTTTATTACGTGAAATAATTATTTCAGACACCATGCAAGACGCCTAATCATCGTTTACATACAAATTAAAAATAGCAGTATAAATCCAATATATCTTTGGCTTTTACTGCTGTTTTTTTTTTATATAAAATTCTTATTTGTTTTTATTTAAAAATCGAAAACGCCCCTACCCAAAAGCAACTTGTAACCTCAGGAACACAAAACAACTTTCTCGATGCTACCAAAATTCAACATTTGGATTGTTTTTATAGTCGTATAAAACGCACTAGCAAACCAAACGCTTGAGTATTAAAGGAACATCCAATATTAAAAAAATGGGTTACAGAAAACTAAAACATCTTATTTGTAATCGCTGATGCAGAAAAATTCTCAGAATCCCGTAAACTTGCAACAGTAGATAACGTAACAACTTTTACGACCTTTAAAAAGGAGTGTTTTATAAAAATGACACTTTGCGATAGCAAGGTGTTTTTTGTTTAAATTGCAACTATACATTATAAAAAAGAACACCACAAGCCATACACCATAATGGACAAACAAAACAATAACAAAAGTGAGCAGACTAATAAACAGATGCAGCCAGATAAATTGTTGGATAACAACACCAATGAAGATAAACCGACCAAACGCATAAGAAAACAAGCGACTCAAGAGCAGTTAGACAACCCTTTTCATGGTGTAAAACTAGCACAAGTATTAGCGCGTTTAGTAGCACATTATGGTTGGGAATATTTGGGCGACCGTACTAATCTTCGCTGTTTTATCTACAATCCTACCATGAAATCAAGTCTCGGTTTTTTAAGACGTACCACTTGGGCACGAGAACATGTAGAGGACATCTATTTGGAAATGGTGGAAAGAAAAAGAGCGCAAGATAAAATACTAAAAAAATAAATCTTTACTAAGGTTGTTACATCTGCTAAAAAATTGGACGCAACAGCATATCAAAATCCAACCCAAAAGCCAATAATTAAAATAAAGTTAAACTTTTGGAATAATCATTCCAAAAAAAATATATCTTTGCATCGTGAATAAAAAAGAAGCCATACTATCTGCTGCCATTACGCTATTAACTCAAAAAGGGGTACACAACACACCAATGTCTGCTATTGCTAAAGCAGCAGGCACAGGAATGGGTACGATTTACAACTATTTCCCAAACAAAGAAATATTAATAAATACCATTTACGTTAGCATAAAACACGAAGAAAAAGACCTGTTTTTAGAGTTCGACGCTAACAAATCTATTCAAACGCAATTTGAAACCTACTGCACAGCTATGATTGATTTTTTTATAGCCAATCCTACCTATTTTAAATTTATGGAGCAGTTGCAAGCCTCTCCTATTATTACAGAAGACAGTAGAAACGAAGGCGGAAAATCTATTATTCCAGTTTGCAATTTGCTAACAAAAGGACAAGAAGATGGCCATATTAAAGCCATAAATATAGACGAAATATTAATGTTTATTGGTAGCTCTATATTAGCCTATTTACGTTGGTATTTTAATCAGAAAGCACACAACAAAACATCACTTAGCAACCAAATGCACATGCTTTGGGATGCAATAAAAGCATAAAAAAATTTATTATTAATTTGGAATGAACATTCACTCCAATAAAAACAAAAATTATGAAAAAAAATATATTAATCACAGGAACATCTACAGGAGTAGGTTTTGAAAGCGCTATTCTATTTGCTAAAAATAATTTTAAGGTCTACGCTACCATGCGTAATCTAGACAAAGCAACAGCATTACAAGATCAAATTGACAACCATAATTTAGACATCCATTTACTCCCATTAGACGTTACAAAAACAGAAACTATAACAGCTGCAGTAGATACCATTATTAAAAACGATGGAAAAATAGACCTCCTTTTGAATAACGCTGGTGCAGGTTTTGCAAAAACAACTGAACAAGCAACCCAAGCCGAAATATAATGGGTCACAAACGTAAACTATCTTGGTGTGGTGTATTGTACACAGGCTGTTTTACCACACATGCGCAAACAAAAATCGGGACAAATAATTAGTATTACCTCTGTTGGTGGTTTGGTTGGACAACCTTTTAACGAGCTATATTGCGGAGCCAAATTTGCGGTAGAAGGTTTTATGGAAGCCTTAGCAACCTATGTTAGCGATCCTTTTAATATTAAAATTACGTGTTTAGAACCAGGAGGAATTGCAACAGCATTTATGACCTCAGCCATTACTAAAACAACCACCGAAGGACAGTTAGCAACCGGAGAGTACGCACCTATTTTTAATCAATACATGGCTGGAATTGAAAAGAGATCCAAATTAAGCGAAGTATCACTTTATCAAACCGGATTAGAAGTCGCAACCGTGGCTTTACAAGTGGCACAAAATAACCATCCGCCTTTACGTATTAGAACCTCACAATGGGCTGAAGATTTTTGTAAGCTTAAAACAAAAGCAGATCCAGACGGCACTAAATTAGTTGCAGAAGTAAGAGCTAGTTTTTTGTAGGCTGTTATTTACGTGATTATTATATCTATCTAATTATAAAACCACTTAGCGAAAGCTTGGTGGTTTTTTGTTTATTGGGAGGCTTGGTTTATTGTGGGAATTTGAGAACTTCGTTCGAGGGAGGATATTAGTGATAGCCTGACGTTTTAAAACCATTTTAGGTTTAAAAACGGAACGCCCAAACCTTTATTAATGCTTTGATTTACAATTCATAAAAAATAAATAAACTTTTTTGTAACATTTACTGCTCTTTCCACGTATAACTATATAGAACGTTTTATTCACACTTAATTTTACACGAGACATTAGATGAGACAACTTAAAATTACCAAGCAGGTTACCAATAGAGAAACCGCATCATTAGACAAATATTTACAAGAAATAGGAAAAGTTGACTTAATTACAGCTGATGAAGAAGTAGAATTAGCACAACGTATTAAAGCTGGTGACCAATTGGCTTTAGAGAAATTGACAAAGGCTAATTTACGTTTCGTTGTATCTGTAGCGAAACAATACCAAAATCAAGGTTTAACTTTACCAGATTTAATTAATGAAGGTAATTTAGGTTTAATTAAAGCGGCTCAACGTTTTGATGAAACGCGTGGTTTTAAATTTATCTCTTATGCGGTATGGTGGATTAGACAATCTATTTTACAAGCATTAGCAGAACAATCTAGAATTGTACGTTTGCCTTTAAATAAAATTGGTTCTATTAATAAGATTAATAAAACGTTTGCATTTTTAGAACAAGCACATGAAAGACCTCCAAGTGCGGAAGAAATTGCTAAAGAATTAGACATGACTATTAACGATGTTAAGGAGTCTATGAAAAATTCTGGTCGTCACGTAAGTATGGATGCGCCTTTGGTAGAAGGGGAAGATTCTAACTTATATGATGTATTAAATTCTGGTGAGTCTCCAAATCCGGATCGTGATTTATTACATGAATCTTTACGTACCGAAATTGAGCGTGCTCTAGAAACATTAACGCCTCGTGAAGCAGATGTTATTCGTTTATACTTTGGTTTAGGAAACCAACACCCAATGACTTTAGAAGAAATTGGTGAAACGTTTGATTTAACTCGTGAGCGTGTAAGACAAATTAAAGAAAAAGCTATTCGTAGATTAAAACATACGTCTAGAAGTAAAATATTAAAAACTTATTTAGGATAGTAATTTTAAAAATTACAACTAAATTACCCCAACAAACAGAATTAGATACCCACTTTCGTGGGTACGAAAGCTGTTCGTTTTTTGATTGATGAAAGAACCCAGAGCTGATTACTCTGGGTTCACTCATTTTAATACTTTCCTTATTTTCTCTTTATCCTTCTAGAAATTTTTATCTTTCCTTTGGGAAGCTACTTCAAAAAGACTTTTCTATATTTGTGCAAACACAACAAAAACTAAGAAAATGTCTGACAAATTAATTGCTCCTTCTATGCTTGCCGCAGATTTTGGTAACTTACAACGCGATACAGAAATGGTTAATAATAGTGATGCCGATTGGTTTCATATTGACGTAATGGATGGTCATTTTGTACCAAACATATCTTACGGAATGCCAGTAATCGCCGCTATTAAAAAGCATGCAACAAAGCCGTTAGATGTGCATTTAATGATTGAAAAGCCAGAGCGTTATATTGAAGAATTTGCAAAAGTTGGTGCCGATATTATTACGGTGCATCACGAATCTACGGTGCATTTACACAGAACACTTACACAAATTGAAGATGCTGGTTGTAAAGCTGGTGTGGTTTTAAACTTAACGACTCCGGTATGTGTTTTAGAAGATATTTTACCGAAATGCTATATGGTTTTATTAATGTCTATTAATCCTGGTTTTGGTGGTCAGAAGTTTGAAGAAATCACCTATCAAAAAGTGAGAAAGCTTCGTAAAATGATAGACGAGCAAGGTTTAGATACTAGAATTGAAATTGATGGTGGTGTTACCGATAAAAACATAGAAAAACTAGTAGCCGCTGGAGCAGATGCTTTTGTAGCTGGAAGTCATGTTTTTAAAAGTGCGAATCCAACTGCTGCTATTGCTAATTTAAAGAAGCTTGCTAATGCTTAATAACCAGGAAAGTTAAAATTTAGCATTTGTTTTACTTTGTCATAAATTTTAGGAAACTCCGATCGAAATTCGCTTGGGGTTTCTATGAAATTTTCTACTAAAACGGAAACAAACTCAAACTGGTTTTCAAAAGCATAGTCTCTAAAATAACCTGAAGTCGTCAGCTTTTGCTTTAACACCTCGTTTGTATCCACTAACTGTGTAAGTTCTTGAAAAGAATCTAAAAAAATTGCAGCACTAGTACTATAACTTCGCGATTTCAAAAACGAAAAATGCATGGCATGAATACATTCATGTACTCCTAAATTCATATTATCATCTTCAATATTATATCCCTTTACAAAATCTTCCCAAGAAAAAACTAAAGCATTGTAAGCCATATTAAATTCCCCTTTATGCATGTCTTTATTCATGGTAGAATAATATGCTTTATCATAAATAATCACTTTATCTATACACTCAATTTTATAATCTCTATACCCAAAAGTAAGCTTTGCAGCGGTAGCAGAAATTAAAACTTGCATGCTATTGGTTATTTTGGATTCTTTCCCAATAAATTCCCAGTTTTCTATATAGTAATTAAGTCGATGCTCGAAGTTCTTTTTTTCTAAAAGGCTTAACCGTTTATAAAAATCAAATTCTTTTTGCAGAATAGCTTTATGTTCTATAGCAAGTTTATTCCTTTTCAAGTAAACATGTGTAAAGAATTGTTTCTTTTTAAAATACGTTACGCGTACCTTTTCTAAAAAGGTAAAAGTCCCTCGAACCGTCATAATGATTGTTAACACCACTGTAAACACGATTAATATAACGGTCAGTATTATAATTGCTAGTGGTGGCGTTTCATAATCGGTTTGATTAAGTAAAAGGGATCTAATCATAAAGTTTTAGTAGGCTTGCTTTATCTAATGTATGGAAACTATTTAATAGCCCCAATTTACACGTAATGGTTTTAACATCCAAGGCAATTTAATTATTGAGAAGGAAAAAGGTGCTTTAGACAGTAAAATATCATAAGCTATTTTTCGACAGTTAACACAAAGTTATCCGATGTTTCAGAAAGAATGCCTTCTCGCAGCATCCAATTACCTCTAAATCCAGATATATACCTTTAACTAATTGCAGGCCAATAATCCATAGCAACTTTGAGTAATCCTTCTATAAGTTCTTTTTAATCTAGAGACAAATCCATTTATGGCGCACTACATATGCTTCTTTGGCAATTTCTAAAGCATGAACAAAATATATTTCTGGTATCTTGATACCATCGGTTTTAAAGGAAAAGAAAAAAAGGCCCTTCACTTGGGCTATTAGATGTTGCTCCTGCGCTTCCATCGTCTGCCATATTATTTCTTTTTTATAATTTAAATCTATTAGGTTTGACTTGTTATTTTTTGTGACATTCGAATAACAATAAATTCCGAAGGACGAACTACAGCAACACCTATTTCAACTATCATATTACTTTCTAATATATCGTCTGCAGTCATTGTTTCTCCCAAACCACAACGCACAAAAAACGAGTTATCAGGCATGCTTCCTTGTAATCCTCCCTTTTTCCAAATGGAATATAAAAAGCTACTTACACTATTGTTTACAGCATCCCAAGTATTTCTTTCGTTTCGTTCAAAAGCAAAAGATTGTATGGTAGCCCCACAAGATTGTTCTATAAAAATGAGTGTCCGTCGTACCGAAATATATCGCGACTCCCTACTATTACCATCTAAGGTTCGTGCTCCCCAAATTAGAATCCCCATTCCTGGAAAAAGACGAATGGCGTTAATTGATTTACCAGAAATAGCGTCTACATTTAAACCTTCCTGTTCTTGACTAGTAAGTCTAATAGGTAAAGAAACAGCGCCAACTATAGAAGTATTTGCAGGCGCTTTCCAAACGCCTTCTTGATTATCTGTTTTAGTAATAACGCCAGCAATCCCTCCGCTTGGTGGAAGTACATTAGCATCTAACAATACCTTTTGGATAATGGATGTGTATAAAGTGCTTCCGTTTAATAATGCTTTATGAAATTCTGAAAGAGTATACTTTGCGTCGTCTAGACATTTGATCTTTTTAAAAATTTCAGCAACATCTTTATTTGGTTTTTCCGAAGGATTTAAAAGCGCTTCTAATGCATCCAAATTGCCACCAAATAAATTCGTAAAATCTAAATCATCTTCCTGCATAATAACAGTTCCTATAAAAGGATAATAAGCACAACCAAAAGATAATCCTCTGGCTCCAGTATTATTCCGAAAGTTATCAATATCATTCGTATATAATATTGGATCTGGATTAGCTCCTCCAATAACATCAAAAATGCTAATTGCTGTGCGCATTTCAGAATTTTGAAATAACATAGATTGCATGAGTGCTCCATTATTTACAACGGAAAGCAAAGTAGCTTCCGGACAAATATACATAGTCGGTTCTGTTTCATTTTTCAACAAAGCAATCCCATTTTGCAAGTCGTCTAATTGCACATTAGGATTCACCAATACATCTCCTGGTCGCAATGGATCATTAGAAGGTTCACCATAGCTACCAACAGAAACAATGTACGCATCACCCCCTCCATTTTGATAAAACAACTGGATACTATTATACATATAATAAATAGTGTTAGGGTCTGGAACTACAGCATAAAAATCATTACCAATTTGCATAAAACTCCCTCTTTCCGGATTTCTAGCTTGTTTTATTAAATAATAGTGCGGATTATATTGTTTTTTAGAATCGGTATCTGGAAAGCAAAAAATGGCCTGAAAGTCGGCAAAGGAAGAAATTTTGATTGGCACATTTATATGCGACTCTCCTTCAAAGATAGCCTGTGGCGTATAACCAACAAATGCAGGAATAGCCGTTGCTACTGGAACTACAGAATTTGGAACCCCATTTAACTCTTCTATATATACTCCGGGTGTTTTATATTTTGCTGCCATACGTTTCTATTTTATTTGTGTTACGTTTATAGATATATATACATTGGTGATAACACCTTATGGTCTCGATTTTCATTATTTGTTATAGTAAATCTACCATCAGGAATTGGTAATTCCATATTAAGATTTTTATTTAAAGCGCTTGCCGTAGTTCGAATACCAAACAATTGGAATTTATATTTTGGTACTTCGCTTAATTTTAAAGGTTGCGGTGTGATAAAACGAACTGCTACTTTATTATTTGGTAAAGTGACTTGTTCTGGTCCTTCAAAAAAATTAGAAAAACTGCCATCCACATATAGATTAGAGAAACGATCTAGTTTACTTTGAACGATATCATATTGCCAAAAAGTTGCTCTAGCTTTTAAAGCAATCAAAAAAGTAGTTGCTCCAGAAGGGTTTTCCAAAATATCGTGAAAATAGATTTTTACTTCACCTAATAAATTATGAGAAACGGTAGTATTTATTTTAGGATTTAATAATGTAACATTAGTATCTAACCTGTTTTCTGAAGCATTACTTTCATATACATAAGTTCCAATAAAGTCGGTAGGAATATCTGAATAGTTATAAAAGTTCGGATTTGAAACTTGAATATTAAAATCAAAGAAATGGTTAGAAGTTGTACTTTCTAAATGGCTTAAAAATACTTCGGTTGATACTTCTGAATTTATATATATGTTGTAAGCACTTTGTATATTCTGAATTTGAATATCAAATCGTTTTTTTAATTCTTCCATAATTAATCCTAGGGTTAAAGAAATACTTCCATCTATTAAGTCACTAAAATAATCGTGGGTTATTTTAATACGGAATATTTTTTTATACGAAACTACGCTCATCATCGAATTTTATTAAAAAAATTTCTAGTTAAAGATTAATTTCTAAAGAATAGAATGCAACAAACGGCATGGTTTAAAATTAGTGCTAGACTTGTTCTAATTTTAAACGGTAGGTTTTCCATTTTTAGAAAATAATACCAATAAAAATCTAAGACAGTATAAAAATACCATCTTGCTATTCGTTGTTTTTATTCCACTTAACAGAATAAACGCGGAAGTTTTAGGGAGAACTTAAATGTACAAAAATATTTAACACTAAGTAAGTTAGGTGAAAAATAAGTTAAAAACAGTTAGATTATTCGGAAAAATTAATACTCCGAGATCATTAAAAAAAAACAATATTTAAAATCTTTGAAAAGTAAGTTTGATTTGACTTTAAAAAGAGGGTTAACTCGCTGCAATCGTTTCTCCTTATAAAGCTCCGCTTTGAAAAAAGAAAAGTTGCATTTAAAAATTCAAACGAGTTTGATTTGACGTAATTAAAAAGAGGATTAACTCGCTGCACTCGCTTTTCCCTATAAAGCTCCGCTTTGAAAAAGAAAAAGCTGTACTTACAAATTCAAACGAGTTTGATTTGACGCACAGCTTTTTCTTTTATTCGTGACCTCGAAGGGATTCGAACCCCCAACCATCAGAGCCGAAATCTGATATTCTATCCAGTTGAACTACGAGGCCATTTTTTTCGGACTTGTAGTACAACTAAATCTCAAAAAAGACAATTGAACTACGAGGCCATCAAATTCCTAGAAGGAATCTTATTATTTATTTAAGACAATTTAGCCTTTACAATAGTAGAAATGGTTTTACCATCTGCCTGTCCTGCAAGTTTTTGGTTTACCATTCCCATAACTTTTCCCATATCCTTCATACCTGCTGCTCCTGTTGCTGCAATAGTTTCTACTACCACTTTCTCAATTTCTGCTTCGTCCAGTTGCGCTGGCAAAAACTGACTAATTACTGCCGCTTGTGCTATTTCTGGCTCTGCTAAATCTTCTCTGTTTTGTTCCGAAAAAATAGCAGCACTATCTTTACGTTGCTTTACTAATTTAGATAATATTTTTATTTCTTGATCTTCTGTAATTTCTTCTTTAGATCCAGTTTCTGTTTGTGCTAAAAGTATTTCAGATTTTACTGCTCTTAAAGCAGCTAATGCTGTTTGGTCTTTAGATTTCATTGCAGCTTTCATAGCTGTCATGATACTTTCTTGTAAGCTCATAATCTTATTTGTTTTGAATTGCGAAGATATAAAAAAGTGAGCAGTTGATAGTACTCCATAAGCAACCTAAATTTAGAAAATATAAGAAATGATTAAAATAAAAAACCCGAAAAACCTTTGGGTGAGTTTTTCGGGTTAGTTGAAGTTAAACACTAAACTTAACTTAGTCTACATTATCGTGTAAAAACGAATTATTACTTCTTAAAAGCATATCATCATTATCATCTGTACTTATAGAAGTACCAGAAATACTAGTTCTTTGTGATGAATGTTGCACATCTTGCAAATCTACACCTTGGCGCTTATACGCGGGAATCTTCTCTATATCATCAATTTTTGAAGTATTGAATTTATAATTAAAGTCCTTCATTTTACGTCTGCGTTCTTCTGCTCTTTCTTTTAACATGTCTGAAATCGGACTGTTCATTGGGTCAATTTCTTCCACTTGCTCTTCAACAACATTGTTTTTCACCACTTTCTTTTCGAAAACAATTTCTTGATCCAAGACCTTATCTACCACTTCTACAACTGGCTCTTTTTTCTTTGGTTCGCTTGTAGCTTCAAATTCTAAATAATCATCTAAAGCATAACGAATTTCGCCATCTTTATTTGTTTCTGTAACATTTACAAGCTCTATAAAGTCATTCACAGGCAATGCCTTAATCTCTTCTGCATTTAGATTATGAACTACTTTTTCTTCCTGTACAACTTCTTTAACTTCTTCTTTAACCTCTTGAATTTCTTGTGCAATAGGCGCAAGAGGCTCACTTAATGGCATATCAAAAGTTAGCGTGATTTGTTGCTCCTCTTCAAAATCATTAGCAGCTTCAGCTACCGGAGTGGCGTTAGTGATTACAAAATCTTCTTCTGGTAAAGTTTCTTCTACATGTGCATCCTTCGTTGCAAGTACTTCATCATAAACCACATTCATGTTTTTGATGATTTCTGAAGTTGGAATTAAATTTAATGGTTTAGCACCTACTTTTCTTCTTGTTTCAAAAGCATCTTCCAATTCATTTAAATCTAAAGTGTGCTTTACAATTACTGGTTCTACCTTTTTTTGTAACTCAATATTTGGAGTTATAATTGCTGGACTTTTATCTTTTTTAGATAAATCTTTATCCGAAGTTTGCTCTTCTTCCAAAGAGTGAATAACCTTTTTTGTTTCGGTATTTGAAATTTCATCTTGTTGTTCAATATCAAAACCCGTAGCAATAATGGTTACAGCGATAGACTCATCTAAAGAATCATCTTCACCAACTCCCATAATTATATTTGCTCCATGACCAGCTTCATTTTGAATATGATCATTGATTTCTCCTATCTCATCGATAGTAATTTCTTGTGCTCCAGAAACGATTAGCAACAATACGTTTTTGGCACCTATAATTTTATTATCGTTTAATAATGGGGAATCTAAAGCTTTACGAATGGCATCATGTGCACGATTTTGCCCAGAAGAACTAGCAGAACCCATAATAGCTGTTCCACTGCTACTTAATACCGTTTTAGCATCACGTAAATCAATATTTTGTGTATAGTGATGTGTAATCACTTCTGCAATACCACGTGCTGCAGTCGATAATACTTCATCGGCTTTGGAGAATCCTGCTTTAAAACCAAGATTACCATAAACATCACGAAGTTTATTATTGTTTATTACGATTAATGAATCTACTACGTTTCGTAGTTTCTCAATACCATTTTGCGCTTGTTCGTTACGCATTTTTCCTTCAAATTGAAAAGGCATAGTAACAATTCCAACTGTTAAAATATCTAAATCTTTAGCCATTTTAGCAATAATCGGGGCTGCTCCTGTTCCTGTTCCTCCACCCATTCCTGCGGTAATGAAGATCATTTTGGTATTGGTATCTAACATACGTTGTAGATCCTCAAAACTCTCTATAGCAGATTGCTCTCCTACATCTGGATTTGCTCCTGCACCTAAACCTTCGGTAAGGTTAAGACCTAATTGAATTTTGTTGGGTACACCACTATTTTGAAGTGCTTGCGCATCTGTATTACAGATTACGAAGTCTACTCCTTTAATACCTTGTTGAAACATGTGATTGATAGCATTACTACCACCACCACCTACTCCAATAACTTTAATCACATTGGATTGATTTTTTGGTAAATCGAATGCTATATTGGTTTCGAATTCTTTGTTGCTGCTCATGAATTTCGGTTTTATTTTCTTACTTAATTACTTTACTCTGCGTTATCTAAAAAATCTTTTACTTTCTCGGTCAGTTTATCTAAAAACGTCCGTCTCTCTTTTACTACTTGTTTTACTTCCGTTTCTTCTTTTGCCTCTTCTGTTTCATCGACTAGAAAATCGGACTCCTCCACAATAACTTCGGCTTTTTTTCTTTCATTTCTTTTTAAGCCATCCATTACTAAACCTACAGCTGTAGCAAACAATGGACTTGTAATCTCATCATCACTATCTCCTGCAAGATGCTCATTAGGAAACCCTATTCTAGTGTCCATTCCTGTTATGTACTCTACTAATTGTTTTAAATGCTTTAATTGTGCACCACCACCTGTTAAAACAATTCCTGCAATAAGTTTCTTTTTTTGCTCTTCGTGACCATAATTTTTAATCTCTACATACACTTGCTCCACAATTTCTACTACGCGAGCATGAATAATTTTAGAGAGATTTTTTAATGTGATCTCTTTTGGTTCTCTGCCTCTTAATCCTGGAATAGAAACAATTTCATTGTCTTTATTTTCTCCTGGCCATGCAGAACCGAATTTTATTTTTAAAAGTTCGGCTTGCTTTTCTATAATAGAACAGCCTTCTTTTATGTCTTCTGTTATTACATTTCCTCCAAAAGGAATTACAGCAGTATGTCTTATAATACCATCTCTAAAAATGGCTAAATCTGTTGTTCCTCCTCCAATATCTATAAGTGCAACTCCTGCTTCTTTTTCTTCTTGACTTAATACAGCATTAGAAGACGCTAAAGGTTCTAGTGTAACTCCTTCCAGATTTAATCCAGCACTTTGTATGCACCTTCCCACATTTCGGATAGAAGAAACTTGTCCAACTACCACATGAAAATTAGCTTCCAATCTTCCGCCATACATTCCTACTGGTTCTTTTATTTCGGCTTGACCATCTACTTTATATTCCTGTGGTAAAACATGAATAATTTCTTCACCAGGAAGCATTACTAACTTATGCACTTGATTAATTAATCGGTCAATATCCTCTTCATCTATAACCAATTCAGAATTTGATCTCGTAATATAATCGCTATGCTGTAAGCTTCTTATATGCTGCCCAGCAATACCAACGGTTACTCCTTCAATTTTCATTCCTGCCGCAGTTTCTGCTTCTTGCACTGCTAATTGAATGGATTGAATGGTTTGCGTAATATTATTTACCACACCGCGATGTACACCAAGGCTTTTAGATTTACCAATACCTAAAATTTCTACCTTACCATATTCATTTTTACGACCAATCATAGCCACAATCTTTGTGGTTCCAATGTCTAATCCTACTGCTATATTATTCTCCATAGTTTACGTTTTGGTGCACACTACTTGGTTATCAAACTGTAAATTAACTTTACTGTAACTATTAAGTGTTTTTTCTTTTAACGCTTTTTGATAAAATACCTTTAGGTTATTTATCTTTTTATCTAATTGATTTAAATCCCCTAAATGCACTATAAAAGTGGATTGTCTCAATTTTAAATAAACACTATTGTCTTCATTTTGATGAATCTCAATCACGTATTTATTTAAAAAGGCATCGCTATTTACCTTTTTTGCTATTTTAAACACATTATCCAATGCATCTTTTTTCACTAAACCGGTTACCAAAGGCACTCTTGCTGCATGATTAGAAGACAAAGGCATATAACTTCCTTGGTCATCTATATAATACGACGAATTAGTACTAACTCTAGCTATAGGTTTTTTTTGTTTCACTTCTGCTTTAAGTTCCCCATTTACAGAAAGATACACTTCGGCAGATTTGATCATTGGATTAGAATTCAGGGCAGATTCTAATTTGTTCAAATCTAAAATTTCTTTAGACGCCTTTGCACCAGATTGTTGATTTTGTATTAACAACTTACTAACATTAGCCTGCGTAATAAACAGGTTATTATCGCCTAAAAATTGTACTTGAGGTTGAGACACATCTCTAACCTTATTTTTTGTTGCCGAAAAAGCATACAAAAACACTACTAACACTAGTAGTACAAACATTTTTATATAGTTCCAGTTAACTTTCACCAAGCAACGCTTTTTTAATATGTTTCACTTCTGCTCCAATATCACCAGCACCAATAGTTAAAATTATTTGTGCTGTACTTTCTTTTATTTTTGCAACTAACTCATTTTTAGCAACAAGTTGTTTGTTTTCATTTTTAATTTTTTCTAATAACCAATTAGAAGTAACGCCTTCTATTGGCAGCTCTCTTGCTGGATAAATATCTAACAATAATACTTCATCAAACTGCGACAAACTTTCAGCAAAATCATCTACAAAATCTTTGGTTCTAGAAAATAAGTGCGGTTGAAATATTGCCAACACTTTCTTATTTGGGTACATTTCTCGAACGGCTTGATACACTGCATTAATTTCTTCTGGATGATGTGCATAGTCATCTATAAACACCAATTCTTCCGTTTTAATTTGGTACGTAAATCTGCGTTTCACACCTTTATAAGATGCTAAAGCTTTGGCGAGCTGCTGGTGAGGGCAACCATATTCTACAGCCATCGCCAAGGCTACTAACGCATTCGACAAATTATGTCTACCAGGCAGGTTAAATTGAACTCTTTCTAGTGTTGCATTTGGCATTTTCACATCAAATACATACGCACCATTTTCTATTTTTATATTTTTTACGGAATAATCGGAATCGTCTTCCATTCCGTAGGTAATTCCTTTTAGCGGTAAACCATTTTTAACAAACAGCTTTCCATTAGGTTTTATTTTTTCTGAAAAATCTTTGAATGTTTTTATTAATTCGGAAGCATCTCCATAAATATCTAGATGATCTGCATCCATAGATGTTATGCATGCTAAATCTGGAGACAAAGTTAAGAAGGATCTATCAAATTCATCTGCTTCTACCACAGAAACTTTGTTTCCATTTAAGATTAAATTAGAATTATAATTTTCACTAATTCCGCCTAAAAAAGCGGTTAATTCTACATTACATTCGTATAACAAATGTCCTAAAATACTTGTCGTTGTAGTTTTACCATGCGTTCCAGCAACAGCTAAACAAAACGTGTTTTCTGTAATTAGGCCTAAAATTTCAGATCTTTTTAAAACGGTAAAATTTCTGTCGTTTTTAAAATAAGCAAGCTCTCTATTATCTTTTGGTACCGCTGGAGTATAAACAACCAACGTGGTATCATAATTTAAAAAAGCATCTTCTACTTGCGCTATAGAATCTTCAAAATGAACCTGAATACCTAAATCTTCCAAACTATCTGTAATTTCCGTTTGGGTTTTATCATAACCTGCCACGTTTTTATTGCTCGCCTTAAAGTATCGCGCAAGCGCACTCATGCCAATGCCACCAATGCCAATAAAATAGATGTTATGTATGTTGTTTAAGTTCATTCTTTTTAAATAAGGTCGCGATTGCGATCGACCAAACATTTTCTTTTTAGTTTAATGTTTCAGAAGCTTTTCCACTTCGTCTACTATTTCTTTAGTAGCATTTACTAATGCTAGCTTTTTTATATTTGCTCCTAGCTCTTTTTGTTTCTCTGGTGAAGCCATTAATTGCGTAAATTTATTTTCAAAATCTACTACCAAATCACTTTCATTAATTAACATCGCTGCATTTTCATTTACAACAGCCATCGCATTTTTAGTTTGATGATCTTCGGCCACATTTGGTGACGGAATAAAAATTACTGGTTTACCAACAATACACAATTCACTAACAGAACCTGCTCCTGCTCTAGATATAATAATATCTGCTGCAGCATACGCTAAATCCATGTTATTTATAAATTGATGCAGCTGCACTTGCTTTTCATTACCATCAATTTTATACGTTTTATAATACAGTTTTCCACATTGCCAGATCACTTGCATGTTCAACGTATTAAAATAATCTAGCTCTTCTCTTATCAGCTCATTTATGCGTCTTGCACCTAAACTACCACCAATAACCAAAAGGGTTTTCTTTCCCTCTACTAGATTAAAATATTTTTTAGCCTCGGCTACTTTAGAATCTATATCTAATAAATCTTGGCGAACAGGATTTCCTGTTTTAATCATTTTTTCTTTCGGAAAAAAGCGTTCTAAACCATCATAAGCAACACAAATTTTCTGCACCTTTTTAGATAACAGTTTGTTTGTAATTCCCGGATACGAATTTTGCTCTTGTATTAAAGTAGGCACGCCGTTTACAGTTGCCATTTGTAATAATGGTCCGCTTGCAAATCCACCTGTACCAATAGCGATATCTGGTTTAAACTGTTTTATTATTTTCCTTGCATTATATAAACTACTTAATAATTTAAACGGAAACAATAGGTTTTTTAATGTAAGCTTACGCTGAATACCTGAAATCCAAAGTCCTTTGATTGCAAAACCAGCTTGCGGTACTTTTTCCATTTCCATTCTGTCTTTTGCACCAACAAACAGAAACTCCGCATCTGGAAAACGAGATTTTAACTCGTTAGCAATGGCAATTGCAGGATAAATATGTCCTCCAGTTCCTCCTCCAGATAATATGATTTTATGTTTCTTCATTAAATTGCTTCGCTTAAAACCTCTAACGGATTATCTTCACTATTCTCTTTATTCTTATCTTCTTCTCTCTTTGCACTTACACTCAATACAATCCCAATTGCAAGACAGGTCATCCAAATGGATGTTCCTCCACTACTCACTAATGGTAAAGTTTGTCCCGTTACCGGAAACAATTCTACAGCAACGGCCATATTTATTAATGCTTGAAACACAATTGGCAAACCAACACCAAGCACCAAGAGTTTACCAAAAATGGTATCGGATTTCTGCGCTACAATTACAATTCTAAACAGCAACCACATGTATAATATCATGAGTAAAAAGCCACCTATTAAACCATATTCTTCTACTATAATTGCATAAATAAAATCGGATGATGATTGAGGTAAAAAATTTTTCTGAATACTTTTTCCTGGACCAACACCCTGAATTCCTCCAGAGGCAATTGCTGTTTTTGCATGTTCTATTTGATAGTCTGCTTCTGTATTATCATCATTAGAGAAACTATCAATCCTACTCATCCAAGTATCAATTCTATTTGGCATCGCATCAGGAAACGCCTTTGCAACCAAAACAAACAGCACCAATGCGAAAATACCAGAACCGATAATCACCGCTAAATAGCGTAAAGGATACCCCCCTAAAAACACCAACATAACGACCATAACAAACATAATTGCAGCGGTTGAAAAATTTGCTGGAAGGATTAGTATTAGTATCAGAAATACAGGTATCCAAAGCGGTAAAATAGTTTCGACAAAAGTAATTTCTTTTTCTTGAATTTTAGACATATATCTTGCTACATATACCATAAGTACGACTGCTGCAAGAGTAGATGTTTGAAACGACATGTTTACTATTGGGATTTGAATCCAACGACTAGCATTGGCTCCTTCAATAGTAGTTCCTTGTAGCATTGTAACAACCAATAATACTAGTACTACAGGAATTAAAACCATCGATAAACCTCTAAAGTATCGATACGGAATTTTATGCACGCCATACATTATAGCAAAACCTAAAAACAAATGCATAAAGTGCTTAATAAAAAAAGAAAAAGTATTACCTGTACCACCAACGTAAGCTAAATTGCTTGCTGCGCTGTACACAGGTAAGAATGAAAAAATAGCCAATAGCGCTGCTATTGCCCAAATTAATCTATCTCCTTTTATGTTATTAAATATTTCTTGCATTCCTTATTCCTGCGTAGGCAGACATCTCTTTTTAAATTTATTACGCTCTTCTTTTTATCCACGAATTTCATTTCGCTTCACGCATTACTTTTATAGATTCCTGCCTTCGCAGGAATTTATTATAAACTTCGTACTGCTTCTTTAAATTGTCTTCCTCTGTCTTCGTAGTTTTCAAACAAATCAAAACTTGCACAAGCTGGAGACAACAATACATTATCACCAGATTCAGCAACTTTATAAGCAATCTTTATAGCTTCGCTCATAAATTGCGTTTCCACAATAATATCTACCATGCCACCAAAAGTGCGCATCAACTTTTCATTATCTACACCTAAGCAAATAATTGCTTTTACTTTTTCGTTTACAAAAGAGAATAATTCATTGTAATTATTTCCTTTATCTACGCCTCCAACAATCCAAACCGTTGGTGCATCCATACTTTCTAACGCGTAGTATGTTGCATTTACATTTGTTGCTTTAGAATCGTTTATATATTGCACTTTGTTAATTTTTAACACATGCTCCAAACGATGCTCTACTCCTTGAAAATTCTCCAGACTTTCACGAATCGTTTGCTTTCTTATTTTTAATAAATGCGCTACTGTCGATGCAGCCATTGCATTCTTAACATTGTGCTTACCTTCTAATGCTATTTTGCTTGTTGGCATAATTATTTGGTTGTTATCTATTGTTATTATTATATTTTCTTTTTCTAAATACGCGCCATTCTCAATTTTCTTTACTAAAGAAAATGGCAATAATGTGGATTGTACTGGATGCGTTTTCAACCAATCTGTGATTACCTCATCGTCTGCATCATAAATCAGATAATCTTCTTTTGTCTGATTTTTAGCAATACTAAATTTGGAAGCGATATAGTTTTCAAATTGATAATTATATCTATCCAAATGATCTGGAGTAATGTTGGTTATTACAGCAATTTGCGGTTTAAAATCTACTATACCATCTAACTGAAAACTACTAATCTCTAAGACATAGTTTTCATAATCTTTTTCTAAAACTTGCTTTGCAAAACTGTCTCCAATATTACCTGCCAAACCAACGTTTAACTCTTGTTTTAAAATATGATCTGTTAGTGTAGCCGTTGTAGTTTTACCATTACTTCCTGTGATACCAACTAGTGTTGCATTGGTATATTTGGAAGCAAATTCAATTTCTGAAATAACAGGAATACCCTTCTTAATTAACTGCTGCACTATAGCAACTTTTTCAGGAATCCCTGGGCTTTTCATTACCACATCTGCATTAAGAATTTTTGATTCTGTATGCTTCTGCTCTTCCCATTCCACTTCATTATGTATAAGAACTTCTTTATATTTATCTTTAATTAATCCCTTATCGGAAACAAAAACCTGATAGTCTTTTGCCTTTGCTAAAAGCGCTGTTCCCACACCACTTTCTCCTGCTCCTAATATGACTAATCTCTTTTTTTTCATTATTTGTCATTCTGCGCTACGACGCAGAATCTGCTTTTGTTAATATGGATTCCGCATTCAGCGCGGAATGACAACTATTATCTAATTTTCAGTGTTACAATAGATACAATTGCTAATAAGATTCCGATAATCCAGAATCTGGTAACAATTTTACTTTCGTGATATCCCGATTTTTGATAGTGATGATGTAGAGGCGACATTTTAAAAATGCGTCGTCCTTCACCATATTTTTTCTTCGTGTATTTAAACCAACTTACCTGCATTACTACAGAGAGATTTTCTGCTAAAAATATTCCGCATAAAACGGGGATTAACCATTCTTTTCTAACGGCAATTGCAATTACAGCAATAATTCCTCCAATAGTTAAACTTCCAGTATCTCCCATAAACACTTGCGCTGGATAGGCATTGTACCATAAAAAACCAATTAACGCTCCAACAAATGCAGCGATATAAATAGTAATTTCTTCTATTCTTGGTATGTACATAATATTCAGATAATCTGAAAACACAATATGTCCAGACACAAAGGCAAAAATCCCAAGGGTTAGTACAATTATAGCTGAAGTTCCTGCTGCTAGTCCGTCAATTCCATCGGTAAGATTTGCACCATTAGAAACGGCTGTGATAATAAAAATAGAAGCAAGGATAAAAATAATCCAAGCATATTTTCCCCATTCTGGATTTATCCATGTAATTAAATCGGCATAATCAAACTCATTTCCTTTTACAAAAGGGATTGTTGTTTTAGTGGATTGCTCTTCTGCTGCAAAAAACTTTCCTGGTAAAGCATTTGGGTTTTCCGCCAAAATCTCTTGTTGTTGCGCTACTGGAAGCTTCTCTTTAATGGTCACATTAGGACTGAAGTATAAAGTAGCACCTACAATAATACCCAAACCAACTTGACCTAAAATTTTAAATCTTCCTTTTAAACCCTCTTTATCATTCTTAAATTTTTTGATATAATCATCAATAAAACCAATAGTTCCCATCCATAACGTGGTAACAATTAATAAAATAATGTATGTATTTTCTAGCTTTGCAAGTAGTAAGACTGGAATTAACGTAGCAAGAATGATAATAATTCCTCCCATAGTTGGTGTTCCTGCTTTTTCTGCTTGCCCTTCTAAACCTAAATCTCTAATCGTTTCTCCTACCTGTTGTTTTTGTAGAAAACGAATAATGCGTTTACCAAATATGGTAGAAAACAATAGAGATATTAGTATAGCCACAGCTGCTCTAAAGGTTATAAACCCAAAAAGTGAAGCTCCTGGAAACTGGTAATGTTTTTCTAAATATTCAAATAGGTAATACAGCATTTATACTATTTTTTATTATTTTTTTTATTATTTTTTATGGATTCCTGCCTTCGCAGGAATGACAAGATTTATTTTTGCAATTGTTTTAAAAACTCTTGCACGGTTTTATAATCATCAAAATCATGACGTTTACCATGAACTTCCTGATACGTTTCATGTCCTTTCCCAGCTATTAATATAATATCGTTTGCTTTTGCTAGCTGACATGCTGTTTTGATAGCTTGTTTTCTATCTGCAATCGACATGGTTTTTTTAAAGTTTACAGGATCCACTCCTGCTTCTATTTCTTCTATAATAGTTTCTGGAACTTCACTTCTAGGATTATCGCTTGTAAAAATCACTTTAGTACTTAAAGCAGAAGCTATATTTCCCATTTTAGGTCTTTTAGTTTTATCTCTATCGCCTCCACAACCAACAACCGTTATCAGTTCTTCGTTTTTTGTACGAATACTATTTATGGTTTCTAACACGTTTTGCAAAGCATCCGGAGTGTGCGCATAATCTACAATTGCCGTGATCTTTTCTTCTGAAATTAAGTACTGAAATCTTCCGCTTACACTTTCCAATTCACTTATTAAACGAAGGATTTCACCTTTTTCTAATCCTAATAATTCCGCAGTACCATAAATTGCCAATACGTTATAAGCGTTAAATTTTCCGATAAGTTTTGTCCAAACTTCAGCATCTTCCACCTTAAGCAACAAACCACTAAACTGATTCTCTAAAATTTGCGCTCTATAATCCGCATAACTTTTTAAAGCATACGTATATTTTCTAGCTGCCGTATTTTGAAGCATCACCATTCCATTTTTATCATCCACATTCACAAGTGCAAATGCTTCCGACGGAAGATTATCAAAAAAGGATTTTTTCACATCGCGATATTCCGCAAACGTGTCATGATAATCTAAATGATCGTGGGATAGGTTCGTAAAAATTCCGCCTTCAAAATAAAGCGCCTCTGTTCTATTTTGATGAATTCCATGCGAGCTCACTTCCATAAAGCAAAACTCAACGCCTTCATCATTCATTTCTTTTAAATAGCGATTGATCGTTAAAGAATCTGGCGTTGTATGTGTTGCCTTATATTCTTTAGTATCCACCATCACTTTTACTGTGGAAAGCAAACCAACCTTGTAACCAGCATTTTTAAACAACTGATACAAAAGGGTTGCTATAGTAGTTTTTCCGTTCGTTCCCGTAACACCAACAAGCTTTAAATTTTTAGAAGGAGAACCATAATAATTATTCGCCATAATTGCCAATGCCTTTGTTGCGTCTTCCACTTGCACATAAGTCACTTTAGCATTCAGATTGTGTGGCATTTTTTCACAAACAACAACCATTGCTCCTTGCTTTATCGCAATATCAATATAGTCATGACCATCTACAAGAGAACCTTTAATAGCAACAAAGACATCATTAATAGCAATTTTACGTGAATCGAAATCTATGTTTCGTATATACACGTTTGTGCTACCAACAACCGCATTGATATTTACCTTATATAATATGTCTTTAAAATCTATCACGATGCTTCTAAAACTATAGTTTGTTTCTTTTTAAGTTTGGTGTTTTTATCTACCGATTGTTTTTTAACAATACCAGAACCTGATATTTTTACTTGCACATCTACATCCATATTTTCCAATAAGGAAATAGCATCCATTGCAGGCAAACCGATAACACTCGGCATAATTGTTTTATAGGTTTGCGCCGTATTATAATACCCTTGGTATTCCTTATCTACCGAAGCATTTTGCACCTCTAAAGATTCTACCTCATCTACAATTGGCGTATCTGTAAATATTTTTTGCGCAATACGCTTAAATACAGGCCCCGTTACATCTGCTCCATAATAGCCGACTTTTGTACTTGGTTTATGAATAACTACGATGCAAGAATATTTAGGGTTTTCCGCTGGAAAATATCCTGCAAAAGAAGAAATGTATTTAGGATTCCTCTTCCACTCTTCATTATTAGCATAATCTGTTCTTGCCGTTCCTGTTTTTCCAGCCATGGAGAAAGTTTCAGAATACAACTTCTTTCCTGTTCCTCTAACCACAATATTTTTTAGAATATCTTTCATTTGAGCAAGTGTTTCCGCAGAACAAATCTCATCCACGATCACTTCTTTGTCAAAGACTTCAATCTCTCTATCAAATTCTTTTACCGCTTTTAAAAACCTAGGCTTTATCAATTCGCCATCATTAGCAATAGCATTATAAAAAGCCAAAGTCTGCAATGGCGTTAATTGCATATTATAACCGTAAGCCATAGATGGCAATGCATTTCTACTCCAAATAGCATCTCCTGGTCTTGGTATTACAGGATTACCTTCGCCAATAATAGAAATACCCAGTGGCTGATCTAATTTCCATTTTCGTAACCTTTTAAGAAATTTCTCTGGATTTTCGGAATAGTTATCATCCACAATAGTAGCCAAACCAATATTTGAAGAAACCTCTAAAGCCCTTGCTGCCGAAATTTTACCAAAACCACCACGATGCGAATCGCTAATCGTTCTTCCATAAAATCGTTTTCTTCCATTTCCTGTATCTACAACCGTAGATGTATCTATAACTTTATCTTCTAAAGCAGCCATTAAAGCCATCACCTTAAATGTAGATCCAGGTTCATGAGACTCCCCAACAGCATAGTTTAGTTTTTCGTAATAATTACCTTTACTTGTTCTACCAAGATTAGAAATCGCTCGAATCTCCCCTGTTTTCACTTCCATTACAACCACACAACCATGTTCTGCTTCGTAATACTCTAATTGTTTTAAAAGGGCATGATGTGCAATATCCTGAATATTTACATCTATTGTTGTGTACACATCATAACCATCTTTAGCTTCTACTTGGTCATAATCTACAATAGGCTTCCATTGTCCTTTTCCTATTTTTTGCTTTAAACGCAAACCATCTGTGCCACGTAAATATTTCACTCCAAAAGCACCATCAATTCCTGGTCTAGTAACATTTCCATCCTCATCTGTACGCTCATAACCAATGGTACGCTCTGCAATTCCTCCCATTGGATGCTCGCGTTTTGTAGTTTGCTCTACAATAAGACCACCTTTAAAAGCACCAAGTTTTAACATTGGGAAATTGCGAAACTTAATATAATCGGAATACCCAATATTTCTAGCCAATAAGTAATATCTATTTCTATTTGCTCTTGCTTTACGGAGTTCTTTTTGATAATACGAAGCTGGCTTTCCTGAATATTTTGAAAGTGCCAGACTCAAAGGTTTTAAATTTTCTTCAAAGGTTTTAGCGGAAGGCGTAATAGCGTCGATTCTTATATCGTACTTAGGCACAGACGTTGCTAATAAATTTCCGTTTACAGAATAAACATTTCCTCTGTTTGCAAGAATTGGCACGGGCTTAATCGTTCTACTTTGCGCTAATGCTTTATACTTGTCCCCTTGCACAAACTGGATAGTCAAAAGTTTAAACACAACTGCTAGAGCGAAGATGAACATACATCCTGCTATGAAATACAATCGGTTTAATATGTTCTTTTCGCTTGCTGCCAAAATGGAACTATTCTTTTTGTGATTTAACTTTTATTTTTTTTGGTGGAACTTCTGATATAGCAATTCCTTTCCCTGCCATTTCTCCTTCTAAAAACGACTCTTTTTTAAGCTTCATGAGTCTTCCCCTGCCATCTATCATAGCAGAACGAAGCTCTTTAACATGATTATTTAGTTTTGCAATTTCATGTACTTTTTTATCTGCACTATGCGAACTCGCAATCATCACTATAGCCAAACCAGAAATAAATAGAATCATTTTCCAGTTTTTAAAGGCATCATCGCTAACGAGAAACCTTCCTTTTAATATGCTATAGATATTTTTTTTCATCTTCGGTTTCCGCGAAAGCGGTAATCCATCTGTTTAAGTTATTTCTTTTCTATTGAGACCTCTCGTTTTGCTTTACAATGTGCTTTCCACGAAAACACATTTCCATCGCAACCAACGCGAGGGGCGATACTTATTTATACTTTTTTAGCAATACGAAGTTTAGCGCTTCTTGCTCTATTGTTTATTTTTACCTCTTCTCTACTTGGCACTATTAAACCACCAACTTTTTTAAGAGGCACTTCAAAGTTTCCAAACATATCGCGTTCTGGCTCCCCTTCAAACAAACCATTTCTAATAAAACGCTTTACCAATCTATCTTCTAAAGAGTGATACGATATAAAGCTCAAACGACCATTAAGCTTCAAAACCTCTGGCATTTGCAATAAAAACTCTTTTAAAGCTTCAATTTCCTGATTCACCTCAATACGAATAGCTTGATAAATCTGCGCTAAAACCTTGTTTTCTTTTTTATGCTGTAAAAAGCTTTTTAATACTTTTTTTAATTGATCACTAGTTATGATTGGCGACTCTTTTCTTTGCTCTACAATTTCTTTAGCCATTGCCGGAGCTTGCCTTAATTCGCCATATTGCAAAAGCACTTGCTTCAATCGCTCTTCTTCATAATCGTTAACTACATGATATGCAGAAATTTCGCTTTTCTGATTCATACGCATATCTAAATCCGCTTCAAATCTGGTTGAAAAACCACGCTCTGCAACATCAAATTGATGTGATGAAACTCCGAAATCCGCCAAAACACCATCTACTTCCTTCACACCATAAAACCTTAAAAAGCGCTTCATGTGTCTAAAATTTTCATGAATTAACGTAAAACGAGCATCATCAATAGTATTTTCAAGCGCATCTGGATCTTGATCAAAAGCATACAACTTTCCGTTTACTCCAAGTCTTTTTAATATTTCTTTACTGTGTCCTCCACCTCCAAAAGTGACATCGACATAAACACCATCTTCAACAATGTTTAAACCGTCCACGGTTTCTTTCAATAAAACTGGGTTATGATATTCCATTTTCTTCATCGTCTTGTCCCATTACCTCTTCTGCTAAATCTGCAAAATCTACAGCTGCATCATCAATGGTTTGTTCATATTTATCTTTATCCCAAATCTCCACAATATTAATTGCTGAAGAAACCACTATGTTTTTTGCTATATCTGCAAAAGCCACCAGGTCTTTAGGAATCAATAATCGTCCTGTCGCATCTACCTCAATTATTTTAACTCCTGCGGTAAATCGTCTTATAAAATCATTATTCTTCTTTTTAAAACGATTAAGTTTATTCATTTTAGTCATCAAAGCCTCCCATTCACTCATTGGATACAACTCTAAACAAGGCTGAAAAACTGCTCGTTTAAGCACAAATCCATTTTGCAACACCGGAGACAACTGCTTTTTAAGCGCAGCAGGAAGCATAAGCCTTCCTTTTGCGTCTACCTTGCATTCGTATGTTCCTATTAATGAGTTCACTGTAACTTTTACGTGTTAAAACGATTAAGAGTCAAATATATTGAAAATTCTACCACTATTTACCACTATTTACCACATTGTTAATAAATTTTCGACCAAACGAAGCATTATTTCGATTACAAAAACAATTAAAGCCCAAGAACCACTAACTAACAGCGGGTTAACTTGTGGGTAAAAAACTTAAAAACGATTGTTAACATCTCATTTAAGAAACTCTTACAGTGTTTTTATTTAAGTTGTTATAATTTGAATGAATTAACTATATTTGTTTTTCATAGAAATGATTAACTAATTCATGATGCATCGCTTAAAAAAAGAGAAGGATTACAGCTACATTGAGATAGGAGAAGGTAATCCTATAATTGTACTTCATGGACTTATGGGAGGATTAAGCAACTTTGAAGCGGTTACTAAGCATTTTAGCAAAAAAGGATACAAGGTTATTATTCCTGAGTTGCCAATTTACAGCATGTCTTTACTAAAAACGAATGTAAAAACTTTTGCAAAATATTTACATGACTTTATTGAATACAAAGGCTTAGATAATGTGATTTTATTAGGGAATTCGTTAGGTGGACATATTGGTTTATATCATACAAAACTGTATCCTGAAAAAGTTAAAGCGCTTGTAATTACAGGAAGTTCTGGTTTATACGAAAGTGCCATGGGCGGAGGCTACACCAAACGTAGCGATTACGAGGTAATAAAAAAGAAAGCACAAGATGTTTTTTATGACCCTGCTGTAGCAACCAAAGAAATTGTGGATGAAGTTTACGATACGGTAAACGACAGAAACAAACTTATTAAAACATTAGCAATTGCAAAGAGTGCGATAAGACATAATATGGCTAGTGATTTACCACAAATGAAAGTACCTACTTGTATTATTTGGGGAAAAAACGATACTGTTACTCCTCCAGAAGTTGCTGATGAATTTAATGCTTTGTTACCAGATTCTGATTTATTCTGGATAGACAAATGCGGTCATGCTGCCATGATGGAACATCCCGAAACGTTCAACCAAATTCTTAATGATTGGTTAGAGGACAGAAAGTTCTAAAACAAATTAGCGTATATATAAAGACCCTTATTCTTTTACCATAACTATTTTGGTAACTTACACGGATGTCTTTACCTTTGAGCTTTTAGTATTAATTTAATGAGACTTCCGTTTTCACGGAAATGCTATCGCCATGAAAATAAAATCTGCAGAATTTGTATTGAGTAACTCTGATGTTGCAAAATGCCCAACCAAAAACATTCCGGAATACGCTTTTATTGGTAGAAGTAATGTAGGTAAGTCTTCGCTTATCAACATGCTTACTAGCAGAAAAAGCCTTGCAAAAACTTCTGGTAGACCAGGAAAAACGCAGCTTATAAATCATTTTTTAATTAATGAAGAATGGTACTTAGTAGATTTACCAGGTTATGGTTATGCTCGTGTTTCTAAATCTGCAAAAAAGACTTTTCAGAAATTTATAACACAGTATTTTGCTTTACGCGAACAGCTAGTTACTGGTTTTGTTTTAGTAGATATTAGACACAAACCACAACCAATAGATTTAGATTTCATGAAATGGTTGGGAGAAAATGGCATTCCGTTTTCTATTATTTTCACAAAAGCGGATAAACTTAAACCTAAGGCTATAGAAAACCATGTAGAAGATTACAAGAAAATTCTTTTAGAAACTTGGGAAGAAGTGCCTAACTACTTTATTACTTCTTCATCTAAAGATGTTGGTAAAGAGGAAGTTTTGGAGTATATAGATTCTTTGAATGCGAACATGGAGCTGGATTGAAGTTGAAGTTGAAGTTGAATAACTTATTTCTAAAAACTGCAACTGCTACCATAAACTAATTAATTCTTAACATCCAGTGCATCACGAAGTGCATTACCAATTAGCATAAAAGCCATCACTAAAGTCATAATACACAATCCTGGTATTAACGCTAAATAAGGCTTTCCTAGAATAATATAATTATAATGATCTTTAATCATTGCGCCCCAACTTGCCATTGGCGGTTGTGCACCGATTCCTAAAAAGCTTAAACCACTTTCTATTAAAATAGCTGCTGCAAAATTGGCTGCCGAAATCACAATTACTGGCGCCATTATATTTGGCAAAATGTGTTTAGTAATAATTCTAAAATTATTAAAACCTAGAGCTCTTGCAGCAGTCACGTATTGCATTTCTTTAGCGCTAATTATTTGACCTCTTACCACTCTAGCAACTTCTACCCACATAGTTAAACCTACAGCAATAAAGACTTGCCAAAAACCTTTACCTAGAGCCAATGTAATTGCAATCACTAATAATAACGTTGGGATAGACCAAGTTACATTAATGATCCACATAATAAAAGCATCTACTTTACCGCCAAAATACCCAGCAACGCTTCCCATGAAAACACCTATAAATAGGGATATAAAAACAGCTACAAAGCCAATAAAAAACGAAATTCTCGCGCCTACTAATATTCTACTTAGCAGATCTCTTCCGTACTTATCGGTTCCGAAAAGAAAGGTTTTTGTTGCAATTAATGATTTTAATTTGGCAGCATCTAATTGCTCAAAATCTATCGTTTTGTTTGCTCCAATTAATCCATCGGAAGCATATTCTGTATAGATTAGACTATTTTGCTCAACGGTATAACTAGTAATAGGAATTTCAGTTTCTGTATTTTTTCTTCCGAAGAAAAGGGTATCTAAAAAACTTTGTTCATTTTTAATAGTAGAAGGAATGGTTAGCATTTGCACTTTAAACCCTGGCCTTTTGGAATGTATTGCCAAATGCATCTGGTTTGCATATTGCGAATTATCTGGAGCTATTGCGTAAGCAAAAACGGATATTAAGCCAATTAACACGATACACCAGAAACTAAAAACGCCCCAAAAATTGCTTTTAAATTTTTGGAGCGCTAATGCACTTAATGAGTTGGTATTACTACTCATGAATTTATTTAGTCTTTTACTGTTGCAGCTACTTTTTCAATGCTGTAAGACATTTTCAAATCTTCTAAAACATGTAATGCTTCTTCCATATACACGTCTTTACTCAGACTTTCGTGCCATCTATCGCGCTTATCCTTTAAAATAGAATCTGTTGCAAACAATTCACTTTCGTAAGGTAAAGACTCAAAGGTTAGATTTGTTTGATATTCTGATATTTTATCAAATCGTTTTGCTTCTTCTTCTGTTAATTCTATTTTTTGCTTGTATGCAGTATAGTTTAAAGCGTGTGAATTTTCATCCATTCTAGTTTTTACCCATTTTGCATTCTCTTCAATTAGCTTTAACTGGGCATTATTACTCATACGTTCCTGACTCTTTTTAATGGTAGAATCGTAATCGAAATAACTATCCCAAAAAGTATAATCTACAGCTTCAATTTTATCCCAAGGTAATGGATTTTCTTGATCCTTTTCGCCAACATTAATATAGCTGTATCTATCTGGAACAACAACATCACTCTTCACACCTTCTAATTGAGTAGAACCTCCATTAATTCTGTAGAATTTCTGTGTAGTAAGTTTTAAAGCTCCCAAATCTCCTTGCGAGTTATTACGCACCATTCTATTTAAATCCAATACATTTTGAACAGTACCTTTACCATAGGTTTGTTTACTACCTATAATAATAGCTCTTTTATAATCTTGCATTGCTGCTGCTAATATTTCTGAAGCAGATGCCGAAAGCTCATTCACTAAAATCACCAATGGTCCATCCCAACTGATCGATTTATCTTTATCTTTTAAAACTTCTTTTGGTTCTCCAGTAGATCGTACTTGCACTATTGGTCCATCTTTAATAAACAAACCTGCCATATCTACAACGGTTTGTAAAGATCCTCCTCCATTATTACGAAGATCTAAAACAAGACCTTCCATTCCTTCTTCTTTTAAACGCTCAATTTCTTGTTTGATATCACTTGCAGCGTTACGTTTTTTGTAATCTTCAAAATCTACATAAAACTTAGGAAGATTGATTACCCCAAAACGTTTATCATTATTCTTTACAATAGAAGATTTAGCATAGGTTTCTTCTAACTCTACCACATCTCTAGTAATAGAAATCACATCAATAGTACCATCTACTTTTTTGATAGTAAGATTAACAACCGTTCCTTTTGGGCCTTTTATAAGTTTAATTGCATCGTCTAAACGCATACCTACAATGTTAACCGCTAGCTCTTCATTTTCTTGACGTACTTTTTGAATAATATCACCAACTTCTAATTCTTTTCCTCTCCAAGCTGGACCTCCAGAAATTAATTCTACAATTTTAGTGTTATCCATTTTCTTAGATAATCTTGCTCCAATTCCTTCTAGCTTACCAGACATTTGCTGATCAAAACGATCTTTGTCTTCTGGTGCAAAATAAAATGTGTGCGGATCAAATTCTTCTACAATGGCATTTACATAAATAGAGAACCAATCTTTACGTTGTTGATCATCTATATAATCATTGTAATAATTATCAATAGATTTTAAAGTTTCATTACGAGATTCTTCTTCTAGCTTTGCTAACGACTTTTTCTCTTTGTCACTTTTTATATTTTCGGTAACTAAGTCATCATAATTAGAAATAGTAGTAAACTTAAGTTGTTGTCTCCAACGTTCTTTCATTTGCTTTTTATTCTTAACGTATTCTAATTTTTCATAATCGGAACTATAGCTTTCATTTACAGAATAATTAAAAGGTTTATTTAAAATATCCTTATAAATTGTTTTCGTTTCTTCGATACGTTTTAATAAACGCTCATGCGTTAGATTAAAGAAAGCGATATCATACGCTTTAAGTTGATCATCTAATTCTGTTTTATATTTTTCAAATTCTTCTATATCTGATTTATAAAAATAACGTTTTAAAGGATCTAATTGCTCTAAATAATCGGTATATACAGCAGATGAAAATTCATCATTTAAAACTTTAGGGTCAAAGTGCCCACGCTCTAAAACGTAAGTTATCACTTGTATTAGTAGCTTATCTTTATCTGGATCATCAAAAGTCTTACTCGTAAAACTACAAGATGCAAATGCTAATAAAAGCAGTAGGATAAATACATTATATTTCTTTTTCATTTTCTAAATGCATTAATTAATTTAAGCTTTTATAGCTTAAGTTAGGGGTTTGTCTCAATTCACTAATTTAAAGAAAAAACTGTGCCAATTAAAACGAATAGGTACTAATTTTTTGTTAAACCGTAAATATGCCGAATAAGCTGTATAAAATATGTATTTTAGCATAGCAAAAAAAAGGACGCTACATGACAAAAAAACCGCTAATATTAGTAACCAATGATGATGGCATAACTGCTCCCGGACTACGCGCATTAATTGAAGTGATGAATACCATAGGTGACGTTGTGGTTGTTGCTCCCGATAGTCCGCAAAGTGGAATGGGTCACGCTATTACTCTAGATTCTACATTACATTTAGAACAAGTAACTATTGACAATGGCGACCAAAAAGAATACAGTTGTTCTGGCACACCTGCAGATTGTGTAAAATTAGGAATTAGCGAAATATTAGACCGAAGACCAGACTTGTGCGTTTCTGGTATTAATCATGGTTCTAACTCTTCTATCAATGTAATTTACTCTGGCACCATGAGTGCTGCTATTGAAGCAGGATTAGAAGGTGTACCATCTATTGGATTTTCCTTATTAGATTTTAATTGGAATGCAGACTTTGAAGCGATTAAAGAATATGCCAAAAATATTGCACTAAATGTTTTAGAAAATGGTTTGCAAGAAGGTGTTGTTTTGAATGTAAATTTCCCAAAACTAGAAAAAAAAGCTATAAAAGGAGTACGAATTTGCAGACAAGCAAAAGCAAATTGGGTCGAAAAATTTGATAAAAGAATTAGTCCGCAAGGCAAAGAATATTATTGGCTTACCGGAAAATTTGTTAATTTAGACAAAGGAGAAGATACCGATGAATGGGCTTTACAAAATGGTTATATTTCTGTGGTGCCTGTGCAATTTGATTTAACAGCGCATCATAGTATACAAAAATTAAACACGTGGGACTTTAGCCTAAAACAGTAAAAAATTAATGCCACTTTCGTGGAAAACAAAAAAGAGAATACCGCTTTCGCGGAAACTAAAGATGAAAAAAGATATTACAATTGGGTTAGTAGTTGGTTTTATTGCCAACATTATAGGTTTATTTATTGCGACTAAAGTATTAGGTCAAGGAGGCGGTTTCATGGAAGCTATTGAAACGGCTAATGCACAAGATTTTATTGGTAAACTCATCAGTTTAGGTGCTATTTTAAACCTTATTGCGTTCTTTTTCTTTTTAAGCAGAAAACAAGATAATCGCGCAAAAGGCGTACTTATCGCTACCATATGTATAGCAATCTTAACCCTTCTTTTTAAATTTATATAAATGAAGTATTACATTATTGCAGGAGAAGCTTCGGGCGATTTACATGGCTCGAATTTAATGAAAGCATTACAGAAAGAAGATGTACATGCCGAATTTAGATTCTGGGGAGGAGACCTTATGCAAAGTGTTGGTGGTACTTTAGTAAAGCACTACAAAGAAAGAGCTTTCATGGGTTTTGCAGAAGTACTTTTAAATATAAACTCTATATTTAAAGCGATTAGCTTATGCAAAAAAGACATTGCTAGTTACAAACCAGATGTTGTTATTTTTATTGATAATTCTGGTTTTAATTTACGCATCGCGAAATGGGCAAAAGAACAACATTTTAAAACACACTATTATATTTCTCCACAAGTTTGGGCGTCTAGAGCGAAACGCGTTGAAAAAATAAAAAAATATGTAGATGCTATGTATGTTATTCTTCCGTTTGTAGAAGATTTCTATAAAAAGCACAACTACAAGGTGAATTTTGTTGGACATCCTTTAATTGATGCTATTGCCAACAGAACGCAAGTAGATGAATACACCTTTCGAAAAGAACACCAACTCAACGACAAACCTATAATTGCATTACTTCCAGGGAGTAGAAAACAAGAAATTAAGAAAATGCTTTCGGTAATGCTTAGTTTGGTTAGCGACTATCCGGATTATCAATTTGTAATTGCTGGCGCACCAAGTCAGGATTATAGTTTTTACTCGCAATTTATAACCACTAAAAATGTTACTTTTATTTCTAATAAAACATACGATTTACTTAGCGTATCTACTGCTGCTTTAGTTACTTCTGGAACTGCAACACTAGAAACTGCACTGTTTAAAGTACCACAAGTTGTTTGTTATAAAGGGAGTTGGCTTTCCTATCAAATTGGAAAACGTATCATCACACTAAAATATATTTCTTTGGTCAATTTAATTATGAATAAAGAAGTGGTTACTGAATTGATTCAAAATGATTTTAACACCAAAAGGCTTAAAAAAGAATTAGACGTTATTTTAGACGAATACCATAGAACTAAATTCTTTATGAGCTATTACGAATTAGAAAAAGAGCTTGGAGGAAGAGGTGCAAGTGAGAAAACCGCTAAACTTATTTATAAAGCTTTATCACCAAACACTTAAATTTGTACATGAAAAAAATTGCCCTAATTCTTATTCTTTTAATTTCCTTTTCCGCTTGTAAATCCAGTAAAAACAAACGTGTTGTTACCAAAAAAACACGAACAACAAAAACAGTTACTAAAAAGAAAACTCCTAAAAAATCAACTACAAAAACGGCGACTACTAATACTGTTACTACAAAAAGCAATGCAAATGTAGAAAGCATTATAGATTATGCTAAAACTTTTGAAGGTGTAAAATACAAATATGGAGGAACAACCAAAAAAGGAATGGATTGTTCTGGTTTAATATATACTTCGTTTAAAAAAGAAGCCATTACACTTCCTAGAACCACCCACGGTTTATCTACCACTGGTGATTGGATAGATCTCAAAGAAGTACAAGAAGGTGATTTGCTATTTTTTGCTACGAAAAAGAACAGCCGAAAAGTAAACCATGTTGGGATTGTAACTACAGCAAGAGTTGGCTATGTGGAGTTTATTCATGCGTCATCAAGTAAAGGCGTTATGGTTTCTAACCTGGCAGAACGCTATTGGTATTTATCTTATGTACAAGCTAGACGAATATTGTAGCATTTTTCTAATGTAGAATATTTTCGCTATAAATATAGATTATTTACTATATTTATATATGCGAATTCTAAATTTTACCGTCATCAAACTAAGCGCTTGTCTATGTATAGGAATTGTTTTAGCCTATTCCATTGTAATTCCTTTAACCTGGTCTTTGTATAATGCGCTTCTCCATTTTTTACTATTAACTATTTCCCTATTCCTTTCTAGAAAACAATTTATCAAAACCATTTGGTTTGGCGTTTTGGTATGTTTCACCACTATTTCTATTGGAATAGTAAGCACAAATATGCATAATCCAAAACATTTTAAAAAGCACTATACGCATTTAAAAAACACACCAAAGCAAATCACATTTCGGATAAAGGAAGTTTTAAAACCTGGTAATTATAACACTAAATATGTTGTAGATATTCTTAAAGCGGAAGACGAATCGGTTACCGGGAAAGCGCTACTAAATATCAAAAAGGATAGTCTTCAGAAGAAACTAGAAGTAGACGAAATCTTAATTACAACGGAAGGTTTTCAGGAAATTTCACAGACTTTGAATCCCAATCAATTCGATTATAAAAACTATCTAGAAAAGCAATATATCTATCATCAAATATATGCTAAAACGGAAAATCTATTCCGCGTAAGCGATACCAAACACACGCTAATTGGTTATGCTAGTTTATTAAGAAATACAATAAACAAACAACTTAAAAAGTATCCTTTTAAACCCGACGAGCTATCTATTATTAACGCATTAATTTTAGGACAAAGACAAAGTATTAGTACAGGTGTGTACACCAATTATGTAAATGCTGGCGCTATTCACATTCTTGCCGTTTCTGGTTTGCATGTTGGGATTTTACTACTGCTACTAAACACACTTTTTAAACCTTTAGAAAGCATAAAAAAGGGCAAACTGGTAAAAACGATTATCATTCTAATCCTACTTTGGTGCTATGCACTTCTTGCTGGCGCTTCTGCTTCTATTATTAGAGCTGCAACTATGTTTAGTATCGTTGCCATTGGAATGCACTTAAAACGCCCAAGCAACATATATAATACATTGGCAATTTCGATTTTTTTCATTCTACTATTTAAACCTTTGTTTTTGTTTGATGTTGGGTTTCAATTAAGTTATATGGCTGTACTTGCCATTGTTGCTATTCAGCCAATACTTTATAAAATTTGGAAACCTCGGTTTTGGCTAGCGGACAAGCTTTGGCAAATTACCACGGTAACTATCGCTGCACAATTTGGAGTTCTGCCCATTAGTTTGTTTTATTTTCATCAGTTTCCTGGATTGTTTTGGTTGTCTAATATTGTGGTTATTCCGTTGATAGGAATTATTTTAACAAGTGGAATTTTGGTTATAATTTTGGCATTATTACATGCATTGCCGCAATTTATTGCAGATGGCTTCGGAAGTATCATACGTTTCATGAATACTTTTTTTGAATGGATTGCGAGTAAAGAACAGTTCCTATTTCAAGGGATTTCTTTTAATATCCTTTATGTGCTTACTTCGTATTTAATCCTCTTAGCGTTGGTACGAATATATGTAAAGAAGAGCTTCTACTCTTTGGTGTTTTTATGTCTTTCGATATTAAGTTTTCAAATAGCAATTATGTATACTAAATACGAAAATAGCAAGGATGCCTTTATTGTTTTTCATAAAAGCAGAAATACAGTTATAGGTTTAAAACGCAACAAAATGCTGAAGATTTTTCATAATTTAGATTCCATTACAAGCAACAAAACCTTAGTCACTTTTGCTACAGCAAACTATGTTGAATCTACTACAACAGACACATTACAAGATCTCTTTTTCTTCCAAAACAAAAAAATTCTATTAGTAGATAGCCTTGGTATTTATACCATTAAAAGCATAAAACCCGATTATGTATTATTGCATAATTCGCCAAAAATAAATCTAGAAAGGCTGATTGACTCTTTAAAACCAAAAGCCATTATTGCAGATGGCAGTAATTACAAATCGTATGTAGCACGATGGGAAAAGACCTGTAAAAAAAGAAAGCTCCCATTTCACCAAACTGGCAAAAAGGGAGCTTTTATATTAAATTCTAAAACAAATTCAGAATGACAAATCTAACCTTTAAATTCTGGTTTAAATGCTAAATAATATGCATCAAATGCGTCTTGCGTACTTAGTTCTTTATAGTCATCACTTGCAAACATCTTTAAATACAGCTCTATCTGAACTGGCGTTTGATATCCTTTAATAGGAGCAATCAGTTCGGCCTTTTCATCTAGGTATACAATAGTAGGATACGCGTTTACTTGAAAAAATCTAGCCAATTGATGTGCGCTATTACGTCTCTTTGCTTTAGCCGGATCATAATTAGGATTTGTATATTCTTTCCCTTTATAGTTCGCAACGGCATTACCTTCTGCATTAAATTTTACTGCATAGAAATTTTTATTTACATAGGCAGCAACTTCCTTATTTTGAAAAGTATTTTTATCCAACATTTTACATGGTCCACACCATTCGGTATACATGTCCATCAGGATTTTTTTAGGTTCTTTCTTTTGAAGTTCTAAAGCTTCCTCAAAAGAAACCCAATTAATGTCTTGTGCAGTAATAGATCCAACGGTTAAAACTGCGAATAAAAGTGTAAGTGCTAAATTTTTCATTGTATATAAATAACTTAATTATGAATTGTATATTTTCAGAATTACAGTCTCAAAGACTATTCCAAAATTACAAATTATTTCACGTTATGCATTAATCTTTTAAGAATAGGGTTTAAAACTATAGAAACTAGACCAACTGCAATTGGTACTAGTGTAAAAATTAAAAAGAAAGTGGATAAACCATGTTCTTCCGAAATTTTATCAATCATTCCTCCCATTGTCCCCGCTGCTTTTTGCCCGATAGCAATTGCTAGATACCAAATACCAAACATAAAACCAATCATTCTCCCTGGTACTAGTTTACTTAAATAAGACAATCCGACAGGTGAAATACAAAGTTCTCCCATGGTATGAAATAAGTACGCAAATATTAGAAAGAACATACTAACAGAGGCTGTTTGTGCTCCTTGTTCAATTCCCATGGTTCCCATAACTAATACGCCAAAACCTAAACCTAAAAGGATAAGACCTAAACCATATTTCATGGCAGCAGAAGGATTGTATTTACTTTCCCACCATTTAGAAAATAAAGGTGCCAAAGTAATAATAAAGAAGGAGTTTAAAATACCAAACCAAGATGCTCCTACTTCTGTTGCGTCTTTACTAAACTCTCTGTTCACTTTCCAAATTACTATTCCCCAAAGTGCTAGAAATGCGATTGCTAAAATAATATTGGAAAACGGTATTTTGGAATATGTTTTTTGGAATAATAAATATAAAACCCAAGTAATAATAGCTAGAGGTCCTACCGTTAAAATTAAATCTACAATTTTAAATATCATTGCAGAAGAACCTATTAAAACTCTATCTGTATAATCTCTAGCAAAAATAGTCATAGACCCTAAAGACTGTTCAAAAGCTGCGAAGAAAAATACCGTAAAGACCCCAAAAATAGAAACTGCAATAATTTTGTCTCTTATAATTTTTGAATATCTTGAAATTCTTGTAATAATTAAATATAAAAATAAGACTAAAGCCGTTAGAATGGTAACGTTAGAACCTTCTAAACCACCAATACTAAAATCTAAAAGATTCACATCCCCAACTTTAGACATTGGATCATTAAATAGATATAAAAGCCCTCCTAAAGCAGAAAGGATTATTAGAATTTTATCTACTCCTGTGAAAGGGTTTAATTTCTCTTCTGTTGGATTATGTTCTGTAGGACTAACTTCATTGATATTTTGCGGTAATTCTACTTCATAAACCTTAGAAGGCTTTTCACCAATTTGTCCAAATAAATCTTTAGCTAACCAGAATTGTAACATTCCTAAAAACATAAAAATTCCTGCAAGACCAAATCCCCAAGACCATCCAATATTTTCGGCCAAATAACCACAAAGCATCATACCAAAAAAGGCTCCAGCATTCACACCCATATAAAATATGGTGTATGCGCCATCTTTTTTAGATTCTTTGCCTTTATACATTTCAGAAATCATAGAAGTTACGTTAGGTTTAAAAAAACCAGTACCAATAACCAATAGTGCTAAACCTAAATACAGCGTAAATCGCGTTTCAAAAACCATAGCAGCGTGACCTAGCATCATGATAAAACAACCAATTATAACTGCCCATTTATACCCAGTAATCTTATCTGCAACCCAACCACCAACAATTGGCGTTAAATATAAAAGGGATGCATAGGTACCAATTAATGCCAATGCGTGTTCTCTTGGCCATTCCCAACCAGGGTTATCACCTATTAAAGGAGCTGTTAAAAATAATACTAGAAGAATACGCATTCCGTAAAATGAAAAACGTTCCCACATTTCCGTAAAAAACAACACAAATAATCCAGCTGGATGCCCAATTACTTTGTCTTTAAATAGATTTTCAATATCTGTATTCATTTATATATAGTTTAGTTCACTTTTTAGTATAAAAATAACCGCTTACTCAATGCCGTGCATTTTTCTTTTAAGCATTGGGCTTAATAGTAACATAATTACAGCTGCGGCTATTGGAATTACCGTAAATATCAAAAAGAAATTGGATAGACCATATTCTTCTGAAATTGGATCGATATAACTTCCTGTAAAACCTCCCAAAAGGTTGGCAAAGAAATTGGCTGTAAACCAAATACCAAACATCAAACTAACTAATTTAACCGGTGCTAATTTACTCACGTAAGACAACCCAACTGGTGAAACACAAAGTTCTCCCATGGTATGCAAGAAATAGGCACCAACTAAGAATATTAAACTTACAGAAGCTGTTTTTGCTCCATCAGGAATTGCAGAAGCTCCATAAGCCAAGATTCCAAATCCTAAACCTACTAATAGTAAACCTATTGCAAACTTAACTGGTCCTGAAGGATTTAATTTACTTTCCCAAAGTTTAGAAAACAATGGTGCAAATAAGATAATAAATAAAGAGTTTAATACAGAGAACCATGATGCAGGAACTTCTGTTGCATCCGATTGAAATTCTCTATTTAACATCCAAATTACGATGATCCAAATAATTACAAAACTTAAACCTAATAAGATATTAGCTAAAGAGTACTTGCTAAATGTTTGTTTAAACAGCATTGCTAAAACATAGGTTATTACCAACATTGGCACTACTGTTATTATGGTATTTACTATTTTAAAAGTCATCGCCGCACTACCAACCAAAGCTCTATCGGTATAATCTGCTGCAAAAACGGTCATCGAACCACCTGCTTGTTCAAAAGCCCACCAGAAAAACACTACAAATAAAGAAAAGACTCCAATCACAAACATTCTATCTCTTACTACTTTCGAATTTTCTGCTTCTACAACAACGTCTTCAATATCATGCTCTAATTTTTCAACACTATGTTCTATAACCTCTTCAAAATCTTCCGTTTGTTTTGGTGATAATCCAATTTTTCCAAAAATCTTTTGTGTGAAATAAAATTGTAACATTCCTAAAAACATAAAAATTCCAGCAAGTCCAAAACCAAAATGCCATCCTATATTTTCTCCAATGTATCCACATAATAAGATACCTAAAAAAGCACCTGCATTAATTCCCATATAGAAAATAGTATAACCACCATCTTTCTCTTTTCCTTGTGTTTTATATAATTGACCTACCATGGAAGAAATATTTGGCTTAAAAAAACCATTTCCAATAATTAAGCACGTTAATCCAGCATAGAAAAACATAGATGTAATTCCTTCTAATGCCATGGAAGCATGACCTAAGGTCATAATAAAGGCTCCAAGAACAACAGCTCTTCGATACCCCATAAATTTATCTGCTATAAAACCTCCAATAATTGGGGTTAAATAAACCAGTCCTGTGTACCATCCATAAAGAACCAATGCATCTGCTCTACTCCATTCCCAGCCACCATCTAATATAGTAGATACTAAAAACAGCACTAATAAAGCACGCATTCCATAATAAGAAAAACGTTCCCACATTTCGGTAAAGAAAAGCACGAACAATCCTGCAGGATGTCCTAAAACTGTTTTCTGGTTCTCTGCAGAACCTCCAAATTTATATTCCATGTTTATTTATTTTAGTTAGTTAGTTAGTTAGTTAGTTTATCCTTTAATATTTTTTTGTACTTCTTTCGTTTCTGCCTTTGGTAATTTATCACCAAGCTTGTCATTAATAAAGTTTGTCATTTTTTTATACAAATGCAATCTTGTGTTTCCGCCATAAATACCATGGTTCTTGTCTGGATACACCATCCATTCAAACTGCTTATCTGCTTGTATTAAAGCTTCCACCATTCGCATCGTGTTTTGTAAATGTACGTTATCATCTCCGGTACCATGAATTAATAAAAAGTCTCCTTTTAATTTATCTACATGATTTATTGGGGAATTTTCATCATAACCACTTGCGTTTTCCTGAGGCGTAGTCATATAACGTTCGGTATAAATAGAATCGTAGAATCTCCAGCTAGTTACCGGAGCAACGGCAATAGCCATTTTAAATACATCGTTTCCTTTAAACAATGCATTACTACTCATAAAGCCACCATAACTCCAACCCCAAATTCCAATTCTTGACGCATCAATATAAGATCTTGTTCCTAATTGTTTTGCAGCTTCTATTTGGTCTTCTACCTCGTATTTACCTAATTCATTTTGTGTTACTTTTTTAAAGTCGGCCCCTTTAAATCCTGTTCCTCTTCCATCTACACAAGCAACAATATATCCTTGTTGTGCTAAATGTTGGTACCAATAATCATTAGCGCCATTCCAACGGTTTGCAACCTGTTGTGATCCTGGGCCAGAATATTGATACATAAATAATGGATATTCTTTAGTAGCATCAAAATCTGCGGGTTTAATCATCCACATGTTTAAATCGTTACCATTTACCTTAATGGTAGAAAATTCTTTTTTAGAAGTGGTATAGTCTAATATTTTTTTAGCAAGTGCGTCATTATCTTTTATACTTTTTACTAAATCTCCTGTTGCAGCATTGTTTAGCGTATATTCTGGAGGTGTTGTTGCGTTAGAAAACGTATTAATGAAGTAAGTGAAATCGGCACTAAACGAAGCATTATTTGTACCTATGCTTTTGGTTAATCGCGTTTTATTTATACCACTTAAATCTATTCTATACACATCTCTATTTATAGAACCATTTTCTACCGATTGGTAATAGATTGCATTCGTTTTTTCATCAAAACCATAATAGCTGGTTACTTCCCAGTTTCCTTTGGTGATTTGATTGATAAGTTTTCCGTTTTTATCATAATGATAAATGTGGTTGTATCCATCTTTTTCGCTAGTCCAAATAAAGCTATCATCCTTTAAAAAAGTAAGATTATCGGTTACATCTACATAGGCTTTATCTTTTTCGGCTAATACCAAAGTTGCCTTGTCCTTTTTAGCATCAATCATCCAAAGATCCAATTCATTTTGATGTCTATTCATGTATTGCGCACTTAAGACATTTGCTTCATTCGTCCATTTTATTCTAGGAATATAAAAATCGTTGTATGCTTTATCTAATTTTACTTCGGAAGCTTTATTCGATTTCAAATCGTATAAGTACAAAGAAACAACCGCATTTTTCTCACCCGCTTTTGGGTATTTAAAAACTTGTTGTGTTTGGTATAAAGCAGTACCGTAAACATCCATTGAAAATTCTGGAACATCTGTTTCATCAAATCTTATAAATGCTATTCTATCACTAGCGGCATTCCACTCGAAAGCACGAACAAATCCAAATTCTTCTTCGTAAACCCAATCGGTAATACCATTAATAATTTTATTCTTTTCGCCATCAAAAGTGATTTGTTTCGTTGTACCAGAAACTAAATCTTTCACATATAAGTTATTATTTAAACCATAAGCCACTTTAGTAGCATCTGGAGAAAAGGTTGGTTCTTGTATTTTTTCTTCAGCTATTAAAGTAACCGAACCGTCTTTGGTATCATACACATAAAATTTACCTAGTGTAGATCGTCTAAAAATAGACTCTACATCTGTAGCTAAAACAATTTTGGTTTCATCATCACTAAATGTATAATCTGTAAAATAAGGTATCGCTTCAATGTCTGAAGAGCTTACCAAAGTATTCACTTTACTTAATGTCTTATAATCGTAAACATCTATAGTTGTGATTTTTGAATCTCTATCGAAATTTAAAACAGAATATTGTTGTCCGTTTTTCATAGAATGCAAAGCATCCATTCTTTCGGTTCTAAAAGATCCATTCCAGATATCTTCAAGTGAAATATTTTTGGTTTGTGCGGTAGTAGAAATCGCTGTTATTAAAAAGCAACTAAATAGGAAGAATTTAAAAGTTCGCATTAAAAATAATGATTTTATGAATTGAATGTCAAGTTTACTAAAAAATAAGCAAAAAACCGTAAACATTAACAGTAAATTGAGGTTGTAAATACTTAAAATAGCTTCGGTTTTAAGTTACAAAAACTTAAGTGACTTAAATGAAAACCATTAAAAATGGGAATACTATCTTTGTGTTACAAAAACATAGTACATGAGTGCACCTATTTCTGGCTTTTCTAAATTAACTAAATCTAAAAAAATAGATTGGATTATTGAAACTTATTTTTCAAATAAGGACGAAGCTAAAAAAATCATAAAGCAATATTGGAATTCCAATATAGCACTACAAAACTTACATGATGAGTTTATAGAAAACACCATAACCAACTATTATTTACCATTTGGTGTTGCGCCTAATTTTTTAATAAATGGCAAAATGCACACCATACCAATGGCCATTGAAGAAAGTTCTGTCGTTGCTGCTGCTAGTAAAGCTGCTAAATTTTGGTTAGCACATGGAGGTTTTAAAACAAAGGTACTTTCTACCACTAAAATCGGACAAGTACATTTTATGTATTCTGGAGATTTCAAAACACTAGAACGCTTTTTTAACAAAGTTAAAACACAAATTATTACAGAGGTAAAACCAATTACCAAGAATATGGAAAAACGTGGTGGTGGTGTTTTAGATATTATTTTAAAAGATAAAACTGAAGCCATCCCTGGTTACTACCAATTGCATGCAACCTTTGAAACACAAGATGCCATGGGAGCGAATTTTATAAATTCTTGTTTAGAGCAGTTTGCAAAAACGTTTAAAGCGGAAGCGGAAAAACAATTACAAGACACCATAGAAATTGTAATGAGTATTTTGTCTAATTACGTTCCAGATTGTTTAGTTCGCGCAGAAGTAAGTTGCAAATTAGAAGATTTACCAAAAGACGATTTTGATGCTGAAAAGTTTGTACAAGCAGTTCGTATTGCAGAAGTAGAACCATATCGCGCTGTTACACATAATAAAGGTATTATGAATGGTATTGATGCCGTGGTTTTAGCTACCGGAAATGATTTTAGAGCTGTAGAAGCTGGAGTGCATGCGTATGCTGCTAGAAATGGAAAATACAGTAGCTTGACTCATGCTAAAATTGAAAATGGCGTATTTACCTTTTGGATGGAAATCCCTTTAGCATTAGGAACCGTTGGCGGATTAACCAATTTGCATCCTTTAGTGAAACTGGCTTTAGAATTATTACATAAACCAAGTGCTAGAGAATTGATGCAAATAGTTGCCGTAGCTGGATTGGCACAAAATTTTGGTGCTTTACGTTCTTTAACCACAACAGGAATTCAAGAAGGCCACATGAAAATGCACTTGATGAATATCTTGAACCAAATGGAAGCTACGGAAGCAGAAAAAGAAACGATTGTACATCATTTTAAAACAAACACTGTAACACATAGTGCCGTTGTAGAAGCTTTTAATAATTTAAGATTGAAAAAATAATACATGCAAACTTTCTATAGCAGCGGAAAATTATTACTTACCGGAGAATATGTAGTTCTGGATGGTGCACTAGCACTTGCTGTACCAACAAAATATGGACAAAGTTTAGTTGTTGAAGAAATTGAAGCGCCTAAAATAATTTGGGAAAGTTTCGATGAAAAAGGGAATGTTTGGTGTGAAACCGCATTTGATATTTACAATAATGAGATTTCGCGCCCAGCTCAAAAGGACAACGAGATAACGAACAGACTTTTAGAAATACTTCAGGCTACTCAACAACTCAATCCGGAATTTTTAAAGGACAAGAAAGGCTACAAAATAACAACGCTATTAGAGTTTCCAAAAAACTGGGGACTTGGCACTTCTTCTACATTAATCAATAATATTGCAAATTGGGCTGAAGTAGACGCCTACCAACTTTTAGAAAAAACGTTTGGTGGCAGTGGTTATGATATTGCTTGTGCGCAACATGATGATGCAATTACGTACCAACTAAATCAGGAGATTTCTCGACAAACTCATAATGATGGCGAACTAGCTAAGAGTGACAGCAGAAATATTAACCTCGTATTATTTAATCCTATTTTCAAGGAACATCTCTATTTTGTGCATTTAAACAAAAAACAAAATAGTCGCGATGGTATTGCGCAATACAAAAAGAACACTACTAATCTAGATGAAACTATTGCAGCCATAAATAAAATAACCGAAGCTATTATTACTTGCAAAACCCTAGAAGCTTTCGATTTACTAATGGGTAAACACGAGCAAATCATTGCTAAAATAATACAATTAAAGCCCGTTAAAGAAATGCTTTTTAAGGACTTTAATGGAAGTATTAAAAGTCTTGGTGCTTGGGGAGGAGATTTTGTTTTAGTGGCTTCTCAAACGAATCCGACAGACTACTTTAAGAATAAAGGTTTTCCTACTATTTTAAAGTTTGATGAAATGGTTTCTAGTACTTTTTAACACTACTTCATCACTAAAACAGTTGTTTTACATTCTATCGTTTAAAAACGACACTTCAGAAATTTACTTTTATAGACCCTTCATTTCATTCCTAATTTCACCTTGTTGTCATAAACAAGATCTCATGGAAGAAATAATTAAAATTTTCATTTATATACATGCGTTTTTTGGCGGACTAGGGTTAATCTCCGGATTAGGTAGTATATTGGTAAAAAAAGGTAGCGTTCCACATAAAAGATTGGGGAAATCATTTTCCATAGGCATGTTAATCAGTTCTTTAATCTCTATTCCCATTTCATTATTGCCGAATCACAAAAACACCTTTCTTTGTTTAATAGGTCTATTTACTATTTATTTAGTACTCTCTGGAAACCAAATACTGACCTTTAAATCTAAAAGGAAGCTAGCTCCAAAACCACTAGATAAAATTATTTCGGGTGGCATGTTAGTCCTTTCTATAACGATGATCTTATTTGGATTTTATGGCTTATTTAAAGGAATCACAGGAAATATCCTTTATCTCTTTTTTGGTGGTTTCGGACTTCTATTAACCATCAGAGATTTTATCTTCTATAAAAACTGTAGAGGCTCTAAAAACGGCTGGCTGACAAATCATGTAGGAAAAATGATTGGAGCATTCATAGCATCTATTACGGCGTTTATAGTGGCAGGATTAGGAATAGGAAGTATCCTTTCTTGGATCTTGCCTTCTCTTCTGGGCACGATTTACATTCTATATTGGAAAAGAAAATTGAAATAGATATTGAAACAAGTGTCCGATGACAAAAAACAAGCCCTTTTAGATTTCTCTAAAAGGGCTTTTATATTTTATAATGTAAGTTTATTACTGCACTGTATTTGCTCTGTTATCTTCAATAGTAGAAGCATCTTTTAAAGCAGTATATAATCTAGAATCTATTGCCATTTGTTTTTGTTGTCCTACTTGGTTAGCAAAAGATTGGTAGTTTGCTAATTCTACTGCAGGAGTAGCTTTAGTTACTTGTACCATATACACACCGTTTTCACCAACAATTAACTTAGAAGTTTCTCCTTCTTTCAAACCAAAAGCAGCACCTACAACTTTAGGCTCTCTACCAACACCAGAAACTGTTGGTGTTTTCATATTAATTGCTAAAGCAGTTCTTACTGTTTGTCCTTCTGCACTTGCAAGATCTTCTAACGTTGTTGCAGAAATTCTACTTTTAATCATGTCTGCTTTTTTAGCTTTACGTATTGCTGGTAAAGCAGTAACAGATGCATTTTGTGTATTCATTAAACCTGCTTTGTTTTTAGCAGTTAATTGCACCACTGCAAAACCATTAGATATCGGGAATTTTTTAACATCACCAACTTCTGCATCTGCTTCAAATGCCCAACGAACAATTGCTCTTTGGCTATTTAAACCAGGAATATTTTCATCTAAAACTTTGATTCCGTCTACAGGACGAACAACAAAGTTACTTTCTTTAGCTATATCTTGAAATTTACCGTTTGCTACAGCGTTTTCAAAACTAGCAGCATCTCTAAATACTTTAGAAATTGTATTTTCACTAGGCTCAATTTTTCTAGCAATCGTTCCTACTTTAATAGTACGTTGCATATTCTTTTGCCCTAAGATTTCAATAATATGATATCCAAAAGTAGTTTCAACTACACCAAAATCACCTGTTTTGTTTTCAAAAGAAAAATCTCTAAATTCTGGAACCATAGCGTTGTACGTAAACCAATCTAAAACTCCTTCTTTCTCATTACTTACTTTATCTGCTGAAAAATCTAATAAGCTAACAAATTTAGATGGCGAAGATTTAACCACGTTCATAATACTATCTGCCGTTACTTTAGCTTGCTCTTTTGTTTGTACTGTTTCTGCTGTTGCAGAACGAGATCCAATAAAAGGTAATAGTATATGTCTTGCTTTTACAGAATCTGGCATTTGTGTTACAGCAACCACTTTAGAAATCTTAAAGTTGTTGGCATCCTTATAAGGACCAAATACTTCACCTACATTTAAATTAAAAATAGTATCTGCAACCGCTACAGGTAAATCTGATTTCTTAATAAAACGATTATCAAATTTAATATCTGAATTTGCATTTACAAATGCTTCGTTGTCTTTTGCTTTTAAGAAACTTAAAACCGTATCATTTCTTTTTGTAACCTCATTATATACCACTTGATCTTTAAAAAGATTGGTTAAGTTTTTCTGGATAGCATTTTCATCTTCAAGAGATGCAACTTCAAGAAACTGCACATAATTAATATTTCTAGAAGCTTCCACAGTATATTGCTTTACGTGGCTATTCATATAGTTTGTAATATCACTATTAGAAACCGTAACGGTACTATCTACGATAGAAGAAAAAGGAACCTGAATAAATTTGATATCTCTTAGATCTCCTTCTAATTTATGTTGTAATTCTCCTTCAGCAAGTGTACCAACCATTCCTGCTTTAACCATATTCACATAGTTTTGGTTCAGTGCATTAGAAGCTACTCCTTCTTCATAATCAATCCATTGTTGGTAAGCTATAGAAGAAGTTTCTTTTAAGCTAGCAATGTATTCGTTCATTTTATTTTCATCAAAAGCACCTGCTTCATTTTGAAAATCTGCATTATTTGATAAATTTGTTCTTAACAAATCACGCATTTGGTCTTTTTCTACTGTAAAACCTAAAGCATCAAATTGTGTTTGCATAACTGCTTGACGTACTTCCTGGTTCCAAACGTTGTTCATCGCTTGTGTGCTCGTTCCGTTTCCTCCCATTTGACGTTGCATTGCTTCTACTTTTTGCATAAAAGCCTCACGTGTAATGTCTTTGCCATTTATTGTAGCTACTACATTTTGTGATTTTGCTGTAAGTGCGTCACTGTTTCTAAACAAATCTGCTAATACAAATGAGAATAATGCTAAAGCAATTACTGCTATTAGTACTAATGATTGTTTTCTAATGTTATTTAAAATTGCCATTGTTGGTATAAATTTTATTCAATATAGTGCGCGAAAATACCATTTTCTATTTAATAATGAAAGGGTTATTTTGATAAAATGAATTTCAAGTGGAAATTGAACTAAAAAAGGAGTTCGGATATCTATTATCCAGTAAAAACTATCATTAAGAAGTTCAAGTTCAAAATAAATATTAAAAACGCTTGCTAAGCCTAGAAGCTGTTTTCTTTTTTATAATTCAAATAAAAAAAGGATATTGTTTATACTACATCTGGTAAAGACAGAGAACCGTTAGATGTAATATCTAAGTTGTAATGGATTACGGAGACTGTAAAATTAATCTTCTTGCAAAACCTTCAGTTCTACTAAATCTATTTTAGTATTTGAAACTTCTAAAATGGTGAATTGAAAATTTTCTATGATTACTATTTCGTCTTTTTTCGGAATTTCCTCGGTATGTGCCACTATTAAACCACCTAAAGTTTCGTAGTTTTCTTCATCTGGCAAATTAATTTTAAACGTTTCGTTTATATAATCGACTTCTATTCTAGCTGAAAATTTATAATTATTTTCATCTAGCTTTTCTTCAATTAAAACTACCGTATCGTGTTCATCCTCAATTTCACCAAAAAGTTCTTCTACAATATCTTCTACTGTCATGATACCAGAAGTCCCTCCGTATTCATCTAATACCACCGCTATACTTTTACGTTTTTTTATTAATCCGTTAAGCACATCGTTTATTAACATGGTTTCTGGCACAAACTCTACAGGAAGTATAATAGACTTTATAGTTTTTGGTTTTTTAAACAACTCAAAGGAGTGCACATAACCTAAAATATCATCTATATTTTCTTTATACACTATAACTTTAGAGCAACCTGTTTCGGTAAAAATAGTATTTAGATTCTTAATAGATTCATGAAGTTCTACCGCAATAATTTCGGTTCTAGGCACCATTACTTCTCTAGATTTTACTTCCGCAAATTCTAAGGCATTTTGAAAGATTTGAATTTCGGTATCTATCTCATCATGCTCTTCTACAGATTCCATTTGCTCACTAATATAATTACCCAGTTCTACTTTAGTAAAAGCTAGTTGCACTTGATCCCCTTCTGTTTTAAAGAATTTTTTCAGTACAAAATCGGAAATCCAAAGTACAAAGTCAGAAATAAAAGTAAAAAGCATATAAAACATATATGCAGGGAAAGCCAATATTTTTAATAAGGAATTGGCATAAATTTGAAAAAACACTTTAGGTAAAAACTCCGCCGTTATTAGTATTACAATAGTTGAAATGATGGTTTGTGTAAACAAACTAAAATCTACAAATAAATAGTTTACTACACTATTGTTAGATGGCAACATAGACTGAAACCAATGGACTAACAAATCTCCCATAAAAAAACCATAAACAACTAAAGCGATATTGTTACCAATAAGCATGGTTGCAATAAACTTGGATGGTTTTACGGTAAGTTTAGAAAGTATTTTGGCAAGAAAGCCGTCTTGCTTTTTTTCAATTTCTATATGTATTTTATTAGAAGATACATACGCGATTTCCATACCTGAAAAAAAAGCGGAAAGTATTAAGCAAACAATTATAATAACAATATATACGCTCATTACTTCGCGTTATTATGGTCTTCAAATTTTTTATTGAATTTTCTACGGAAGAAAAACATAAAAATAGCCAAAGCTGTAAAAGCTAAAGATATATAGGTTCTATTTCTGTCTACACTCCAATTACTTACTGCATCGTATAAAAATAATGCGGCAAAAAACAAGTATATGTATTGAAAAAACTTAGCGGTTTTCATTTTTGGTATTTAGGTTGAAATTTATTTTGCAGCAAAGATAAGTATTATTCCTCAAGTGTGATAATACCATCTATTTCTAAAACTACTGCTTGTTTAAATTCGGAATCGGAGTCAAAACCATTTCCATTGATTAAGTCACGACCTTGTCTAAACGTTACTGGTTTGTTTGTAAATAGCCATTCTTTAGACTGGTCATAATACAATTGCTCTGCAAATAACGTGTCTTTTTTATGCGAAGTTACTATCACATTACCTTGCAGATCTATAAGGTTTGTTTCTTTATATGAAATAGCATAATCTGCTATCACTGTATTTTCCTGATTTAAATCGTCATACATATGTAAGACAACACCTTCTGGGAATTCATTATACCCAAATGCTCTATTTGTAAAGTCTAGCATCTTCGGACTAATAAGATTTGCTGTTACTCTCCCAGAATCTGTATACTTTAAATTTATATCTTCTGCAACACCAATTGGTTGATCTTCTGAAACACCAATTTTTTGCACCTCGTTAAAGTTACTTTTACATGAAAAAAGCATAGCCACAGTTAAAACTGTGGCTATGCTTTTTATATATAAATTCTTGTTTTGCATTATATTTTTGGTACGGTTACACTTCTACCAATCCAACATCCAATACTAATAGACTGTCCTGCTTTTCCTGCAGAGAAAATCTCAGATTTACTTGGCGCTTTAGCTTCATAATTAGCACCTAAACTACTATTACCACCTTTTCTCGCTTCTGCTGCAGCTAACCAGAATACGGCTCTTTTGTTAAAGTTTGTATCTCCACAACTGTTCGCACTAGCAGCATACATGTAAGCAATTTGAACATGAGGACTTTTATCTGAAGGGTTAGCACTTAAAGATTTCATGAAGTATTCTCTTGCTTTACCATAGCTTCCTTTTTGCTTAAAGTCTTTAGCTATTGTATTGTAAAGTTTAGATTTTCTAAAAGGATCTGTTTCTAACTGTAACGTTTGATCAAAATATTGTTGCTCTCCGGTTATTAAATATAAGTAGTATGATGTTTTTGCATTAGGCTCAATGCTGTTTTTTTGTTTTACAACTTTAACAAACATTGGATCTTCTTTACATCCTTTTTCATATAACTTATTCATTGCTCTTTGTAACCAAACACCATTATTCTTATTTTCTTCGTAATCTTTTTGGTATAAAGGAATAAGGTTTGAACAGTTTGCTCTATCTCCTAATTTAGAATCTACACTACCAGAAATTTGTTCGAAAGCGGTTAATGAACTTTCGTAATATCTTTTGTATTGACCATCTTTTTTAGTTAAAGCAGTTCCTGCTTCTTCTTTAGCCATTAATTTATTTAATCCTTCTGAATTGCTTTTTACTTCTGTTTCAATTTTATCAACAACATCATCATACTTATCAAATAATTGTTGGTCTGTTTTCTTTCCAGCATCAAATAAATCTACCATTAAAGAAAAATAAACATACAATGATTTCGCATTTTTAAAGGTTTTTAAATCGGTAGTAAATGCTTTATCAAAAGCTTCATACAATTGGGTATCTGTTAAACCTAATTCGGTTTTATAATCATACATTAATTGTGCTTTATCTGATAACATATCACCTACTTTCGTTTTACTAGGAAAGTGTTCTAATTTTTCATCCCAAAGTTTTAAAAGGTCATTAATAAAAGCAACTTGTTCCGCTCCTGTAGAGTTCTTAATTTTATGTTTTAATATTTTTTCTCCATCTACAGGAATTGCATTGTTAAATTTTGGGTACTTCGTACGCACTTCCATCCAAGGTCCGTAAGCTGCATCAAAATTCCCTGCTTTTACGTATTCGTGAAAGATAGATAGTTTGGTCATAGCTTCTTCGTTTTGCGCAAAGCCAAAACCAAGTCCTAGGAATAATATTGCTAATAATGTGATTTTCGTTTTCATTGTCTTAATAATTTATGCTGTTAGTTATATTTACTTTTTTCGAACCATCTATCATTCAAAGATAAACTTAATTGGAAATTAATAAAATTCTCTTGAATTAAATTCTTGTTCGTTGTTCCTCTTTTACCAAACTCAAAACCTAGGTTTGCATTAGAGAATAAATTTCCAACTGGTAAACCTACTCCAAAAGATATGCCAAACTCATCTATGGACTCTCCATTAATTACTAATCCTGTTTTTTCTGCTCTAACTCCTGCACGATAAACTATACGTTTTATATACGACTTGTATGCATTATAATCCGGAATATAAAAACCACCTAATGAAAAAGTATTACTGTTTTCGTATGTTGTTTCTGTACTTGGATTAGCATAAAGTTCGTTACTAAACTTACTAGTTTCTTGAAAAACACTTTCTACACCAACAAACCATTTTCTTGGCTGACCAATACCAACACCAAAAGAAAATTTAGCTGGTAATGTTAATGTAGTTTCTTTTAATCCTTGTTCTTCTAAATTTGCTTCCAGCGTATTTATTACAAATTCTTGTTCTGTACTTGAAATAATAGTAACGGTATTAATAGATCTTTCGTTTTTAGATTTTAAGTCACTTTTAGGAGAAAAAGTTACCCCAGAAGTCAATTCTAGGTTATTCGTCAATTTCGTTTTATAAGTAAGACCAAGATTATAACTTAAACCACTTAAGTCGGATCTATTATCTTCTCTTGTTTGGTATTGTACTAATTCGCCACCACTGTACACATACTCAATAGTACTTCCTTCAATGTTTCCAAAATTATATTGGGCATCGACACCAACGCTTAAGTCTTTTGTTATTTGGTACCCTGCAGACAAATATGTTCTATTAACGCCACCATCTCCACTAAATTTATTGGTAATATTCTCTGCATCATAGTTTTCTAGTTTATACCCAACAGAAGTGTAAGGCATTAAACCAAAACCAATACCTAATTTCCCTAAAGGTAATGAAATCGCTAGATAATCGAAGGTTGAAGTAGAAGCGCGATCACTATTAGATGCACTTTTTAAATTGGTAGAGGTATGCGTTCCTCCAACAGAAAATATCATTGGACGACCTTCATTGTTATATAACTCTAAATTATCCCCTCCATAAGACGCAGGGTTTCTTAGGTTAACATGTGTACTATCTGTATAAATACTAAGTCCTCCCATACTTCTATTTTCTACGGTACCTTTAAATTTTAGGCTACCAATTCCATAAAACGAATATGGTGAAGAAGTACCTTCTTGAGCGAAACTTTGAATTGCAAAAAAAGCAATAAAAACTATAACCAGTTTTTTTATCATTAGTGTATATTATATTGTAAAATAAAATTTAATCCTTCTAAAAGGAAATTTGAGTTGGCAAATATGCTACTTTTTAATTGTTTAGACAAAAAATTAGCGTCTCCTCCTGTTAAAATAATTGTTAAATCAGGGTATTTTAACTTATATTCTTGAATTGCCCCATCAATTTCAAGTAAAACACCTTGTACAACACCGGAATGCATCGCCGTTGCCGTAGCATCTCCAATAATATTTTTGGGCATCTTTGTTTCTAATAACGGCAAATTTGCTGTAAAATGATGTAATGCTTTATAACGCATTCGTATTCCTGGTGATATTGCCCCGCCTAAGTATTCGTTTTTCTTGGTGATAAAATCGAAAGTAATACAAGTTCCTGCATCAATTATTAAAACATTTTTATTTGGAAATTGTTGCACAGAACCGCTAACCAAAGCAATTCTATCGATTCCTAAAGTTTTAGGAGTACTATATAAATTTGCAAAAGGAACTCTTGTTTCATGATTTAAGATAAGTGTATCATAATATTTTTCAAGATACGCAATATCTGTTTTTCTTAATTTCCCTACGGATGAATAAATGGTTTTCTTAATGCTTTTATATTCTTTTCTAATACTTCTTAAGGTTTTTAAAACCTCTTTGTTTTTCACTTTATGACTAGAGATTATCTTATCCTCCTGAAAAACAGCGATTTTAACAAAGGAATTACCAACATCAATAATTAAGTTCATATTTTTTCTTATGGCTTCAAATTTACAAAATGCGTTATAAATTATATTCTAAATCCCACTTTAATAATTACTTAAAGCAAGATTTTTAATACCAAGAAAAAATAATATAAAATTTTTATAATTTTTTCTTTGTGAATAACAAAAAGGTACATATATTTGCACTCGCAATTTTATGCTACTGGTGCCTTAGCTCAGTTGGTAGAGCAATGGACTGAAAATCCATGTGTCCCTGGTTCGATTCCTGGAGGCACCACCAAAAAAAACCCGATTCTTTTGAATCGGGTTTTTTGGTTTTTAGAAGACACAGACTGTCACAGCTATTGAATTTCTTCTAATAACTAATGCCTTATTCATTTAACCATTCTTATTCTAGCACACTCCTTTACTGTTTTATTACCCAGAGAGAGGCGCTTAAAATAAATTTGTAGTTGTTCGTACTACCAAAAAAAAACCTGTTTATTCGATTCCTATTCAAAACAAACGTTATGTTTTGAAAAAACAGAATCCCTAATCCTATATTTTCTTATTGGAGTTGCATTCTATTCTCCATAAAACTTACATCTCCTGCTTCTGCATCGAATCTGTTAAGATATGGTCTAAATTCTACTACAATCTTTTCAAAATTACTAGTTGTAAGTGGTTTATTAAGAAAACCTGCACAAGAGTTTTGGTTTTCAGCCTTTTTAATGTCCTGAGAGTTCGTTGACGAGGTTAGCATATATATTTTAATTTTGGTTTTGTTTATTCTGGTTAACTTATTAAATTCATCTAAAAATTGAAATCCATCCATTTCTGGCATATTAACATCTAGCAATATTATATCTGGAGTAAACATGGTTGGATAGACATCTTTACCTTCTAAAATTTTCAAAAAAACAATAGCAGCATTCGCACTAGCAAATGTTCTAATATTACTATCAGCATGTACTTTTTCAATAATTTTTTGACCTACAAACAAATCTATCTTGTTGTCATCAACGATCATAATGTTCATATTCATATTTTAAATCTTTTTTATATAGCAGAAGGCAATACCACTTTAAAAACAGAACCGTTTTTAATACTACTTTTAACTGTTATTACTCCTTTTAAATCATCTACCATGTTTTTAACAATATAAAGCCCCAAACCATGCCCTGGCACGTCATATTTATTTGCTCTGTAATACAAATCAAATATTTTATCTATTTTATTCTTATATATTCCAACACCATTATCTTCTATAGTAATTACAACTTCCTTTTCTAATGTTTTTACATCTATATTTACGAAAGCCTTTTCATTTTCTTTTGGTACTCTAGAATACTTTACCGCGTTATGAATTAAATTCTGAAGTATAGAATTTATCATTTCTTGATTAGAATTATAACCAAAAGGGTCTACAACATCAATGTTAAATTTTATGTTATCAAATTTATTTGCACCACTTAACAACACCAGTATACCATCTATTGTTTTAGAAAAATTAATCTTATTAGATTCTTTTTTCTTCGCTGTAACACAGGATGCTTGAGAAAGGTTTTCTGATAATTCTTTTCCGTTTTTTATGACGGTATCTAGCATATCTGTTAAAAAAACAACTCTATCTTGATCTTTTTCTTCTTTTAATAAACTAAGAACTCCTTCTGCAGAAGAAAATGGCGCTTTAAGATCATGTGCTGAGCGATACAAGAACAACTCCAATTCTTCTGTTTTTTTGTTTAATTTATTTTCTAGAGATTTACGATTACTTATATCGAACATCATAGCACAATAAAAAATATTTTCACCAACATTACCATTACTTAAAGCAAACTCTACAGGAAAATGCTCTCCGTTTTTACGTAGACAACACATCTCAATGATATCTACATTCTGTTTATTTTTTATCTTATTAACGACTCTTAATAACTCTTTAATATTCCCGTTTCTATACTTTTTAGACATTAAAACCGTTAGTGATCTACCAATTATCTCCTCTTCTGCATAACCAAAAGCAGCCTCTGCTCCTTTATTCCATTCGGTAACATTACCTTTTTCATCTGCTACTACAATAATACCGACATTAATAGATTGATAGATTGCTCTAAATTTTGCCTCGCTATCTATAAGATCATCACTTAAATCTTTAAAATCTGTAATTTCACGCAAAGCAATTGTTGAAGAAATAATCACGCCCAACTTGTCATAATTTGGGGAAACTACTGCCGAAAAGAATATTTTTTTACCATTGGAATCAAAATCATACAATTCAAACTGGTTTATTGCTTTATCTATATAAACCTTATCTATATTATTTTTAAAGGCCTCAAAGCTTGTAGTAATAAAATAATCATAGATATAGGTACCAATTAACTCCCCGATTTCTTTATTGCAAAAATTCTTATTCGCATTTAAAATCTTCCCATGTCTTGTAATAGTAAACACATTTAAAGGCATGGATTGCAAAAAACTCTCATTAGTGGATTTACATGCTACAAGCTTTTCATTCTCGTTGTGATATTTAGTAACATCTTTATAAATGGACAAGTACTTCAGTCCTTTCTCTCCTTCGTTTCTTATAGGTATAATAGTTGTATCTAACCAAAATATTTTTCCTGTACTAGAAACATCTGTTAAGACCCCATTCCATTTTTTTTCCATTTTAATGGTTCTCCAAAGGTTTTTATATATTTCCCCTGAATAAAGAGGTGACTTTAGTAGTTTATGCGTTTCACCAACTAACCGGTTAGCATCACATTCTAAAATTTCACAAAATTTATCATTCGCATATTCTATTCTGCCTAACGCATCTGTTACAGATACAATAGAATTTTCAATAACATCCACTAGTACGCTATCATTAAGAACATGAGAAAGGTTATATTTGATTGCTTCCATAGAAATTGTTTTTAGTTTCTACACAATATTCTCTTGCAGATTCTAGATTATTAAATACACCAAAAGGAGTAATAGGCTCATAAATTCTTTTGTACGAAGCGATCACTAGTTTTATTTCCATAGAATTAAAAACAAAGGCTTCTGAAATTTTTAGTTTACTTAATATTGCAGAGTTCGCTAATAAATTAGCGGTTTCACGAGTATATGTTCCTCGGGTATCTCTGGAATCAATTAGAAAAGGCATCGCTTTGCCTTCACATAATTTAACAATTGCGTCTATATATCGTTTTATCTTACTTGTTTCTAATTTAGAATTCGCATCCTTATTTCTAAACTGACAATAAAGAATATCATTGTCTGTCCAAAATTTAGAATTTCCGATCTCAATCATGTCTTTCATACTAATTGTCATAGGTTACAGAATTAAAAATTGCATAATTTTGATTACTATATTGTATTGCCAAATCGGGGTCTTTAAAAATTAAATTTGGCACATTAGAATCACTAAACATTACATAAAAGGAAAGAAGTATTTTATGCTTATAATTTTTTACTAAAAATGCTTTTGACAGGACAGCACTTTTGATTTTAATATTGCTTGATAAAAGTTTAAATAGTTTCACCGAAAGCGCACTATTAATCTCTTTAAAATCAAATATTACAGGTAAATAAGCACTATCTGACAACAATGAAATAGCCTCACAAAATATATCTTGAATATCTTTATCTGAATAGTCTACATCAGAATCATCATATAATTTACAATAGACAATTTTCTGGTCTACCCAAAATTTAATATTGTTTATTAGTATTTCGTTTCTCATTATTATCCTTTAGAAAAAACTAAACCAATAGGAGTGCCAAAAGTTTAATTCACATAAAAAAAATACGCAACACTTTGTAAATCAATTTATTGCGTATTTTTATTTCAATTAGAGAAGACTAATAAAGCATCGTTATACCACGAATTCTAAAGACAAAACAGAACAACTAACGGTATTCCGTCACTTATTTTATATTAAGGTTTAATGAAAAAACAGCTAGAGATGAGCTACCAGACCCAACTAATCTTTGTGCCCATATTTCGATATAATCATCTGGAGCAAGTTCTACCGTTCCAGTAATAGAATTACTAGAAATATCGGATGTATTATTAACACGCATTAAGGTATTTGTTTCTACCAATGTTGTAGATCCATTTTTTCTAATAAAAAAGGCGTAATAATTACCAACTGTGGTAGATCCTCTAACAGATAAAGATGCATTGATTTGAAATGTTCTCGTCTTTTTTCCTAAATAAGTAATTCTATTATCTTGAGGAGAAGACATTCTCATTAAGTTTACTGCAGTAGTAGAATTTGAGTTACCATTTCCTGCCAGGTTTAATGCGCTTCCATTGGTAACACTTTGCCCGAAACCAGTAGTAATCGTTCCATCATAATAAATATTTCCCGTTGCAACTTGATCAGATTCTACAGGTAAACCTGGGCAATCTACTGTCCATGCATTAGTAAAACTATATCCTGCATAAGAACCTACTGTATATCTTTTAACATACTGTGTACTAGTACCACTAAAACTAGCCCCTGTTAATATACCGTATAAAACCACAGGATTAGAACTAACATCTATACCAACAGCAGCACCATTCATTTGAGAAAAACCTCCTTGTTTTTCAAGAATATTAAAAGTTCCTGTAAACGTTTCATAGGTTCCTAAATTAGTAGAAAACCATCCCATATTACTCAGTAATAATTGGTTAACATTACTATATGTTATTCCTGTTGTATTTCCTAAAAACTGAACAATACTCAAAAAAGCTAATCCATATCCATCAATAGTACCTACAGATGTTGAATTTTTCACTATAGCGTCTCTAAAAACAAAACCATCAGCAGCCGTTCCTGTCATGTTAAAAACAGTTCCTCCTGTCGCTGTAAGTGTCACATTTTTTATAGTTCCTCCAGTAGTTCCTACAAACATAGTTCCACCAGTTTTAGTTAAGATATCTTCATTAGTATCAATTCCTGTTACATAAGCGTTATTTAAATCTATGGATTGCGCCAAAGTAATTTCCCCATTTATTTCATATAAAGTATCTGAAGATAATAAATACTTACTCCCTCCACCAGCTGCAAGCTCTGCACTTAAATCTGCTGCTGAACTTATAATTTTATGTTTATTTCTAGACTTGGAATCCATTTTAGTCCAAGAACTAGAATTATAAAAATAAAATGCATTTTCAGTAATATCAAATACTAGCAAACCATTTGCTGGGCTAGAAATTGCAATTCTCTGCGTTGATGTCATTCTTGGCGCTAACATACCTTTACTGGTAGAGGTTAAGTCGAGCATAGCGGAAGCGTCTGGTGTTAATGTTCCCACTCCTACTTGAGCAAATGCACTATAATTGCAACTAGTACAAATTGCTATGGTTAATACGGTTAATTTTAGTTTAAAATTTTTCATAATTAATAGGTTAAGATTTTTTGCATTAATTCGCGATTTGTTGTTTGTACTTTTACCAAATAAATCCCGTCACTATGGTTAAATGGTATTTCTATTCTGTCTTTATTATTAAGGTTCGTATCTAGCGTTAAAACTTCTTGTCCTAAAATATTAAATATTGCGACCTTTTTTAATGCAAGTTGATCCTGGTTACTTACCACGATGTTATTGTTTCCATCATAAAAGATCTTGATGTTTTTAGTTTCTTCCGCGTCTACAGATAGCGTTTCTGACGGCGCAAAAACAATAGAATATCTATCCAAATACTGTCCTATTGGTAAATTGACATTAAAGCTAGACCCAGTTAAACTATGTGTAGTATTTAAAATATTATCTTTTAAATAAATCGGTCCTAAAAAATTCTCTATTTCATCGATCATAATTTGATGAGAACCAGCTTCGCTAATCAACAACCCTAACGGAAACTCCAGTGCTTCATTAAAACTATCTAATCCTTGAATAGCATATTTTTTATTTACATCCTCCTCTATTACAAAAAACAAATCATCGTTTCTATACTCATTTAACACTGCATCATAACCTTGGTTATAATTAATATCTGCAGTAGAACTAGGCATAAAAGCTAAAAGCAATTGTCTATGAAATCCTTCAGGATCCTCATAACCTATTCGTATATATTGATTATTGACAGTGTATTCTGGATCTTCATCTGTATCCTCCGAAGATTTATAAAAAATAGCATCTCCTGTAGATTCTGTTTTAAATTTTCTTTGTGAATTATTAAAAAGAACAGATCCGCTTCCGTAGGCACTAACAAAAAAACCTTGACCAACTGGAACATATCGCTTAGGAGCTGTAACACTTCCCGAATTACCCATACCTGCAATTAAAGGAGATGAAACAGAAGGAGGAATACCTCCAGATAAATTACGTATCGCGTAACCACCTAAATAATCTGTAGTAGCATGCGAATTTGAACCTCCATCTACCCAAAAATAAAGAGCATCGAGCATAGATAAATTATCTTGTATAAATTTAGTAGCATCTAATGCGGAAGGATACGGATTACCTAATAAGGATTCTTCTCCTGCATTTATAGGCATTAGATATTCGCCGTTATTAGGCGCGCCGTAATACACATAGTTTTGATTCGCAGAAAGCGTATTACTACCTTTCATAGTATAACCTTCTGCTGGATTTATAACACTAGTAGCATTCAAACCAACCCAGTCTCCATATGCTCCCGTTCCTTGTAAGTATGAATATATCCATCTCGTATTAAGCGTCAAGGAAGTAGTCACATTACTACCACCATCTAATACAGATGGCGCCCCATTGTATGGAGAGCTACCACTAAATAACATTTGTTGCGGGCTAAATGGGTTTTGACTGGCATCTGTACCATCATACTTATTTCCTAACAAAGAGAATGTCCCACCACTATTCACTGGTGCCGACCAATAATTAAATTTAAATCCGGACGCATATCCTTGCTGGTCTATTAATATTTTACCAGAGCCAATAGAGTTAGCATTTACACCAAGATGTGTTTGAATAAGCTGCGCCTCGTCTATTAACCTAACATCGCCACTCACTAAATTTAATGCATTGCTAATATTTAAAGCAAAACCATCTGCTACAGAAAGGCCTTTCTGACTCGCTGCCGTAATATCTACTTCTAAATTATTAAAATTAACAGCAGATGAAGAACCGGAAATACTGAGTAACGGGTTTGCTGCACTTTTAAAATACGTGGTTCCAGAAGCAGAGGAAGTAGCCCCATTATTTACAAAACTATTGTTTAAATAAAGGTTTCCGTTACTGTCATGCACACCACTCGTTTTATTTGTGTATTCATTTTCAAAATACACACTTGTTGCTGGTTCAATTTCCAATATGCCTTCATTCACAATTTGTGAATAACCACATAAAAAGGTAAAAAGAAGGAAGCAATTACAAATAAAATATTTCTTTCTCATAGGTTAAGGTTTGGGGTTAGAATAAATTTGTTTAATAGCTATTTAAAATTAAAAGGGATTATTATTTTTATAGATCACTAACTTAATGCGTTATACATCTTGTTATTTTTATTACAATAGAGCTTTGCAGATTGAAAATTTTTAAAAACCGCATCCGGAATAATAGTTATATCCATGATGTTTTGAACCATTAAAAAAAACTTCAAACGGTAAGAGTCTACCAAGAAGGTTTCCGAAAGTACTATGGATTTAATTTTTGAATTATTAGACAAAAACCTAAAAGCTTTTATTCCGGTATAAAAATCGAGCGCTTCTAAGTTTATTAAAATAGGCATATGAGTACCTCTTGATAACTTAGAAATAGCCTGAACAAAGATTTCTTCTAAATCGTTATCCAAATCTTTTTCGTTCAAATCATTAAACACGTTACAGAAGATTATATTTTGATCTACTCTAAACTTAAAACTATTTGTTAACTTCTTGTTTTCCATAGTATTATTTTGAAAAACGTATTTCAATACAGATGCCAAAAACCGTTAGGGACCAAAAAAAAATCATAAAGCGCTCACAATAAACGCTTTATGATTTAAATATAAATTTTGGACAATATTAAAAACATCGCTATACCGCACATTTTTAAGATAAAAAGCAACGATTAACGGTATTCCGTCAATTTTATTGCATTTTCGAGATTTCTAGTTTAGTCATTCTATCCCGTAACGTACTAGGCTTTAAATGAAGTACAACAGCCGCTCCTTTAGGCCCACTTATTTTCCAGTTACATTGTTCTAACACATAGATAATATGATTACGCTGCACTGCGTCAAGAGTGAGATCTTTATTGTTAATTGGTTTCGCCTTTTGTGTAGAAGACTCAAAACCCGGAACTACCAAGGTTTCTGTATTAGACAAAATAGAAGCACGTTCTATTAAGTTTTCTAATTCTCTTATATTTCCTGGCCAATTGTATGCTTTTAACTGACTCATAGCGTCATCGGTAATATATTGGATGCTTTTTCCGTAAGCCTTATTAAATTTATCTACAAAATGCTCTACCAATAAAGGAATATCATCTTTTCTATCCCTTAAAGGAGGGACTTCTATTGGAAACACATTAAGACGGAAATACAGATCTTCTCTAAACTCCTTTTTCTGAATGGCATCTTTTAAATTTCGGTTGGTTGCAGCAATTACTCTAACATCTAATTTTTTCATTCCTGTAGTACCACCAACAACCTCAATTTCTCCTTCTTGCAAAAATCGTAATATTTTTGGTTGCATATCTAACGGCAACTCCCCTATTTCATCTAAAAACAAAGTACCTTTATCTGCCAATTCAAACTTCCCAATCTTATCATTAATAGCCCCTGTAAAGGAACCTTTTTTATGACCAAATAATTCACTTTCAATTAACTCTCTAGGTATTGCGGAACAATTCACCTTAATTAACGGTTTATTATTACGCAAACTAATATTATGGATCGCTCTTGCTAATAATTCTTTCCCAGTTCCAGATTCCCCCAACAATAACACCGTAGCATTTGTTGGCGCCACCTTTTCAACCTCTGTAAGAACATTACTAAATTCTTCACTACCATACACCATTTCTTCATAATTAAATACTAGATCTAACTCGTTTCTTAGATATACATTTTCTTGTTCTAACTGGTTTCTTAATACATTTAGTTCCTTATTAGCTTCTGTTAGTTTCTGGTTTGTAATTAAAATTTTATTTTCTGCTGATTTTCGCTCGGTACTTTCCACCATTAAAGATACTAGATTAGCAATAGAAGTAGCAAACTCCTCTTCATCGGTAGTCCAAACATGCGTAGTATCTACTTGTTCAAAACATAAAACCCCATAAACCTCATCTGCACCTTGAATAGGAATACTTAATTTAGATTTTATATTTAGCGGGATAAGGTAATCCTCTATAAAACCTGTAGAAAGCGCATGACTAATAGCATGGGAAGCTGAAACTATTTTATTTTCAATTAACGCATCAAAAAAGCGGTTATTACCTTTTTTAGAATAGACTTGGCCGCTTTCATATTCCCTATTTGTTTGCGAGTATAATTTCTCGCAAAACATTTCTGTTTTATTCTTATTAAATTTGAGAACACTTCCTCTCTCCACATTTAAGGTTTTTGCAGAAAGCTCTGTAATTCTATTTAATGCTTCTTTATAATCTGTACCAACTAAGCTAGCCAATTCGATAATGACATTTTTTCTTTCTAATGATTTTTTGGCATTTTCCTCTAACAACCTTTTTGCCTTCTCTTCTTCCGATACATCCTTCACTGTTGCAAATATGGCTATAACTTCTCCATTATCATTTTTTATATTTCCAGCTGAAAATGAAGCTGTAAATTGTGTACCATTTTTTCTAACAAATTCAAATTGAAAGGATGGCGCTTCTCCTTTAGCTACTTTTATTTCAATTTCTTGCATTCTTTCTAAGTCCTCTGCTTTCACAAATGGATATGGTAACTCCATACCAATAAGCTCTTGTTCTGAATACCCCAGAATTTCACATAATGCCTCGTTTACTTTTATAATTCTACCAGGCATATCTAGCATAAGCAACCCTTCTTGCATAGACATGATAAGCCTGTCATTAAATTCTTTAGCTAGTTTTAAATCTACTTCCGATTTTCTTCGAACTGTAATATCTTCTACCGTAGCAAAATTGGCTGTTTTTACACCATTTTCGTCATATATACTAGAAACCAATACATGCACAGGAAAACGCTCTCCATTTTTTCGCATGTATGTATTTTCATAATCTTTATTATTTTTATTTTGTATTAATAACTTATAACGATTGGTATTTTCTTTTTTTAATTCAGGTGGTGAAAAAGGATATGGACGCTTAACTCCTATTAATTCTTTTTCCGTAAAACCTGTCATTTTACAAAACGAAGGGTTTACGCTAATTATTTCGGAGTCTAGATTTATGGCATATAAGCCTTCATGCATTCCACTTAAAAGACTGGATGAAAAATCATTGGCTATTTTTAAATCTAATTCGGCTTTTTTACGTTCGGTAATATCTTGAATAGTACCAACAAAACTGTTGGCTACTCCATTAACATAAACAACTTCGCCTAAACCTTGAATCCATTTTAATTCCTTTTTGTTTTTAGTCAGGATTCGATATTCTAAATCAAATTTTCGTTTATGTTTTAGACTTTTGAAAACATTTTCTTTAATGAGAGACCTATCTTGAGGGTGGACTACTGATTTCCATAGATCAAAATCTACTATAGTATTCTTATCTATTCCTATAATATCATTAAAGGTGATAGAGGTAACACCTATTAATTTTTTTACATCTAAATTAAAACTACCTATTTTTGCTACTTCCTGAGCTGCTAATAGTGATTTTTCACTTTCTTGAATTTTTAACTCTGCTTGTTTACGATGGGTAACATCTTGCATGGTACCAATCATTTTTACAGATTGTCCTTCACTATCATAAATAAATTCGCCAGTACCATGTACCCAAATTTCTTCTTTAGATTCTAATTTAATGACTCTATATTCTTTGTCAAACTTTCTATTATTTTGGATGCCGTTTTCTAAATAATTAAACATCAACTCTCTTTCATCTGGATGAATAATACGAACCCAACTCTCAATTGTTTTCGCATAGGATTCCGGGATACCGAAAACACTATTTAAAACAGGGGAAGACTCCCAACTTCTTGTGCGTAAATCTAAAACATAAGAACCAATATTAGCAACTACTTGAGATTGCCTTAAACTGTATTCACTTTCTTGAAGTTTTATTTCTGAATGTTTCCTATTCGTAATATCCTGTATGGTACCAATTATTTTTACAGGATTCCCTTCGGTGTCAAAAATTAATTCTCCAACACCATGCACCCAAATTTCTTCATTAGTATCTAGTTTTAAAACTCGATACTCTTTATTAAACCTTTTATTATTTACAATACAATACTCTAAATAACTACGTATTTCCTCTTTATCTTCAGGATGAATACGCTCCCCCCAACTTTCAATTGTTTTAGCATACGATGCATCTATACCAAAAAGAGTATACAAGAATAAGGAGCCTTCCCAAGTCATTGTTTTTAAATCTATAGCGTAAGAGCCTATATTACCAACTATTTGAGATTGTCTTAAATTATATTCGCTTTCTTGAAGTTTTAATTGCGCTTTTTTACGCTCTGTAATATCTTGCGTAGTACCAATAATTTTTATAGGGTTTGCATCGTCATCAAAAAGGAACTCTCCCCTAACGTGTACCCAAATTTCTTCGTTATCATCTACTCTTACAGCTTTGTATTCTAAATTAATTTTCTTTCTATTTAGAACACAATTCTCATAATAAGCTAATACTTCTTCTCTTTGATCTGGATGAATAATATCACTCCAACCTTTCTTTGTTCTTAGATAGGATTTATTAATTCCAAAAATCTTGTTAAGAACAGCAGAACTCTCCCAAATCTTTGTAAGAATATCTACAGTATAAGACCCAATATTGGCAACTATTTGAGATTGTCTTAAGTTATATTCGCTTTCTAAAAGTTTTTCTTCTGCTCTTCTACGCTCGGTTACATCCCGTGCAATACCAAGTATTTTACCGTCTTTTTGCAGTTTTGCAGAGACTTCTAAATCTAATAAAGATTTGTCCTTACGCAGAAACTTTCTAGCAAAAATAACGGCTTCACCAGCAAGTAATCGCTCGTGATTTTCTGGGTTTTGAACAAAACCACCAATATTAAAATCTTGAATTCTTAGGTTTAAAAACTCGCTTTTGGTATATCCCAAACTAGTATAGGCCGATTTATTAAAATCGTGTATTTCGCCATCTAAAGAATAGGAAATTATAGCATCATTCGCCTGATCAATTAATGCTCTATACGATTCATCTTTCTTCTTAATTTCTGCTACAATTCTAGATTTCTCAATTGCAATATTGACTAGATTTAACGTGAAATTAAGTTCGCGAATATCACTTAATGAAGGTGTACTTATAGCCTTGCTATAAATAGCAAAAGTACCTATAACAGCCTTGTGTTCTGAAAGAATAGGAATAGACCAACACGCGTACAAATGGTGTTCTAGCGCAATGTCTTTATAATCTACCCATAACGGATCTGTACTTATATCTGAAACAATAACGGTCTTTCCCGTAAATGCTGCTGTACCGCAAGAGCCAGCATTTTCACCTATGACAAGTCTTTTTATAGCTAAAGTATAAAGTTCTGGCATGGAAGGTCCAGAAGATAAATTAAGATGTATACCATCTTCATCCATTAAACTAATAGAGCCATAATAACCTGGATGAACAGATTGATAGTTTAAAAGCAAACGGTCAAAAATCTCATTTAAAGGTGTATTTATGGAAATTAAATCTAGTATTTCATTTTTATGAATTAATAATTGCTCCGCTTTTTCTCGTTCTAAAACCTCTTTTTCGAGATCTAAATTTTTATGCTCCAACTTACTAATTAAGCGTTTGCTATAAAGCTTTAAAACTTCTTCCTCTGTAAATTTGACATTTTTAGCAGGCTCTGCGTCTGGTTTAACTTTACCAAATAGATCTTGAACTACTGCTATTATCTTATTTTGGTCTGTTGGTTTCCTTAGAAATTGATCTGCTCCTAATTTTATAGCAAAATCTTCATCAAGCGCTTCCGTATACGTAGACGTATAAAAAATAAATGGGATGTTTTTAAAGGATTCCTCCTTTTTACAAGCTTGACAAAACATATACCCATCCATGACAGGCATTAAGATATCTGATATAATTAAGTCCACACTACATTCGCGTAGTTTTTCTAAACCTTCTTTACCGTCTTTGGCTTCTACAACCACATAACCAACTTCCTCAAGTATAACTCTAAGTAAATATAGGTTTTCAAAAGTATCATCTACTATTAATATAGTCTTCATGCCTTAATTATGCTTTATATATACTTTCCATTTGATTTACAAAAGTATCTGGATTAATAGGTTTCTCTATATACCCATTTGCACCAGCTTCCATCGCTTTTTCTTTATCTCCAGCCATTGCATAAGACGTTACTGCTATGATTACGGTGTTTTTTGGTAACCCATTATTTCTTAACTTACTACAAATTTCATAACCATCCATATCTGGTAGTTGTATATCTATTAAAATAACTTCCGGATGGTTTTCATGTGCTAAATTTAACCCATCAATTCCGTTATAAGCTTTAAGCACACTATACTCACTATTTGCTAAGAGGTACGAAAGCATATACATATTTTGTTCATTATCTTCAATTATTAAAATGGTAGGTTTCATTTTTTTTACGTATAAAATTTAACATCAACAGGTTAAGCCTTAAATATATTAAAATTGATATTATAAACTAATTTATAAGGGCATTATATTTTATCGACATATTCTAACGGTATCTTGAACGTGAAATTACTGCCTTTACCTAATTCACTTTCTACTCGAATGGTACCACCCAATTTTTCCACTAGACTTTTACAAATAGCCAATCCAAGACCAGTACCTTCATGCTTTCTATTAAGACCTCCTTCTATCTGAATAAAAGGCATAAATAATTTAACAGCATCTTTTTTAGTGATTCCTATTCCTTGATCTATAACTTGCGTAACGAGTACATTGTCTTCAATATGGACTTTTACAACTATGATTCCTTTTTCAGAAAACTTAATAGCGTTAGAAAGCAAGTTTAATAAAACTTGTTCCACACGTCTTTCATCACTGATAAGCGTAATATCAAAATTAGAAATCTCTGTCTTTACGGTAAGCCCTTTTCTAGAAGCTTGTGGTTCTAGAAAATCAATGGTATTTTCTAAGGATGTAAGATATTTAAATGGATAAAAGGATACTTTTAATTTCCCTGCCTCTATTTTAGAAATATCTAAGATATCATTAATTAAACTCAATAAGTGGGCGCTACTATTTTTAACCATAGAGAGTTGCTTTTTCTGCTCTTGATTTAATGGCCCTGCCAACTCCTTTAGTAAAATCCCTGTAAAACCAATAATAGAATTCATTGGTGTTCTTAGCTCATGAGACATGGTTGCTAAAAATGCGGATTTCATTAAATCTGCAGATTGTGCTTTTACCTTTTCTTTTTCCAATTCGGTAGATTGCAGATTTATATCTTCTAAGAGGTTTAATAAAGCTTCTTTACTATCATTGAGCTCTTCGGTTCTTAAATTCACTAATTCCTCTAGATTATTTTTAAAAATTAACAACTCTTTTTCGTTTGCAATTCTTTCGGTAATATCCACAGCGATACCAATATATCCATGCATATTATCATCTGTATCTAAAAGCTTTGTTGCTTTTACGGCAACGCTAGTAATTTTATTATTTTTATCCTGAAATCTAAATTCTCCTTTAAACTCTGCGCCTGTAGTGGCTGCTTCTTGCCACTCTTTCAATACTCTTTCTTTATCTTCCGGATGCAAGGCATTTTCCCATCCCAAACCCATGGCTTCTAAAAAATTCATTCCTGTATATTTTAGCCATTCTTCATTAACATACGTACACTCTCCTTTTTCATTGGTATTAAAAATAGCAACTGGTGCATTAGAAGTAAGACTACGATACAATAATTCTCTATTTTTAAGAACTTCTTCCGTTTTTATTCTACTCGTAACATCTTGTATGGTACCAAAAGATTTTATAGCTATCTGATTTTCATCATAAAATGTTTCGCACCGTTCATTCACATACTTAATTCGCTCATTATCCAGCTTTAATCTATAAATTATTTGATAAGGATTTTTGCTTTTCACGGAATCTGCATAGATTTCCATTACCATTGCCATGTCATCTGGATGAATAGCATCTAAAAACGCATCATAAGTAACCTCAAAATCTTTGGGATTCTTTTCAAAAATCCGATACATTTCATTAGACCAGGATAATTTATTCCGCTCTTTATCCAACTCCCAGCTACCAAGTTTAGCAATCTGTTGTGCTTTTCTTAAATTAGACTCACTTTTTTGTATTTTTTCTGATGTGGTTTGATGTATGGATTTTAATTGCTTTTCCTGTACTAAAAGTTTAGAGGAAATCAATTCATTTAACCGAGCAGATCGACCACCAAAATACCAAACGCTCCAACTGCTAAAAAACGCAATTAAAACGCCAAGAATAGAAGACCATATTGCGGTATTAAATTTTTGTTGTAATGGCACAACATACAATTTCCACTCCCCAACAGACATCTCCACAGGCACTGCAAATTCTTTAAAAGAAGATATATCACTTTCTAAAAAAAAATCTTCCTCACCAGTTTCCAAATTCACCCTAGACAATTGATAAATAAAATTATGTCCATTAGAATTAGCTGTAATCAAGTCATTAAAAAAAGTAGAAAGCTTTGTAACCACTGCCGAAAACCCTGAAAACTCACCATCTATAAATATCGGCTGTCTACTTACCATACCAACACCTCCTTGTTCTAGATGCACCGGACCTGCAATAAAAAAATCTTTTCTTTTAATAGTAGTGAGCGATCCACTACTTGCTTCCGGGCTTGTTAGAATATTAAAACCAATAACTTCATTATTCTTTAAAGGATAAACGTGTGTAATAAACCCTTCACGATCTACTAATTCTACAACATCAAAATATTTACTTCTATTTAATAACTCGGTTGCTATATTATCAAAATCTGATGGTATTCCATTTCTTTCTACAATATACTCTAGTGATTTAGTAGCCGAATAGCTATACATAACTAACGATTGTAGCTTTTCTTGAATTAAATTTACTTGATTGTTTATTTCTCGTTGTTGTTCATTCTTATTTATGATATACTCTTGATAAGCAATATATTGCGTAGCAAAAAGCAGTACTATAAAAAACAAAAAAGCTAATACCAGAGGTTTTTTAAAAAAAAGGAGCAAAGTACTTTTATTCATAAGAAAGCAAAGTTAAAGAGATTATTAATTTTAATAGCAGATTTAATTATCCATTTTCGATTGCAAATCTTTAATAGCATTCTTTAATTCTTTCATTTTTAATTCTCTACCAACAAACAATTTATTCATACGTTCTAATTGATTATTTTTTAAATAGATTTCTTCGGTTCTAACTTTAATTAACTCTTCTAGGTTATTTCTATGCTTTGCCAATTCTTCTTCAATATTTTTCTTTTCGGTGATATCTATGATAGTAATCAAAACATGACCTTCATTATTTAACTGAAGCGATTGTAAAGAAATTAATAGGAAAAGCTCTTTCCCAGACTGCATTTGGTATTCTAATTCAATATTGGAAACATAGCCTTTTTCATCAAATTCACCCCATAGTTTATTTTGATTTTCTACATTTTTTTGATTATCAAAATTGAATAACCCTATTTCTTCTGCCGTATTCCCTAACATCTCTTCTCTTTCAAAACCGACAATGTTTGCCAATGCTTCGTTTACTTCAACAATAGTTTTTTCTTTATTAAGTATTGCCTTCCCAATGACATTGGAATCAAAAGCTTTAGAGAATTTTTCGGCAATTTCTTTTACATTATCTTCTGCTTCTATATGTTCCGTAATGTCTTGCACCAAAGATAAAACAGTTTCTACTTCCCCGTCAGGAGATTTTAAAAGAGAATTATACCATTGGCAGTAAATCACTTTTCCAGATTTAGTATTATTACGGTTAATAATCTTGTTACTCCTTACTTTTCCATTTCTTAATTCACTAGAAACAATCTCTGTAGACGCATAATCTTCTTCGTAAACGAGATTAAAATCGCCAAAATGTTTTCCTACTACTTCATGTTCTTTCCAACCAAAGATATTTTCGGCTTGTGGTGACCAACGACAAATAACTAAATTCTTATCCCATTCAATTATAGCTAAGGGAGAATTATTTAGATGACTAGTAAGGCGTTGATGCGCCTTTCGGTTTTCTTCATCTGCTTTTTTACTTTCGGTAACATCCTGTATCAGTGCTAAAACAGTTTCTACCTCTCCGTCTGGAGATTGTAAAACAGAATTATACCATTGACAGTAAATGACTTTTCCGGATTTCGTATTATTACGGTTCACAATCCTATTATTCTTTACCTTACCGCTTCTTAATTCACTAGCAATAAAATCTGTAGAAGGGAGATCTTCTTCATAAACCAAGTTCAAGTCGGCTAATTGTTTTCCGATAACTTCAGATGCTTTCCAACCAAATATATTTTCTGCTTGTACAGACCAATTAGTAATGAAAAAATCGGTATTAAACTCCACGATGGCTAACGGAGAATTATTTAAATGTGTAGTAAGGCGTTGATGTGCCTTTCTTATTTCTTCGTCTGTTTTCCTTAGCTCTGTAATATCTCTAAAAACGCCAATTAGATACTTATCACCAGCCACATCGATATATCTTGTTTTTTTAGTAGAAACAATACGAATATCGCCTCCATCTAAAGTCAATATTTCTTCACTAATATTTTCAATACCTGTTGACAGGACTTCTTTGTCAATACTTAAAAAACCTTTCATTTCATCCATTGGTAAACTTTCCTCTAGAGTTTTACCTATTATCTCTGCTTTTGAAAAATTAAACAAGTTATAAAACGCCTCGTTAGCCAATACAAACCTACTTTCTCCATCTTTTACAAAAATAGGATCACCAATACTATTTATAATATTATACAAATACTTTTCACTTTGAATAATTTGTTCTTCTGCTTCTTTACGCTCGGTAACATCGACAAGCGTGCCTATATAACCATATAACTCCGTATTAGAATCATATAAACTGGTTGTTTTAGCCGAAATCCATTTTATTCCTCCTTTTTTATTTAGCAACCTAAAATCTGAAACTAATTCCGTCTTACTAGAAACTGCTTGTTCCCACTCGCGCACAACTCTATCTCTATCTTCTGGATGAATAGCGTTAGACCAACCTAACCCTATGGATTCATTAAAAGTTAATCCAGAATATTTTATCCATTCTTCATTTACATAATTACAAACACCATTTTTATCTGTTTCAAAAATCCCAACGGGCGCATTAGAAGATAATCGTCTAAATAATTGCTCACTATTTATTAACTTTTCTTCGGCTTCTTTGCTCTCGGTAACATCAATAGCCATACCTATATAACCATACAAATTATTTTGAGCATCATAGGTCCCTATCGTTTTTACAGACACCCATATCACCTTATCATCCTTATGCAGAAATCTAAAATCAGTCTCCAGTTCACTTGCTCCAGATACAACGTACGCTTCCCATTCTTTACGTATTCTTACCTCATCATCAGGATGAATCGCTGTAGCCCAACCATATCCCATGGCATCTTCATAAGATATTCCCGCGTACTCCAACCACCTTTCGTTTACATAATCACAAGAACCTTCTCTATCTGTTTGGTAGATACCAGTTGGCGCTTTAGACGTTAATCGCCTAAACAATTGCTCACTATATATTAACTTTTCTTCTGCTTCTTTACGTTTGGTAATATCTTTAGCCACGATTCCTAATGCTGTTGAGGTACCCGTTACTTTATCTTTAATTAAGAAACCGGACATTTCAATTGGAATTAGATTCCCGGTTTTAAAATGTTTAAAATACGTTTCCCCGCACCACCTATTCGTTTCAAAAATACTAGACATATGCTCATTTGTAATCCTATCACGGTAATCTTCAGGAAAAAAATCAGAAATAGAAGCTGGCATTTTTTCATCGGATGCCAACCCTATTAATTGCCTACCATTATCATTTAAATAAAGTGGTTCTCCCTCTAAGCTTGCTAAGCCAATAAAATCATCATTAGTTTCTATTAAAGACAACAACATTTGATTATTAGCATCTGTTTTCTTTTTTTCGGTAATATCTGTATAATAAATTGTTAACCCTTCTGGAGATGGGTATATCCTGTTTTCAAACCATTTATCTAGCGGCTCATAATAATCATCAAAGTATACCGTTTTTTGCGTCTCCATAGCCTTATAATACGCCTTATAAAAAGAACGGTCCACACCTTCCGGGAATTCGGTCCAAATATGTTTCCCCACTAATGTTCCTGGCTTTCTTCCTAATAACTCCGCCGCTTTTTTATTAACATACGTATAACACCAATTAGTGTCTAAAGAAATAAAACCACCTGAAATGCTATTTAAAGAGGTTTCTAATTGAGAGGTTAAACTCTCCTTCAACTGGTTCTTTTCTGCCTTTAGTTTTAAATATTTCTTTTCATATCTTAATATAGAAAATACTTCTCGCTCTTGATTAGCAATAAAAGAAGTTTTGCTTTTCTCATTATCTATATACCTTATATATATATAGAGAATCACAGAAAACAAAAGTGCTGCAAAAAACTTCCCTATAATACTACCTGCCAATAAATTATAAAATTTCGCATCCCCAAAATAGAGCGTTATATTAAAAATAAATGCGTCAAAAACAAAAACGGCTAATAGCGAAATAAAGAGTGTGAAAAAGAAATATTGCTTATTAATTACGGAAATCAAAAATTGATAGATTATTACTAGCCACAAAAAATCAAGCAACAACAAGACCGTACCAGTAATAAAATACGTATCGTCTATTAAAAAAGCGAAGGATGATTCCATATCCCCCAAGTTTTGCACATTGGCAACAGCGAACAATGCAGACAAAAGAAGGTTTGAAATGAGAATACCTAAAATAAGGGCTCTAGCACTAGAAACGCCTTCTTTGATATAAATCAATAAAACCGCAAACAAAAGAGAACTAAATATAATAACAGATGTAGGGTAAATTACTAGTTCATCAAAAACAGTAAAACTTATCATTGTACCCGAAAGCGCTTGTAAATATCTAACTGCACCTAAAAAAAGATAAAGAGGCGCTAAGCCTAGTACGTTTCTAAATTTAAATAATAAAAGAATACTGGCAGATATGAGTAAAAACTCAATAAGTATTATAGTATATATGTTCATAAGATGATTTGGTTAAGCTAGGGATCTTAAAAATACGCTATTTACTTGAAAAGTAAAAAGAATAAATCAAAAAAACCATATAGCCTCAGTAGAAGTCATAACACTAACGAATCAAACTAATCACTAATACAATCTTCTCTATACGCTAGCAAAAGCAATATTAAAAATAAGTACTCCTATTTTTCACACCTATTAAGTTTGAATTTCTTTTCTATTAATCACTATTTAAAAATAGTATATTAGCTTGTTAGAAAAAAAGACAAAATGAGTAATAAAGATCAATTTATGAAAGAAGCTGTAAACGCAGCTTTAAAAGGAATGAATAACAACGAAGGCGGACCATTTGGCTGCGTAGTTGTTAAAGACGGGAAAATTGTAGGCCGCGGAAACAACAAAGTAACCTCAACAAACGATCCTACGGCACATGCAGAAGTTACAGCAATTAGAGATGCTTGTAAAAATTTAGATTCTTTTCAATTAGATGGTTGCGAAATTTACACCTCTTGCGAACCTTGTCCAATGTGTTTAGGAGCCATCTATTGGGCTAGACCAGACAAAGTATATTATGGAAGCAATCAAGTAGATGCTGCAAATATTGGTTTTGATGACGAATTTATTTATAAAGAAATTCCACTACCTTATGCAGAACGAAGTATTCCTTTTGAGCAGTTAGCGCGTGAAATTGCATTAGAACCATTTCAAGAATGGACTAAAAAAATGGACAAAACAGAATATTAAATTGCAGACTAAGCCAGTTCGAATGTTTAGACTGCGCGAAAAATGTATCGAGAAGCTTTAGGACAGAGGAAGCTTTTCGATACAAAATTCCGAAAAAGGAATTTCACTCGAAGTGACAATATAGTTAGATTTCTAATTCATTTATAATTGAAATAATTAACATGATTACCTTCATTTTAAATAACAAAACTATTAAAACACCAGAACATTCTGGAATGACTTTATTAGATTTTGTTCGTTACCAACAACGTCTCACAGGAACCAAAATTGGTTGTCGTGAAGGCGATTGCGGTGCTTGCACTGTTTTAGTTGGCACGTTAACAAACAATACCATAGAATACCAAAGTATCACATCGTGTATTTCTCCTTTAGGAAATGCGCACGGCAAACACATTGTAACGGTAGAAGGCACTAATCTTAAAAACAAATTAACCACTGCGCAAGAAGCAATGCGAGCAAATTACGCCACACAATGCGGATTTTGCACACCAGGTTTTGTGGTTGCTTTAACTGGTTTTGCTTTGTCAAATTCACAAAACAATTATAGCAACGCAATAGACGCCATTAGCGGAAACATTTGCAGATGCACTGGTTATAAAGCGATTGAAAAAGCAGCGCATCAAGTAGTTGAAAAACTAGAGAGTCAAGAAAAGAATTCTTTTAATTGGCTCATTGAAAATGAATTTATTCCAGACTATTTTGAAAGTATTCCTAAACGTTTAAAAGACATGGAGGTTGCTGATTTAAATCAACCTAAAGGAAAATATGTTTCTGGCGGAACCGATTTATATGTACAACAAGCAGATAATTTAGCAGGTAATAACGTACATCTTATTGCCGAAAAAGATTATTTAAAAGGGATTACCATTGCGAACGGAATGTGCACTATTGGTACAAATGCAACCGTTTCCGATTTATGGAATCATAAAAAATTAAACACCATTTTTCCAAACTTAAGAACACACTTAAAACTGGTTTCTTCAGAACAAATTAGAAATATGGCTTCCTTAGGCGGAAACTTAGTCAACGCTTCGCCAATTGGTGACATGACCATATTCTTTTTAGCACTTAATAGTACGATTACGATAATAGATTCCGAAGAAAAAGAAAGAACTATTCCATTAAATACATTTTATCAAGATTATAAAAAATTCGATTTACATACTGGAGAACTTTTAAAAGAAATTCGATTTAAGTTACCAACGAAACACTCTTTTTTCAATTTTGAAAAAGTCTGTAAACGAACCCATTTAGATATTGCAAGTGTAAATTCTGCAATACATATTTCTGTTGAAAATGAAACAATCACAGAAGCACACGTTTCTATTGGTGGCGTTGCTGCTATCCCGAAGTATTTACATGAAACCTCCGCTTTCTTAATTGGAAAACCGTTGACTACAGAAACTATACTGGAAGCCAACGAAATACTTCAAAAGGAAATTGCACCAATTAGCGATGTTCGTGGCACAACAGACTATAAACGTTTGCTTGCAAGACAGTTATTTTTTGCACATTTCACGGGATTATTTCCGAAGCTATTCACCTTAAACGATTTTGTTCAGCATGCATAAAAACAAATCCAATAAAGTCTTAGATTCTAAATTAGATGCCGTTTCTATTGCACTAAAGCAGAGCATTAAAAACTTAGATTCTTACACGCATGTGCGTGGAGAATCCTTATATGTAGACGATGTAAACATTAGACAAGGAACCTTTCACTGTGTAGTTTTCGACGCACCAAAAGCACACGGAAAAATAAAAAGCATTGATTATTCTAAAGCGGAAGCCTTGGAAGGTGTCGAACGTATTTTCACCTACAAAGATGTTCCTGGCGAAAACGAAATTGGTGGTATTATTGCTGACGAGCCTTTATTTGCAGAAGATGAAGTACATTTCTGGGGAATGCCAATTGCATTAATTGTTGCCGAATCGGAATTTATCGCAAGAAAAGCAAGAGGTTTAATTGAAATCGAAATTGAAGATTTACCAGTAATCACCACTGCAAAAGAAGCAAAAGCAAAAGGAAGCTTTATCAATGCACCCAGATCTTTTAGTTTAGGAGATACTGAAAAAGCATTTGCAGATTGCGATTATGTTTTTGAAGGGGAAACCTTTTCCAACGGACAAGAACATTTATACATTGAAGCACAAGGTGCTTATGCCGAACCATTAGAAAACGGCAATATAAAAGTAACTTCTTCTACACAAGGCCCAACGGCTGTTCAAAAAACTATTGCGAAAGTTTTGGGTATTGCCATGCATAAAATTGAAGTCGACGTCACTCGGCTTGGTGGCGGATTTGGAGGTAAAGAAGACCAAGCAACACCTTGGGCAGTAATGGCTGCTTTGGCCACTTACCATTTAAACCAGTCGGTGAAATTAATACTGAATCGCCATGACGATTTACGCATGACTGGAAAACGACATCCCTATGAAAGCTCCTATAAAATCGGACTTTCAAAAGACTTAAAAATTATAGCCTACCAAACGGAGTTTTTACAAAATTCTGGCGCCGCAGCAGATTTATCTCCTGCCATTGCAGAACGCACATTATTTCACGCTACCAACAGTTATTACGTACCAAACGTGACCACAAAAGTATTGAGTTGCAAAACCAATTTACCTCCAAATACAGCTTTTCGAGGTTTTGGTGGACCACAAGGCATGTTTGTTATAGAATCTGCTATTGCGAAAGCTGCTCATGAAATTGGTGTCCCTGCTAGTCAAATTCAGGAAGCTAATTTACTAGATGAAAATGATACGTTTTCTTACGGACAAATAGCTACAAAAGTAGAAGCCAAAAACACTTGGAATTCTGCTAAAAACATATTTAATAGTGACGCTTTAGAACGCGATGTTGCAGACTTCAATAAAAACAATACCGCGTTTAAAAAAGGACTTTCGTTTATGCCTATTACTTTTGGTATTTCGTTTACCAATACACCAATGAATCACGCTCGTGCTTTGGTTCATATTTATTTAGATGGAAGTATCGGAATTAGTACTGCCGCCGTAGAAATGGGTCAAGGTGTAAATACAAAAATGATGCAAATTGCTGCGGATGTCTTTTCTATTTCCATTGAAAAAATCAAGATAGAAACTACCAATACCACAAGAGTTGCAAACACCTCTCCTTCTGCTGCGAGTTCTACTGCAGATTTAAACGGAAAAGCAACGCTAATGGCTTGTAACTCGCTTTTAGAACGGTTGAAAATAGTAGCTTCGGAAGATTTAAATGTTCCGGAAGACAGTATTACTTTAAAGGAAGAATTTATTTTTGTAAACGGAAAGAAATCCGATTTATCATGGACCAACCTCATCAGTTCTGCTATGTTAAAACGTGTTGCCTTAACGGAAAACGCACATTATGCGACACCAGAAATTCACTTCGACAAAACGAAAGAAAAAGGACATCCTTTTGCCTATCACGTTTACGGAACAGCAATAACCACAACAACTATAGATTGTACACGTGGTACGTATGCGTTTGACAGCGTTAAAATTGTTCACGATTACGGAAAAAGCATGAGTGAAGGTATTGATTTGGGACAAGTAGAAGGTGCATTAATTCAAGGAATTGGTTGGATGACCATGGAAGAAATCGCCTATAATAAAGATGGAAGATTACTATCGAACGCCTTGTCTACTTACAAAGTTCCAGATATCTTTTCGGTACCAAAAACGGTAGAAGTGATTCCCGTAGAAACGGAAGGAAATGACATGGCTATTTTAAAATCGAAAGCCGTTGGTGAGCCTCCTTTAATGTACGGAATTGGTGCTTATTTTGCGCTTCAAAATGCCATTAAAGCGTTTAATCCGAATTACGATTTAGAGTTTCATGCGCCAATGACTCCAGAGAAAGTTTTGATGGGTTTGTATGAAAACACGAAATAAAAACAATTGTCAGTTCGAGTGATTTGAGGAACGAAAATTGTATCGAGAACCTACGGAAACTAAATTCTTATTCTCGATACAAATTTTACTCATTTTCAATCGTAAAACTCACTCGAATTGACAAATTTAATTAAACCATTTTCTTTGCATTACAAAAAACAAAACATCCTTAAAGGTGCACTTATTTACAGTGCTGGAGATTCTATTGCTGCTTTCTTGCTAGACGAATTTTCATACCATCGTTTATTAGGAATGATGCTCATTGGCGCAACATTTTATGCTTTTGAAATCCCCAACTATTTTGATTGGATTGTTAAAAAGACCCAATTTTTAAAAGGTATAAAAGCTACACTAACCAAAACTGTTTTAGCTATTTTATACTTCAATCCACTTTGGATTGCTAGACATTTACTGTTTATTAAATTGTTCTCGGGAAAGTTTGAAGCGATTGGTTTTCATCTTTTAGAGATTGCCTTTTGGTCATTTTTGGCAAATATTCCTATTTCATTTACTGCGAATTATATTATTCAAAACCGATTTAAATTGAAATGGCGTTTTATGGGATCTGCTGTATTTTCGGCAATTATGGCCATTTATTACGCGTTGAGTGAGACGCTTTTTAGCTAAAATTCCTGCGAAGGCAGGAATCTCATAAATTGAAACTTTACTACTGTCGTATTTCCTGCAAGGTTTATTTCAACCTTGTAGCTCTACATCGTTTTTTCATACCTACAAGGTTTTGGAAACCTCGAAGGATAACTTCTAAGAAAACCTATTTTACATTCTTAATCTTTTCTGAATAGCTAGGTCTTACCCAATAATTCCAAATCTTCTTTTGTGAGAATCTTATATTCAGAAATAGCATAATGCTTCAACACAGCATCCAACAAATAATCACGAACCACTAGAATTACGTGTTGCGAATTATCCCTTTTGAATCTAGAAATTAACGCTTCCGCGGAACGATGTAAACCTTCATTTCTTAATTCTAGTTTCCCTATTTCATCTATAATTAGATATTTATTTTCAGCTTCCGAAGCAATAGAAATCAAATAATCATTCGATTCTTTAAAAGCAGACTTTAAAAACTTAAAGTGCCCTATCCTAATGACGTCTTCAGATTCCGATTCCGTTTCAAGTTCAAATTCCTTTTTGGATTTCACTTTCAGAAAATAACGTTTTCCATCTTCATTATCCGGACATAACAATCCATCGACATCGTTTCGCGTTTTAGACCAATCTAATAAAGCGCTTGTTTTTCCAGATCTAATGGCTCCTGTGAGTATATAAATCATTTCGAAGGGATTTTAAAATGAATACAATTAGAAATGCTATTGGCTATAAAATATTTAAAACGCGTATAGCCTTTGAGCTGTTTGGTTTCTTTCCATGTACATGCAATTATTTGTCGGAAATACGGAAACAAATCCATCGCATTCGTAATATCTTCTTGGTACTTCGATTCCTTTTTAGCAAGATATTTCCGAATGAACTTCAATACAAAAGGTCCTAAAACCAAATACCAAAGCATTAAAAACAAAAAGCTTCTTGCAATAATATATATCGCTTTTTGCCATCCGAATAAAGCACATCCAAAAAATGTAAAAGCCAAAACAATAATTGCAACAGTGATTAACCAAATCCAAATAACTTTAGACTTCATTCCCTTTTTAGTTTTTTTCTCTTCGGAAGTCATAACGGGAGATTTTAAATAGAAACTCGTTTCTTCTTTTTCAGAAATAATACCAATCATACTTTTAATAAAAAGTCCGGCTAGAAGTCCGCTAATTCCATAAACCAAAAGGTAGATACTAATTAAAACGGAAGTGGTAGATGTTTGGGTAATAAAGTTAATTTTTTCTTGAATCCAACTACCATAAATATTGATCGCTTCCCAAAAATCTGTACCGTAAATAATGGTTAGTTTTAATAGTTTTTGAAGTGCAGATTGTAAGAAGGTTATCATTCCTAAAAGGATTAAAGTAATTCCTTTCCAAGAAAAATTAGAAAACAAAAATGCACCAAAAACAGCCTGAAAGCTTACAGAAACATAGGCTGTAAATGGCGAATACGGACTCACGGCCATTTTTATAATCAAGACAATTACTAATGCTTTTAAAATTGCTTGCCATTTGTTTTCGGCATAATATGCAATTAAGCTAATGAGTAAAATGGCTATTCCGCCAACAATTAATCCCGTAAATGGCGAATTAAAAACATGTAAAAAGCCACCAAGCCCAGACTCATTTAAAGCCCAAAGTGCGGTTAGTTTATCTATAATGGATTTGTTGTTTTTCATGTTTGCCTCCTGAGAAAATAGGAATCTAAATCTAATAATGATTAATTCGAAAATACCCCTAAAGTCCCCTCGAGGGCACAATTTGATAATGCACTTGCAGTAATTGTGCAACTACGCTAATAGCAATTTCTTTTGGTGTATCTCCTCCAATATCTAATCCGATTGGGCAAACCACATTGGTCATACCTTCTGGAATATCCATCTCTTTAATAAGCATGTTATTAAAACGTACTTTCTTGGTTTTACTACCAATTAATCCTAGAAATTTAGTTTCATTTTGTAATGCCATCGAAATAATATCAAAATCGATAGCGTGGTTATGCGTTAACACTAAAACGTAACAATTACTTCCCCAATTCACCGCGTCACTAAACGTTTTAAAATCGGTTTCAGTAGTTTGATATGCGGTAATACTTTCGTCTAAATCTAAATTAGAAAACCAATTCTCACGAGAGTCTATTAGGTTCACTTTAAAAGGTGTACCGACTAAAAGCTTACAAATTTCCACTCCGATATGTCCTGCTCCAAATAAAAATAATTCTGGGGATTGATTCATGGGTTCTATGATAAATTCTACTTTTCCGCCACAGCATTGTTCAAATTCTGGACCTAAAGTGTAACTGGATTCTATAATTCTATTTTCGTTTAATGCAATAATCGCTTCATCAATTGCTTTATACTCTAGCTTTCCACCTCCAATGGTTCCGTGGATTGCTTTATCTTTAGTAACCAGCATTCTAGAACCAACCACACACGGCGTTGACCCTAAACATTTAGTAACGGTAATAAACGCTACAGGTATATGTTTTTGTTTAAATTCGGCTAAAAGCGTAATCCAGTTTTGCATAAAGTTTATTTGACTTCTAATTTTTTAATCAGCTTACCAACGGTCATCCCTTGAAATAATATAGAAAACACAACAACCACATAGGTAATTACTAAAAATAAATCACGTTCCATAACTTGCGTAAGACCTAAAGCTAATGCGATAGAAATTCCACCACGTAAGCCTCCCCAAGTCATAATTAAATTGGTTTTTGGCACGAAATCCAATTTCTTTTCAAAGAATTTTATAGGCACTAATAAGGAAATATATCTACACAATAACACCAAAGGTATTGCTATTAACCCTGCTAATAAATATTCCATTTTAAAAGTTAAAACAAGCATTTCCATTCCAATTAAAACAAATAGAATCGTATTTAAAAGAATATCGATTAGCTCCCAAAACTTATCTACATAGGCTTCTGTGGTTTCCGACATTGCGTTATCTCTAACGGTGTCATTACCAACAACTAAACCAGCAGTGACCATTGCTAAAGGGGCAGAAATATGCAACTTTTGCGCCAATACCGTTCCTGCCATAACCGCTGCTAATGTGATAATTACTTCAATATCATAATCGTCAATAGACTTCATCAATCTATACGTAATCCATCCTAAAATTAAACCTAAAGCAATACCACCAATAACTTCTAAACCAAATAATTCAACGACTTCTAAAGCGCTAACATTTTCAATGCCTAAGTCGGCAATTTTATAAATGGTTAAAAATATTACAACGCCAACACCATCATTAAATAAAGACTCTCCAACAATCTTGGTTTCCAATCTTTTTGGCGCTCCTGCTTGTTTTAGTATTCCTAAAACAGCAATAGGATCTGTAGGTGATATTAAAGCACCAAATAACAAACAGTAAATAAAATCCACATGTAACCCAACAATTGGCAGTGCATAAAACATAATAACCCCAACTAAAAACGTAGAGATTAAAACACCAAATGTAGCAAATGCTAAAACGGGCCATCGCTGCACTTTGAGCTGCTCAAAGTTGGTATGTAAAGCTCCCGCAAAAAGCAAAAAACTCAACATTACATCTAATAAAACGGCTTTAAAATCGATTTGTGTAATGATAAATTTTTCTGCATTTAGTAAAGTATCATCAAAATAACTTAGTACAAATACGGCAAAAGTAAACAGAATTGTAATTAGCATTAAGCCAATAGTGTTTGGCATTTTTAAAAACCGTACATTTATATAGCCAAAAACAGCAGACATAAGCACTAATACAGAGGTGATTACGAAATAATCCATAGATTTTATATTTATTGCTAAATTAAAAATTTATATCTTTTAACTATCATTAATTCCATATTAAGAAACGAGCATGCTAATAACGCATTACACCAACAAATATTTAATAGCGAACAGCATGTGGAAATAAAAACAATACATAGAAACAAATGAAAAGGGCATATATAGATTTGCATTGTCATCCAGCTTTAAAACCGTATGGCAAGAGTTATAAATACGAACCAACAAAACAAAACCACTTAAATGCGGGAAGAAAAAATTCTATTTGGCATTATAGTCCACCAAACTTCCTAGAGCGTCAAGTAAATAAAATATTAACCTTAACTAAATTCACACAGACAGATTTAAGTGCTTTGGCAAAAGCGAATTGCCAAGTCGTTGTGATTTCATTATATCCATTTGAAAAACATTTTTTAAAGGATAGAATGTTAGGTTTTAAGTTCATTTCTGATATTTTAACAAACCTCGCCGCTGGCGTAAGTCATTCCAGAATTGATAATATTAGAAGTCATAAAAGTTACTTCCAAGATTTAAATTTTGAATATGAATACTATTTACAGCTTGATAATTTTGCTCAAAAAATAGATGGTATTACCTACACCTACAGAATGACGAATAGTTTTTCTGAAGTAGAACAAAACATAGAAAAATCTACAGATACTAGAAAAATAATTAGTCTCATACCAACTATAGAAGGCGCTCATGCTTTTGAAACCGGATTACTTTTAGACAAAAATATGGCGGACGAGCAAACCGTTTTAAGCAATATAGAAGAAGTAAAAAACTGGGCACACAAACCACTTTTTATCACCTTAGCACATCACTTTTATAATGAAATTTGCGGACATGCAAGAAGCATTAATATTGGCGCAATAAAAGACAATCAAAACCGCGGACTAAATACAGACATTACCGAGTTAGGCTTTAAAGTAATAGATAAACTTTTAGACAAAACCAATAACAAACGCATACTCATAGACGTAAAACACATGAGCACCGCTGCAAGAAAAACCTATTATAATTTACTAGAAACTACTTATGCAGATCAAAATATTCCAATAATAGTAAGTCATGGCGCTGCAAATGGAAAACGCTCTATTGAAGAATGGGACAAAAAAGATTCCGCTTTAAGTGGAGCATTTAGTGATTTAGATATTAATTTTTATGATTCCGAAATCCTTCGTATAGCAAAATCTAAAGGAATCTTTGGCTTGCAACTAGACGAACGACGCATAGGAAGCAAAAAAGCAGTAAAGAGTTCCAGAATTTATATGCCAAACAAAAAAAGTCGATTACGAAACAAATCTGAACTCATCTGGAACCAATTACAACATGCCGCAGAAATACTAAACAAGAACAATATTTTTTGTTGGGAAACGCTAGCCATAGGATCCGATTTTGACGGTATCGTAAATCCGATAAAAGGACTTTGGACCAGCGAAAACATCAAAGACATAGAACCCTATTTGGTAGAAAGAGCCGATGCGTATTTAAAAGATCACAAGCAAAATTTAATTCCTATCAACCAGATTTCAGGACAAAAAATAATAGATCGCCTCTTATTTTTAAATGCCGAAACTTTTTTAAAAACCAACTTCAAATAAATTTATTTTTTTGTTAAGTTCCCCACATTTTATCGACATAAACTGTATATTCCTTTTTTTAGGAATACATTTTAAAACGACAAGATGCAAAAAACATATTACGATCCTTCCGATTTAAAAAAATTTGGTAAAATCACCGAATGGAGTGAAGAATTAGGAAATAAATTCTTCGATTATTACACAAAAGTATTTGAAGAAGGCGCATTAACAGCACGTGAAAAATCACTGATAGCCTTGGCTGTTGCTCACACCGAACAATGTCCGTATTGCATTGACGCCTACACCAAAGACGGCTTGCAACGTGGCATCACCAAAGAGCAAATGATGGAAGCAATACATGTTGGCGCAGCAATTAAAAGCGGCGCAACCTTAGTACACGGCGTTCAAATGATGAATAAAGTCAATAAATTAGATGGTTAAAATTAGGGCGTTACACTACTCCGTAAAAACTACGTAGTGTCGGGCTTTCCAATACAATCTTTTGCAAAAAAGCAAAAGGATTTCCTTTTTAATCCCTAACGCAGAAAGCCTCACCAAGCGAGGAACTCATGAAAACAAGTAGCAATAATAAAAAGATTCCCACCTTCGTGGGGAATACATATGCCGAAATCAAAAACACAATCCCTTCATAAACAAGAAAGCGAACTAGCAGTTGCTAACAAACAATTAGAAATACTCTCTAACGGAATATTTCAAAATGGAGAGTTACCAACTTTTGCAAAAAAAATAAAAGAGACAAATCAGTTTCCTTTACGCGCAAAAAAACTAGAAATACTTCAGATTAATGTTGGTTATATGTGCAATCAAGTATGCACGCATTGTCATGTAGACGCTGGTCCAGACAGAAAAGAAATCATGACGGCAGATACCATGAAACAATGTCTTGAGGTTATTAAAACTACAGGAGCACATACTTTAGACTTAACAGGTGGCGCACCAGAAATGAACCCGAATTTTAAATGGTTTGTAGAAGAAGCATCCAAAGCAGGAATTAAAGATTTCATTGTTCGTTCTAATCTAACTATTATTCGAGCAAACAAAAAATATTATGACTTACCAGAGTTTTTCAAAAAACACAATGTGCATGTCGTTTCTTCTATGCCACATTGGACTAAAGGAAAAACAGACAAGCAACGTGGTGAAGGTGTGTTTAGTCAATCGATACAAGCCTTACAACAACTAAACGCTGTAGGCTATGGAATGCCAGACAGCGATTTAAAATTAGATTTGGTCTACAATCCTTCCGGAGCATTTTTACCTGGAGATCAAGCAGCATTAGAAAGTGATTTTAAAAAGGCCTTAGATCAAGATTTTGGTATTCAATTTCACAATCTATTTGCTATTACTAATTTACCAATTAGCAGGTTTTTAGATTATCTTATAGCTTCCGAAAACTACGAAGATTACATGTATTCTTTAGTCGAAGCGTATAATCCTTCCGCAGTAGCAAACGTAATGTGTACCAATACTATTTCCGTAAGTTGGGATGGTTATTTATACGATTGCGATTTTAATCAAATGTTAGAATTACCAGTTAATAGCACATCGAAACACATTTCAGACTTTAATGAAGAATTATTGGAAGGACGTGATATTATCATCTCGCAACATTGCTATGGCTGTACAGCTGGAGCAGGAAGTAGTTGTCAAGGCGTAGTTGCATAAAATATATACTTTTTAAATTTCAATGAACATAATCGACTACCAATGGGCATTGATTCTAATATCGAGCTTAGTTCTCTTTTTCCTATCTCCGTTAGCTAAAACTACAGATGCTTTTTTTAAAGCGATCCACAAAAAGAAGGCGCCAAGCACATTGGTACTTACAGGAAGTCTTATTATTTCTTGGATTTTTGCCAAGAGCATTACCAATGCCGCGAACCTAGGATTAGATTATGGTATTGTTGGCGGTGTAGCCTATGCTGGATATTATTTATCTTTCGCAGTAGCTGGTATACTTATTTATAAAATACGTACAGTTGGCGGGTTTAAAAGTATTCATGAATTTTTAACCACCAAATTTGGCAAGGGAGCGATGGTTTTGTTTTCTGTATTAATTGCTATTCGTTTGTTTAATGAAGTTTGGAGTAACACCATGGTAATTGGGACTTATTTTGGAGAAACAGGCAGTACAAACTACTATTGGGCAATTATAGTTTTCACAGCATTAACTTTGGCCTATGCCATTAAAGGTGGCTTGAGTAGTTCTATTTTTACAGATAGTATTCAAATGGTATTATTTGGTATATTATTATTGATCATTCTATGGCATATCTTTTCCATGGACAGCTTTAGCGTAACAGACGTTATTACTTCTGGTACTTGGAGTTTTGAAATGGGTTTAAATCTATTTTTCGCAGCCATTATTCAATCGTTTAGTTATCCGTTTCACGATCCTGTTTTAACAGACAGAGCATTTATAAGTACGTCAAAAGCAACACGAAAAAGCTTTTTATGGGCAAGCGTATTAGGAGCAATTTGCATTATACTTTTTAGTATTATAGGCGTCTACGCGCGAACTCAAGGTTTAAAAGGACAAGCAGCAGTAGAAGTCGGTAAAGCATTTGGTATTATCATCTTATTAGTAATTAATTTTATAATGATAATCTCGGCAGCATCTACTTTAGACTCTACTTTTTCCTCTTTTTCAAAATTACTTTCTATAGATTTAGGTTTCTTAAAAGACCTAACTTTTGGAAGAGCTTCCATGGCAGCAATAGCCATTTTAGGTACGTTACCTGTTTTTTTTAATATCGAAATACTTTCGGCAACCACCATATCGGGAACGATGGTTATTGGACTAACGCCATTATTTCTATTTTGGAACATTAAAGTCCCAAAAATAAGTTTCTATCTTAGCGTGATTACCGGATTATTATTTGGTTTTGTATTGGTTTTTAATATTTTCCCAGAAGCTTTAATTTTTACTAAAGGAAAGTATGCCGATTTACTTTGGGTTAATATTTGGGGGATTTTAAGTTGTACTATTTTATATTTCATTCCGAAATGGATCCAGCTAGATAAATAATACGATCTCCTCTTTTGCAAAAAATGACATGAACAAGAATATCGTTGACATAGGAAAATTATCAGGAAAAGTACTGCTATTTGGTGGTGTCTATAGCAACCTACAAGCATTAGAAGCCTTAATTGCTGTAGCCAAAACCGAAGGTATTCCGCCAGAAAACTGTATTTGTACAGGAGATATTATTGGCTATTGCGCGCAACCGGAAGAAACGCTACAGACCTTTATAAAATGGAAAGCGAAGAGTATTGTTGGTAATGTTGAAATACAATTACGGGATGCGCAAGAAGATTGTGGTTGTGATTTTAAAGAAGGTTCGCGATGTGATAATTTCTCACAACAATGGTATCCGTATGCCCAAAGGATGCTTTCTAAAAATTCTATGGATTACTTGCAAACGCTTCCAGACCACATTACTTTTTCTTTAGGCAATCAAAAAATAACAGTGGTACATGGTTCTTTTTTTAATGTTTCCGAATTTATATTCCACTCCACTCCTTGGGAAAACAAAGCCCCAAATTTTGAAGCTACCCAAAGCGACCTTATAATTGCTGGTCATTGCGGATTACCATTCCATACTAAAAACAACAATAAACACTGGATAAACCCTGGCGTAATTGGCATGCCTGCTAATGATGGAGCGCCAAGCGTTTGGTTTAGTATTTTAGAAGATACCACAAAACCTTTCCGTGTTCATTTCCATAGGCTAGATTATAACCATATATTAACAAGCACATTCATGCAAAACGGATTATTACCAGAATCGTATGCGAAAACAATTGTTTCCGGTATTTGGGACAACATGGAAATTTTACCAGAAGCAGAAAGACAATTACAAGGAAAACCTATTGAATTGTAAGGTTCTACATATTATTTATACTAATTAAAAATGCGAAAACTCTTTATATTATCTATTTTACTTTTAAGTTTTTCGGCACATAGCCAAGAAACCATTAAAGAACTTCTTATCCGGCATAACACCAAAAGTGTTCCCTATGTTTCTGTTCAAGAGCTAGCGATGCCTAAAACGCAAGCCATTATTTTAGACGCAAGAGAAATAGAAGAATATAAGGTTAGTCATATTAAAGACGCTTTGCATGTAGGTTATGATCACTTCAATTTAAATGAAACAACAACGCGTTTAAAGAACAAGCAGCAACAAATAGTTGTATATTGTTCGTTAGGCATTCGTTCTGAAAAAGTCGCAGAACAACTTAAAAAAGCCGGATATACAAACGTTCTTAATTTGTATGGCGGAATTTTTGAATGGAAAAACAACAACTTCATTGTATACAATATGGAAGAGGAAGAAACCGAAGACATACATACATTTTCTAAAGCATGGAGCAAATGGCTTTTAAAAGGGAATAAAATATATAACGACTGATAACTGCTAACAAAACAACTAATTTGAAAAACAAAAACCTCATAATTGTATTTACAAGAAACCCAGAACTCGGGAAAGTAAAAACACGTTTAGCAAAAACTATTGGAGACGCTTCTGCATTACATATTTATAGCTTTTTATTAGAACACACCGAAAAAACGATTAGAAACATAGATAGCGACAAAGCAGTTTATTATTCAGAAAAAGTTAGAGATCAAGATATTTGGGATAATTCCGCATACCAAAAACACCAACAAAAAGGAGATGATTTAGGAGAGCGAATGCTTCATGCATTTCAAAACGCCTTCCAAAACGGATACGAAAAAGTACTTATTGTTGGTAGCGATTTATTCGACTTAAAAGAAAAACACATAGACGAAGCATTTCAAAAATTAGAAATCAGAGATGTTGTTATCGGCCCAGCAAAAGATGGTGGTTACTATTTATTAGGAATGAAAACAGTGCATACCGAAGTTTTTGACAACAAAGCATGGGGAACTTCATCCGTTTTTAAAGACACGATGAAAGATTTACAAAAATTTAAAATTCATCAACTAGAAAAGTTAAATGATATTGATACTTTTGAAGATATGGAGCATAATTCCACTTTAAAAAAACTAATAATTACAAATGATTAAATTTATAAACGAAACTGTAGCATACCTTCAAGAAAAGGGTTTCGACAAACCAGAAGTAGGAATTATTCTTGGTACTGGACTTGGAAAACTCATTGATGAAATAGATATACTTGCAGAAGCAAGCTATAATCATATTCCAAATTTCCCAACAGCAACCGTAGAGTTCCATAAAGGAAAACTTATTTACGGCGTTTTAGCAGGAAAAAAAGTAGTGGTTATGCAAGGGCGTTTTCATATTTATGAAGGATATTCATTACAAGACGTAACCTATCCTGTTCGTATTATGGAAAAATTAGGCATCACCACCTTATTGGTTTCTAATGCTTCTGGAGCAATAAACACGGACTATAAAAAAGGGGAATTAATGTTAATTGAAGATCATATTAATCTTCAAGGTGGTTCTCCTTTGGCATTTAAAGGGGTTTCCGATTTAGGAGAGCGTTTTACAGATATGAGCGCTCCTTATGATGCAAAAATCAATGCAAGCTTTAAAGCTATTGCACAAGCAAACAATATAACATTGCACGAAGGTGTTTACACAAGTGTTGTTGGTCCGCAATTAGAAACAAGAGCAGAATACAGAATGCTTAAAATTATTGGTACCGATGCTGTTGGTATGAGTACCGTTCCAGAGATTATTGTTGCCAATCATTTAAAATTAAAAGTAGCAGCAGTATCTGTTTTAACAGATGAATGCGACCCAAACAACCTAAAACCTGTAAATATTAATGAAATCATTGCCATGGCTGCGAAAGCAGAACCAGACATGATTACATTATTTAAAGAATTGATAAAAAGTATTTAGTAAAATAATTAGGGCGTTACCACAAGGGTCAGGCTTTCGGCAGTCGCTCTCTGCGAGGAGCTCCAACAAAGCCTCAATCCTTAACGCGCTTACTAGGATGAAAAAAACATAGGATTTGACTTTTAAAGGCAAAAAATCAAGTCCCAAATCAATGCCTAAGCATTGACCATTGAAATGCAGAATATAAAATAATATTAATAATTAATAAAAAGATTCCTGCCTACGCAGGAATGAAAACATGAGTTACCTAGAAACCACACACGACGTATACAAAGAAGCAGCATTAACACCAGATGTTGGATTATGCTGCACCACTAACCCGATTTGGGAATTACCAGGATTAAAAATCCCGAAAATCATGCAAGAGATGAATTACGGCTGTGGTTCTACGGTACATGCTCGTGATTTAACCAATAACCCAAAAATGCTTTATGTTGGTGTTGGTGGCGGAATGGAACTTTTACAATTCGCATATTTTAATCGCCAAAAAGGTGGTGTTGTAGGTATTGATGTTGTAGACGAAATGCTTGAAGCTTCTCGTAAAAACTTTATCGAAGCCGAAGCACAAAATCCTTGGTTTAAATCGGAATTTGTAGACCTTGTAAAAGGAGATGCATTAAACCTTAATGTAGCAGATAACTCTATCGATGTTGCTGCGCAAAACTGCTTATTCAATATTTTTAAAGCGGAAGATTTAAAGAAAGCCATAGAAGAAATGTATCGTGTTTTAAAACCACATGGAAAACTGGTGATGAGTGATCCTACTTGTGAGCAACCAATGAATGATACTTTGCGTAACGACGAAAGACTAAGAGCTTTATGCCTAAGTGGAAGCTTACCAATTGCCGAATACGTAAAAGCACTAACCGATGCTGGTTTTGGAACTATTGAAATTCGCGCTAGAAAACCATATAGAATTCTAGACCCTAAAAATTACCCAACAGACGAATTGATTTATATTGAATCTATCGAAGTTGCTGCTATAAAAGATCCAATGCCTAAAGACGGACCTTGTATTTTTACTGGAAAAGCTGCTATTTATTATGGCGACCAAGATTATTTTGATGATAAAGAAGGACATATCTTATTAAAAAATCAACCGTTGGCAATTTGCGATAAAACTGCAAATGCATTACAAGCACTAAACAGAGATGATATTTATTTTTCAGAATCTACTTTCCATTATGATGGTGGCGGTTGTTGTTAGGCGATAATATCATTCCTGCGAAAGCAGGAATCTCATGAATAAAACTAAAATAAATGCATAATATATTTAGTGTCATTTTGAGTGTAGTCGAAAACCTTAAAAGAAATAATTTATTATAAATAAGATTCCTGCCTTCGCAGGAAATAACATGGAAAAATACATAGACATCATAAAAAACTCCTATTCGGGATATTTCAATTATCTAAAGAACGAGCTAATTACGCTTAACCATTGGGATAATTATTTTTACGGATTGATCGTAATTTCTTTAGTTGTTTGGGGTTTAGAAATTGCTTTCCCTTGGAGAAAGAATCAATCTATTTTTAGAAAAGATTTTTGGCTGGATACTTTTTATATGTTTTTCAATTTCTTTATACTTAACCTCATTGTACTTATTGCTTTATCCAATACAGCTGCAACATTTTTTAATGATATTTTAGGCATAGTCGGTTTATCCATTTCTAGCTTCCAGTTGTTTGATGTAGATAATTTGCCAAGAGTTTTAGGCCTATTTATTTTCTTTATGGTTAGCGACTTTATGCAATGGAATACGCATCGTTTATTACATCGTGTTCCTATGTTTTGGAACTTCCATAAAGTACATCATTCGGTGAAAGAAATGGGCTTTGCAGCACACTTACGTTACCATTGGATGGAACCTGTAATCTACAAATCTATACTATATATTCCTATCGCAATTATTGGTGGTTTTGATGCGCAAGATGTGGCAATAGTTCACTTTTTCGCGATTACTATCGGCCATTTAAACCACGCCAATTTAGGTTGGGATTATGGCTTTTTAAAATATGTGTTTAACAATCCGAAAATGCATATTTGGCATCATGTAAAAGAACTTCCGGAAGGAGCTACACATGGTATTAACTACGGCATTACTTTAAGTATTTGGGATTATCTTTTTAAAACCAACCACATACCTTATGACGGCAGAGACATAGAACTTGGATTTGAAGGAGATGAAGATTTTCCAAAAGATTTTATTCATCAAGAATTATATCCTTTAAAGAAAAACACTTCTAAATAATGAGCTTCTTATGTAAGGGAAAGTACTAAGAATTGACAAAGAAATAAACAAATAACATGAAATACTTTAGTATTATTCTTTTTGCAATTCTAATCAGCTCTTGTTCTTCTACCAAACAAGTAATACCCAATAATGAAGTAAAAAAAGAAGAAATTAGTGCTATTGAAACTGAGGATGTATCACCGAAAACAGACGCAGAAGTAGTTATAGAAAAAGAAATACCAGAGCCACCTCAAGCTCCTAAAATAGAAGTGGTAGATGCTATTGACGATTATGCTCCTGAAGCTTTTAATCATCACTCATGGCATACTTTATTACAAAAAAATGTAACGGAATCTGGTAATGTAAACTACCTAGATTTTAAAAACAATCCAACAGCATTACGTGCTTACATCGATTCTTTGGCAGCGAATATGCCTACAGAAAATTGGAACAGTCAAGACAAACTTGCCTATTGGATTAACGCCTACAACGCATTAACCGTAGATTTAATTATTAGAAATTATCCTGTAAAAAGCATCAAAGACATTAAAGATCCTTGGGACCAACGCTTATGGAAACTTGGTGAAAAGTGGTACAATCTAAACGAAATTGAGCATGAAATTTTACGTAAAATGAATGAACCTAGAATTCATTTCGCTATTGTTTGCGCCTCTTTTTCTTGTCCGAAATTACAAAACGAAGCCTTTACCGCTTCCAAATTAGAGGAACAACTAACCAATGCTACCAAAGCATTTTTGGGAGATTCGAATAGAAATGAAATAGCTTCCGATAAAATTAAAATCTCGAAGATTTTTCAATGGTTTTCAAAAGATTTTAAACAAGATGGAGATCTTATTGATTTCTTAAATACGTATTCCGAAGTAGACATTTCTTCCAACGCTAAAAAAAGCTATAAAGATTATAACTGGGATTTGAATGAGTAAAATTTCCATTATTATTCCAATGTTAAATGAAGCAGAAAACATTAAAAATCTGCTGGCACATCTATTGGAAAATAGTACTCCCAAAAATATTGCAGAAATACTTGTAGTGGATGGCGGAAGTACAGATGGTTCGCAAAAAATCGTTACTAATTTTGGGGCTGTTGTCACCTCGAGCGAAGCCGAAAGGACTCCAATAGGTTTCGACTGCGCTCCACCAAACATCTACCTAATTAATTCCGGAAAAGGAAGAGCTAAACAAATGAATCTTGGAGCAAAAGCAGCTTCCGGAGATCTTTTATACTTTTTACATGCAGACTCTTTTCCGCCGAAAAACTTTGATCAACTACTACTAAATGAAGTTGAAAAAGGAAATCCTGCCGGTTGTTTTAGGCTTCAGTTTAAAAGTAATCATTGGTGGTTAGGTTTAGCGAGTTGGTTTACTAAATTTAATTGGAAAGCTTGTCGTGGTGGCGACCAAAGTCAGTTTATCACCAAAAAATTATTCCAAGAAATTGGTGGTTACAATGAGACCTTCACTATCTACGAAGACTATATTTTAATTAATGCGCTCTACGCGAGGAAGGAATTTGTAGTCATTAATGCAAAGATTCAAACCTCAGCAAGGCTATATGAAATACATGGCGTCTGGAAATTACAATATCATTTTTGGATGATTTATATTAAGAAATGGTTTGGTGCAAGTGCGGAAGATTTATATGCGTATTACAACAATTACATAAATGTTAAAAAGTAATAAAATTTACTTAAGATTAAATTAAAATTAATGTTTAGGTATTCACAATATATATATTCGTAAAAAAATATAGATGAAACACCTCTACTTCAGCCTTTTATTATTCTTTGGCATTATAAACTTTTCTCATGCGCAAGATTTAATTGCAGCAAAAATAATAGACTCTATAACCCAAAACCCAATACCTTATGCAACAATTTCGCTAAATAACACAAGCGGAGTTATAAGTAATGATTTTGGGGTTTTTCATTTAAATATCCATAAAAAATTCACTAAAACAGACTCCTTATTCATTAGTTGTTTAGGTTATAAAACGAAACAACTATCTATTCAAAGCGTCACAGATAGTATTATTGCTTTAAGTCCGAAATCTATTGACTTAGACGAGGTTTTAATTAGCAATAAAAATTATTCCATGGATGAGATTATAGACCACATAAAAGACAGTTTACCAACAAACTATAGTCATGATCTACAAAAAAGCAAACTATTTTTCAGACAATCATACCACTCGAATATTGTAAAAAATAATGTTGTCATTGAAAAAACAACCATTCCAGAATTCAATCAAAATTTCATAGATAGTATATTACGAGTATTACCTAAAAAATCGAGTAATTACACAGAAATCCTAGGAGTACTTTATAAAAATAATGACACAGATGCTATTAGTAAATTAGATATAATAAAAGCTTCCGAATTATACGATAAAAACAATGAAATAGATTCAGAAAAACTCGAAGAAAAGTTTAATGCCATTGCAAGAAAACATATAAAAAGAGACTCTTATTTTAAAATAAAATCAGGTTGGTTTGGAACAAAAACAGAAATAGATTCTTCCCTTTTTGAAACTCCAGAAGACAAAGAATCTGTAGCATATTTAGAGGCTAAAAAAAAGGAAGAAAAAGAGCGTAAAGAAAACTTTTTAAAGTACAGAAAAATAACAATATCTAATTTAGAAAATAAAGGATTTTTAAATGAAGACTCCAACCTAAACATCATTCACAAGTCAAATCGATACGAATTTGAATTATTAGACTATGCTTTTTTAAATGGTAATTTTGTTTATAAAATTGCTTTTAAACCAAAACGAGGTGAAGATTATAAAGGCACGATGTATGTTAATACAGATGATTTCGCTATTATTCGTTTAGATTATGAAAACGCAAAAGCACTTCGAGATTTTAGTCTATTGGGAGTATCAATAAACCATTACTTGCAAAGAGGTATAATCATTTACGAAAAAAACAAAGCAGATAAATATGCATTAAAATATTTTGAAATTGTGGATGGCGAGAATGTTGGAATTAAAAGACCAATAAGGATTATAGAAAAGAATAAAAATGTAAAAGGAAGACGTAAACAAAATGAGGTTTCTGCAAACATAAATTTAAAAATAACAAACATTAACAAAAAAGAATTAGTTGTTTTTGAAAACGATAATATTACCAAAGAGACTTTTAATAATTTTAAAGAAAAAGCAGCTATAAAGCCAACTTATTTACCACACTACGATCCTGATTTCTGGAAAGGATATAACGTAATAGAACCAAATCAAGCAATTAAAGATTTTAAAAGTATCGAGTAATTCAAGTTAATATCTGGAAATTACAATATCACTTCTTGGCTATTTATATAAAGAAGGCTTTGGGTGCTTCCGCGGAAGATTTATATGCCTATTACATAAAGCATATCCGCTAAAAATATTGCCCAATACCAAAAACTAAACCTTGTGTTTCACCTTTAGTAATTCCGAAGCCATAATCTATTCTAAAAATAGCATTAAAGATGCGTTTATGTATAAATCTAAAACCAAACCCAGGATATACTCTAATATTTTTGGATTCCCCAAAATCGCCAAAACCACCACCAGGATTTCGCCAAGTACCAGCATCTATAAAAGCATTCCCTTGAATGGCTAACCAATCTTTATCTAATAGCGTGTGTCTATATTCGGTATTCACAACGATAGCTCCTGTACCTCTATCAATGGTATTACCAACACCTCTTAAATTGACATTATTATCTACAGAAAAAGGAGCAAATGGCGTTTCATCATTAGTTGCTAAACCAACGCGCAATCTACTTGCCCAATTTCCTTTATTTCCTACTCTTTTGTAATAATGTAAATCATTCCATCCAATTACAAAATCAGAGCCATCTGGACTAGTTGCAGTTACATATTGAAAATTAAACAAGCTTCTAAATCCGGATACATACTGGTAATCATAATCTAGACTATTAAATTCATAAATACCTTTATAGAGTACTTTATTAATAGACAATTCTTGTGGCACGGAAGGATTAGTAGCGCCATTTATATATTTATATTCTTCTAGAAAATAATTTATACCAACTTCAAAGCGGTTTTTAAAATTAGGTTGATACAATGCTAAAACTTCATACGATTTATTCTTGTACTTGTAATTAGCAGTAGTTCCATCAAAGAAAACCGGTTCTTCCGTATTTAAGTTTTGATGATTGATTGCTAAACCAAATGCTCTACTAAACAGGAAAGGTGCTCTAAAATTTATACCATAGGAACTAAAGATATCTTTCTGATAAAACCCGCCAAAAATAATATTCTGACCTAATGCATTAAACTCATAAACACCCAAACGATAAGCAAACTCGTCATCATTTGTGGTATAAATACTTACCGACGGAATAATGGTAAAATTCTCTTCTATATTATAAAACACATTATAACTATTATCATGCGAAAGAAACACTTGATAATACGCATGTGCAACAGCTGGCAAACGTTTTAATCGTTTAATATCTTCTTCTAAAATAGTGGAATCTAAAACTTTTCCTGCTTTGGCTTTAGAGATTTTTTTAACTAGGGACGTTTTTAGCTTTTTGTTTCCTTGAATTTTTAAGTCCGAAATCATTTTATCCTGACCCACAGCAATAGTAGATATAAAAGCAATAATTAGTATAACTATTTTTCTATGAAGCATCTTTTTTAGGCTTGAAAATACGCTTTAATTATTTTTTCTACAGGCTTATTCTGAGGTGTAAACCGGTTATCCTTTTCACCACCAACATTGGCATGGTCATGAAACCATTTCCATATAAATCCTCCCGCAAACCAATCTTCTTTCCAAAAGGTATCGAACAGTGCTTTGGTGGTATTATTCTGTGCTTCAAAATTTACAACATCCAAACCTCTTTCAGAATCCCAAGGTTCTTTTCCTGCGTAATCGGCACTTCTATAACCAAACTCTGTAAATAAAATTGGTTTTTTATGTCTGTCTGAAATCTCTTTTATCACGGACTTATGCGTTTTCCAACCTTCCAAACATTCTGCAACCGTTGGTGTTTTACTAGCACTAATTGGAAAATAAGCATCTACTCCAATATAATCTAATGCATTCCAAAAAGGAGTTCTTTTAAACTCATCCCAATTTGCGGCATAGGTAAGTTTTCCTTTGTACACTTTTCTTATTTCTACAATTAGAGCACTCCAATATGCAGGTCTGTTGGTTACAAATTGTTCTAATTCGGTACCAATACAAAAGATATCGGCATTAATTTCTTGGGCTAATTTTGCATACTCTAAAATAAAACTAGAATACGAAGTTTCTAATATTTGCCAATCGGCTTCGGTTTCCATTTTTATATACCCCGTAAATTGTCCTCGAGAAACCCAAATTTGCGGTTTAATCATTATTTTGATGCCTTTTGCTTCTAAGCTTTTTGCATACTGTTCAGCGCCTACTCTACTTTCTCCATACCATTGTCTCTCCGTATTGTAAACAACTTCGGGATGTTCCAGTTCTCTAATAAACCCAAAAGGCATTACTGCAGCAAAATTGGCATTAATATCTTTTACCGGATTTACATGTTCTTCGGTTACAGCCGTTCTAGATGCTACAAAACTTACACCATTAATTTTTGTTTGTGATGAGCAGGATTGTAACGTACAGATTACAGCAATAAAAAGAAGCTTGATGTATTTCATTCTATTCAATTATTCACGAAATATAAGAAAAAGATCCCGCTAATACGGCGGGATCCTTTTCTATACACTTTTAAAAATGTTCTTTTCTTTATAGTAATGCTCTAAGTCCTAAACTGAAAGTACTTCCTAATCCTTGAAAATTATTTCCTCTTACAATTTTACCATAAGAAGCTTCCAAATTTAATACTTTGGTTAATTGGTATTTACCACCAAAACCTAATTGCGTATAATTTTGTTCAAAGTCGTTTCCTAAATCCATTAAAAATGCTTGTTGCGCATTTACAAACAAGGTCGATTTAGATGACGGAAAATAACTTAAAAAAGCACTTACTGGAAGAAATAAACTGTTATTCGCAAAACGCTCTCCTATGTTAACAGCATCTCCGCTTTTAATAGCGTCTGAAGTAGATTCCCCAAAATTAAATCCGAAATCAGCCTCGGTAAATATTTGCCAATCGCCACCACCAAAAGTTTTATCATAGAAGAATTTTGTTTCCCAAAACGTACTTCTTTTATCTAAATATGCAGGAACATCTTTGTCTTTAAAAACTGGTAAATACACAGAACTTGTAAAAGAAAAGTTAGGCACACTTGCAAAAGGCTGCACTCTAATAGAAGGTGCTATGGTTGTTAAACCACTTCTAGAATCTACACCATTGTTTTCAAAATCGAAAACACTAAAAGCGTCTTGACCACCATAATTATTGGCTCTTACCTGAATAATCAAACCAACATTGATTCTTGCATTTTTACTAACTCCAGTATAAATTTCTGTCGTATTGGTGAAAAAATTCTCTCTATCCACATCAAAAGACTTCCCTGTTCCTTCTCCTGTTTTTTTGGTTTGCGTGTACAAACTATTAAAAAACTTAATATCCCATTGTCCTTTGTTTAATAATTTACTTGGTGTAAATTCCTGAACATTACTCCTTGTTGGCTCTTTTTCCTCCTGTGCGAACCCAACAAAATTTATTACCAAGGCTATTACTAATACAATTACTTTTTTCATTTTTAAATTTTATTTATTCTTAGTTAGTTAATTCGTGTGTTATTGTTTGTTTATTTTCCAATCGTATTCAAAATACGTTAGCTTATAATCTGTTGGTATTTTTTCGGTTCTAATGGTATTTATATATTCTATTTCTGTTTGTCCATTCGCAATAAAATCTTCTTTATACCATTCTAATATTTTAGAACCAGAAACACTTTTCTTTTTCGCATTCACTTTTATAAAATAATCCCCATTTAAAGCCAATTGGGTTTGCTTTTGTAATTGCGCTTCTAATGTGTTTGGCAAGTATGCTTTACTAATTAATGGCGGACAACCAACAGCGCCACAAACTAATACAAAATGAAAACGAGGATCTTTAAATTCTGCGCGTAGCAATTTGTTTTCAATAGTGTTTAAGGTTACTTTCTTGCCTGCCAAATGATATATTGTTTTATCGAAAAAACCACTATCCTCTAATGGAGATTTTGTTGGATAATTATCTACCAATCCTTTAATCACCGATAAATTATAAGCGTTTATCCAAAAGGCTTGGTAATTTGTAGCATCTGTTTTAGAAACGGTTATTCCTTCTGCTATTTTTAAAACTGCATCTAAAGATTTCGTATCTTTTTTAATTGCATCGTAAGCTACTTTTCCGTCTACAACATTTACTTTAAAAAAGGCATCTGCTTGTGTAAAAAAGGTTTCTAAGTTTTGCGCTTTCGCGGAAAAATGGCCTAATAAAATTAATGCTATTACTATTATTTTTTTCATTTTAATATGGTTTAATTCTTTTCTTTTATTCCGAAAAAATTCAGATAAAATTCACATCCAAATCGGTATAACTTTCGGTTAAGTCTATAATACATGTAAAAACTTTCAAAAAAATATTAGAAAATTTCTCGTCTCATTGCCTGAAAAAACCTTACAAGTCTGCGTAGTTTATATCTATTCTAAATACTTACTACCGATTAAGTTTTTATCTTGTATCACGACCTAATCAGAATAGAATTAAAAAACCAAACTAAAATATGGAACATGTAGTTATTATAGGAAATGGCATTTCCGGCGTAACCGTAGCCAGACATATTCGAAAAAATTCGGATAAAAAAATAACTATCGTATCTGCCGAAACCGATTACTTTTTCTCACGTACTGCTTTAATGTACATATACATGGGACACATGAAGTTTGAACATACACAACCTTATGAAAATTCGTTTTGGAAAAAGAATCGCATCGAATTAAAAAAGGGCTTTGTAAAATCTATAGAAACAACCTCTAAAACACTGCAATTTGCAGAAGGTGATAGCTTACAATACGACACCTTAGTAATTGCAACTGGAAGTAAACCTAATAAGTTTGGCTGGCCAGGGCAAGATCTAGAAGGAGCACAAGGTTTATATAGCAAACAAGATTTAGATAGTATAGAACGTAATGCACCAAATAACAAAGTATGTAAACGCGCTGTAATTGTTGGTGGCGGATTGATAGGTATTGAATTAGCCGAAATGCTAAACTCCAGAAGTATTCCTGTAACTTTTTTAGTACGAGAAGATAGTTTTTGGAATGGTGTTTTACCAGAAGGTGAAAGTGCTATGATAAATAGACATATTAAAAATCACCATATCGATTTACGTTTATCCACTAATTTACAAGAAATAAAATCGGACGAAAATGGAAACGTAAAATCGATTGTCATCGCAGAAACTGGAGAAGAAATAGCATGTAACGTTGTTGGTTTAACTGCTGGTGTTACTCCAAATATTGATTTTATAAAATCTTCCGATATCGAAACGAATAGAGGTGTTTTAGTGAATAGAAAATTAGAAACAAACATACCAGATGTTTATGCTATTGGCGATTGCGCAGAGCAACGTGATGGTGGTATTGGACAACGCAGACCTATTGAAGCAGTTTGGTATACGGGCAGAATGATGGGAGAAGTATTAGCGCAAACCATTTGTGGAAACACGATGGAGTATAAACCAGGCCATTGGTTTAATTCTGCTAAATTCTTAGATATTGAATACCAAACTTATGGTTGGGTATTTGCAGATCGCGGTCGTCCAGAATATGAAAAACATTTTCACTGGATACACGAAGATGACACCAAATGTATTACCGTAGCTTACCATAACGAAACAAATACCTTTTTAGGAATTAATACTTTCGGGATAAGAATGCGTCACGAAATATTTGATCGTTGGCTAACCGAAAAACGCGATGTAGATTATGTAATAAAAAATCTACCTAAAGCGAATTTCGATCCAGAATTTTACAAGCATTTTGAAAAAGACATTCTAGCTGCTTACAATAACCAACTACAAACAGTATAACCCTAAAATAAATGAGCAATAAAATAGATCACAGTATGTCTTTGGCAACACCAGATGCTTTAAACATAACTACCAAACAAAAAATAGCTTTAGCAACTGGCTTGGTCGGGTTATTTATACTAGTACTCGCTATATTTAATGTAGACTTTCCTAATAGAGCCGTTTTCTTAGCCATATCCTTAGGTTTGGTTATTGGCGGCACCATTATATATTCTAGAGAAGCATACCTTACCAAATTAGAAGGTATAAAAAATGATGGTGTTTGGTTTAAATCGTTATCCTCAAGAGGCGTTTTAGGTTGGGCATTAGGTATTATTTTAACGGCATTTTATATTGTACTTTATTTCTTTCCTACCTATTTAGGACTAGGAGTGGATGGCGCAGCAAATACTGGCTTAGTAGCTCTTTTCGATCCGTTAAGCAATCTTTTAAGCGGTAATAATGCTAGCCAATGGTTTGTATATGGAACCTTATACACCGTCGCTATTTTAGCTTTCGGATATAAGTTCATGTTAAAATATAGACACAACCGCTACCAACAATTGCGTACCGCATCGGTTATGTTTTTTCAAACGGCATTTGCCTTTGTGATTCCAGAATTAATGGCGCGATTAAATTCAGACGATTTCTCCTTGCCATATAATGATCTTAAAAACATGTGGCCTTTAAACTACTATGCTTTTGATCAATGGCGCGTAGATCAATTTATAAATGCACAAACCGTAGGAATGTTTTTCTTAATTTTAGGGGTAGTAATGATTTTTGTTATTTCACCTTTCTTAACCTACAAATACGGTAAACGTTGGTATTGTTCTTGGGTTTGTGGTTGTGGTGGTTTAGCAGAAACTGCAGGAGATGCTTTTAGACACCTAAGTGATAAAGGTACGAAAGCATGGAAACTGGAAAGATGGATGATTAATGGTGTCCTTGTATTTTCCGTAGTAACAACAGTGGCCGTAATATCCACATATTTAGGTTATGATTCCGAAAAATACTGGTTTACAAAAAATGTATTTCTAATCAGTATTGGCGTATTCTTAACCGTATTATTAGCAGGAATCCTTTATTTTAAAAGAGAAGAATTAAATAAAAGTGCCTTTAAAGGTGCCATTGGTTTTTATATTTTAACGATTGCTTTCTTGGTATTCTTTTCTTTCTTCGACTTAAGTCAGATAAAAATTAATGCCAGTTATTTCTCTTTCGGTTTAAACCAAAACACCTATAATTTTGATAGCGCATTAAGAAGCTTTTATGGTTTCGGAATTGGCTCTATATTCTCCGGAGTTATCGGTACTGGATTCTATCCTATTTTAGGAAACAGAACTTGGTGTAGAATGGGTTGTCCAATGGCAACTATTATGGGAATACAACAACGTTTATTCTCAAGATTTAGAATTACAACCAATGGCGGACAATGTATCTCATGCGGGAATTGTTCTAATAGCTGTGAAATGGGGATCGATGTTCGTGCTTATGCGCAAAAAGGAGAAAATATTGTACGCTCCAGTTGTGTTGGTTGCGGTGTTTGTAGCGCGGTTTGCCCAAGAGGTGTATTAAAATTAGAGAATGATAGTATGGATGGAAGAATTAATCCGACTGAAGTGTTATTAGGTAACGATGTAGACCTTATGGACTTATTAAATAAAAATTAAGTTCTTGTATTTACACGGGATCCGAATTTAACTTTTCCATGAAAAAAATACTATACTTATTAATATTGCTTGTAAGTTGTAACGCACTCGCGGAAAAAACGTACTCCAAAACATATTATAAGAATGGTTCAATAAAAGCGAAAGGTTGGACAGAAAACAACCTTAAAACCGAATACTGGAAATTCTATCATCTAAACGGAAACATAGAAAAAGCAGGCGTCTTTAATAAAGATTTAGAAGATGGCTTTTGGACGTTTTATTACGAAAATAAAAACCTAGAAGCCAAAGGTCATTTTTTAAACGGAAAACGATCTGGTTTTTGGACCTACTTCTATCCAGATAAGACGCGAAATAAGTTTGGTAATTATGAAAACGGATTAGAAACTGGTTGTTGGCAAAGCTATCATACCAATGGAAACCTAATGCGCAAAGGCAATTACAGCAAAGGCCTTTTTAATAATTATTGGAAATTCTATCATTTTAATGGTATCCTAAAAAAAGAAGGTAACTTTGCAAACGGAAAACCAATAGCATATTGGAAAAACTATCACAATAACGGTAACCTCCAATCGGAAGGTCTTTTTAAAAACGGACAAGAAGATGGTTTTTGGACGTTTTATTTCGATAACGGAAAACAAGAAAAAACGGGGGATTACAAATCTGGACTAGAAACCAAATACTGGACATTTTATAAAAACAATGGCACGAAAGAAAAAGAAGGCCATTTTATTAACGGTAAAAAATCAGATTGGTGGTTGTTTTATGATAGTAAAGGAAATGTAAATCATAAATGTCAATTAAAAGACAATCAGAAAAACGGCTATTGCTTGATGTATAAAAACGAAAAGCTAGTTTCCGCCAGTAAATTTTCAGAAGGAAAAAAGATTAAAACGTGGACCGATTTGGCCGCTTTTAAAAGAGAAAATAAATTAAGTGATCTTAAGTAAATGCCCAAAATAAAAGTAATAATACCTGCTTATAACGAACAAGACTCTATTGCGAATGTTATTCATGACATTCCTAAAATGGTAGATGAAGTAATTGTTATTAGTAATAACTCCACAGATGCCACAGAGGCAAATGCAAAAAATGCCGGAGCAACCGTTTTAAAAGAAAACAGAAAAGGCTATGGTTATGCCTGCTTAAAAGGAATGGACTACATTTCAAAACTAGAAAGTAAACCAGATATTATTGTTTTTCTAGATGGCGATTATAGCGATTACCCAGAAGAGTTAACCAAAATAGTAGCACCAATTATAGAAGATGATATTGATTTTGTGGTTGGAGCAAGAGTAAAAGCTCTTCGTGAATTAGGTTCTATGACACCACAACAAGTTTTTGGAAACTGGTTAGCAACCTTTTTAATGAAACTGTTTTTTGGAGCAAAATTTACAGATCTAGGACCATTTAGAGCTATTAAATACGATACGCTTTTAAACTTAAACATGGAAGACAAAACCTATGGTTGGACTGTAGAAATGCAATTAAAAGCTTTAAAACAAAAATTAACATACCTAGAAATACCTGTAAACTACAGAAACCGAATTGGTGTTTCTAAAGTTTCAGGAACTGTAAAAGGAAGCGTTTTTGCAGGAATTAAAATCCTTGGATGGATCTTTAAATACAGCTTTAAGAAATGAGCATAAAACAATCTCCTAATACTATAATAAATTTTAATAGCGAATTACACATGACCATTAATAAAACAATTAAAATCAGCATATGAAATGATTTTAGAAACCACAATTATCATTATATATTCCACTGCATTATTGCTGATTTTCTTTTATGCTCTGGCACAATTAAACTTGCTGTTTAATTATATTGCTGCACAAAAAAAGGAAGATCATTCGCCAAAATTCAATTTAAAAAACGCAGATGAAACCCCATTAGTAACCATACAACTTCCAGTGTACAACGAGTTGTATGTTATGGAACGTTTGCTGGACAATATTGCAAAAATAGAATACCCAAAAGACAAATTAGAAATTCAAGTACTAGACGATTCTACAGACGAAACCGTAGAAACTACCGCATTGCAAATTGAAAAACTAAAAGCACAAGGATTAGACATTAAACATATTTGTAGAACCAATAGACAAGGTTTTAAAGCTGGTGCGTTAAAGGAAGGTTTAAAAATGGCTAAAGGAGAATTCATCGTTATTTTTGATGCCGATTTTCTCCCAAATAAAAACTGGCTAAAACAAACCATTCCATATTTTAAAGACAAACAAATTGGTGTGGTACAAACCCGTTGGGCACATATTAATAGAAACTATTCTACGCTAACAAAAATTCAAGCTTTTGCTTTAGATGCGCATTTCACCTTAGAGCAAGTTGGTAGAAATAGCAAAGGGCACTTTATCAATTTTAATGGTACCGCAGGCGTTTGGCGAAAAACATGTATTCTAGATGCAGGAAATTGGGAAGGTGACACACTAACCGAAGATTTAGATTTAAGCTACAGAGCACAATTAAAAAACTGGAAATTTAAATACTTAGAAGATGTAGAAACTCCTGCAGAATTACCTGTAGTAATTAGTGCTGCACGCTCGCAACAGTTTCGATGGAACAAAGGTGGCGCAGAAAACTTCAGAAAAATGATGCTTAAAGTGGTTAGAAGCAAAAACATTTCTACTAAAACAAAAGTACACGGTTTACTGCATTTACTTAACTCTACCATGTTTTTAAACGTACTTATTGTTGCTATATTAAGCATTCCAATGCTTTACATTAAAAACGAATACGCGCACTTAAAACCGTACTTTTATGTCATGAGTTTCTTTGTTATTAGTACGCTTATTTTCTTTATTTGCTACTGGTATATGTACAAGAAAACCTACGGAAGTGGTGCGAAAAATTTCCTGCAATACATTGTATTATTTTTCACCTTTTTCTCTATAGCAATGGGCTTTTCACTACATAATTCGATTGCCGTTTTAGAAGGTCATTTGGGTAAACGAAGTGATTTCATACGTACACCAAAGTTTAATATAAATAGCGTAACAGATAGTTGGAAAGGCAATAAATACTTAAAGAAAAATATTTCTGCTCACGTAATTATTGAAGGTATGCTTATGCTCTATTTTGCCTTTGGTCTATACAGCGCTTTTGTAGTTGGTGATCAAGGTGGTGATTTTGGATTATTCCCTTTTCATCTGATGCTTTTCTTAGGTTTCGGATTTGTATTTTTAAAATCTTTAACCTCTAAAGCCTAGTTATAATTTGGGCGTTTCTTTTTATAATCCTGCCAGGTTTCCAAAACCTTGCAGGATCATAAAAAGTCGCGCTTTCCGCTATATCTTTTTTCCCTTGTTCTCGATACCAATTTGCTCATGCTTCACAAATGCACTCGAACAGACGCCAAAAAAGGATGCCGCATCAATCGCTAACGCAGTTCATTACTCCGTTTTATGCACTTCTAGTTCGATTTCAATCATGAATTCTGGCACTGCCAATTCTTTAACACCAAGCCAAGAACCAGTTGGAAATTGTTTCGTATAAATAGAATTTCGATACGCTGCATTTTCTAAAAACAAAGCCATGTTTGTCGTAAAAACATTTAAAAAGAAAAAAACGAACCCGTATATTTTTAAATCCAATAGTAATTTCAAACCTTTAAAGCCGACAAACAAATAATATTTATATTTGAGCCATGCTTTACAATACCTTTTTTTTAAAACTCAAAAAACCTTCCATTTTATTGGTATTAGCATGTATATTATTCTACTTTTCTTTTGCCTATAATTTAGTAAGAACAGATTACATAAAGCTAATTACACTGTATGTTGTATTGTTTATCCTGTTTTATAAATTGGTTCGTATCCACAGAAACAATTTTAAATTTTTAGCTTGGATTGCCTTTATATTTCGGGCCGTATTTATTCTTGCCATTCCTAATCTGTCGCAAGACTTTTATCGCTTTATTTGGGACGGACGCATGATTTTGGAAGGCTTTAATCCGTATTTATACACACCTGAATCTTTTTTAACATATAACGAATTACCAGTCCATCAAGCGGAAGCATTATATGCTGGAATGGGAACCCTCAACGGAAGCCACTTCACAAACTACCCACCAATAAACCAACTCTGCTTTGTGATTGCAGGAATATTTGGTGGGAAAAGTATTTTAGGTGCAGCTATGGTTTTAAGGCTACTAATTATTGCGGCTGATTTTGGAACGCTATACTTCGGAAAAAAGCTTCTCGAAAAACTAAATCTACCTGTAGAAAATATTTTTTGGTACATTTTAAATCCTTTTATAATTATAGAACTTACAGGAAATTTACACTTTGAAGGGGTTATGATTTTCTTTCTAGTTTGGAGTTTATACCTATTACATATTAATAAATGGAAACAAGCTGCTGTAGTTTTTGCTTGTTCGATTTCGGTGAAATTAATTCCGTTGCTATTTTTGCCTTTATTATTTAAATATTTCAAGAAAGGAAACGTCCTTGCAGGCACAACGAAGCAATCTTTAGAAAACAAAAATACTTCGACTGCACTAAGTATGACAAAGCTTATATCATTTTATGCAATAATAGGCATGGTAACGCTACTATTATTTCTTCCTTTTTATTCTTCCGAATTTATAAACAATTATGCACAAACAGTTGGTTTATGGTTTCAGAATTTCGAGTTTAATGCCAGTGTTTACTACATTGCTAGAGAAATCGGTTATTGGTTTAGAGGCTATAACGAAATTGCAATTATTGGTAAAACCCTTCCTGTTTTAGTACTCTTGTTTATTTTATTCTTGGCATTTTTCAAAAAGAATACAAGCACAAAACAACTCTTACAATCGATGCTATTTGCATTTGCTTTTTACTTATTTCTAAGCACAACCATACATCCTTGGTATATAGCAACCTTATTAATTCTATCTGTATTTACGACTTACAAATTCCCTTTAGTTTGGAGTTTTGCTATCATTCTAAGCTACTTGGCATACATACAAATTGACAAAGCAGACAAGTCAGAAAACCTATATATTATTGCATTGGAGTATCTTATTGTTTTTAGTGTATTTTTGTATGAGCTCATAAAAAGAAAATCTATTGAAAATTAATTTTAAAAAAATATTAAGACGCTTAAAAAGAACTGTTGTAGCGCTAATACTGTTGTATCTTTTCTCGTTGGTGTTTTTATATTTCAAACAGGAACGCTTCTTTTTTAATCCGAAACACTTAGAGAAAGATTATGTTTTTCAGTTTAAAGAACCTTTTGAAGAAGTAAATATCGAAGTAGAAAAAGATGTTTTTTTAAACGCTGTCCTTTTTAAAGCCGAAGCACCTAAAGGTGTTATTTTATACTTTCATGGTAATGCCGGAGCGATTCATGATTGGGGAAAACGCGCACATTTATTTTTAGAAAACGATTATGATGTGCTTTTTGTAGATTATAGAAACTATGGTAAAAGTGATGGTCATTACCGTAATAGCGATGAGCTTTTTAGTGATGCGCAAAAAGTTTACGATTATACTAAAACCCGCTATAGCGAAGACAAGATTACCGTTTTAGGTTTTTCTTTAGGCACAGGAATAGCTAGTTATGTAGCATCTAAAAACAATCCTAAAATGCTCATTTTAAACGCACCTTATTACTCTTGGAAAACACTAATTGCGGAAGAGATTGCGCCTCCAGTGCCTCAATTTTTAATTCGGTATGATATTCCTTCCTATCAATTTGTACAAGAAGTAAAGTGCCCAATACATATATGTTATGGTACGCGTGATTTTTTAATAAACCCAGAAACAAACACCAAAAAACTATACGCTTTACAACCAGAAAATATCACAATCCATCCCATTACGGATGCTGGACATAATGGCTTACATATCACCAAAGAATATTATGATTTATTAAAAATTATTCTATAAAAAAAGAGGCTATCTGTAGATAGCCTCTTTTTTTTATTATAATGGAATACTTAATTTAGTTTATAGGTTTTAAAGCTACAATAGTCAATTTTTCTTCCTCTTGCTCTTCACCATTGTCATCTAAAACAGTTTCTGTTAACACCGTATAGGTAATTTGGAAATGAGATCCTATTACATCTTCCGTATCTAAATTATAATCGGCTAATACATCTTCTTCTACTTCATGAAGCGTTAACGTAGTTTCTTCGTCATCGGCATTAAAAACTATAAAATTATAGCCATAAGCATCGTTTCCGTCATACTGTCCATCTACAGTAATTCGATCTTGATTCATCGTTGTAAAACTGGTTAAAGCAATACATAAAACAGCAAGTACTAATGTGATTTTTGTTTTCATTTTTGATAAATATTTAAAAGTTAGAAATATGTATCGGAAAAATTTCTACCTAAAGTCCGAATTACTTAAACCATTTCAACCTAGGAAACAGTGGTAGTACAATGTATTTCTTCTATATACGTTTCAAATTCGCTTTAGGATTAATTAAATTTTAAAATAAACATATCTATTACTTCAATAACAATTAGAATAATAATGATCCACTCTAATCTGCTACTTTCTTTATGATCCATAATATCTTTAAAGAGCTCTAAATTCTCTTTAATAATTTCTATTCGGTCATGAATTAATCGGTATCTATCTTTTAAATCGAAAGAAATTTTAAGCTCCTGATTTAGCTTATTAAGTTGTTCATTTTCCCAAGTACTTTCGGGGGAATCAAAAATATACAGATTCTCCGAAATCTTATTTTTAATGTTCAATACTCTTCCTATAAAACGTTTTAACTTATTTCCTGAAATATCCAATTTCCCTTTATTCTCGAGGTATTTGGTATGTTCATGTGTTTCAATAAGTAATTCTTCGGTAATATCTGCATAGCGATCTAATGCTACAGATTGCGAAGTATTTAACATCACTAAACGAATCATTTCATCATTCAGTTCTGGTAAAATAACGTTATTATATTCTACTTTTAAGAAATTCTCTCGGACTTCTATTTGAATATCTTCGGAAAGTTTTTCGGAAATATAGGTATTACAAAATGGTTTTATTTCTTCTAATACCGATGCTATTTCTGTAGCATTCATATTAAAAAAACTAACCATTCCGTAGTGAAAAATATAGATAAATTTATTTTCTGAGCTTTTATAATACAGCTCGTCACTATCTTGAAACAGCAACTGCCATTGCAATTGCTGTTTACTAGCTTTTATTTGGATAGTGTTTGCTACTTGATAAGCAACAACTTTGTACATTATGAGATAAACATTTGTTTTTGGTCTTTAAAACTCTTAAATTCTAACATATAATCATTTGGGTCTTTTACAAAAAAGGATACATGCTCTCCTGGTTTGTTTTCTAAAAAAGTAGTCTGTGTAACTACTTCTAATTTTTGTTCTTTTAGTTTTTCGTAAATTTTAGCCCAAGTATCTACATCTACAATAACACCAAAGTGAAAGGATGGTAATATTTTACCTTCAAACACATAATTAGGACTATTGAAATGAAACTTCTCGGCTTTAATAAACGTTAACTGATGATTAAACAAATTAATATCTACCCAATTTTTAGTCATTCTTCCTAAGGAAGCACCAATACTTTTCGTGTAAAAATCTTTCGTTTTTGTTACACTTAAACATGGTAATGACATGTGAAATGACGTTTCCATACACTTGATTTTAAAGTTATAACTTAGTTATATTAAGTTACAAAATAAAAGCATACGATTTCGTTTTTTAGTCTAAATCTTCAGTGTCTTCATCTGATAATTCTGGATCTTGAACAGCTTCTGGATCGCTTTCATCAAAATCTTCATAATCATCTTCGTCATAATTCTCCATGGTAACTTCCAGTTTTGTACTGACTTTAACCAAATACTTGGTGTCTTCTGTAGTTACTTCAATTGCTTCAATTAGTTCATTTTTAGCATTTCTAAAAGACACTACTTGGTCATCATCATAACCATCAGGATATCTTTCTACTAATAAAGCTAAAATTTCTGGTGTTAGCTTTTTAAAATCTACAATTACTCTTTTTAGGTTGTCTCTTTTATTTGCCATTTAAAATGTATTTTCATTTCCGCGAAAGCGAAAATCTAATCCTATAATTAATGTTTGAAAGTTTAAATATATTATTTATTGTTATTAATTCTAATAACATCGTAAAAATCTTTTCGTCTATCTTTTAAATTTTTTACTGCTCCAAAAGAATGCAATTCTTTTAACAGACTTAAATCGACATCTGCTACTAGAATCATTTCTGTATTTGTAGTCGCTTCTGCTTTGATTCCATTACTTGGAAATGAAAAATCACATGGCGTAAATACGGCAGATTGCGCATATTGAATATCCATATTATTAACATTCGGTAAATTACCAACGCTTCCTGAAATAGCCACATAACATTCATTTTCTATAGCACGAGCTTGTGCACATAAACGAACACGAGAATAGCCATTTTGCGTATCTGTTAAAAAAGGAATGAATAAAATATCCATACCTTCATCGGCCAACAAACGAGATAGTTCTGGGAATTCAGAATCATAACAAATCAAGATTCCAATTTTACCCGCATCGGTTTCAAAGGTTTGCAATTTGTTTCCACGTTGCATACCCCAAACTTTCGCTTCGTCTGGCGTTACATGAATTTTCTCATAACGCTCTAAACTTCCATCTCTTCGGCATAAATAACCCACATTAAATAACTTATCGTCTACCAGTTCGGGCATACTACCAGTAATAATATTGATGTTATAGGAAATAGAAAGCTGTTGCATTTTCTTTACAATAACTTCTGTAAATTTTGCCAACTCTCTAATAGCATCTGGCTCATGCATGTGGTTAAATTCTGCCATTAAAGGCGCATTAAAAAACTCTGGAAACACAGCAAAATCAGAACGATAAGCAGCAACGCTGTCTATAAAATATTCTACTTGTTGCATTAACTCATCCATACCTTTATACGGACGCATTTGCCATTGTATCAAACCAAGTCTTACAATACTTTTTACAGAACTTGCTTTTTTGTTTGGTTTGGTATAATAGATATTATCCCATTCCATTAAAACGGCATATTCATTGGAGGCTGTATCTCCTTCCAAATATCCTTTTAATACACGAACTGGGTGAAAGTCGTTAGAAATTTGAAAGTTTAAAACAGGATCATGAATTTCTTTACGCTTTACTTTTTCAATGTATTGTTTAGGTGTTAAATCGGTATGCTTATGAAAGTTTGGCATTCTTCCTCCAAAAACAATTCCTTTTAAATTTAAGTTTTCGCAAACCTCTTTTCTATAATCGTACAATCTTCTACCTAAACGTAAACCTCTGTATTGTGGTTTTATAAACACATCAATACCATAAAGCACATCGCCATTTGGATCGTGATTTTTAAAAGACTTTCCACCAATAATATCTTCATACGTATGTTCATCATCAATAGAATCATAATCTACGATGAGCGATAATGCACAACCTGCAATGTCTCCATCGATTTTTATAACCACTTGACCTTCTGGAAACATAGAAGTTAATTCTTCTATATGATGTTTTTTCCAGTACGAATTAAGCACACCGCCATACGATTCTAAAGTAGCTTCTTTTAGCTCTTCAAAATCATTAACCGTTAAATACTTAAGCTCTATATTATCAATTTTATTTGTGTCCATTACTGATCTAAAAGATAAGCAAAAATTAAAGGAGCAACAATAGTTGCATCACTTTCAATAATAAATTTTGGGGTATCAATATCTAGTTTTCCCCAAGTAATTTTCTCGTTTGGAACTGCTCCAGAATACGAACCATAACTTGTTGTAGAATCACTAATCTGGCAGAAATAACTCCAAAATGGTGTTTCTGGTCTTTCCATATCTTGGTATAACATTGGCACCACACAAATAGGGAAATCTCCAGCTATTCCTCCTCCAATTTGGAAGAAACCAATTCCTTTTTGTGAATTATCGGTGTACCAATCTGCAAGAAACGTCATATATTCAATACCAGATTTCATAGTACTTGCTTTTAATTCTCCTTTAAGCACGTAGCTAGCAAAAATGTTTCCCATGGTACTGTCTTCCCAACCCGGACAAACAATTGGTAGGTTTTTTTCAGCAGCAGCATACATCCAAGAATCTTTTAAATCAATCTCGTAATATTGCTCTAATACTCCTGATAACAACATTTTATACATGTATTCATGTGGTAAAAAACGTTCTCCATTTGCTTCCGCATCTTTCCATATTTTTACTATATGCTGTTGTAAACGTCTAAAAGCTTCCTCTTCTGGAATACAAGTATCCGTTACTCTATTTAGTCCCTTCTCTAATAAATCCCATTCGTCTTGAGGCGTTAAGTCTCTATAATTAGGCACACGTTTATAATGCGAATGCGCTACTAAATTCATGATATCTTCCTCTAAATTTGCTCCTGTACAAGAAATGATTTGTACTTTGTCTTGGCGAATCATTTCCGCAAAACTTTTACCAAGCTCTGCAGTACTCATCGCTCCTGCCAGAGAAACTAACATTTTTGCACCACTGTCTAATTGTGCTTCATACCCTTTTGCTGCATCTACTAAAGCTGCCGCATTAAAGTGTAAATAGTGTTTTTCTATAAACTGTGAAATTGGTCCTTTAGTACGCATCTTCATCTTGAAATTTAGTATTGTTATTTTTATTTACTTTATCATCGTCAAAAGAGTTGTCATACACCTCTTCTGCTTCTTCATTTTTAAACTTATAGCTTAACATTTTATAGTATAATTTAGCCGCAAGAAAATCGGAAGATTTATCTATTTTATTTGGACAAAGTTCTACGATATCAAAACCTACTACGTTTTTCTCTTCAAAAACTTGTTTTAAAAACTCCATCGTTTCATACCATAGCAAACCTCCAGGTTCTGGAGTTCCTGTACTTGGCATAATAGAAGGATCAAAAACATCTAAATCTATAGTTATAAAAACGTTTTCTGTCATTTGATCAATAGCAGCATCCATCCAAGTATCATCTACAGCCATTTCATGAGCGAAATACGTTTTATCTTCATCCATAACCGTTTTTTCCATCACGTCCATAGAACGAATACCCACTTGAATTAAATTGGTATTCTGACTCGCTTCGTACATTGCGCAAGCATGGTTACACGTAGATCCTTCGTAGCTTTTACGTAAATCTGCATGTGCATCTAATTGTAAAACAGTTAAGCTTGGATACATTTCATTAAAAGCGCGAACCGTACCAATAGAAACCGAATGCTCACCACCAAAGATGGTTACAAATTTATTTCTTTTAATGTACTTTTTTGTTGCTTGATGAACCGCTTCTACCATAGCTTCTGGCGAACTGTTCTCTGTTACAGCGTCTGCCAAATACACACCTTGATGGTATACTTCAGTTCCTGTTTCAATGTCATAAAGTTCCATGTTTGCTGAAGCATCTAAAAATGCTTCTGGACCTTTATCTGCTCCTTTTTGCCATGTACTTGTACCATCATAAGGCACAGGTATTAGTACAATTTTCGCTTTGTCTAATTTTGCTAAATCTTCTGGAATACCAGCATACGTTTTAGTTTGCATAACCTAAAATTTTAAGTAAGTCTTCACTTTTTTGTTGTTCACTAAATAGTTTAGTAGAGATTTTTCCGTCGGCATCTCTATCTATTAATATATGTTTTGGTGACGGAATTAAACAGTGTTGTAAACCACCAAATCCTCCTATACTTTCTTGGTAAGCTCCTGTATTAAAAAAGCCAATGTACAGTGGTTTATCTTTATTATATTTTGGCAAATAAATGGCATTCATGTGTTGCTCACTATTGTAATAATCATCGCTATCGCAAGTTAACCCGCCAAGCAAAACACGTTCATAACCTTGATCCCAACGATTTAATGGCAGCATGATAAAACGTTTATTAATTGCCCAAGTATCTGGTAATGTTGTAATGAAAGACGAGTTTATCATGTTCCACTTTTCACGATCATTTTGTTGTTTCTGGTACAATATCTCATAGATAGCGCCACCACTTTCACCAACGGTAAAACTTCCAAATTCTGTAAAAATATTTGGTACATCTACACCTTCTTCTTCGCAAGTCGTTTTAATTTGATTTACAATTTCGTCTACTAAATAAGCGTAGTCAAAATCGTAGGCAAGCGAGTTTTTTATAGGAAAACCTCCACCAATATTTAAACTATCTAATGTTGGACAAATCTTTTTAAGGCTTGTGTACACTTTTAAACATTTTTGCAATTCATTCCAATAATACGCATTGTCTCTAATTCCAGTATTAATGAAAAAGTGCAACATTTTAAGGTTCACTTTTTTATTATCTGCAATTTGATTTTTATAAAATGGTACAATATTTTTATAACCTATTCCTAATCTCGAGGTATAGAATTCAAACTTTGGTTCTTCTTCGGAAGCAATACGAATCCCTACATTAAATTTCCCGTTTATTTCTTCGGAAAGCAATTCTATTTCCTCATAATTATCGATAATAGGAATTGCATTTCTATGCCCTTCATTAATAAGTCTCGCAATATTTGTTACGTATTGCGCACGTTTAAAACCGTTGCTAATTACAAAAGTATCATTCGTAATTTTCCCTTCTTTTTTAAGGTTTTCTACAATATCAATATCAAAAGCCGAAGAGGTTTCAATATGAATATCATTTTGTAACGCTTCATGTAACACATGTTTAAAATGCGAGCTTTTTGTACAATAGCAATAGTTGTAGTTCCCTTTATAATCATGTTTTTCAATAGCTTCTGCAAACCATTTTTTTGCACGCTGAATATTGTTAGATATCTGCGGTAAATACGTGAATTTTAAAGGTGCTCCATATTGCTCAACAAGCTCCATAAGGTTGATATCATGGAAGCTTAGTTTATTGTCCTCTAGTTTAAATTCTTCTTGAGGAAAATCGAAAGTTTGATTGATTAGATCAAAATACTTGGTATTCATGTTTGTGTGTTTTGCTTTAATTGTAAATTATAACATTCTAAAGTTTATTTAAAATATTATAGCCTTTATTTTTAAAAAAAATATTGAAATATAAATCGGATAACAGCGCATAAAACACTGTTATAAAAAAGGTTATGAATTAATTCAAACTTGAATTTTTAGTTCTGTAGTAGGCACAAAGCCGTATTGATGCTGACTAGCACCGATGGTAGTATACTCGGAAGTTAGCTTTAAAATTCGGTCGCTTAATCTGTAAGCTGCTTTTGAATATGACTTCCTAATTTCCAAAAGCCCGAACATAGAAACAGTGTTCAATTTGTTCAGCTAAATGCAATACAAATGAAATGCTTTTTTTTGAATTGCAATGTTTTTTTGAAAAATTTTTTATTTTTTTTTTGAAATGGTTTTAAGGCTATTTACTACTTGCTTTTCTAAGAAAAATACTAACTTGTTTAATGTCTGATATAAGTCATTCAAAGAGATTAAGAACAACACCTACAATAGCAACCAAATAAAACACCCATAAGTGATGCATGATACAAGCATAAGCGCTGCAGTGATTATTTTCTTGATTTGCCATTTAGCAACCATTACTATTGGGTGTAAAACTCAAAAAACCACTTTATTAATTTCATATTTAAATGTAATTGTAGTGATAGGTGTATTTCTTTTTTGGATGATCTATACGCTGAATATAAAAAAACATATCTTCGAATTTAGAGCGTTATTTGTCATAGGGATGGAAGCCTGTATTTTAATATTCGCCCTGTTCTACATAATAGGTTTTCATAAAAAAACGTATGTAAAAGTTATAAATTATATAGGCTTTGGGGTTCATTTATTGATTGCAACAGGAATGCTTTATTATATATCGACATTCAAAATAGATAAACTTTTTTAATCATAAATTACGCTTGGAATTAAATAGTAAGTACTATACTAAAACACACCTAATAATGAAGATTATTAAAATTACCATATGGATTCTACTACTTGTATGCATTCCATTACAAGGATATGCTCAAATAGAAAACAAAATGACAAATAATTCAATCAGAATTCCATTAAAACAGGGAAAAAATCCTAGTACTCCATTTGAGAATTTAGTTATAGAACCTACTAATCTATTTATGCAATCAAAACCAATAAATACAGACTCTCCCCATATACAACTAGAATTAAATGTAGTTGAAAACAATAGTAAATATGCTACTTTTCTCTGGTATTATGGCGCGTCTAGTGGTAGTCAAAAAACAAACTATCCGAAAGCATATCAAAACTATTCCTTTTATTTAAAAATCAATAAAGAGGAAGTTACATTAGTTGTTGAAAAATTAGACTTTGAAAAAATAATATTTATAGATCTAGGTCAAACAGCTATTATTGGGAACCTTACCATTCTATTTAAAGATTATATTGGAGAATCATCTGTGGATATAAATGGAAATCAGACAGATTCTTTTAACACCTATAATATTTCGTTATCAGCAGGGAAAGAGCAGAAGACCATATCGTTTATGTCACTAAGTAAATATGATGGAAAAGAACAAACCTTAGAATGGAAGGATTATAAAATTATGATTTTGGAAGATTCAGAAAAAGCAATAAAGTTAATCGTGTTTAAAAAACAATAACTCCATTACTAAAAAAACACTTTAAGCGTATTTAACCTCTTTCCTTTCTGCTATATACTTCTGTGTTCTTATTTTTTAAGACCAATTTTATCTATCCACATAAGATTGGACACAACATTTCTCAGATTGACTTGTATACCAGGATTAAACTATGTTTCCATTTTCAAAGAAATACTAGAACAACGAAACGCTCTCTAAGAAATAACAACCTCTTTAAACCAATAAAAATAAAATGATTAAAGGTATTTCTTGTCTTTATTTTTTAAGTAATTAGCTATAAACATGATCATACCCATTAAAAACATAAAACACAGGAACTAATGAGTAACCCTATAAAAACAGAAAAGCAAAAAATGTTATCTGGCAAGCTTTATAATGCCCTAGATATAGAACTTAGCCAAGAACGCTTGAAAGCTAGGTTATTAATAAAAGAATTAAATGACCTTAAGGAAGACGAGAAAGAAAAACGAGGTGAAATCTTAAAAGATTTAATTCCGAATCAGGAGAAAAACCTTTGGATTCAAACTCCTTTTTATTGTGATTATGGTTACAATTTAATTGTTGGCGAAGGTGTGTTCTTTAATTATAATTGTATTGCTCTGGACGTTATGCCTATAAAGATTGGCCCCAGAAGCTTGATGGGCCCAAATGTGCAATTATATACTGCAACACATCCTATGGATTTTAAAGAAAGAGCTTCTGGGCTAGAATTTGCTAAACCGATAACTATAGGAGAAGATGTTTGGTTAGGTGGTGGCGTAATTGTCTGTCCAGGAGTTACTATTGGAGACAGAACAGTAATTGGAGCAGGAAGTGTTGTTACTAAAGATATGCCTTCTGATGTTTTTGCTGCTGGAAATCCTTGTCGGATTATAAATTCTAAAAACTAATTTCTTGCTATTCAAAAAATCAAATATGATAAAAGTCATATTTCTCCATCTAAACCTATCGTACATTTACGATAAGAAGTCCATTGCATTTTTATAATCCATAAAAAATCAGCATTTGAAAAGAAGTTTAGAACATATAGCCTATAAAGAAGACACAGCATCTTTAGCTAAATTTGCAAAAGCATTAGGACATCCTACACGTATTGCTATTTTAAAACATCTAGAAAAGCAATCTTGTTGTTGTACAGGCGATTTAGTAGAAGTATTTCCTTTGGCACAGTCTACAATTTCTCAACATCTTAAAGAGTTAAAAAATGCTGGTCTTATTCAAGGAGAATTGAAACCTCCCAAAATAAAGTATTGTATTAATCAAGAAAACTGGAAGATTGCAAAATCATTATTCGCGCAGTTTTTTGATTGATATTTTTTCAAAAACACATCGTCTATTGGCGATAAACAAACAGAGATATTATGAGTAAAGTAATTAAAATTTTAGGAACAGGTTGTCCAAAGTGTCAATCTATGACGAAGGTTGTTACCGATGTAATTACCGAAAACAATGTAGATGCAACTATTGAAAAAGTAGAGGATATTATGGAAATCATGAAATTTAATATCATGACAACACCCGCTTTAGTAATAGATGATGTTATTACTATTAAAGGTAGAGTACCTTCAAAAACAGAAGTATTGGCTCTTTTAAATTAAAAGTACGAATTATGAATTATCAGATACAGGCTTCTTCCATTGCAAATCAGGATGCCGTTATTCATATTAAGGAATCGAATATCGATTTTGGAACAACCTCTAAAACCACTACAACCTTACCAAATCCTGCCGAATTATTCTTAGGATCATTCTCTGCATGCATGTTGAAGAATGTAGAACGTTTTTCAGGCATGATGAAATTCACCTATTCAAAAGCGACATTGGAAGTGCAAGCGACTCGTCTAGAAAATCCGCCAAGAATGGACAATATCATTTATAATTTAACCATTTATAGCAACGATGAAAAACTCAATATAAGCCTACTAAAAAAGAACATTGAAAAATTTGGCACTATCTACAATACCGTAAAATTGTCATGTTCTATTTCTGGTACCATTAACACTATAAAAAATGTTTGATTGGTTACAACATTTTACAGATTGGTTGATTTATTCTGTTTTAAAAATTGGAGCAGAATCCCATTTAGGAATTGCTTTGAATTTCTTTGTGTACGATACACTAAAAATTCTGATCCTTTTATTTATCATCGTTTTTATAATGGGAATTGTAAATGCATATTTTCCAATTGAAAAACTTAAAGATTATCTCCATAAAAAAAAACTTTACGGTTTAGAATACTTCTTCTCTTCTGTGTTTGGAGCAATAACTCCTTTTTGCTCTTGTTCTTCGGTACCTTTATTTATTGGTTTTGTACAAGGAGGAATTCCGCTAGGCGTTACTTTTTCTTTTTTAATTACATCTCCTTTAGTTAATGAAGTTGCCATAGCCATGTTTATTGGTATGTTTGGTATAAAAGCGACTTTAATCTATGTGATATCTGGTATTTTATTAGGTACACTTGGTGGTTGGCTACTTGGTAAATTTAATCTAGAGCCATTGCTTTCCGATTGGGTAAAAAAGATTTTGGAAAACAAAATGAAACAAGCTAATTATCAAGAAGAAAAACAAACTTTCTACCAACGATTACCTGAAATAACACGTGGCGCTTGGGATATAGTAAAAAGCGTTTTACTTTATGTAATTATAGGAATTGCAATTGGAGCAGCAATGCATGGCTATGTACCAGAAAACTTCTTTAATGCCTATTTGGGAGGTGGCGAATGGTGGACGGTTCCATTAGCAGTATTAGTTGCCGTACCCATGTATGCCAATGCCGCAGGAATAGTTCCTGTAATTCAAGTTTTTGTTGCTAAAGGCGTTCCATTAGGAACTGCTATTGCTTTCATGATGGCAACTGTAGGTTTGTCCATTCCAGAAGCAACCTTACTAAAAAAGGTAATGTCTTTAAAGCTAATAGCCATATTTTTCGCTGTAATAACGCTTTGTATTATCCTTTCCGGATATCTGTTTAACTTCTTATTATAAAAAAATAACGAAAACAAAAAAATGAAAACCATGTACAAAACATTTAAATTATTAGCGGTTATAACCATCGGTTTTACACTTACTTCTTGTAATAGTAAAAACAAAACGGACGTAGCATCTGTTGATACATCTATTGCTAAAATTGAAGTAATAGATTTCCATTCTACACATAGATGTATGACTTGTAATGCTATTGAAGCAAATACAAAATATACATTGGACACCTATTTTTCTAAGGAAATGAAAGCCGACAAAATCACCTTTCAAGTAATAAATGTAGATAAAGAGGAAAACGAACAAATTGCTGAAAAATTTGAAGCATCTGGAACTGCCTTAATTTTGAATGTGATAAAAAGCGGAAGAGAAACTAAAATAGATTTAACCGAATTTGCTTTTATGGAAGGCAACGACAAAGAAACCTTTTCTAAACAATTGAAGGCAAAAATTGACACGGAATTAAAAATGCTGTAAATGGATTTTTTACAGTCCCTTTTAGAGCAATATAATATTCCTATTGTATCTGCATTTCTCCTAGGAATAATGACAGCTATTAGTCCGTGTCCTTTAGCTACCAATATAACTGCAACTGCTTTTATTTCTAAAAATATTTCGAGTAAACGGAAAGTACTATTTAGCGGATTATTATATTCTATTGGAAGAGGATTTAGTTACACAACCATTGGATTGATCCTTTATTTTGGAGCAAGCAAGTTTCATATTGCTCGATTTTTTAATCAGAATGGTGAAAAATATTTAGGTCCGCTATTGCTAGTAATCGGTTTGATAATGCTAAATGTTATTAAACTGCCTTTTTTCGGGAAATTTAATTTTCAAGAAAAGCTATCCGAAAAATTTAAAGACAAAGGTTTACTAGGTTCTTTTTTAATTGGAGTGGTGTTTGCTTTAGCCTTTTGCCCGTATAGTGGCGCATTATTTTTCGGAATGCTAATACCAATGACCATTGCATCTGCCAACGGACTTTATTTACCAATAGTATTTGCTTTTGGAACTGGATTACCTGTAATTCTATTTACCTATTTAATCGCTTTTACCATTGGAAAAGTTGGTGTATTTTACAACCAAATCACCAAAATAGAAAAGGTAATGCGAACCGTTGCAGGTGTCGTTTTTGTATTAACAGGCTTGTACTATATTTTTATTTTTACGGGAATAATAGAATAGTCAAAATGCAGACCTCCAAATAGACTTATAACAGAATCCATAAGGTTTGCAATACGGCTAAAATGCATCTATTATTTTTAAAATCGCTAACTAGTTCTTTATTAAAAGGCACCTTAACCTTCGCCTCTTTTTTTATAACACTATTATTTTAACACCTATAAATAGATGTAGCAGAATGGCCTCTTCAAATTTATTCTTTAAGGAAACTACGTTTTATTTCTAACCTTTCATTCAATTTTAAGATTGCCTTAAAAACCATTAATTCTTTATAAACAGGTATCTGTAAAGGCTATAAATTTTATAAAGCTATTTTCAGATTAAAGCAAAAAAAATGCTCCGGGAAACGAAGCATTTTTAATAGTAATATGACTTTTGTAATAGTAAATTAAATACTACAACATTTTCAATGTATTCAACTCTTGTTCTGTTAGATGTTTCCAGTGACCACGAGGAAGATCTTTTTTTGTAAGATGTCCAATTGCCACGCAATCTACAGCTACAATCTCGTATTTTAAGCTATCAAAAATAGCACGAAGTACGGTATTTCCTGTGTTTTTAATTTTAAGACCAATTTCTTTTTTAGAAGCGCCTTCTATATAACTAATTTCTTCGACAGTGATTAGTTTTCCTTCGATTCTAAAACCTTCTCTAATTTTTTTAAGGTCTTCTATCTTCAGGTTTTTATCTAATTCTATTTGAAATAAACGCGATACACCATTTTTAGAATTGGTGAATTTTTTAGCAACTAAATCATCATTGGTAAACAACAATAATCCTTTACTATTTCTACCTAATCTACCTATTGGCTTAATTCTAGAATTGGTTGCATTGGCAACTAAATCCATAACCGTACGTCCTTTACCTTCACTTGTAGTAGTTGCAAAACCTTTTGGTTTATTTAATAAAACGTATGCTTTTTTCTCTGGATTTATTCTAGAACCATCAAAACGAACCTCATCTTCTAGTTTCACTTTGTAACCCATTTCTGTAACTATCTTTCCGTTTACAGAAACTAAACCTGTTGCAATATGCATATCTGCGTCTCTACGAGAACAAACACCTGAATTTGCGATGTACTTATTTAAACGCATTTGATCCGGATCAGATGCTTTTTGTGGCTTCTGTGTTTTTTGCGGCTTTTGCGTTTTATTTCCTGCTGCTTTCTTTTTTACTGGAGCATTTCCTCTTTCATTGCTTTGGCTACGTGTATTAGTATTTCCACGTCCTGAAAGCTTCCCTTTGCTTTTACTATCTCTTGGCTTACTCATAATTTTTCCCCAAGTAAATGGGAATATTTTAATTTATTAAGCTACAAAGATATAGTATATATTATGATTTACGATTGTGGATTAACGATTTTTGATACTCATCCTTTCTTGCGTTAGCGATTGCAACGGCATCCTTTTTTGAGATACGAGAAAAAGATATAGTGGAAAGCGCGTTGCTACGTAGTTTATACGTAGTAGCAAACGCCATAATTTATATTAAAACGAGCTTATTTAAAAGCAAATCTACATCTATTAGTAAAATGCTAAAAACACCGGATACTATTATAAACTTTAAGATATTATGTAAGATTAAATATTGTGTTTTTGTATTCGATTTAAAGAGTAATATTAGAAACGCCCCTAATAATATGGTGCTCACATAAAAGAAATAATCCATTTTTCCAATTTGATATCTACTGACTAATAAATAGGATGGAATAAGTGTTAAAGCACTTAAAATGGTAAGCATGCCTTTTGAATATTTTACACCATAAACAATAGGGATGGTTTTATAATTAAGTGCCAAATCTCCTTTTATATTTTCTAAATCTTTTACTAATTCGCGCATAGATACTATTAAAAACAAAAATGCGGCATGTACAAAAATTACATGTTCGAAATTTCTGTAGTACATAAAAATGGCAAAAAATGGCGTTATGGTTAGTATTGCCGAGGTGATATTACCAATAATTGGCATCTTTTTTAGCTTATGTGAATAAAACCAAATAGCAAAAATATATACCGAAAAGAAAACTACTGCTTTAAACGAAACTGCACTTACCATAATTACAGCAAGAAAGTTTAGTACAAAATAAAAGGATAGTTTAGTGTTTTGACTCACCAGTTTATCTAACATAGATTTTTGTGGTCTATTTATTAGATCTTTTTCTGAATCGTAAAAATTATTAATAATATAACCTCCTGCTATTGTTGCCGCAGACGCTAAAACTAACAGCAGTAAATTGACATCTAAAACTACTTGGCGTAAAGGTTTATCATGTGCTAAAATGTAAATAGAGGTAACGTATTGTGCAATTACTACAATTAAGATATTGTAGCCTCTAACCACAGAAAACATGCTGAAAAATTTTAGCCAAATATGTTTTTGTTTTCTGGAAAGCATAAATTTATTTAATGAAACTCTAATAACTACACTTCATCAAGTTTAGTAGAACAATTCATGAAGTATTAGAAATTATAAACCACTTCTAATTTATACCCTTTAAGCGATTGTTTTGCTTTCTCAAAGTTTTCTGTAAAACCTAAAATATAACCGCCACCACCAGAACCACAAAGTTTTAAGTAGTACTCATTGGTTTCAATTCCTTTTTTCCAAAGTTCATGAAACTGCATTGGTATCATTGGTTTAAAGTTGTTTAGCACGACTTTAGATAATTGCTTGGTATTCTTAAACAGGGACTTTATATCTCCTTTTAAAAAATCATCTACACAAGCATCTGTATGTTTTGTAAATTGGTCTTTTAGCATACTTCTAAAACCCTCTTGTTTCATGTTCTCCATAAAAATGCTAATCATTGGTGCAGTTTCACCAGTAATTCCGCTATCTAACAAAAAGACAGCTCCTTTACCATTATTGGTTTGTGAAGGAATTCCTGTTGCTTCAATATTATCTTGAGAATGTATTAGAATAGGAATGCTTAAATAACTATTTAAAGGATCTAGTCCAGAAGATTTACCATGAAAAAACGATTCCATTTCAGAAAAAACGCTTTTTAACTTCAATAGTTTTTCGCGTGTTAAGTTTTCTAGAACGGTAATTTTACCTTGTGCATATTTGTCATAAATAGCAGCTACCAATGCGCCAGAGCTACCAACACCATAACCTTGTGGTATCGAAGAATCAAAGTACATTCCTGCCTGAACATCTTCTTCTAATTTATTTAAATTAAAGACAACAACGTCTTCTTTTATTTCTTTTAAATGGGAAACAAAGTTTTTTAAACTAGCGTTAGATTTAACTGCTTCTTCCGATGGGTTATCATCCATTTTTAAAGCACCATTATAGAAACTATAAGGAATAGATAATCCTTTAGAGTCTTTAATGATTCCGTATTCACCAAAGAGTAAAATTTTCGAGTAAAAAAGGGGTCCTTTCATAAATATTTTGCGTTACAAACTATTATTAGTAGTAACTTATATCAAATATACGTAATTTTTATTGTTTTCGTTTAGCACCAAAGCCAATTCTGTCGCAAATATAATGTCCATTTTGGCAATACGCAACTAATTCATTTTTAATAAACTCGATACATTCTGCGGCTTCCTTTTCTGGATACAGCACGTGTACATTTGCTCCGGCGTCTAAGGTAAAACTAATATGCAATCCTGTTTGCTTTCTAAACGCCCAAATAGCATTAATTATTTTGAGGGTATTTGGTTTCATTAAAATAAAATACGGCATGCTTGTCATCATCATAGCGTGAAGCGTTAGGGCTTCACTTTCTATAATTTCAATAAATGCATTTAAATCTCCGGTTTTTAAAATGTCCATAAGTTTGGTCATATTCTCTTTAGCTTGCGTAAAACGTTGTTGTGCAAAAGGATGATTATGCATTAAATTATGACCAACCGTACTACTTACTTGCTTTTCGCCTTTATCTACTAAAAGAATAGTGTCTTGATAGTTCTTGAAGTTATGATGTACTTGGTACGGATATTTTACAGCATACAGATCAGAGCTCGTTTCTATCTTTTCATGTTTTCCCCAAACAATAAGATCACCTTCTACGCTTCTACAAGCACTTCCTGATCCTAATCTTGCTAAAAAAGATGCTTTTTGATTAAAGTATTCTAGCGTAATTTCGGGATTTATTTCTTTTTCTATAGACATTAAACAAAGTGCCAAAGCGCTCATTCCAGAAGCAGAAGATGCAATACCAGAACTATGCGGAAATGTATTTGCAGTTTCAATTGTAAAATGATAGTCTTTTAAAAAAGGTAGATATGCTTCAATACGTTTAAAGAAAGTTTCGATTTTCGGTTTAAAATCTTGATTCTTTTTGCCTTCAAAAATAACATCAAAAGAAAAAGAGTTGGTATCTTCTTTTTTAGAAAAACTTAAGCTTGTCGTTGTTTTACAGGCATCTAAAGTAAAACTGATAGATGGGTTTTCTGGTATCTGGTTTTCCTTTTTTCCCCAATATTTAACCAAGGCAATATTACTAGGCGAAGACCAAGTAAATTGTCCATCATTAATTACTTTATTATTTCCAGAAAATATAAACGAAGCGGTTTCCATGATGTGCAAATTAGTCTGCAAATATAACTTATTACATAGCATGTATGTATAGCTTTTATTCCAAAAAACTTAAAATAATAGGTATTTCATCGTAATTGTTTTTAAAAAAATAGTAGAATTCCTTATTTTTTGTAGATTGGAAAACCGAATGACTATTCAATCAATTATCTGTGTATAAAAAACAAAGAATTCTTATTACAATGTTAGAACTTGTAGTAAAACAGGGTGTAAATGCAACACCTATGTATCAGGTTGCTAAAGAATCTAACGTAGCAATAGGCACCATTTATAATTATTTTAAAGACAAAGAGGACGTGCTTTGTCAAATCTATAAAATGATTAGAGAGGATTTTGGCACTATTCTTATTCTAAAAGAAGAAAACCAAAATCCTGAAGAAGTATTTAAAAAATACTGGGTCGATTTATTTCATTATTATGTTAGCAATCCCTATGCTTTTCATTTTTATGAACACATAGCTAAAGCCCCTATTATACCCATAGAGTTAATTGAAGAAACAAAAATACACTATAAACCGCACGCCGCTTTTTTCTGGAAAGGGATAAAAGAAGGTTTCCTTAAAGATATGCATATTACACTATTAGTACAAATAGCGTATAGTAATGTTGTTGCTGCTGTTCATTTAAAATTAAACGGTGTTTTACCAATGACAAATACACAGATTAAGGAAGCCGCAAATGCTTCTTGGGATGCTGTAAGACAAATTAAAGATTAACGATGAGCAAAAAACAACGTATTATACTCACCATGTTAGAGCTTGTTGTTAAACAAGGATATCATGCTACACCAATGTCTCAGGTTGCTAAAGAAGCCAATGTTGCTGTAGGTACCATTTATCATTATTTTGAAACCAAAGAGAAAATTATTGAAGCTATTTTTTTGATGGTTTATAAAGATTTAAGCATCGTTCTACTAACAAACAGTAAACCTAGTGCTACCTATAAAACTCAATTTACCACCATGTTGTATAACATGTATAATTATTTCTCAAGCAATCCTTTAGCTTTTTATTTTATTGAATATGTTGGTGTCCCTCCAATTATCTCTCCTGAAATTGTAAAAAAAACAGTACCATTCTATAAAACAATAACAGACTTCTTTTTTAAAGGAATTACAGAAAAAAAAGTAAAAAACATGGACGAAACTCTAATCATGAAATTATGTTACGGACTTATATCTTCTGTTGTAAAACTAAAAATTAAAGAAGAGGTACCAATGCATACAAAACAAATAGACCAATCTATTGAAGCTTGCTGGGATGCTATAAAATATTCTGAGAATAAATTATTTGCTTAGAGATAACAACTTCACCATCGTATTATAGTTTCTGGCTGTTGCTACCGTTTCCAACATGCGTTCAAAATAATTAGCGTTGCATTTTGATTTTCCGTAGCCTGCTTGGTTATACAAATAAATACAGGTATTCGTAATTTTAAATTCTTCCGATTTATATACTTTTTTTGAAGCTTCTTTTATCAACTCTTTACTTGGTGTGTCTTGCAATAAGATAAAATAGCTTTTTACTTTTCTCTCTTCTTCAAAAGGAGAATTATTAAAAATCAATTCTAATTCTTCTTTTGTTTTTACTAAAACAGAAACTTCAAATTGAAAATGAGCCCGTATGGCTTTATGTATTTTATCCTCAATAATTTTTGTGTTTTCTTCGGAAGACTGCAAAACAACATTACCACTTTGTATATAGGTTTGCACATTTTGAAAACCTGTTTTGGTTAGCAATTCACGCAATGTTGCCATGGGTACTTTTTTATGACCTCCAACATTAATCCCTCTTAATAAAACAACGTATGTTTCCATTTTTATTTAGAAATGTGTTGCGAAGCAATATAGGCTCCTGTCCATGCATTTTGAAAATTAAAACCTCCAGTTATCGCGTCAACATTAATGATTTCACCAGCAAAGTATAGGTTTTTATGTATCTTACTTTCAAAAGTTTTAAAGTTTACTTCTTTTAGATCGATTCCTCCTGCGGTTACAAATTCGTCTTTAAAAGTACTTTTTCCATCTACGTTAAAATGCGCTTTGGTTAATTGTGCTGCAAGTGCTTCTAATTGATTTTTATTTAAATCTGCCCAACGTGTTTCTTCCGTTATTTCAGAAGCCAAAACTAGCTGTTGCCACAAACGTTTTGGTAAATTGAATTGCGGTGCTTTTAAAACTGATTTTTTAGCTAGATCTAGTTTCAAACCTTTTAAAACATCTAAGCAATCTTCGAAAGTGATTTTAATAAAGTTGATTTCAATAGTAAATTTGTAGTCTAACTTGGCAAGTTCTAAAGCACCAAAAGCCGACAGTTTTAAAATAGAAGGCGCACTCATACCAACGTGCGTTATAAGTAATGGCCCTTCGGAAAACAACTGTGTACCAACAACCTGTATTTCTACATTTTGTGCCACAACTCCAGGAATATCTTGGATGCGTTTATCTTTTATATTGAATGTAAACAACGAAGGTACTGGTAGAATCACTTTATGATCTAGTGTCTCCATAAGCTTCCACATTTTGGGGCTACTTCCTGTGGCTACCAATATTTTTTTTGCTGAAAATTCTTCCGCTTGTGTGATGACAGTCCAAGAATTTTCATCTTTTATAATCGACTTTACGGTTTGGCTATATAAAACTTCCACTTGATGTTTCTTCGTTTCGTTTAAAAAACAATCAATAATGGTTTGTGAGGTATTAGACTCTGGAAACATACGACCGTCTTCTTCTATCTTCAAAGCGACGCCGCGCTCTTCAAACCAAGCAATAGTATCTCCAGTCATAAATTTATGAAAAGGACCAAGCAATTCTTTTTCGCCTCTAGGATAATTTAAAACTAATTCTTGAGGAATGAATTCGGCATGCGTGACATTACAACGGCCGCCGCCAGATATTTTCACTTTCTGTAAACCTTCCTTTCCTTTTTCTAGTATTGCTATTTTTAATTCCGGATTTTGAACTGCTATATTAATTGCTGCAAAAAAACCTGCTGCACCTCCACCAATAATTATTACATCTTTTTGTTTCATGTGTTTATTTCTATTGTTTTTCATAGGTCACATGTAGCATCCATTTAATCCTTATCTTTGATTATCTGGTTTTAGTTATGGATGTTTCATAATCTTTTAAAAACCACGTAAATTTAACATTAATAAATGAAAAACTGCTTTGAATAAATTCCTTATCCTAATAATATTTTTATACGCTAGTTGCGGTTCCAAAGAATTTAAAAGCGCAATAGATTTACCTTCCGATTTAAACGAAGTCTCTGGTACAGAAATCGCTGTGCATTCTGATTTAATCTGGATGGTAAACGATAGTGGTAACAAACCCATTCTCTTTGGACTTAACACAAAAGGAGAAATCAAAAAAGAATTAGAAATCGAGGCTAAAAACCATGACTGGGAAGATTTAGCAAGTGACCCTGAAGGAAATATTTATATTGGCGATTTTGGAAACAACGAAAGTAAACGCAAAAACTTAGCCATTTTAAAAGTAAGTGCTTCTGATTTACAAAGCGATACTTCGGTAGAAATCGAGCGTATTTCTTTTAAATATCCTGAACAAGAAAAATTTCCACCAAAAAAGAAAAAAAGGTATTTCGATTGTGAAGCTTTCTTTTATAGCAATAACAGCTTTTATTTATTTACTAAAAGTCGCGTAAAAGGCGATTTCGGAAAAACTAGTTTATATAAAATCCCTGCAAACGCAGGAATGCATGAAGCCGAATTTTTAGGAACATATTCTAATTGTACTGATTTACGATGCTGGATAACTGCGGCAGATATTAGTCCGGATGGCACAAAAATGGTATTGCTAAACCAGAAATCGGTTTTACTTTTTACAAACTTTAAAGGGAATGATTTCTTTAATGGCACCATAAAAGAATTTCCTTTTGGTTATGAATCACAAAAAGAAGGTATTTCTTTTAAAGACAATAACACCGTTTATATTACCGACGAAAAAGCACATGGAGCAGGTGGGAATTTATATGAATTCTCTTTAAATTAATACGGTAAGCATTTCTATAATTTTCGACTAAAATAATCGTTTACTAAACATTAATTAAAGTTTAGTATTTTTACTCAAAATCATATCTTTTTATGGACCATCTTATTGCTGAAGCAGAGAAACATGTTATTACCCTTCTAAATACACATTTAGACCATGCTTTTGTTTATCATAATTTGACGCATACGCAAAACGTTGTAAAAAAAGCAACAGAATTAGCAGATCTAGCGAACTTAGATCCTACCCAAAAAAAACAATTAATAATTAGCGCTTGGTTTCATGATGTTGGTTTTACAAAAAGTATTGATGACCACGAAACACATAGTGCAGCTATAGCTACTGCATTTTTAAAAGAGCACCATGCCACTGCTGAAGATATTCAAGTGGTTAACGATTTAATTCTAGCAACTAAAATGAATTATGTGCCAAAAACACAGCTAGAAGCATTTATTCGCGATGCCGATTGCGCGCATGTTGGAAATAAGAATTTTAGAGATGTTACGCAACTTTTAAAGAAAGAGCTAGAACTAACAAGTCAAAAGGAATTAACAAATACAAAGTGGCTAGAAGAAAACATTAATTTCCTTACCGAGAAGCATACCTTTAGTAGCGACTTAGCGGTTTCCCTTTGGGAGAAAGGCAAAAGTAAAAATCTTGCAAAACTACTAAAAGACCAAAACAAACAAAAAACAAATAAAGCGAAGTTAAAGCAGAAAAAAGCAGAGCTTCAATTTAAAAAAGATAAAATAGAAATTCCAGAACGTGGTATAGAAACCATGTTTAGAGTAACCCTTAAAAACCACATTACTTTAAGTGATATTGCAGATACCAAAGCAAATATATTACTATCTGTAAATGCGATTATAGTTTCTCTAGTGTTGGCTAATCTTTTACCTAAACTAGATAATCCTTCTAACGGTTACCTAATTTATCCAACCGTAGTTTTTGTTTTATTCACTGTTGCTTCCATGATTTTATCCGTTTTAGCTACAAGACCAAATGTAACTAGAGGAGAATTCACCAAAGAGGATGTTGCCAATAAAAAAGTAAACTTATTATTCTTTGGGAATTTTCATAAAATGAAATTAGAAGAATTTGAATGGGCAATGGGAGAAATGATGAAAGACAAAGACTATTTATATTCTGCCATGAAAAAAGACCTTTACTTTTTAGGTTTAGTTTTAAACAGAAAATATAAAATACTACGTGTTACTTACACTGTTTTCATGATTGGTATTATCTGTAGCGTTATTGCATTTGCTGTTGCTTTTCAGTATGCAGGAATTAACATTAAGCCTTAATCTCTTTCATTAAATCATTATACGTATAAAACGCTTTATCCTCTTTGTTTTTGTGATACAATACACTTACGCGCAAAGCCTTTAAACCGGTTACTGCTTGTAAGTCTTGTAGTTCTAAAATCTCTACATCGGTATCTAAATAATTTTTAGATTGTAAAAACTTAATGTAACGCAAATACTCTATTTCGTCTTGCTTTTGCGAATACACAATAGTAATTTTTCCCTTTTGGGTAATACGTTCTGTAGTACCTTTTATAAATGCTTTATCGACACGTTTTTTTACAATTTCGTATCTAGCATTATACGTACCATCTACATCAAATTGCTTTTCATCCATTCTAAAACTTATGGATAATGGCTGATTAAAAACCAATATCATCGAAGCAACATCTAAGGCCACAGGAAAATTATTTTTCATCTGGTAATAGCTATTTTCCATTTCGCACATCACTTGTAATTGCCACAATCTTAAATTGTACAAGTAGATTGGATTAAAGCTATCTTCTTTAGTAATAGACTCTCCAATGTACATGTTGTGTTCCACTCCATCCGTTTTAAAACGCTCAAAATAATGCGGATACATTTTTTGTGCTTTCACTTGTTTCTTATCCAAAAGCGAAGCCATTTCTCTATTAATTATAGTCACGGTATCATCATATTGTTTTCTATGACTATACACTACTTTGACAGTATCGTCTATACTTTCATAATAGGTTTCTATTTCAGGTTTTAAAGTTTTTACAGAAATAAGGTGCTCTAATACTGGTTCTATATCTTGATTAAAAAAGGAAGTTATTTGCTGTTCACTATCTACTTGAAAATGATCCACTAGATCTTTTAAATATTCATTTATTTGAAAGATAAACTGATCATAGATAGGAAGCTTATCTACTTTAGATGCGCTTTTTAAAATAGATTTTACAGCATTTAATTGTAATATTAAATCTTGTTGTGTTGCCCAATTTCTAGCTTCGGAAGAACCTTTAATATCGATTTGACCATAAAGCGGATAAATATTATCGAAAGCTATTTTACTAAAATTTGGCTCTTTTCCTTCTATTTGGGCCCTAATAAACTTTTTAGCTTCCTTTACAAACCTCCAGTTAACACTAGAATGAATAGAAGTGCATTCCTGCTGAATAATAGCTTCTATTAAATTTTCTTCATCGTTTTTAGAACGCTCTACTGCAGAAACAATAAAAGGCATAATATCTGCCAGTTTATTGGCATTAATGCTATTGAGTATTTTTGGTTTTTCGGAAACTATTTCCAGAATTCCCATAACCCCTTTCTCATTAGCAATAGGTGCAAAAATAGCACTTTGAATTCCTTGTTTATGCAGCGCGCTTATATGCGGAATTTTTCCTTGTGTTTTTTCAAACATGTCATTAACATTAGACACCGAAAAATATCTTTTTTCAACTAAAAGTCTATTGTAAGACCATTTACATAAAGTGTCACAACACTTCGAAGTATCTTGATCATCTAACAAAAAACTATTCATTCCAGATCCATACACACGATCAAAAGTATCGTCTTCTTGATTATAGATAGAAAACCCAACCTGTATATCTTTTAGTCCTAATAAGGAACGAAAAATCTCATGGAAGCCTTCCATAAAAGACGCATCCTTTCTTTTATTTTCGCCTATTAAAGTAGATTTAATATTAGAAATAGATTGGTCGTTAGTAACATCAAACATATTCGATATTACAAACCCTTTAAAGTCATAGCTATTTGGCGGAAACTTTGCCTTCCATAAAGCTATATTTTCAAAATTATCGATTAATTCATCGTAATCTTCTTGTGTGATTTTTGGTGCATTTTTGTTTGGGATAATCTCAACAAAGTCTGCATTATATAATATTTTGTAATACTTTTTTATTCCATTTCTATCTGGAATTTCATAATAAAAAGGTCTTTTAAAATCTAAGGAATAGCCATAATAATAATTTAAAATAGTAACACAAGCCAACATATACTTGTAATCTACAGACATGTTTTTTATTTCCAATTCATAATCTTCTCCAGCTGTTTCCACTATGGATTTAAAACGTTCTGAAGAATTAAAAACGATATCTTCAAAAGGTATAGAAGCTGTTTTTATTTCATTTTTAGTTAATACAGGACTAAACGAGTCTTGTAAAATAATTTGGATTTCATTTTTATGGATTTCTAGTAACTTCAAGTCCGAAAACCCTTCCCGAAGAATAGGGTAAGCTGCAGCAGTTTTCAAAACACGCTTCGCCTTTTTAGCAAGAAATTCATCCGAATTTGTTGCTAAATCCTCATAATGTTCGAGTAGCTTATTAAAGCTAATCTTTAAACGCATTGGGGATTCTGACAGACTAATTAATTTCATTTAAAAATACTTTATTGTGCAAAAATACAATTTTATTGATTAGTCGTAGTAAGTGAGAAAGCTTAACATGTTATTAAATTAAGTTTTATTTATATAGACTACAAAAAATCTAATCAAACAATTAAATCCCTTTTTCCCCTTTTTAACCCTTAATTTTAATAAATTTACTAGGTATTAAGCTATTACATCAAAATAATCACATGAAAAAAATTACACACAAACCACATTATTGGTTTTTACTCTTTACTTTTTTGAGTTTCACACCTCATTTGTTAGGACAAACTTGGACAGATAAAAACGAAGATGAAAGTTATGTTGCAAGGCATGAATTTGGATTCACTCAAGCCGGAGATAAATTCTTCCTTTTTGGAGGCAGAGAATCCCCTCGCGTATTAGATGTATATGATTACACCTCGAATACATGGTCTAATGGAGGAATGGCTCCTGTGGACTTTAATCATTTTCAAGCAGTTACTTATGAAGGTTTAATCTGGGTCATTGGCGCTTTTAAAACAAACGAACCTAACCCAGAATTGAATGCAGATTATATTTATATGTATAATCCCGCAAGCCAACAATGGATTCAAGGTATGGAATTACCAACCGCAAGAAAACGTGGTGCAGCTGGTTTGGCAATGCATAACAATAAATTTTATTTGGTTGGCGGAAATGTATATGGTCATGGTGGAGGCTATGTAGCGTATATGGATGTATTTGATCCTTTCACCGGAATGTTTACGGCTTTAACAGATGCACCACATGCAAGAGACCACTTTCATGCTGTGGTACATAACGACAAACTTTATGCTTTAGGCGGCAGACTCACTGGCGGTGCTGGAGGATTATTTGCGCCTCAAGTTCCCGAAGTAGATGTTTACGACTTGAACACCAATCTATGGACTACTTTAGCAAGTAGTAGCAATATTCTTACTCCCAGAGCTGGAGCAGCAACTGTTTTATTTCAAAATGAAATATATGTTATTGGTGGCGAAACTACTTTTGGTAGCGCTACTGGTAACAATGGACAACGTGATATTGTAGAAGCTTTCGATCCTTTAACAGGAACTTGGACAACCAAAGACAATCTGAATTATTACAGGCATGGTATTCAAGCGCTAGTTTCTGGTGATGGCATAGTAGTTATTGGTGGTTCTAATGGTGGGACTTCTATGAAAAACATGGAATATTATAATATGGATAACCCTACAGGAAGTCCTAATGTGAATAGCACTTTTGTTGCAGATGAAACCACTAAAACTTTTCAATATGGCGCTAGTTATGGTACCGTGAATATCCCTATTACACTATCCAATAACTTAGGTACCACAGGAACTTATATTGATACGATTACTATTTCTGGAGCAAATTACACTTTAAATGCGACCTACAGCAACTTACTTTTAGGTGCGAATCAGGATTTAATTATTCAAGCGGTTTTAAATGACACTTCACAAAACATGAGTTCCGGAAATGTGCTAGTAACGTACAATAACAATTCGACGATAAATATTGCATTAGAAGGCACACTTAATCCAACTTTATCTGTTGCTAATCCCGACGATTTAAAGACACTTAAGGTATATCCAAATCCTACAAAATCGACATTCCAATTAAATACAAAAAGCACACAATTAAACGTGTTTGATATTACTGGAAAATCCATAAAAGTATTTCATGGTGATTTTAGTAACGAGCATTCTTTTAATATTTCTAAACTTTCAAAAGGCGTTTATTTTATTCAGGTAAAGAATGCTTCGCAGGTTAGTGAAACAATAAAAATTATTAAAATATAGTTTCCGTCGCTATTTTAAAACAAAAAATCTCTTAGTGTAGTAATGCACCAAGAGATTTTTTATGCGCATATATTATATACTTAATCCATATACGTCCAATTTACACCATCGCTAATTACCGTGATGGTTCTCAAATTATTTTCATACATATAAATTTCTGAGCTTCCTGTTGTAGATCCTTTAGGAAACAAAGACCCAGCAATAGTAGTCAGTTTTGCAGTATTCGAATTATTAATATTTCTAATAATATATACTCTCCCTGGAAAAGTCACCGGATTAGGAAGTCTAAATTCCTGATCTGTAGCTTGCGGATTGATAGACAAATAAACACCTCCATCAATATCTGTAGCAGTCCCATTTCCCGTTAAAGTGATATGCTTTACAGAGAGATTACCATTTATATCTAAAGTACTTTTAGGTGTGGTTGTACCAACACCTACTTGCGCAAAAATCGCAGTACTAAAAAGGCAAAAATAACATATCAATAAAATATTTTTCATGGATTTAAAGTTTATTGCATTAATATTTTATATTCCCAAGCACCTAAGGAAACAGCTTCACCATTAAGCTCCAATGCTGTATTCGACATATAATCGATGTACTTTCCTTTTTGTGGTAAACGTACTTCTAATGGCTCTGCAGACATATTTGCTACATAAGTAATGGCACTACCATTTTTGCTTCGTGTAAATGCTAAAATATTTTTATTAGCAACTTCTATTTTTTCATAAGAAGCAGGATCTTTTCCTCCATGCAATGCGGAACTTGTCGTTTTTAGTTTCCCTAGTTTTTCTAACAATTCCCATGTATTTCCTTTCGTATGCGGAAAACTATCTTTTTCAAAAAACAATAATTTATGATCTAAATCGTATTCCTGACCCGAATAAATTAAAGGCATCCCAGGCGTTAAATAACTTAAAGCCGTCATCGCTTCGGAAGCATTTCCCATGCGTTCTTTTATGGTTCCATTCCAAGAATTCTCGTCATGATTGGTTACAAAGTTCATAAGAATATCATCGGCTTCATAGGTTTCTATTCGTTTCTTCATGTATTCCGTAAAAGCCGTTGCATTTTCTTCTCCTTTTGCAATTTTATTCATGGCATGATGTCCATCCCAAGCATACGCCATATCGAATAATCCTTCTTTTAATAACGCTGGTTCCCAAGCTTCCGCTAACATGAAAATATCCTTTTTTGCTCTTAATTCAGGAATCGCTTGTTCCCAAAAGTCAGCTGGTACAGATCCCGCAACATCACATCTTAAGCCATCCACACCTTCATTTGTTAACCAGTAACTCATGTCTGCAATCATTTCTTTACGCATCTCTTGATTGTCGTAGTTTAAATCTGCAACATCTGTCCAATCCGTATCTGCTGGATGCACCACTTCCCCTTTATCGTTTTGCGTATAATATTCCGGATTGGTTTTTAACCAAGTATGATCCCAACCAGTATGATTTGGTACCCAGTCTAAAATCACATAAATTCCGTTTTCATGAGCTGTGTTTACCAATGCTCTAAAATCTTCTATGCTTCCGAACTCTGGGTTGATTTTGGTGAAATCGGAAACCGCATAATAACTCCCTAAATATTTCCCTTGTTCAGCTTCTGGGAAATCGGTTGCAAACTTGCTATCTTCTCCTCCTGTTGCTTTACGTTTTGTTTCTGAAATAGGAAAAACTGGCATCAGCCAAATTACCTTTACTCCTAATTGTTTTAACTGCGGAATGTCTTTGGTAAAAGCATCAAAAGTTCCTTCTGTAGAATATTGACGAATGTTAGCTTCGTAAATCACAGCTGTTTCTAAATCTGTATCTGAGATTGGTTTAAGAGCTATTTTTTCTTCTACAACAGCTATTTCTTCTGTTTTTTTCTTTTCTTCTTTACAAGCAAATATGGTAAGTAGTGCGAATAATACCGTTAGTTTTTTCATGTGTTCGTTTTTATTTTTTTTCTAATTTCAAATAGAACATCCTCAATATTTATTCCTTCGACTTCAAGTCTAGAAAACAGATGCTACCTGTGTTTATTTATTTTAATTCTTCTAATAAAATGATATTCTTATCTACGCTAATGGTAATGGATCCGTTTTTCACTTCAAGCGTTTGTCCGGAATAAAAATCGTTCACTTGCTGTCCGTCTTTAAAAACTGAAGACACATTAATGGTTTGTTCTCCTTTAGGAATATCGATACCTATAATAACTTCATCTTTAAAATCCCCTTTCGTATAGCTTCTACTAAAAAAGTAAGGAGAATCACTAATCATTTGATGTTTCCCTGCTCCAACCGAAGGATGGTTACGTCTAAACTGACCTAATTTTTGCCAATGAATTAACAAGTCTTGTTTTTCAGGCATTTCTTCCCAATTCATAAAACTTCTAAGTGTCGCATCTCCAATAGTACCTTCTATAGTTAAATCTCTTGCCAACTCGTCTCCATAATATATTTGAGAAGTTCCCGGAGACAGTAACAATCGCGTTGCGGTTTCGTATGTTTTCTCTCTGTTCTTATCAAATGGTTGCCCGTCATCATGAGAAGTTAAATAGTTTAAAACGCCATAATCTTTCAGTGTGCTATTTAAAATACTATCGTAATTCTTGAATTGTTCTTCATAAGATTGTTGCGCAGCATTCCATTTAAACTCAAAATTGATTAAGCTATTAAACGCATTTTCAAAATAGTTGACTTTTTTATCTCCAAAATCGAAAGCTATTCCGGATGAAATTCCGTAGTTATACAATTCACCAACCAAGTAAAAATCAGTGTCGTCTAACACTTTGTTTGGATTTCCCTCTTTAAATTCCGCGAAAGCGTTATCACAAACTGCCTTAAACTCCTGCCAAACATAAGCTTCTGTATGCTTTACTGTATCGACTCTGTACCCATCAATCCCGAAATCTTTCACGTAATCGCTCAACCATTTCATAATGTAAAAACGAGGTGCACGCGGATAATCATTCGCTTCAAAAAACGCATCTAGCTCTGCAACTTCTTGGTCATATCGCCCTTCTGCTTTCCATTTTGCAATTAAATGAGGTGGTAATGCTACGGCTTCATTGCTTTCGGTTTTAATATCTGGAAGGTTTTTAACCAAAGTGCAAGTCACGGTATTGTCAAAATTTTCGTAGTCGCATTGCGGACCAGTTCTAACCCAATCGTTTGGCCAAACCGGATCTTTATCGGTTACAGGACCTGTGTGATTGATCACCGCGTCGAGTAAAACCCGAATGCCTTTTTTATGTGCCGCTGCTACTAAGTTTTTTAAATCTTCTTCGGTTCCTAAATTGGCATCGATATTGGTCCAATCTTTAGTCCAATAGCCATGAAAACCATACGTAATTCCAGTACCTTCATCGGTTCCTCCATGAATTTGCTCAACAATTGGCGACATCCAAATAGCATTAACCCCTAAATCTGAAAAATAATTGGATTCAATTTTCTGGGTAATTCCTTTTAAATCTCCTCCTTCAAAACCACGTAAAACGCCAGTTTCTTTTGTTCTATCGTAATTAACATCATTGGCCTTATCACCATTATTAAAACGATCGGTTAATAAAAAATATAAGTTTGCTGCTTCCCAAACAAAAGGTGTTTTCATGGTGTCTTGCTTTTGGTTTTCAGCGATATCCAGATTCGTTTTTTTATCTGATTTACAACTAAAAACGAGTACTATAGTAGCTATTAAAAGTATGCTTTTTTTCATCTTTTACTTAATATTTAATTTGTACGTTCCCTCCTTTTGAAGTATTCCATTGTAAATTAAAGCGTAATGCTTTGGTATCTTGGTTATAATCAAAATCTAGTTTCTTGCCATCGTATTTTATACGCTTTGGATCCTTTGGAAAATCATGAACAATAACTTGCATTGTTTTAGTAGATGTGGAATAGCTAGAACCTGTTTCCGCTTCAAAATTTATCTCTACATATTGTTTACCCGTTTCTGCTTTAAAGGCTAAAATCTCAAATACTCCTTTTTCGAAAGCATTTTTAGTTGTTCCATCATCATTATATAGTGTGCGTTCACTTTTTGTAACAGATGCATCCAAATAATAATGCACATCCAAAGTGTTTCCATCATATTCTGTAGTGCTTTGCATGGATTTTGCTGTTGCAATAAATGCACCACCACGAACATAAGTGGGAATATTATTTTCTTCTGTTTTAATGCTTAAAGTTTGTCCTCCCTTTACCTTTTTATCTGTATAAAAGTTAAACCAATTATTATTTTTCGGAAAGTACACTTCTACTTCCGTTTGCTTCGGATTTACGATTGGCGTGATTAGAAAATCATTTCCCCAAAGGTACGTGGATGCCACGGTCTGTAATTCTGTATTATCATCTTCTTCAAAAAATAGTGGTCGCATTAAAGGCGCTCCAGATTGGTTGTTTTCAAATACCAAGTTGTAATTATATGGCAATAATTTATATCTTAATTCGATAGCTTGTTTAGCTAATGCTTTCGCTGTATCACTTCTAAAAACTGGTTCTGCAGGCACTTCTTCTTGCGCATGTGGTCTGTAAATTGGTTGAAAAACGCCATATTGCAACCATCGTGCATAAAGCTCATCGTCTAAGTTATCACCAGCAAATCCGCCTAAATCACTATGCATATAAGCCAAACCTTGCATACCCATTTGTAGCGCAATTTCTGGTTGAGATTGTAATCCGCCCCAAGTTCGATTTACATCTCCAGACCAAGGAATCATTCCAAAACGTTGCGATCCCGAACTTCCTGCACGCATTAAAATAAAGGGTCTTGTATTTGGAAAATTGGCTGTGTATCCTTCCTGAATTAATTCTGCCCAATTATGTCCGTAAATATTATGTACCTCATCTGCAGTTCCTGTTGCGTGTAGCAAACTTTTAGGATGCACTTCTGGCTCTCCTAAATCTCCCCAAATTCCGGAAACACCTAAATCGGCTAAGCCCTTATAAATGTTCCAAAACCATTCTTTTCCTTTCGGATTATAAATATCTATCAATCCAGTATTACCAAAATAAAAGTCGTAGGTAAACGGATTCCCAATAGAATCTTTGGCCAAAACATCTTCTTTTACTGCTTCGTCCCAACGGCTAGAAGTGGTTAACACAAAAGGCTCTGTAACTAAAACGGTTTTCACGTTGTTGTCTTTTAATCCTTTTATCATTTGCTTCGGATTTGGAAAAGAATCGCGATCAAAAGCTAGGTTTCCCATCGTGCCTTTTATGGTTTTTCCGAACCAGAAAATATCTATAATTATTGCATCTAACGGAATATTTTCTTCTCTAAATTTCTGAACAGTTTCTTCGACTTCCTGTTGCGAATGGTAGCCAAATCGGCTAGAAAAATTACCCAAAGCCCAACGTGGTGGCATAGGTTGTGTTCCTGTAAGTTTGGTATAGTTTTTAGTAAGATCTAACCAAGAATCACCAACCACAACTTGATAGGTTTTTCTGCCAGAAATAGTTTCGTAAGTCAAGGTATTATCTGCTTTAGAATCTAAATCCAAAAAACCAATTGGTGCATTATCAAAATGAATTAAATATTGATTGGAAGACACAACAATTGGCATTGTGTAATTCATCAATGCACTGCGATCTTCATAACCATAATGCGCTTTATTGTATAATTCTAAGCGATTTCCTCTTCGGTTCATTCCTAAAGCTCTTGCGCCTCCACCATATAAAACCTCTTCTGGTTTTAGATTAAATTGAATGGTTTCAAAAGCATCCGTTTTTTGATAGCCCTTTTTCTCGGAAGTCACTTCTTTTCCTTTGAACCAATAAGAAATATGAAAAGGTGCTTTCGTAATTTTAATAGACAACTCTTTTGTAGCATATGTTATTTCCGAATCACTTTCCTTAAAAGCAACCTCAGAAAAAGCTTCTGTTAAAACAACAGCATGTGACTCTTTATTATACGTTTCTCCCGTTGGAAGAAATGTTGTTTCCACAATTTCTGGGGAATAGAATTGCATTTTGTATGTTCCGTCGGAAACGTTTACTTGCAATTGATTGTTATTAAAATCTGCTTCCAAGAACGTTCTCTTTTTAATGGAATCGTTGAATAGCCAAGTGATTGCTTCCTCAAAATTATTACGCCAAAGTGCTTCGTTGTGTTTCCCTTCTGGAACAACTTTAGATTGTATGTTTTCTGAAGGAAATCCTTTGGATTGCAAAAGACCGATCATACTATTCATGTCGGTTACTGTTTGGCTAATTTCGGTTCGCGAAGTATTTGCACCTTCTTTTCCACCTGCCAAAAAGTACATTTTAGTATCTTGAATATTACCATGCTTTTTAGAAAAGGCATTTACCGCTTCTGGAGCAAACCAATACGATGGCGAATACACACCAACTTTACCAAAAATGTTTGGATATTTTAAAGCTGCATAATGTGAAATTAATCCGCCCATCGAGCTACCAAAAATGGCAGTATTGCTTTTATCTTTTTTGGTATTATAATGCGCATCGATATAAGGTTTCAATGTATTCGTAATAAAATCCAGATATGCATCGCCTTCTCCACCTCCATATTCTGGGTGTTTCCAAGGGGAATATTCGTCTAATCTTTTAGAATCTCCATGATCTACACCAACAACAATGAGTTTTAAGTTTTGCTCTTTAAATAATTTATCCATTGTTTCGTCTACATTCCATTCTCCATAACCAGATGTACTCCCATCAAAAAGATTTTGTCCGTCGTGCATGTAAACCACAGGATAATTCTCGTTAGATGTTTTATAATCTGCAGGCAAATACAACCAGATACGACGCTTTCTATGTAACTGTGGAATATTAAACTCTTCCGATAAAATAGTAACATTTTTAGAAGCTGTTGCGGCATTTTTCACTTCGAATAGATTATCCCAACCAGCAATTTTCACTTTAATCGTGTCGTTTGGTTGATCAAAAGTATAGGTGCGATTATCTATTTCTAATCCTTTTTTAGTGCATTCCACAGATTCCCAAGAACCTTGTGTAAACTTGAAGTTTATTTGTCCTTCTGCCTTTGGAAGCGTAATGCGATAAACACCATTCTTTTGCTCTAATTGGTATTCTTTTTTCCCACCAGACCAACCTTCAAAGTCCCCTGCAATAAAGATAGATGCGTTTTTTGGAGTCTCTTTTGGTAGCGCTTCTACAATAATGGTTACTTGCCCCGATGCTATTTGAAATAGCAAAAAAGATAGTATGTATATAATGTTTTTCATTTCGTTGGAGACCTCTCGACTACGCTCGAGGTGACATTTAGGTTATAATTTAGTGGATAATAGTAAACTTCCTCTTTGGCTTAAGATTATTTCATCTTCCCAAACAAAAGTTTCATTAGTTACTATATTTTTTAATGTTTTCCCATGCAAACCAACTTCTTCAAAACGTTTTAAATCTAAACTAATTGGTTCGTTATTTTTATTAATAATATGTACTACGGTTTCTCCATCGATACTTCGGAAGAGAAAATAGGTTCCCATAAAAGGTGCAAAATGAATGGTTTCTCCATCGTGAATAGCATCACTTGATTTTCTGTAATTCAATATTTTTTTCAGGAAAAGCTGCATGTCTTTTTGTGCATCGGATAATCCTTCTCCTGTAAAAGCATTTATAGCGTCACCTTCCCAGCCACCAGGGAAATCGGTACGAATCAAACCATGATCTCCTGGTTTTTCAAAGTCGTTCATTAAAATTTCTGTTCCGTAATATAGCTGCGGAATTCTTGGTAAAGTCAACAGATAACTTAAGGCCATTTTGGTATTTGGCACATCACCTTTAAGTTGTGTATAAATGCGACTCATATCATGATTATCTGGGAAAATCATTATATCTTTTGGTGATGTGTATGCAAAATCGTTGGCCAAACCTTCGTACATTTTAACTAGTCCGTTATCCCAAGATTCTTCTTCATTTAAGGCGTCCACTATATTTCTTTGCATTGCAAAATCCATCGTAGATCTTAAATTAGATTGATAACCATCCTTATTTTCATGACCATCTTGCCAATATGCAATTAGTAACGGATTGTAGCTCCATTCTTCACCAACGATACTAAAGTTTGGATATTCACTCATAATCGCTCCGGCCCAATTAGACATAAAATCTTTATCTGGATATGGATACGTATCTTGTCGGATTCCTGTTAAGTTTAGCGTTTCAATCCACCAAATACTATTTTGAATAATGTATTTGGACATAAACGGATTTCGCTGATTTAAATCTGGCATTTCCGATACAAACCAACCTTCTGCCATTTCCTTTTTATCACGTTTGGAAGCGTACAGATCTTGATTACTTGTACGTCTGTGATTGGAATTCTTTAATGGCTTGTTATTCTCAAAACTACCTTGTTGATTCACCCAATCTTTAAACGGTAAATCTTGCATCCACCAATGCCCGCTTCCGCAATGATTAGCTACTTGATCCATGATGACACCAATACTTCTTTCTCTCGCTTTCGCGGAAAACGCTTTGTAATCTTCTAATGTTCCGTAGCGAGGATCTACTTCATAGAAATCTGTCATCGCATAACCATGATACGAAGATTTTGGCATATCATTAGTCAACAAAGGACAAGACCAAATTTGCGTAAAACCCATCTCCTCTATATAATCGAGATGCTGTATCATTCCTTTTATATCTCCACCATGTCTTGCGTAATCATCCTTTCTATTGATGGTCGCTTCTTTTAAAAGGCTAACCTTTTCGCCATTTTCGTTCATACCGGAAGTATCTAAAAAGATATCATTCGAAGTATCACCATTTGCAAAACGATCTGGAGTAATTAAATAAATAGCATCCGAACTATCAAAACCTTGAAATGCATCGGCATCTCTTTGTCTGTTTTTTAACTCATAGGTATGCGTTTTCTGTTCGCCATTTTCAAAATTAAAAACAATATCGAATTTTCCTGCTTTCGTATTTTTATCGATATTGAAATCGATAAACAAATAATTAGGACTATCCGCTTTATGCGTCACATCGATAGTAACTCCAGAGTATATAATTTCGGGAATTGCTTTACCTATGTTTTCTTCTTTAACCAATAACTGAAACTTTGCGTCTTTAAAACCAATCCACCAATGCGGTGGCTCTACGCGTTCCAATTTTGTATTTGAAACCTGCAAAGCAATAGCTGGTTTTTCCTTTTTACAAGAAAAACAGAAACTGATTACAAAGAGTAGTATTAGTTTTTTCATTTACTTATCTAAATACCTGCAAGGTTTAGATACCAAATCGATTTTGGTACAAGCCTTGCAGGATATAATTATACTGTCACTAAATTGTTTGGCGTAATAGTCACCTTTTTATTATTTACTAAAATCTCTAAATCTTGATCTCCTTCTAATTCAAACTTGGTATCATTCTGACAGATATTCACTTTTAAAATTCGATTTCTAAAGTTTACTTTAAACGAATACGCTTTCCATTTTTTTGGAATTTTTGGAGTAAACGACAAGCTGTCATCTACAACACGCATACCACCAAAACCTTCTACAATACTCATCCAAGTTCCAGCCATAGAAGTAATATGTAAGCCTTCTTCTACTTCATGATTATAATCATCTAAATCTAAACGAGAAGTACGTAAGTAAAAAGTATAAGCTTGCTCCATACGACCTAATTTCGCTGCTTGAATACTATGTACACAAGGAGAAAGCGAACTTTCATGTACCGTAAATGGTTCGTAAAAATCGAAATGCTTTTCTAGTTCTTTTTCTGTAAACTGATCTTCAAAAAGATAAAAACCTTGCAAAGTATCTGCTTGTTTGATATATGGCGAACGTAAAATTCTGTCCCAAGACCATTTTTGATTAATTGGTCTTTCTGATTTTGGTAAATCTGCAACCGTAATTAATTCTTTATCTAAAAATCCGTCTTGTTGTAAGTAAATACCTTTCTCTTCCGAATACGGAAAATACATATTATCGGCAACCGCTTTCCATTGTTCTAATTCTTCTTTAGAAAGTTTTGCTTTGTTCATGATCCTGGTATAATCGGAAGCATATTCGCTTTCGATTTTAGCAATATTTTCTAAGGCATATTGAATACACCATTGTGCAATATAGTTGGTATACCAGTTATTGTTAACGTTATTTTCGTATTCATTTGGTCCAGTAACACCTAAAATAACATATTGGTTTTTATCTGTAGAAAATGTAGCACGCTGTTGCCAAAAACGAGCAATTCCGATAAGGACTTCTAATCCTTTTTCTGGAATATAACTGTAATCGCCAGTATATCTGTAGTAGTTATAAATAGCAAAAGCGATGGCACCATTTCTATGAATTTCTTCGAAAGTAATTTCCCATTCATTATGGCATTCTTCCCCATTCATAGTAACCATTGGATATAAAGCAGCGCCGTTTTTAAAGCCTAACTTCTCTGCATTTTCAATTGCTTTTTCTAAATGGTTGTAACGATATTCTAATAAATTTCTAGCAACTTTTTGGTCTTTGGTTGCCATGTAAAAAGGAATACAATATGCCTCGGTATCCCAATAGGTACTTCCTCCATATTTTTCTCCCGTAAACCCTTTTGGGCCAATGTTTAAAGTAGAATCTTTACCTAAATAGGTTTGGTTTAATTGAAAAATATTAAAACGAATTCCTTGTTGTGCCTCTACATCACCATCGATGGTAATATCAGACATGTTCCAGATACTTGCCCAAGCTTGTTTTTGATTTTCTAATAAAGCTTGAAAACCTAAATCGGTTGCTGTTTGTAATGCTTCTTTTGCTGCGGAAACTAAAGCAGATTTATCATGATTTCTATCTACTGTATAACCTCCAAACTTGTTAATAGTAAAGGTTTCATTTTGTTTTACTTGGTTGGTATAAGCAAAAGATACGGTATTCTCTTCTTGTTTAATATTTGATGTAATGCTTACTTTTTCGTTATTTAAAAACAAATGAGATTCCATAAAAGTACAGGTATGAAAATCCGTTTTCATGGTTGTTGCTTGAATGAAAGCCTGATTATTTTCCTGACTGACGTTTTGGGTATTCCAAAATTTATCGTCCCAATTGGTGTCTTCATTGGTAATACCTGCATCTAAATACGGCTGAAACGTAATTTCGGCATCCTCATTTAAAGGTTTAATATTGAAATTAATGGCACCAACCTCATCCAAATCTAGACTTAAAAAACGTTTGGTAGTCACTTCAACTTCCACATTATTTTGAAGCATTGCTACAAAACTTCTAGAAAGCCAACCTTCTTTCATATTTAATTCTCTACGAAAGTTTTTCACTTCCTTACAGGCAAATAAATCCAGTTGCTCCTTATTTACAAGCACATTAATACCTATCCAATTTGGTGCGTTAAGTACTTTCGCAAAATATTCTGGGTACCCGTTTTTCCACCAGCCAACACGTGTTTTATCTGGATAATAAACACCTGCAATATAGCTACCTTGAAATGTTGGTCCGGAATACTGCTCTTCAAAATTAGCACGTTGTCCCATTGCTCCATTTCCGATACTAAATATGCTTTCTGAAGACTTTACATTTTCTGCGTTAAAGCCTTCTTCAATAATGGACCAATTATCTGGTTTTATGTAATCTAAATTCATTTTTTTTAAGATATTAGAACAAAGATGCTAGACCGCTTTGCTGCTAGACTCACTCTTGATCTTTAATTTATTTTAAGATTAAAAAAAGAATTAGCGATGAGAAAAATCTTATTTCTCTTTTCTAACTTCTCTTTTCTTTCGTCTTAATTATCTATTTATTAATTCTTGAACGAAGCTGTTTTCCATTTCTGTAAAATCTGAAAAAATATAATTTGCTTCTTTTAATATGTTTTGCTCTCCAATACCAATGGAAATCATATTTGCTGCATTTGCAGCTTCTACTCCTGCGACTGCATCTTCAAAAACGATACAATCTTCCGGATTTACTCCTAACTGTTCTGCTGCAAGTAGAAAAACTTCTGGATCAGGCTTTGCTTTTGTCACATTATTTCCATCTACAATAGCATCGAAATAATGTAGCAAATCTACTTTCTCTAAAATGGGACGTGCATTTTTACTAGCAGATCCTAATGCAATTGGAATGTTATTTTCTTTTAGAAACGCTAAAACGCGAGGAACATCTGGAAGAATCTCAGAAGCATCCATGTTTTCTATATATTGTAAGTAGTCTACATTTTTTTCGATCATCCAAATATCGAACTGTTCTTGTGTAGCTTCTTTTTTTCCTATGTCTAATAAAATTTCTAAACAACGTTTTCTACTAACGCCTTTAAATAATTCGTTTTGTTCTTTTGTAAATTCGAAACCTAATTGATTAGCTAATTTTTTCCAAGCTAAAAAGTGGTATTTTGCAGTGTCTACGATAACACCGTCTAAGTCGAATATGAATCCTTTTTTACTCATTTTAAATCTCTTCTGTTTGATAGGAAATGGCGTTTTTATTGGTAATAAGTAAATTACAAAGTCCTGCAATGATTAAACTTATTCCTGCTACTGTCATGGCATTTATTGCTTCCTCTCCTAATAATCCAGAAACAAAATTAATTCCACCAAGTGCTGCAATTATTTGCGGGATTACAATAAACATATTGAAGATTCCCATAATCACTCCCATTTTCTTGGGATCTACAGAGCTAGATAGCATGGCATAAGGCATGGAAAGAATACTTCCCCAAGCAAAACCAATTAATACAAAGCACCATTTTAAATTTTCGGGTGATGTATAGCTCATTAATAAGAAACCTAAGCCTCCTAGAATTAAAGCCGACATATGTACTAATTTTCTATTGATACGTCTTTTGGCAGTGTATAAAACTAATAATAACGCGAATGCCATAGAGGATAATCCGTAAACACCCATTGCAGAACCAACGGCATTGGAAGATTCTTGAAATGCGGTGTTTGCAATTTTAAAGGCTTCCGCTTGTACTGCATTTGTCATATCGAAAGCACTTTCAATCGGCGCTGGTGTGTTAAACACATGTTCTGTTAGTGCTGGATTTGCTAAACTCCACATCGTGAAAAAAGCAAACCAAGAAAAGAACTGAATGACACCTAACTTTTTCATAGTTAGTGGCATGTTTCCTATATTATTTAAAATATCTGGAATGAATTGATTTTTCTTTGCTTTCTCTTTTTCGAATGCTTCCATGTCTTCCGGAGGATATTCGGTAGTAGTAAAAACCGTATATAATATACTTGCTAAAAACACAAAAGCCCCAATAGCAAAAGCCACTTTTACAGACATTGGCACCACACCTGAAGCTGCAGAATTACTAACGCCAAGTTGCGAAACCATCCACGGTAAATTACTTGCAACCCAAGTACCAATACCAATAATTAAGGTTTGAATTACAAAACCGTAAGAGCGTTGCGAATCAGGCAGTTTATCTGCTACTAAAGCTCTAAATGGTTCCATAGAAATATTTATGGAAGCATCTAGAATCCATAAAAATCCTGCGGCAACCCAAAGTGCTGGAGAGTGTGGAACAAAGAATAATGCAATAGAACTTAGAATTGCTCCTATTAGAAAGTACGGTCTACGTCTTCCCCATTTGGTACTCCATGTTCTGTCGCTTAAATAACCAATAATTGGTTGTACTAATAAACCAGTTAAAGGTGCAGCAATCCATAATAATGGAATGGCATCTTTTTCTGCTCCAAGCGTTTGAAATATTCGAGACATAAAGCCTCCTTGTAGTGCAAATCCGAATTGTATTCCTAAGAAACCGAAACTCATGTTCCAGATTTCCCAAAAACCTAATGCGCGCTTTTTCATTAATAGTATATTTTATAATTAATACTATTCTGACAAGCATTTTACTTATCAAAACTAAATTACCTGAGAAGTAAAAATATAAGTTTTGATTTGGGTGTAAATATATAAAAGTTTTTAAATATTCTGTGTTATTTTTTTATTTGGTGGATTCTCGCTCTATCAATTCGGTCTCAATAACTACAGTTTCGTAGATATCTTCTTCATCTTCTCTTTCTAAATTATTGATTAATAATTCGGCTGCTTTCTCTCCTATTTTTTGACCATGTTGACTTACAGTTGTTAGCGCAGGAACCGCGTGTTTAGAGAGCACACCATCTGTAAAACCAATGATTTGAATGTCTTCTGGAATTCTTAAATTCATCTTTCTGGCAACCTTCATTGCGGTAAGCGCATAGAGTTCGTTCACTGCAAAAATACCATCCAGATTTTTATTGTTTTTAAATAAATTTTCTATTTCTATTTCTAAAGAATCTAAATGATCTTCAGATAACAATTGGTCATGAACTTTTAAAATTAAACTTGCTTTTGGATCGATTTTATGTTCTTCTAGCGCTTCTAAATAGCCTTGGGTTCTTAATTTACCAACACTCACATAATCCATTGTTGTAATAATCGCGATGTCTTTACAATCGTTATTAATTAACTTTGTTACTGCTTGTTTGGCACCTTCAGCATCATCAACGATAACTTTATCACATTTTATTTCATTTACAACTCTATCAAACATTACAATAGGCATACCTTGGTTAATAGTTTCGGTAAAATGATGATAATCCTGCTGTTGCAACGTTTCTTTTGCAATAGATAATATAAAACCATCTATACTACCGTTGGCAAGCATTTCCATATTTATAACCTCTTTAGAGAAAGACTCGTTAGATAACCCAACAATAACATTATAACCTCGTTTATTGGCAACTAACTCAATACCTCGAATAACTTTCGAGAAAAAATGATGTACAATTTCTGGTATGATAATACCTATCGTTTTTGTTTTTCGGTTCTTTAAACTAAGTGCAATATTATTTGGCCTATAATTATAGAGTTTAGCAAATGCTTGTACTTTTTGCCTAGTATCTTCACTAATTTCTTTACTATTTCTTAGAGCTTTAGAAACCGTTGAAATGGATACATCCAATTCTCTAGCTATTTGTTTTAGGGTTACTTTTCTTTTCATATTGTTTGTTAAATGCGCAATTAAGGTATTAAATAATTAGCAAAGTGTTAATTTTTAGGTGTTTTTTAGTAAAAACTCTCATTTTTCAAAAAGTTTTCAACACGAAAACGTTTGCGCTAATGTTTTCTTTTTCTTAGGTTAAATCTTTACATAAAATTTACATAGTTTTAACATCGAGAAGTGAAAATATAACTAATTAAATTAATAACTAATTAAATTATTTTATGAAAACAAAGTTAAATGGCTTATTGTTTTTTCTACTGGTTTTTCCTTTGTGTATGATAGCACAAAGTACGGTACAAGGAACTGTAACTGAACAATCCTCATCTTTACCGCTTCCTAGTGTGAATGTGATTATCAAAGACACATCTAGAGGAACTGCTACAGATTTTGATGGAAGATATCAAGTTAACGTAAATAACGGAGACGTTTTAGTTTTTTCTTATATAGGCTTTATCGCGCAAGAAATTATTTATAACGGACAACAAACAATTAATGTAAATCTAGTAGAAGATCCTTCTAGTTTAGATGAAGTTGTAGTTATTGGTTATGGTAGTGTTAAGAAAAAAGATCTTACGGGATCTGTAGAAGTTATCACTTCAAAAGATTTCAATAAAGGTTCCATTCAATCGGCAGAACAGCTTTTAAGAGGTAAAGCTGCAGGTGTTAGAATCACAAGTTCTGGTGGACAACCAGATGCTTCTCCGAATATTAGAATTAGAGGAGGAACATCATTAGGAGGAAAGAATGACCCGTTAATTGTAATTGATGGAGTTCCTATGGATAATGGCGGTATTTCTGGTGTAGGAAACCCTTTAAGCTTGATTAATCCTAATGACATTGAAAGCTTTAGTATTCTAAAAGATGCTTCGGCAACGGCAATTTATGGATCGAGAGCATCTAATGGAGTTCTTATTATTACGACTAAAAAAGGAACCTCTGGCGAAGTAAAATACAACTTTTCTGCTAGCACATCTATAAGTAATATTGGTGATGACAACTATGTACCTGTAATGGATAGCGCTAATTTTGTTAGATTCATTAGTGAGTATTACCCAGAAAAAACTGGTCTTTTAGGAGTTCCTGTTGGATCTGTTTCTACAAATGAAAACGTATCTCAAATTATTGATACACCTGATGGACCTAGAGCAATTTATGATACAAACTGGCAAGATGTTATTTACAGAACAGCAATTAATAAAGATTATAACTTTGGTGTAAGAGCTAATTTATTTAAAAAAATACCATTTAGAGCATCTGTAGGTTACAATGAAAGTGAAGGTGTTGTAAAAGAAAATGACTACGAACGTGTTACCGCTTCCTTAAGATTAACACCAAAATTATTTGATGATCACCTTAAGATTGACTTTAATGCAAAAGGAACTTTTGTAAATAAAAGTTCTATCGACGAAGGTGGTGCTTTAGGTGGAGCTATTTCTATGGACCCAACAAAACCTGTTTACGATTCAAACTCCATTTTTGGTGGTTACTACAGTAAAATATTATCAGCTTCAGATACTAACTTACCTAATGGAAGAGTTGGATCGAGTAATCCATTAGCGTTATTAGAACAACGTTCTAACCCGCAACGTGTAAATAGAATTTTAGGAAGTTTAGAATTGGATTATAAATTTCATTTTCTACCAGAATTAAGAGCGGTTACCAATTTTGGATTAGAAGCGTCAAGAGCGAAAACAAAAGAAAGTTTTCAAGAGAACGCCCTAGCAACGTACACTTTAGTACCAGACCCCAACGAACCTACAGGAACGTATATCTTTAATCCTGGTGTAGCAGGTAGAGAACGTCAGCATATTACGAATACCACTTGGGAATCTTATTTAGATTATGCCAAAGATTTAGATGGATTTATAAATTCCTATAATGTGCAAGCAGGTTATGCTTATCAAAATTTTAAAAACGATGGTAATAGAGACGAATTTAGAAACGATGAAGTTTCTGGGGTACGTATTCCAAACATCGATACTGCAAATCCTAACAATAGATATTTCAGCCTTTTAAATTTACAGTCCTTCTTTGGAAGATCTAATATTAATTTAGGAGATAAATATTTAGTAACACTATCGATGAGAGCGGATGGTTCTTCTTTCTTTACCGAAGAAAATCGTTGGGGTTATTTTCCTTCTGCTGCATTAGCATGGAAATTAAAAGAAGAATCTTTTTTACAAAATGTAAACGTTATCAACGATTTAAAAGTAAGATTAGGTTGGGGTAAAACGGGTAACCAAGATGTTTCCGGACAAGTAGGTTTCTTCCCATCCATTCCTGTTTTTGAAATTGGATCACCAAACAGTCAATTTATAGAAGGCGTAACATTATATAACGCTAAAGAGTTTAATCCAGATTTAACTTGGGAAAAAACAACTACTTATAATGTAGGTTTAGATTTTGACATCTTTAAAAACAGCTTTTTAAGCGGTTCTTTTGATATCTTTAAAAGAGAAACAACCGACTTATTAGTGGTAACGAATGTGCCTCCAGGACAAGCATTAAGTGATTTATTAATACAAAATGTTGGTTCTACAGATAGTAAAGGTTTTGAATTAGGTTTAAATTTAAATCCTATAAGTACCGATAATTTTGCAGTATCCCTAAACGGAAATATTTCTTACAATAAAAATGAAGTTACCGACTTAAAAGGTATTGAGCAAATATCTGCAGGTGGCGGTTTACCAATTGGTACAGGTAACAACTTATTAAGACACGCCGTTGGAGAACAAGCAGGTTCTGCGTGGGTATTAAAACAAGTATATGACACCGATGGAAGTCCAATTCTTGGAAGTTTTGTAGATTTAAATGGGGATAATAAAATTAATGAAGAAGATAGATACTATAGAGCAATACAACCTAACTGGACTTTTGGTTTTGGTTTAAATATGAATTATAAAAACTGGGATCTTGGAGCTAGTTTTAGAGGACAGCTAGATGGAGAAGTATATAATTCTAGACGATTAACTGCTGGAGTTATTCAAAATGCAGTTTCTTTAGATCAGCAATCTTTAAATAATACTTTAGACTATTATTCAGGGGAAGCAGATTTAGCCTTTACCGAAATTAGAGACCCTATGCAATATTCGGATTACTTTTTAGAAAAGGCTGCTTTTTTAAGATGTGAAAATATTGTTTTAGGATATACGCTTCCTAATAACCTATTTAAAAACACAACTATTAAATTATATGGCGCTGTAAATAATGCTTTTATTATTACAAATTATAGCGGACAAGATCCTGAAAATTTTGGCGGAATTGACACCAATTTCTATCCAAGAGCAACCGTATATAATGTAGGAGTTAACATTGATTTTTAAAAAATTAAATATGAAAAATAACATTTTAAAATATTTATTTAGTCTTAGTATTCTGCTTTTTGTAGGTTGTACTAATGATTTAGATACGGAGCCGAAAGTAGAACTTTCCTTAGAAGATCTATTAGCTCAAGACCCAAATGCCGTTGAAGGTATTTTATCCAGACTTTATGCATCTTTTGCACTTTCTGGTGCAGATGGACCTGGAAGTTCAGATATTAGTGATGATCCGGGGGAATCTCCATTTTTAAGAGGAATTGTGAACCTACAAGATTTTACCGCTGATGGTATGAAAAACCGTTGGGGAGATAATGGATTAGATCAATTAACTACAACTTCTGACTGGAATTCTGAAAACAAGTTTTTTAGATATATGTATAACAGAATTTTCTTTACGATACCTCAGTGTAACAATCTACTTTCTATTTTAGAAAATGTAGACGTTGAAAATAAAGAACAAATACTTGCGGAAGTACGGTTTATTAGATCTTTAGCATATTATTATCTAATTGATGTATTTGGAAAAGGTGTTTTAGCAACACAGGAAAACTTCGGGGAAACAAATCCGTTACCAGAAGCGTCAAGACAAGAATTATTTGATTTTACAGAAGCAGAATTACTTGCTATTCAATCCGATTTACCTGCAACCAACACGTATGGTAGAGCTACAGAAAGCGCAGCAGCCATGCTACTATCTAAATTATATCTAAATGCTGAAGTATACACAGGAACTGCTAGATACAATGATGCTGCTACTTATTTAAACGTGGTGATTGCTTCTAGTCATACCTTAGCAGATGATTTTGTGAGTTTGTTTTCTGCAGATAATAATACATCTAATGAAATCATTTTCCCTTTAATTGCCGATGCTGTTGTAAGTCAGAGTTTTGGAAACACAACCTATATTGTGAATGGAAATTTAAATTCGGATACCATGCCTTTAAGCCAATTTGGTGCAACGGAAGGTTGGGGAGGACATAGAGCTTCCAAAGGCTGGTATGGTTTATTTGGTGATTTATCTACTTCAAATGATGTAAGAGCAAGTCTATTTTGGACAGACGGCCATGAATATGAAATGACAGATTACACTACTTGGACGGATGGCTATCCTTCTATTAAATTTAGAAACACCAATTTTAGTGGTGCTTCCTTACCTTCTTCTTTTTCAAGTACGGATTTTCCACTATTTAGATTGGCAGATGCATATTTAATGTATGCAGAATGTGCTGTTAGAGGTGCTTCAAATGCAAGTATGACAGACGCACTTTCTTATGTAAATATGGTAAGAACACGCTCTAATGCAGATGCTGTAGGAATGGGTGATCTTACTTTAAGCTTTTTAATAGATGAAAGAGGAAGAGAACTAAACTTAGAAGGACATAGACGTTCCGACTTAATACGCTTTGGTATGTTTACAGGAGGAAGTTACTTATGGCCTTGGAAAGGAAACGCACTTAATGGTACTTCTATTCCTTCCACATACAATGTATTTCCTATTCCATCTACCGCTTTACAAGCAAATCCTAATCTAACACAAAATCTTGGTTATTAATTTAAAAAACATAAAAATGAAAAATTTAAAAATCGTATTAATAGCAGCTATTGCATTAATTAGCTTTAACTCTTGCGATGAAGATGATACTAATTTTCAAATACTTCCATCTGAATCAAGAGCCGCAATTATTAATTTACCAACTTCTGGAACTTCCATTGTTTTAGATATTGCAAACCCTACTGGCACCGCAACTACTGTAGTTTGGGAAGATGCTGTATACAATGTGCCAACGGCCATAGATTACACATTACAATTTGCCGCAGCAGGAACAGATTTTGAAACATCTTTTGATGTAGCAACGACTACCACCAATTATTTAGTTTGGACTAACGAAGAACTAAATGGCCTAGCCGTTGGGACTCTAAGTCTAACTCCTTTTTCTCCTGGAGATGTAGATATGCGTATTAAATCTTCTACGGGCACTAATGGTTCGGAAGCTGTATTCTCAGAAATCGTGACTATATCTATTACTCCATATACAACGGAAGCACCGAAAATTGGTGTACCTGGAAATCATCAAGGTTGGGATGCACCTACAGCACCTAGTTTATTTGCTTCTGCTTATGGAGAAACGGACTTTGAAGGATATGTTTGGTTAGATGGTGATCATAAATTTATCGCAACCAATGCGGATGGTAATTTTGAATGGGGAAATACAGATTGGGGTGACGCATCTGGAGCAGATGGAACTTACACAGAAGCTTTAATTGCAGATGGCGAAGGTAATATTGGTGCTCCAAATGGTGCTGGATATTACTTTATTCAAGCAGATACAGAAGCTTTGACATATTCAGAAACAATCCATAACTGGGGAGTTATTGGTTCTGCAACAGGTTCTTGGGATAATGACACAGATATGACTTACGATAGCGCAACTTCTACGTGGACACTTACTATGGACTTAACTGCCGAAGAAATTAAATTTAGATCGAATGACGGTTGGGATTGGAATTACGGAGATGATGAAGGTGATGGTGTTTTAGAATTAAATTCTAGTACAAATATTCCAGTTCCTTCTGCAGGAAATTACACTATTGTTTTAGATTTAAGCACACCAAGAAATTACACTTATAGTTTAACCTTAAACTAATACTCTTTTATTTTTTAAAGGCTTTGAATATTATCAAAGCCTTTTTTATTCCATTTAAAATTCTTTAAAAATGAAAAAATATTACTTTTCACTAGCATTGCTGGTCTCTTTATTTGCGCAAGCTCAAGTAAGTATCTCACCGCTTCCTTTTAATGTAAATGAAAGCATTACAATTACTGTAGATGCAAACTCAACAGACACAGATTGCAATGGTTTTAACAATCCTTCAACCGTTTATTTACACTCCGGAATTGGAGATAACTCCAATGCCTTTGGTTATAATGCCATTGGAAACTGGGGACAAGACGATGGTGTTGGAGCAATGACAAATAATGGAAATGGTACTTGGAGTATTTCCTTTATCCCAGAAACGTATTATTCCTTATCTCCAGCACAAGCATCTTCAGCCACAAAATTGGGAATGGTATTTAGAAATGAGAATGGAAGCCAAGAATTTAAAGATAATGGTTGTTCAGACTTTATATATAATGTAGGGACATTTCAAGTTAATTTAACCACTCCATTAGAAGATAGCATTACACAATTAAACTCTGGAAGTAACTTAAATATAGAAGCTACAAATACAAACGGAAATGCAAACTACATATTAAGCGCTAACGGTAGCGTTTTAAACACGCTAAATGACGTGACCAGCTATAATTTCACACATACTAACATTACCGAAAACCAGTACTATACTTTAACTATTACCCAAGGTTCTGATACTATCATAAAACATTTTTCGGCACTAGTAAATGCCACACCTGTTAATGAAAACGTACCTAACGGCTTAGACAACGGTATAAATTACAACACTTCGGATAACACGAAAGCAACTCTTGTTTTAGAGGCTCCGAATAAAGATTATATATATGTAGCCGGTAGTTTTAATAACTACCAACCTACTAATTCTGATTTAATGAAAAAAGACCCAACTACTGGTGTCTTTTGGTTGGAACTTACCAATTTAACTCCTAATCAAATAGAAACGTACCAATATTGGGTTATGGACCAATCTCCTATAGCTAATTCACCTGCTTTGGTAAAAACAGCAGATCCTTTTTCTACTTTAGTATTATCACCTTTTGATGACCCATGGATTCCGGCTTCCACTTATCCAAACTTACCAACATATCCTGCTGGACAAGAACGTGAAGTAACAGTATTACAAACCGGACAAACAGATTATTCATGGGTGGTTACAGATTTTGAAAAACCTAAAAAAGAAGACTTAGTAATCTATGAAGTTTTAATTAGAGATTTTGATGCCGATAGAAACTATCAAGACTTAATCGATAAAATAGATTATTTTAAAAATTTAAACGTGAATGCCATTCAACTTATGCCAGTAATGGAATTTGAAGGTAATGAAAGTTGGGGGTACAACACTTCTTTTCACTTGGCTTTAGATAAGTTTTATGGAACGGAAGACAAATTCAAAGAATTCATCGATTTATGTCACCAAAATGATATTGCAGTAATTTTAGATGTTGCTCTAAACCATGCTTTTGGTAGAAATCCTATGAATAGAATGTGGATGAACGATGCAGATGGCGACGGTTGGGGAGAACCAAGTACAGAAAACCCGTATTTTAACACCACAGCAAGACATAGCTATAGTGTTGGTTCCGATTTTAATCACCAATCGGAATTAACACAACACTACGTGGAACGTGTAGTTAAACATTGGGTCGAAGAATTCAAAATTGATGGTTTACGTTGGGATTTAACTAAAGGATTTACACAAAATGCAACCGGTAGTGATTCGCAAACAAACGCATACCAAGCAGATCGTGTAGCTATTTTAAAAGAATATGCAGATTATTCTTGGTCATTGGATCCAACACATTATGTGATTTTTGAACATTTAGGTTTTGGCGGAAGCGCACAAGAAGAAACAGAATGGGCTAACTACAGGCTTACCGATACGGAACCAAAAGGAATTATGCTTTGGGGGAAATTGACTAATCCGTATAACCAATTAACAATGGGTTATAATTCGGATAATAATTTTGACGGCATGGGCCATGTTGCTAGAGGCTTTGATGCTCCGAGATTAGTTGGTTATGCAGAAAGCCATGATGAAGAACGTTTAATGTATAAAAACCTCCAATATGGTAATGCTTCCAATGCTTCTCATGATGTAACGGATTTAAATGTAGCAATTTCAAGAATGTCGGCATTGGGCGCTGTAAGTTTAACTATTCCTGGTCCAAAAATGATTTGGCACTTTGCGGAATTAGGTATGGAAAACTCCATATTTACTTGTAATAACGGAACGGTAAATGAACCAGGTGGCACAGATGGAGATTGTAAATTAGATACAAAACCGCAACCGCAATGGGCAGATAACTGGGAAGCAGATGCTACTAGAAGTCAAGTGTACAGAGATTGGTCTAGAATGAATTATTTAAAAATAAACGAACCTGTTTTTGAAGGAGATTACACTATTAACTCAGGAAGCTTAACACCAAGAATCGATATTTACGATACTTCTATTCCAACTACAGCATTAAGAAATGTTATTGTTTTAGCAAACTTTGATGTGGTTTCGCAAACGGTTAACACGAGTTTTCCAACAAGTGGAACTTGGTATGATTTAATGGATGAAACAGGAAATACAACCATAGAATCTACAGTAACAAGTATTACTATTCCTGCCGGACAGTTTAGAATTTTTGGAAATAACCCTCCTACATTAAGTATAGAGGATTTGGATACGGTTACCAATCTAACGCTATATCCAAACCCAACAGACAATACATTTCAATTAAATAAAGATATTACAGATCTTCAAATATTTGATATCTCTGGAAAACTAGTAAAAGAATACAAAGGTGATTTTACAAAAAACGCCACTTTCAATATTTCAGAACTATCTAAAGGTATGTATTTAGTACAAGTAAAAAACCAGTTAGAACAAATAAGTACCACTAAACTAATTAAATTCTAATCCCTAAATAGAATTTAAGTTCTAACCAAAAAAGCGCAACAAGTATACTTGATTGCGCTTTTTTATTATATTAAAATTACTAAAACCTATAGATTTACAGCGATTGTTTTTGTTTGAAAACTAGTATTATCCTTACTCTTTATTCTATCTAATAAAAGCTTGGCACATGTTACACCTATTTCCTTAGCGTTTTGGTTAATTACAATAAGGGAAGCGTCATACTTCGATTGCATATCATTACAAAAACCTGCAATAGAAATTGCATTATCTTCTTTTTGTAATTTGTTCGTTAATAAAATAGCGTGCAAAACACTTTTTTCATTTAAACCAAAAACACCATCAATACTTGGGTCTTCTTTTAATAATTCTCCAAGTTTTTGTTTTAATCCTTTAGATCTTTCATCTGTAATAATCGTACATTTCACATCCTCAATATGTTTATTCATTGCCGCTTCAAACCCTTTTCTTCTTAGATTTAAGTGATGTAGATTATTTGTTTTAGCCGTGATAACTATATGTTTACATTTTCTATTTGTTATAAGAAACTCGGTAGCATCAAAAGCTGCTTGAAAATCATCGGTAATTACTTTATCACATTCCAATTCATCACAAATCCTATCAAACATTACAATTGGAGTACCGTTATCTATTAAGGTTTTAATGTGTTGGTGTTCATTTTTCTGTTCCGCTTCTTTAGATATGCAAATAATTAACCCATCCACAAAGCCACTAGACATTACTGAAATATTTTTTGTTTCCTTCTCAATTAAATCATTAGAAATGGAGGTAATTAATTTATACCCGTTATCATCTAAATACGTTTCTACGCCGACTAGCACTTTTGCATAAAACGGATTTAAAATATTTGGAATTATTAAACCGATGGTACTAGTGGTACCTTTTCTAAAATTGGAAGCAAAGCTATTTGGCGTATAATTATTTGCTTTAGCATATTCTAAAACCCTTTTCTTTGTTGCAGCACCAATTTCTGAACTATCGGAAAGCGCCTTAGAAACTGTAGATACAGAAATCTCTAATGCTTGAGCAATAGAAGCTAAAGTTGTTCTTTTTGATGACATATAACTAGAATTTGATTATTTATACTATTTTGCAAAAATACTTCTTTTATTCCTTTCTATAACATAATGCAGTATTTTCGAAAAAACGAATAACATACTTAAGCTATAAACATTCACTATCAGAAACGTCCGTAATGACCATTTAGCCCTTATTAAATCCCATATAAACAAAGACATAAAACAAAATATAATCCGAAAGAAACTAGACCCTTTTGGGTCAGATAAAGTTGAAGTCAAATTTCCGAAAACAACAAAAGTAGCTCTTAATATCTTTTAAAATCAAAACTAAAACAGTCCATTAATCTATCACTTTGTAAAAAAAAACACATAGAACGCATGGCTTTTGAGCTCCTATTTTGTAGATGTATCGACTTAAAAACCACATTAATTTATCAAATTCCTGCAAGCATAAAAAAGTGGATTACATTTTATAAGGAGTAATCCACTTTTAAGTTATTTCAAAAGTTCTTCGGAAGAATAAATATTTGCTATTAAACCACCATCATTATTTTGACACCTCAGTATTCCCGTTACATATTAACAGGTACTTATTTAATTAAATGCGGTTTAAAAGCCCCTGTTTTTTGACAACAAATTTGCTCCATAACTTGCAACAATTCTCGTTTCATTAAAGATATCGTATGATCTCCTCCTTTTTTACCCAAAGCACCAACGCCATACATAAAACTTCTTCCCATAAAAGTAAATTCTGCGCCACTTGCCATTGCTCTAGCGATATCTGGACCACCTCGTAAACCTGAATCTACCATGATTTTTGTTTGACTCCCAAATTTTTCAGCTAAATTAGTCATTGGTACTATCGAAGATTGTCCAGCGTCTAATTGACGACCTCCATGATTCGATACAATGATACCATCGACACCTAAATTTATAGCTCTTTGAGCATCTTCTTCACTAACCACACCTTTAATAACTAATTTACCTTTCCACTGATCACGAATGGAAGCAATTCTATCTTCATTCAATCGCCCTGAAAAAGTGGCATCCATAAATTCTCCTAACTTTTTTAAATTAAGCCCTTTAGGCATATATTTTTCTAAAGTCTTAAAACTTGGTTGCCCATGAATTAAAGTCTGTAAAGCCCAGTCTGGCTTTTTCATTACTTCAATAATATTTTTAACACTCATACTTGGAGGCATTGCCAATCCATTACGAACATCTCTAGGTCTGTATCCAAAAGTTGGTACATCTGCCAAAATAACTAATACATCTGTACCAGCAGCAGCAGCTCTATCTAACAAATCTTTTTTTACTTTTTCTTCAGCTGGATGATATAATTGAAACCAAGATTTACCTTCTGTAATTTCTGCCACTCGTTCTATACTGGAAGTAGTAACCGTACTTAAAATAAATGGAACATTATGTTTTTTTTGCAGATTTAGCTAAAATTTCTGGTGAATTTGGCCACATCAATCCTTGTAAACCTACAGGAGCAATTCCAAAAGGCGCATCATATGTATGTCCAAATAACTCTGTTTTCATTTCTGATTTCTCAAACTTAGACAGGTATTGAGGCATTAGTTCAATTTTCTGTAAATCCGTTCGATTTTTATCTAAATTGATATCTTCATTACATCCTCCATCTAAGTACTCGAATGCAAACTTTGGCATTTTCACCATAGCTCTTTTACGTAAATCGTCTACAGATGGATATTTTGGGTTAATTGTTAATTCCATAATTTTTTTTTACAACGGATAAATGTCCTGTATTAAAAGGCACTATTCTATTTTTTTTGCAACAAGAAGCACTGGTTGATATTTCCACATTAGGTTTACCCATTCGTGTATTCTATCCATTACCACTTTTTTCATTTCCTCATGGAAATCGGTATCCTATTCCCTCATTAACTCAACCTGTTATATGCCATTTCGGCGGCAGAATTAAGCGAAATCCCTTTCTCTTCTTTCAATTTAGTTGTTAAGACTTGCCACTCCTGAAACACTCCTTTTCTTCCTGCCTTAAAACCTAATGGCTTGGGTGACTATGCGAGTATTGGAGATATGGAAGTACCAACTAGAAATGTTGAAGGGCTTTGGGAAACTTGTGATACAAACAACGATTCTTGGTCTTATGCTTGGTATGATAACAACTTTAAAAGTCCTAAAAAAATTCTAGGTCGTGTTATAGAAACCGTGGCTAGAGGTGGTACGTATTTATTTAATGTAGGTCCAGATAGTAATGGAGCAATTCCAAACATTGGAATAGAGTTTTTACAAGAATCTGGTCGTTGGATCCAAAAATATCCGCAAGTAATTTATGATGCAGGTAGTTCCCCTTGGGGTTATGCATTACCTTGGGGAGATATTACAACAAACAATAATTCTCTTTATTTGTCTGTAAGCGAATGGCCAACGGATGGTAAATTATACGTACCAGGTTTAAAATCAAAGGTGAAAAAAATATCGCTTTTAGATGGCTCACAAAGTAGTCCACTTAAATTTTCTAAAGACAACGATTGGTTAGTTATCGATGTGCCTTATAAAGCTCCAGAAGAATTAATTTCTGTTATTCAGGTTGCATTGGAAGATGCAGAACCTATTGTAGAAACGCATTTGGGCATTTATCCAAATGTACCTACTAGATTATTAACCGAATTTGGAAAAGCGGAAGGCGCAGTACAAGAAAACGTGCGTTGGATGGAAAAATTTGGGGAATGGAAACATGCTAACCAAGTAAGTAATTGGGAAAAAGACGGTACAGTGACTTGGGAAGTTAATGTGCAAGAACCTGGCTATTATTATTTAGATTTAGAATATAAAGGGGAAGGACGTTTAGTATGGAAAACGACTACAGATGAAGGTGTTAAAATTCAAAACCAGCAAGCGGCAACCGATAAATACGCGTATCGCAGAATGGGAATTTTAGAATTTAAAACGGCTGGTAATCACATCATCAAAACGTCATTAGTTGAAGGCGATTCAAAAACATCAAGTCTAAAGTCTATTAAAATCTTACCAATAAAGTAACCATATGCAGTCCCCTACTCTACATAAAAGTCTATTTTTAATTGGTTTGTTTTTAGTTCAAACAGCCTTTTCTCAAAGTGATACCCATTTTCCAGAATTTAGTTGGGACAAGGTTCCTGTAGCTTTTCACTTCGGAAAAAAAGGGGATCTCTTAACCAAATCGGAAGCAAAATTTATAGCGTCTCATTCTAACTTTACGGTATTAGAAAAGGCGCATGGTTTTCCTAAATATAAACATTCTGAAGAATCGATTGCTGCCGATGCGAAAGTATTAAAGCATCTAAATCCAGATATGAAAGTGGTATTCTATTGGAATGCGTTTTTAGATTACAGTATGTATAAAGCGCATGAAGACTATCAAACAAAATCAGATTGGTGGCTTAAAACAAAAACAGGCGAATTAGATTTAAAAAATGAAAAAATAAAGCGCTATGATTTATCTAATCCAGAAGTTAGAGATTGGTGGTCAGAGGTAGCTAAAGACAATTTAAATAATAAAAACATCGATGGTGTTTTCTTTGATGGCTTAGTGCAAGTAACTAATCCAGGAAATAAACAATTATGGGGAGCTGAAAAATTTGATGCCATTCAGCAAGGCTTAAAAGATTTAATTCAAGAAACCAGAGCTAAAATTGGAGAGGAAAAATTGATCGTTTATAACGGAATACGCTCCACACCAATTAGGAATAGCGGAAATGATTTTCCAGATTATACAGATGCCATCATGATTGAACATTTTGGATATTTTAATAGCAAAACGAAAGAAAGTATGCTTAAGGATATCCAAGAAATGGAAAAAGCAGGTAAAAGTGGTAAAATTGTAGTGTTTAAGACATGGCCAGAGAATGCATGGGTAGACAAAAAATTTATGGCTAAATCTGAAAAAGAAAAAGAGAAACTTTCTAAAGAACATCTAACTTTTGCATTAGCCTCTTTTTTAGCTGGAGCACAAAAACATTCTTATATTAGTTACAATTGGGGGTATCGCTTACATATGGGATCCCTTTTATGGTATCCAGAATTTGACCAACCTTTAGGGAAACCTTTAGACGATATGCAGGTAAATGAATGGATTTTAACCCGAAATTACGAGCATGCTAGTATTTGGGTCGATTTAGAAAATAAGAAAGCAACCATTGACTGGAAAAAACAAAGCTAAAACCATGAAAATAAGCGCCTACTTTTATATTTTAATATTGGTGTGCTTAACCGCTTGTCAACAACAAACAAAATCAGCAAAACCAACCGAGAAAAAGGATAGACCCAACATCATCCTATTTTATGCTGACGATATGGGTTATGGCGATTTAGCTATTCAAAATCCACAATCCAAAATACCAACTCCAAATTTAGATCAACTAGCCAAAGAAGGTCTTTTAATGACCGATGCCCATAGTTCTTCTGGCGTTTGTACGCCAAGTAGATATGCGCTTTTATCGGGTAGATATCATTGGAGAGATTTTAATGACATTGTACATGCAATGGGTGCATCTGTTTTTAAAGAAAATCAGGTGACTTTACCTAAAATTCTTCAAGAAAACGGTTATCATACAGCAGCTATAGGAAAATGGCATTTAGGTTGGAACTGGGAAGCTATTCGAAAAAAAGATTTCACGCAAAAAGTAAAAGCGAAACACGGAAAGAAGGACGTCGAAATTTGGCCAGCGCAAGCTTATGATTGGAATAAAAGGATTCCTAACGGACCTTTATCTATTGGTTTTGATTCCTATTTTGGTGATGGTACTATTAATTTCCCACCATATACTTGGATAGAAAATGATAAAGTTAAAGAAGCACCAACAGAGACTTTACAACATCCAAAAGAAGATTTCGCATTAGAGGGCAATTGGGAATTACGACCAGGACCAGCAGTTAAGGATTGGGATTTTTATAATGTTTTACCAACGGTTACAAGTTCTGCTGTCACTTTTATAAAAAATCAAGAAAAAGCAGAAAAGCCGTTCTTCTTATATATGGCTTTCCCTTCTCCGCATGCACCAATAATTCCGAATGAAGAATTTAGAGGAAAAAGTAATGCAGGTCCTTATGGCGATTGGGTGTATCAAACCGATGATGCTGTTGGACAAATTTTAAATGCCCTAAAAGCTATTAATGCTGATGAAAATACCATTGTAATTTTCACATCAGATAATGGCTCTGAGCATTATGCCTATAATCGTATTAAAAATTACGATCACGATAGTTCGCATCCATTTAGAGGTGTAAAAAGAGATGTTTATGAAGGTGGACATCATGTGCCCTTTATCGTAAAATGGCCAAACAACATTAAACCAGGAACGAAAAGCACACAATTATTTAGTCAGATAGATATTCTAAATACCTTAGCGTCTATTACAAATAGTCAGTTACCAAAAGGTTTTCATCATGATAGTTATAATTTTTCTGAGTTGTGGTTAACTGAAAATAATAAGGCTGTTAGAGAAAATATTATTCATAATACCTATACATCCAAATACGCCGTTAGAAAAGGCGATTGGTTGTACATTAATAATAAAGATGGTTATCACGCTAGAATACCAAAATGGTTTAAAGAAGGGCAACGTTTTGAAACCGATAAGGATACCATACAACTTTTCAACCTTAAAGATGATATTGGGCAAAAGACTAATTTAGCTAGTCAATTTCCTAAAAAAGTCAATGAGTTGGCAACAGTATTAAGTAAGGAACAGAAAAAAGAAACGTTTGAAAATTAATATGGAAATGAGAATAAGTCTATTAAAACATATCGCACTTTTAGGGATTGCAATTATGTTGTTTTCTTGCAATAACGCTAAAAAAGAAGTTATAGTAGCGCAAGAAGATACTAGGCCAAACATCATTTTTATTTTCGCAGATGATTGGGGTTATGGAGATTTAGGAGTGTATGGAAATACAGAAGTGGTCACTCCTAACCTAGATAAAATGGCTTCTGAAGGAACACGATTTACACAGTTTCATGTCACAAGTGGTGTGTGTTCTCCAAGCAGATCTTCGGTGTTAACAGGTCACTATCCAGCAAGACATCAAGTTCATGGGCATTTTGCAGGAAATGAAGTGAACGCAAAACGTAACATGCCCAATTATTTAAATGATTCTTTACCTGCTTATCTACCGCAAACTATGCAAAAAGCGGGTTATAAAACCGCACATTTTGGTAAATGGCATTTAGGAGGTGGTGGCAAACCTCATGGAGATCCTTCAGCACCAGAACCTAAAGTATATGGTTATGACGAAACCAGAGTTTGGAACGGAAATGGACCAACTTGGAAAGGAGATCAAAAATGGCCAACCACGCGATTTATGGATACCGATACGCTTTGGGTACAAAGTTCGAGTCGAATTGCTGTAGATGAAACGATCGATTTTATAAAACGAAATAAAGGCCAAAAACCCATGTTTGTGAACCTTTGGTTAAAAGATCCACATACACCTTTGTGGCCTTCCGAAGAACAACGCAAATCTTTTAAAGATTTATCACCTAGTAAAGAAACGTATTATGCGGTTTTAAAAGATGCCGATTTTCATATTGGAAGATTATTAGAATCCATATCCGAAATGGGATTAGATGACAACACATTAATTATTTTTTCAAGTGATAACGGTCCTGCAGGATGGGGACCTTCTAAGGAAGCTGGTTCTACAGCAGGTTTAAAAGGAAGAAAAGTGGATATTTATGAAGGAGGCGTGGTCGTGCCTTTTATTGTAAAATGGAAAAATCACGTTCAAGAAAATAAAGTAGATTCTACAAGTATACTTTCTACAGTAGATTTATTACCAACTTTTGCAAGCTTAGCTCAAACCGAATTGCCAAAAAATTATAATATTGATGGCGAAAATATAAGTTCTATTTTAGAAAATAATAGCTTTACACGAACAAAACCTTTATTTTGGGAATGGCGTTTTCCAAAAGTAAAAACAGATCATTGGGCACAAGGAGCTGTTAGAAAAGGCGATTGGAAACTTTTATTTAATGAAGACATTAATAAAGAAGAACTCTACAATATTACCAAAGACCCATTTGAAAAAACGAATATAGCAGACACTAATAAGCAACGAGTAAGTGAACTTAAAGGTCTGTGGAAAGATTGGAAAAAAGAATTACCTAAATAGATTAGTATCAATAAATAACATTAAAATGAATAAAAAAATAGTAGTATTAATGGCACTTATGGGATTTACATTTTCATGTACCTCTCAATCAACAAAAACAGTTACGACCGAAAAAACAAAGCAGCCTAATGTTATTGTTATCATTACAGATGACCAAGGTTATGGCGATTTAGGTGCGCATGGTAACACCTTAGTAAAAACTCCTGCTTTGGATAAATTTCATGATGAATCTGTTCGTTTAACAGACTTTCATGTTGGTCCAACTTGTGCGCCTTCAAGGTCCGGTTTAATGACTGGACGTTATGCAAATAGAGTTGGTGTTTGGCACACGATTGGTGGTGTTTCTATTTTAAGAGAAGATGAAGTTACTATGGCAGATGTGTTTCAAGAAAATGGCTACGAAACCGCAATATTCGGGAAATGGCATTTAGGAGACACCTACCCTTCTAGACCGCAAGACAAAGGCTTTAAATACACCATTACACATGGTGGTGGTGGCGTTGGTCAGACACCAGATTATTGGGATAATGATTATTTTGATGACACTTATTTTAAAAATGGGGTACCTACAAAGTTTGAAGGGTATTGTACAGATGTTTGGTTTGATGAAGCTATAAAATATATTGAAGACAAGAAAGATGAACCATTCTTCACCTATATTTCTCTGAATGCACCTCACCTACCCTATAATGTGCCAGAAGCCTATTATAACAAATACAAAGATTTAGACATTCCAGAGTTTCAAAAAATATTTTATGGAATGATTACCAATGTCGATGACAACTTTGCGAAGCTTCAAAAGAAATTGGAAGATTTAAAAATTGCAGATAATACGATTGTTATTTTTATGACGGATAATGGAACAGCTTCTGGGTACAAAACAGTAGGAGGTAAATTATATGGTTTCAATGCAGGAATGAAAGGCACTAAAAATAGTGAATATGAAGGTGGACATCGCGTGCCATTTTTTATATCCTATCCTGGAAAAAATATTAACGGCGGTAAAGATGTGACTGATTTAACAGCACATTTAGATATTTTACCAACCTTAGCCACCTTATGTAATTTAGAATTACCTGAAGGACAAAAAGCAATGGATGGTTCCGATATTTCTTCACTGATTTTAGGAACAAAAGAAACCATTGGTAGAGACTATCTTATCACCGATTCGCAACGTGTTCAAAGTCCAATAAAATGGAGAAAAAGTGCGGTGATGTCAGACAAAATGAGATTGGTTAATGGTACCGAATTGTACGATGTTTCTAAAGATCCAGGTCAAGAAAATGATCTAGCAGCGCAGTTTCCTGAAAAAGTAGAACAAATGCGAGGCTATTATAATGCATGGTGGAGTTCTGTTTCTACAGAATTTAATCAGTTTCCTATCATTGTTTTAGGTTCCGATAATCAAAATCCTATAGAATTAACTTGTCATGATACACATGTTCACGATTCAAAAATTCCGTGGAATCAGAATTATATTAGAGAAGCACAAAAGAATCCAATAGGTGGTGAATTTACAGTAGCATTTGAGCAGTCTGGAACGTATACTATTGAATTAAGCAGATGGCCATTCGAATCTGACCTAGCCATTAATGCTGCAGTAGCAGGAAAAGAAGGAACTATTTCTACCGAAGCTATTGCTGAAGGTAGAACAATGAACTTCAAATCTGGTGGTGTGAAAATTGGTGCTTGGGAACAAACTATGGATGTAACAAAAGATGCTAAAGCATTAACCTTTAAAGGTAATTTCACTAAAGGAGAAACAGATTTGAGTGCTTGGTTTACAACGGATGAAGATGTGGATTGGGGTGCTTTTTATATGAGAGTTACAAGAGTATCCAAAGAATTCTCTTTGATAGACTAACCGTTTTAGAGATGGTGATACCTATTATGTATTACCAATATTTTTATAATATAAAAAAAAGGGAAAGTCAACTTTCCCTTTTTTTAGTTATATATACAAAAGCTTTATTATTCTTCAGTCGCTAACATATTTGGTGTAGCAACCGTTCTAAAGCCCATATGATCGGATCCAGAATCTTCAGAAACACCCATTTTTGCTGAAATTCTAAAACTAGCACAGTAAGAAGCATGGCATAAAAAAGACCCACCTTTCATTACGTGTTCTACTTGATATGGATTATCAGGATTAAAATGCGCATCCGCTCCTTTAGGGTTTACAATAGTTTTAGAAGTATCTAATTCACGATAATATTTTACACTGAAAAAATCACTGGTAATTTCCCATACATTTCCAGCCATATCATATAAACCAATACTATTTGGAGGATACGATTTTACCGGAGAAATAAATTCGAATCCGTCTTTAGAATCATTTTTAGTAGGGAATACACCTTGCCAAGTATTTGCATTAGCATCTAAACGGGTAGGATCATTTCCCCAAGTAAAAATGGCATTGGCATTAGTCCCTTGCGCAGCAGATTCCCACTCTGCTTCAGTAGGTAATCGTCTGTTGGCCCATTTGCAATACGCTAAAGCATCTTGGTACGCCACATGAACTACAGGATAATCATCTTTCCCTTCAATAGTAGATGCTGGCCCATCCGGATGTCTCCAGTCAGCTCCCGTTTCCCATGCCCACCATTGCCCATAGTTTTCCATATTTACCACAGCATTTACATCTTTATTAAAAATTAAACTCCCTGGTTGTAGAATAGAATCGTGCGGCTTTGGTGTATTCGGAGGTAATTCTTTTTTCATTTCTTCCCAATCTATCTCGCGTTCTGCAATGGTAATATAATCTGTAGCCGCAACAAATGCTTTAAATTGCTTGTTGGTAACTTCCGTAATATCCATATAAAAACCATCTACAGTTACCATATGCGCTGGTTTTTCTCTTGGCATGGCATAATTGTCAGATTCTTTTGCTCCTTGTAAAAAGGTTTTTGTTTGCACCCAAACCATTCCTTCAGGTGCTTCGATTTTTGAAATTGGCTTAAATTCAGCTTCGGGTTCAGATAATTTTTTATCCTCTCCCTTTTTACAGCTATACACTGTGGAGAAAAGAAATAAAATTAGAAAAAAATAAGTGAACTGCTTTGTTATGCTTTGATGATACATATTGTTTTTTTATAAATATAATTATTCAGAATTGTGATTTTAAGGAAATAACGTGATAATGGAATTGCTATCCAACAAATCACCTACTATTTCAGTTGTAAATAAACTAATTTAGAGTCATACTATTGCAAGTATTTGGTCAAAATATCCAATATTAAAAATATTAGCGTAAAATTAAATAAGCGCTATAAATCTGCTTTGCTTCATTCAACCAAAGAAATACTCATTTCTTGTAAAATCTTATAAAACAAAAAGCCAACTCGTTAAAGTTAGCTTTTCTATTATGTACAGGCGGAGAGACTCACTTCGTCTGCGCTCCCCATAAACTTCTCGTCTCCATACTTTCAAAAATCTTATAAAACAAAAAAGCCAACTCGTTAAAGTCAGCTTTTTTACTCTGTACAGGCGGAGAGACTCGAACTCTCACACCTCGCGGCACTAGATCCTAAGTCTAGCGTGTCTACCAATTCCACCACGCCTGCAACTTATTCCGATAATTTCGGATTGCAAATATAAACAATACTTTTAATATTCATAACATCTAAATAAAGAAAATTATACCTCTTTTTTGTACTTTTACAAAAACCGTAAATTTATTATGAAAGACATTAAAAAATATATCGATCAGCACAAGGATAGATTCTTAAACGAATTGATCGAACTACTTAAAATTCCGTCTATTAGCGCAGATTCCGCATACAAGAAAGACGTTTTAAAAACAGCAGACGAAATTAAGTCCAGTCTTGAAAAAGCAGGCTGTGAAAACGTAGAAATTTGTCAAACTAAAGGATATCCTATCGTATATGGCGATAAAATTATAGATAAAAACTTGCCAACAGTGCTCGTTTATGGTCATTATGACGTGCAACCACCAGATCCTATTAACTTATGGGATTCTCCTCCATTCGAACCTGTAATCAAGAAAACAGAACTACATCCAGAAGGTGCTATTTTTGCTCGTGGTGCTTGTGATGACAAAGGACAAATGTACATGCATGTGAAAGCCATGGAGCTTATGACGCAAACCAACCAATTGCCTTGTAACGTGAAATTCATGATAGAAGGAGAAGAAGAAGTTGGTAGTGCAAGTCTTGCCGATTTTGTAAAAGAAAACCATGAAAAACTAAGTAACGATGTTATCTTAATTTCCGATACTGGAATGATTGCCAAAGACACACCTTCTATAACCACAGGGTTACGTGGTTTAAGTTACGTAGAAGTAGAAGTTACTGGTCCGAATAGAGATTTACATTCTGGTCTTTATGGTGGAGCAGTTGCAAACCCAATCAACGTATTAACCAAAATGATTGCTTCGTTACATGATGAAAACAATCATATTACCATTCCTGGTTTTTATGATAATGTAGAAGAACTTAGTACCGAAGAAAGAGCAGAAATGGCGAAAGCACCTTTCTCTTTAGACAACTATAAAAAAGCATTAGATATTGATGCCGTTTATGGGGAAGCAGGATATTCTACCAACGAAAGAAACTCAATAAGACCAACTTTAGATGTCAACGGTATTTGGGGTGGTTATACAGGTGAAGGTGCAAAAACGGTAATTGCAAGTCAGGCATTTGCTAAAATTTCGATGCGTTTAGTACCAAATCAAGACTGGGAAGAAATCACCCAACTCTTTAAAAAACACTTTGAAAGTATTGCTCCTAAAGGGGTGACTGTGAAAGTGACGCCGCATCATGGCGGACAAGGTTATGTAACACCAATCGATAGTATTGGTTATAAAGCGGCAAGTAAAGCCTATACAGAAACCTTTGGAAAAACGCCAATTCCACAACGTAGCGGAGGAAGTATTCCTATTGTTTCACTTTTTGAAAAAGAACTAAAAAGTAAAACTATTTTAATGGGATTTGGTTTAGACAGCGATGCCATTCACTCGCCAAATGAGCATTTCGGCGTATGGAATTACCTAAAAGGTATTGAAACGATTCCTTATTTCTACCACTATTTTACAGCATTAAATAAATAGTATTTGGGTGTTACCTCCTTCTGCTTTTTTAATAAGCATAAGGAGGTCGCACTTTTCATTATATCTTTTCTGCGAAGCAGTCCCAAACTTGTTTTGGGATCTTACACATAAATTTATTAATACTAAAATGTTTAAATTTCAAGAATAAGAGCTTCACAAAAAAGGATGCCATTGCAATTGCTAACACAGCAACAAACATACTATTATATGAAGAATAGTCACTTTAAACATCTATTAGAACTTACATTAGCAACTTGCTTTATAAGTACTTCTGGTGTTTTAGGTAAATATATAGACATGCCTACCGAAGTGCTTGTTTGGTGGCGAAGTGCATTAGCGTTTATAATCCTTTTTACGTATTGCAGGTATAAAAAAATAGACCTAAAATTGCATTCTAAAAAAGACAGGCTTCCTTTTATTCTAAGCGCCTTTTTTATGGGAGCACATTGGATTTCCTATTTCTATGCGCTCAAATTATCCAATGTAGCTTTAGGCATGCTTTCCTTGTATACTTTTCCTGTTATAATTGCTCTTTTAGAACCTTTATTTATTAAAATAAAATTCGATCCAATACATATACTATTAGGAATACTGGTGCTTTTGGGTATTTATATTCTTGCCCCAGATTTTAATCTAGAAAACTCAAATGTAAAAGGAGTCTTTTTAGGTCTTCTTTCTGCTGTTTTTTATGCTTTACGAATTCTAATATTAAAACAACATGTAGCTAAATATGATGGCACTACATTAATGGTGTATCAATTATTAATACTCACGGTATTATTGGCGCCAGTATTATTTTTCAAAGACACTAGTACCATAAAAACAGAATATCCTTATGTCATTATGCTAGCCTTCATAACCACAGCAATTGGACATACCCTATTTATTAAAAAGCTAAAATATTTTAGTGTGAGTACCGCAAGTATTATTAGTAGTACGCAACCAATTTTCGGAATTCTTTTGGCCTATATTTTCCTAACCGAAATACCTACATTTAACACCTACATCGGTGGTTCTTTAATACTAGCGACTGTTATTATAGAAAGTGTACGTTCTAAAAACAAAAAGAACGATTAGTTTTTTACTATTTTAGTAATACTATATTTATTATTAGAACGTGCTTTAATGAAATAAACACCATTGCTCAAAGCACTTACATCTAATACTATTTTACTTTCAGAAGAAGTTTTATTTAATATAATTTTTCCTGTAATATCATACAACTCCATAGTTACATCCTCTAAAACAGAAACCCTTTCCATAACTAGATTTGTGTGCACTGGATTAGGATATAACGTAATTTCATCTGCATCAAACACTTCTAATCCAAGCGCATCAAACACAAAACAAGTACTCTTTTCTTCACAGGATCCAAAAGTTATTTCCACCGCATAATTCCCATTTATTAAAGGAGTAAAACTTTGATTTGTTTCTCCAGTCACATTTGCATTAGTATCACAATTGACCCATTGGTAAGTAGCTGCATTTTGATTAGAAATTAACGTATTTCCTGTTTGAGTTACTGTATTATCTACATTTACAAGACCAGCTTTGGTTACCATATATCCCATAATCAACTTAGAAAGCTCATGATAATACGGAAAATTTAAAGTATTATATTTATCATCCGAACTATGATAAAAAGGGGTTTGGTCATTGGTTTCCCAAGATTCTCCTACCAACACTGCAGAGAATCCCTGATTCCAAAATCTAGAATGATCACTAGCTGTAGTTCCTGGGTTTACTACATTAACGTCTAATGTGAATCCGTAATCCGGGTTATTTAAAATAGAAATAAGATCATCTTTCATAGCTAAAGAATTGCCAATATCTCTAACATCGATATCAAAATTATTGTCATTATTTCCATCATAACCCATCATATCAATATTTAAAACACCCAAAATATTGTCATTGTTAGCAGCAGCTAAATTTGCATAATGAGAAGCGCCAACCAAGCCAATCTCTTCCTCATCCCAAAGCGCATATACAATGGTATTATCTAAACATTGCGCTGATAATATTCTAGCAATTTCTAAAACCGTTGCTGTACCAGATGCATTATCATCTGCGCAATAACGAGCAACAGAATCATAATGTGCACAAATAATATATATGTTATCCGGATTTGTTTTTCCTAATTGTGTAGCTATAATATTTCTTCTTCCTGCTTCCCCATTAATTAATTGGTTAGCCACAGAAAGATTCTCCAACCGATCTAATCTTTCATATAAATAATCTGCAGCCAAATCATTATTAGAATGCACTCTACTAGTTATTGTTACCGCATCCCCATTAATAATTGTTGCTTGTTCTCCCGCAAACTCTCTTAAAGTAAGTTGCAAAGAATCTAAATCCATTTGGTTTATTACTTCTGTAATAGTTTGACCATTGACAAAAGAACTCATTAATAGAGAACATAAAATAAAGTATACCTTTTTCATAAAATAAAATGCACTAATTTTTAGAGTAAAGGTAATGCAATTAAAAATATTCCAACTCTACACTTGTAGAATTGAATTTTATTCTCTACATTTGTAGAGAACAATCTAAACATGTAGAGATGCAATTATCAAAAACAGAAGAAGATCTAATGAATCACCTCTGGAAATTAGAAAAAGCTTTTATGAAAGATTTACTAGAAGCGTATCCAGAACCTAAACCTGCAAATACTACGGTTGCAACACTTTTAAAGCGTATGACTGGTAAAGGGTTTATTAATTATACACTTTATGGTAATTCCCGCGAATATTTTCCGCTAGTCAAGAAAAAAGACTACTTCTCTAAACATGTAAACGGACTAATAAAAAACTTTTTTAACGATAGCAGTTCGCAATTCGCTTCCTTTTTCACCAAAGAAACCAACCTTTCTAAAAAAGAATTAGAGGATTTAAGAGCTATTATAGATCAAGAAATAGAAAACAAACCACAGTAGTTTTATCGTTAAAAATAGAATCAACACATTAAATAATTATGGAAATAGCGCTTTTAAAATCTAGTCTCTGTCTATTGGCATTTATCGCTTTTTATAAAGTGTTTTTAGAGCAAACCAGCAACCATCATTTTAAACGCATGTATTTAATAGGAGTTGTTTTGGTTTCCGTAGGAATTCCTTTTATCACTTTTATAGAATATATAGAACCACAAAATATTGTAAATAATTTTACGGGATTCCCTCCTTTTCAGGAAATACAAAATCCGGATTTAATAGAATCTACTAGTTATATACCAATCATATTATGGTGTATTTACGGAATTGGTGTATTGCTATTCTCCATCCGATTTATATACAGTCTCACCGGAATTTTAATAAAAATAAAGCGCAATCCAAAACAGAAAACTTCGCGTTTTATAAGTGTATTATTAAAAGATTTGGTAATACCGCACACTTTTTTCAACTACATATTTTTAAACAAAATCAAATTTGAAAATAATGAAATCCCAAAAGAAGTTTTACTTCATGAGCAAACACATGCACTACAAAAACACAGTGCAGACATACTTTTTATAGAGGTGCTCCAAATTATATTTTGGTTTCATCCATTAGTATATTTATTAAAAAAAGACATCAAACTAAACCATGAATTTCTAGCAGACCAAGCTGTTATAAATCAAGGAATAGAAAGTACAACGTATCAAAAAACCTTGCTATCGTTCTCATCAAACCAGCAAGAATTAACCTTAGAACACGCAATCAATTATTCATCCATCAAAAAACGATTTACAGTTATGAAAACACAAACATCCAAACAGACCTTTTGGCTTCGTAGTTTATTACTACTGCCATTATTAGCTATCTTAATTTTTAGTTTTAGTACTACAAAGCAAGTAGAAAAAGAGGCCGACACAAATGATCAAATATCTTTTGAGGTAATACATAATTCCGAAGACTTAGAATTATTTATCACCAAAGACCTGAATATTTTTGTAAATAATAAACCTACAACTTTAGAAAATTTACAAAACACGCTTAAAGAATTTCATCCTAAACTCACTTTTGAAGACAAACAAAAAACAGTTGTAGTTACCATTAAATTGGAAGATAATTTGGAAATGGGATTTTTAACAGATGTAAAAGAAAAGCTTAGAAGAGCTGGATATTCGAAGATAAATATTACTTCAACTAATACTGCAAGTGAAAAACAACAAACAATACCAACTATAAACAAAATTCCGTGTGATGGTTGCACTGTAAATCTATCTAAAGAAGGAATAGAAAACCTGATTCTGGGCACAACTACCAATCAAGAAATAAAGAGTTTCCTATTTAAAATTGCTGGAAAACCAACAGTAAAAATAACAGGAAACAGCTTAAATAAAAGCGCAAAAATTCAATTAAAGGATTTAGAAAAAGGAACAATGGTTCAGTTATTTAGTATTAAAACGACAACTGAAAGTTTCCAACCCATACTAATCCATTTACTAGCTAAAGGGGACAAAAATTATTCTAATTCTCCAAAAGTTAAAAAAGGAGAAATTAGCGATATTCCGCCACCACCAAATCCTCCTAAAGTAAAAAAAGGAGAAGCTTCTCTTATTCCGCCACCGCCACCGCCAGTTCCAAGTAATGCAACTCCAGAACAAAAAGCGAAATATGAAAAGATTCATGAGGAATATAATAAGAAGTACACCATAGAAAATGGAGGAGTAAGAGAGCAAATACCACCTCCGCCTCCACCACCAAAATCACCTATCGATCACGTTATAGAAATGGCAAAAGAAAATGCTGATTTTTATTATGAAGGAAAGAAAATAACCTCCGATGAAGCCATTGAAATAGTGAAAAATGATGACGACTTAAGTATTTCTACACAAACTAAAAATGTAGAAAGACCAATGGTAAATATTACTACACAACCTGTAATCACCGATGATAACGGAAAAGTAATTACTAAAGTAGAAACAATACAAGAAGTTAAATCGAATACACAGAAAAACAGAAATGGCTATGTAGTCATAAATGGCACCTCTTATTTCTACACGGTTAAAAACAAAAAAATCACCTATTTCAATAGATATGGAAAAAAAGTAAATGAAAAAGGAGTGCTTTTAAACTAGAGGTATCCATTTTAATATGCAGACCCTTCAGGTTTTAAAAACCTGAAGGGTCTTTTTTTTGATAAAAACTGTAACAAAATAGTATAGTTAGCGTTCTAATAGACAATCATCAATCCATCAAAATCAATCCAATCATGTTAAAACAATTTTTCATTATATGCTCTGGCGCAGACACCAACATCTTAAAAGACTGCTCGAATGGCGAGCAAAACAAATACGCAGGAATTGGAGCCACTGTGTTTTTTACAGCAGTTATGGCTTTTATAGCTTCTAGTTATGCACTTTTTACTGTTTTCGATAACCTATATGCTGCCATCTTTTTCGGTTTAATCTGGGGATTACTCATTTTTAATTTAGATCGTTTTATTGTTTCTACCATAAAGAAAAGGGAACGTTTTATAGATGAATTTACCCAAGCATCACCAAGAATTGTATTGGCATTAATCATCGCTATTGTAATCTCAAAACCGCTAGAATTAAAGATTTTCGAAAAGGAAATTAATCAAGTCCTTTTAGAACAAAAAAACGAACTTACGCTAGCCAATCAAGACCAGATTGCTTTACAATTTACTCCAGAAGTCCAAGCTTTAGAAAGCAATATCAAAACGCTACAAACAGAAATAGAAACCAAAGAAGCAGCAGTAAACACGTTGTATGCCATTTTTATTAACGAAGCAGAAGGCACAGCAGGAACCAAGCTTTTAGGAAAAGGTCCTGTGTACAAAGAAAAGCGAGATAAGCACGATGCTGCTTTAGCAGAATTACAAGAATTAAAAACTGCAAACAAAGAAAAAATAGCAACCACCGAAACGCAAATAGTTCAGCTTAAAACAGATTACGAAACACAAGTAACAAACACACAACCTATTATTGATGGTTTTGATGGTTTAATGGCACGAGTAAACGCATTAAATCAATTGCCATGGCTACCAAGTCTATTCATATTCTTATTGTTTTTAGCAATTGAAACCTCTCCTATTATCGCAAAATTACTATCACCAAAAGGAGAATACGACTTTAAGTTTGAGAATGAAGAACATAAAATTAGAACCTGGACCACACAGCAAGTAAACCAAGAAAAAAGAATGCTTCATGCAGACAATCTGCTAAATGATAAAGTGTATAAAGACATTGCAGAAGAGGAAGAACTTTATGCTTACAAAAAGGAAATCGCTCGAGAGCTTATGAAAAAACAACAAGATGCTTTTTATGCCAAACAAACGAAGATATTATAAAATAGAAAACACCAACTAATACTATATTAACCATAATAAATAGAATTTTATTCGATTACCGAATATATAGTGATTAAAATTTAAGATTTCATTACTTTTAAAGTTATGAAAAACATACTACAAATCGATGGGGATTTCATGGAACAAAATACTGTTTTTACAGAATTGATTCAAGAAATAAAACAATGCTTTTCCAATAAGAGCATTATGGTACCTATGCGTCACCATCATGATTTTCCAAATCCTTCGGTACATAAAGACTCTACACTTTTATTAATGCCTGCATGGAATCCCGATAAAAATGCTGGAGTTAAAATAGTTACAGTTAGTCCAGAAAACGGTCCATTTAATTTACCTGCTATTCAAGGTGTCTATATTTATTTAGATGCCATTAAAGGAAATATCAAGGCAATATTAGAAGCAAAAAGCTTAACTGCTAAGCGCACAGCAGCGGCTTCGGCTTTGGCATCCGTTTACTTATCCAAACAAAATGCAAGTAGCATGCTAATGATTGGAACAGGTGCTTTATCCGCTAATCTAATTCAAGCACATGCTTCCGTAAGGCCTATACAAACCGTTTATATTTGGGGAAGAAATTATGAAAAAGCGAAAGCAATTGCTTCCAGCTTAAAAAATGAAAACTTCACCGTTCAGGCCGTCCAAACTATAGAAGAAAAAATAGCGGATGTAGATATTGTGTCCTGTGCTACACTTTCTAAAACACCATTAATTTTAGGTTCATATTTAAAAAAAGGACAACATATTGATTTAGTTGGCGCTTATAAAGTAGACATGCGCGAAGCCGATGATGCTACCATTAAAAAAGCTTCCGTTTATGTAGATACTTTTCAAGGCGGATTAAAAGAAAGCGGTGACATTGTTATTCCACTAAAAAATGGCACGCTTAAAGAGGAAGACATAAAAGGCGATTTATTCGGCTTAACTTCTAACACAACCAAAGGCAGACAGAACGAAAATGAAATTACGGTTTTTAAATCTGTTGGACATGCTATAGAAGATTTAGCTGCCGCTAATTATTATTATAATAAATTTACAAATGCATAAAGCATATCCAAATACACTTTGGAAAACGGATTTTATTCCGCCCGAAAATTGGTGTATCTAAAAACCATTGAAATGTTTACTGGCGGATAAACTAGTACCATTGAAAGTATTACAGATTCTGTTTTTAAAGGTTCTATAATTTCTTAAGAAGATTATGCGACTTTCAAAGCTGTAATTCCAGAAGTAGAAGGAACCGCATATACAACAGGAATACAAACTTTTTTAGTAGATCCTAAAGATCCCATGAAAGATGGATTTATTTTAAAATAACACTTCAAACTATGAAAAAAATAATTCTTTTACTTTGTCTAATTAGTGTTACCATTTGTAATTCTCAAACTACGGTAAAAGAAGACCAAGAAGCTATTGTAGCAGTTATGAAACTACAAGAAAAAGCTTGGTCGAATAATGACTTGGAAGGTTTTATGCAAGGCTATTGGAAAAGTGATTCTTTAAAATTTTATGGTAGTAACGGTATCACAAAAGGTTGGCAACAGACTTTAGACAACTACAAAAAAGGATACCCTACAAAAGAACATGCTGGGACTTTAACCTTTACAATAAAGGATATTTCAAAAATTAGTAATGGCAATTATTGGGTTATGGGAGCATACTATTTAAAACGAAAAGTAGGAGATGCCAATGGTGTTTTTATGATTATATTTAAAAAAATAAATGGGGAATGGAAAATTGTAGCAGATACTTCTTGCTAATTTTCTGAAAAACTAAAAACAAGACTAACATGAAATATATTCGATCGTACTTTTTAATATCTTTAGTAATATTATTTATTAGTTGTAAAACTTCGCAAGTTGCAGATAAAACTCCGACTGCAATTGCTATCGAAGTTTCAAATTTCGAAAAATTGGCTTCCATAAAAAATGTGGTAAGTATTGAAAAGCATGAGCAATCCAGTCATTTTGATGAAAATTACGAAATCTGGTTTCAGCAACCAATAGACCATAACGACGTATCTAAAGGCACATTTAAACAACGTGTATTTTTAGGTTTTGAAGACAAAAACAAACCTGTAATTGTAGAGCTTCGTGGTTACGGAATTGGCTCAGAAAAAGCCGGCGAACTAGCAGATCATTACCAAGCAAATCAATTAGCTATTGAACATCGATACTTTAATAATTCGCGTCCTGAAAATATAGATTGGAATACGTTAACCATTGCGAACGCTGCGAAAGACCAAGAATATATTATTACTTCCATAAAAAACGCAATATATCCTGAGGCCAAATTTGTTACGACAGGAATTTCTAAAGGTTGCCAAACGACGATGGCACACCGAAGATATTTTCCGAAAAATGTAGATGCAAGTGTCTGTTATGTTGGTCCTTTAAATTACCAAAGAGAAGATCCTAGAGTGTATTCGTTTCTAAAAAATGTAGGCACAAAAGAAGCTCGTGAAAAGATTACAGCCTTTCAAAAAGTATGCTTTGAAAACAGAAGCGCCCTTTTAGAAAGGATGAAAAATGTTGGAGAAGAAAAAGGCATGACTTGGGAGTTTGGTGTAGAAAAAGCAATAGATTATACCATCTTGGAATACGCATTTGCTTTTTGGCAATGGGGAACTCCAATAGATAGTATTCCTACCGAAAATCTAACTATTGAAAACATCTACAACCACTTAATAGATGTTGTAGGTTATGGTTTTTTTGATGAAAAATCTGTGGAAGGTTTACAACCTTATTTTTGGGCTGCTTTAACAGAACAAGGGATTTATGGTTATGAAACCGCTCCTTTTAAAACCTATTTAAACACCGAAGAAATTTACAAATTTGATTGGGCTTTTCCGGAAGGCGTTTCCAAAAACTACAATCTAAAACCGATGCAAGAAATTAAATCTTTTTTAGATACTTCTGCAGAAGACATGTTGTTTATTTATGGTGAATATGATTCTTGGAGTGCAACTGCTGTGGAACTTACTAAAGATGCTTCCCAAAGAGAAGTTTATAAATTTGTAAATCCAAAAGGAAGTCACACTACAAGAATTAAAAGTTTTGATCCGGAAACCAAAACTAAAATTTACAGCATTATTGATGGTTGGTTAAAAGAATAAGGTAGAAAATGAGTAGCGATACATTTTCTTCCGATTTCTCTAAATACCAAACGGATTATCGATACTATGCATTGGTTTTGTAAACCATTTCGGACCATCATTAGTCATGTAAATATGATCTTCTAATCGGATTCCAAATTTGTCTGGAACGCAAATCATTGGTTCATTACTAAAAGTCATTCCTGCTGCTAAAACGGTTTTGTCGTTTCTAACAATATATGGCCATTCATGAATTCCTAAGCCGATGCCATGTCCTGTTCTATGTGGTAATCCTGGCAATTTATAATCTGGCCCTAATCCATGAGATTCTAAAACCACTCGAGAAGCATTATCCACATCCGCACAAGTATTTCCTAATTGCGCAGCATCAAAAGCAGCTTGCTGTGTTTCCTTTTCAATGTTCCAAATACGTTTTTGTTCTTCATCTGCTTGTCCAAAAACATAAGTTCTTGTAATATCGGAAATATAATCATGCAGCATACAACCTGTATCTACCAAAACCACCTCGTTTTCTTCTAGATCTTTTGGGGTTTTTACACCATGCGGAAAAGAAGAATCTACTCCAAACAGTACAATACAGAAATAAGATCCGGAAGTCGCTCCATATTTTATATGTGCATCGTTAATAAAATCGGTTACTTCTTTTGCCGAAATTCCTACGTATAAAATTCTTGCTACTGCTTTATGTACTTCTAAAGTGATGTTCATAGCATGTTGCATAATAGCAATTTCTGCTTCCGATTTAATCATTCTACAACCTGCAGTAATAGCTTTCGCACTCACTAATTCATAAGCATCTTGACAACTTCTAATCCCATCAAAAACAAAAAATGGTGTTGCTTCATCCATAGCAATAGCTCCAGACGCTACGCCGTTTGCCTCTAAAAGTGTTGCAAATAATTGGTAAGGAGATTCGTGTTCTTCCCAACCATGCACCGTTCCTTCTATTAACATAAAATCGAAAATAGTTCCCTTCTCAAATTCCGGAGCAATATAAATGAGCTTTCCATTTGGAAATAATAGAGCACCAACCATACGCTCACTTGCATTCCATTTCATTCCTGTAAAGTAGAATAAATTGGTACCCGCATTTAGATACAACGCAGGAACATTTTGCTCTTGCATCATCCGACACGCTTTGTCCATTCGTTGCTGAAATTCTTCCTTTTGAATGGGCTGTACTAAATGCGCTGTCGGTTTAATTGCAGCTAATTCTGCTTTTATTGTAGATCCTCCTATTCCTATCATACTATTTTTTATTATTCATTAAAGCTTCAATGTCTTCTATTTCTATTGGCATTGCTTCCGTTAAATTGCTATTTCCGTTTTCAGTAATTACATAATCGTTTTCTAATCTGCAACCAATTCCTTCCTCTGGAATATAAATCCCAGGCTCGCAAGTAAGTACCATTCCTATTTCTAACGGACGAGAATACAAGCCAACATCATGTACATCTAATCCGATATGATGCGCAGTACCATGCATAAAATATTTTTTATACAATGGTTTTTCCGGATCCTGATTTGCTACTGCATCTGCATCTAACAATCCCAGTTTTATCAGTTCCACTTCTACTAAACTTACCATTTGAGACTCGTAATCTGCAGGAAGTACTCCAGGTTTTAAAAGCTTAGATCCTTCTTTTAAACAATGTAAAACAGCGCTATATACTTCTTTTTGTCTTTTGCTAAATTTGCCATTTACCGGAAAACAGCGTGTGGTATCACTATTATAATTCGCATAGCAAACGCCAAAATCCATGAGTATCATCTCACCATCTTTACAAACAGCATCGTTGGTATTATAATGCAACGCACAAGCATTTTTACCAGAAGCTACAATAGGTTTGAAGGCATGTCTTACAGCTCCAGACTTCACTAAATTATAGATTAGTTCTGCTTCTAACTCGTATTCCATCATGTTTGGTTTACACGAACTTAAAACGCGCTTAAAGCTAACAACACTAATATCTGCAGCTTTTTGCATTTGTGCAATTTCTACTTCCGATTTTATTGGACGCAGATCTCTCGTTATTTTTGCCGCTCTATGATACGCGTGTAAAGGATATTTCTTTTTACACCATTGAATCATTCGATCTTGCTGGGTTTCTTGATCTTTTGTGGCACGCTTTAAATATTCATTATGCCCAAGATAAAAACCGTCTGCTTCAAAAGCCATGTATTGTAAAAGCATTTCGAAGTCTTGCACCCATTCTACTCGAGAAATCCCGGAAATATCCGTTGCTTGATTTTTCGTTAGTTTTTCACCATCCCAAATTTTTATTTGCTCATTGGTTTCTTTGACAAAAAGAATGGCTTTGTTCTCTTTTTTATGCGCATCTGGATATAAAACCAGAATGGTTTCTTCTTGATCTATTCCCGAAAGGTAAAACAAATCATTGTTCTGTGTAAAGCCCATAACATCGTCTGCATTATTATGCTTAACGTCATTGGATGTTAGGATAGCAATTGTATTTGGTTCCATTTTAGAAATAAAATGACTTCTATTTTTTTGGAATAAAGTATTCGGAATTGGTTGGTATTTCATATTAAAATTTTCTATCTGGGTGAAAAGAATGTAAATTTAATGAAGTTTTCTTATCTGAAATAATTTCGGAAACTAATTTTCCCGTTGCTGTCGCCATACTCCAACCCATCATTGCGTGTCCTGTAGCTATAGATAAATTGTTACATTTGGTAGATTTACCTATATACGGCAATCCATCTGGTGATACTGGTCGTAAGCCAGCAGCTGCACTGTTTTTCTCTTCTTCCGTGAGTTTTATTTCTGGATAAAAACGAGTCGCTGCATTGGCAATAGTATCTACCCGAACTTTATTAATAGTGTGATTTATTCCTGCAATCTCCATAGTACCTGCAAAACGCGTAAAACCGCGCATTGGCGTTACAGCAACTTTTGCTTCGGCCAAAATGGACGGCATTGTAATTCCTGTTTGCTGTGTTGTATTTATTCGGTACCCTTTTCCCGCTTGCATTAGTAATTTAATTCCTAATTTCTTGCTTAAAATAGGACTCCATGAACCTGCAGCCAGCACAAATTCATCTGCTTTTACTATTTGTTTATTTGTTTTTAGTTCCGAAATACGTCCGTTTAAAACTTTTACATCTTCCACTTTTTCATTGGTATAAAACGTAACGCCAACATTTTTTAAATGCGCTTTCATTTCTTCCATAAATTCCTGTGGTGTTGTATGCGAGTCACATCGATAATAGGTTGCTCCTTTTACATTTAAGTTTACATTGGGTTCTATTTTTTTCAACTCTTCTATAGACAATTCCTTGGCGTCTAAACCTTCCTTTTTTGCTAAATGCGCTGTTTTCATTTCCTCTTCTAGCATCGCTTCCGTTTGACATAACATTAGTAATCCTTTCTTTTCATAATGGAATGTAAAGTTTTCATCACGCTTAATAGCATCATACAAATCCTGACTTAATAGCGTAATTTCTTTTATTGCTGGAATTGCTTTTTTAACGTGATTAGCGTTGCACGATTTATTAAAAGCTAAAGTCCATTTAAAAAAATCGACATCTAATCTTGGTTTTATATATAACGGACTAGAAGAATCAAACATCCATTTCAGGCCTTTTTTCATAACTCCAGGTGCCGAAAGTGGTACAAGATGACTTGGTGATAAATAACCAGCATTTACATAGGACGCACCAGAATCCAGATTAGACTGATCTATTATCGTTATTTGAAAACCTTCTTTTTGAAGATAATATGCAGAACATAAACCTATAATTCCGCCACCAATAATCACTACATTTTTTGACATTTGCTACCTTATTTTAAGCTACGTTATTTTTAATTTTATCGACAGTAATCACTCTAAACGTATTCGAATTTATTGTGATTCTTATCTGATGTTGGGTATTTGAAATATAGAAGTTCTTTCCTATTTTTTTATAGTATTCTAGATCGGTTTCTTTTAACACTTTTTTTATAAGCGTCTCACTTTCTTCTTTTGAAAATTGGGTTCCCAGCTTCTTATTAATTCTTTGATACACCAATTCTGTATAACAATGTTTTTCTAAAATTTCACTCTTGTTTATTCTCATTTCTTTAAAATACTTTTTTAAAGTGTATCCTTTTAGAGACCTTCTATCGTTTAAAAAATCACGAAGATCTGAAGAATTAAATCACTTGAAATCCTAACGCATATGGATCATCTGCAGCATCAATAGTAATGGTATTATACCCGAATACTTTTGCCCAACCTTGAATACTTGGCACTATCGCTTTCTTGCCATCTAAAAGAGTTTCGGCTTCCACGCGCCCTATAAATTTACTTCCTATAAAGCTTTCGTGTACAAATGCTTCTCCAATTTTTAATTTTCCTTTTGCATAAAGCTGTGCTAACCTTGCAGAAGTTCCTGTTCCGCAAGGACTTCTATCTATTGCTTTATCACCATAAAACACAGCATTTCTGCCAGATGAAGTTACATCAATTGGACTACCTGTCCAAAGCATATGTGTAACATCTTTTATCGTTTTATTTTCTGGATGTATAAATTGATTAGGGTATTTCTCACGGATTCTATCTCTAACTATTTGCGAATATTGAATGATTTTAGAAGCTGTATAATCTTGTACTCCAGAAAAGTTTTTTTGCGGATCTACGATGGCATAATAGTTTCCACCATAAGCAACATCAAAAATTATTTCTCCTAATTCTGGACATTCAATCGTTAAATCTTGAGCTGCTAAATAACTTTTCACATTGGTAAGTTTTACCCAATCTACTTTATTATTGGTTTGCTGATATTCTATTTCTACCAAACCTGCAGGAGCTTCCATTTTAATTTTTCCTGGTATTTTAGGCACCACCAAACCTTCTTCAATAGCAATTGTAATCGTTCCGATGGTGCCATGGCCGCACATTGGTAAGCAGCCAGAAGTTTCTATAAACAGAATTGCAAAATCATTTTCCGGGTTATGCGGCGGAAATAAAATACTTCCACTCATCATATCATGTCCGCGCGGTTCCAACATTAATCCTTTACGAATCCAATCGTATTCTTTTAAAAAATGCTGGCGTTTTTCGCTCATGGTATTTCCAATTAAATTTGGACCACCACTTTTTATAACGCGTACTGGATTTCCGCAAGTATGTGCATCAATACAAACAAATGTATTTTTCATAATTTTTTATAACACTTCCTAACCTTCCTCTATGAGGAAATTTTAGATTGAAGTTTTGGTTTGCTCGTTATTTATACATCTAGAAATCTGCAACGGATTCTCATTTTTTAGTTCGTTTGGTAGTAATTCATTCGGCCAATCTTGATAGCTAAAAGGTCGTACCCAACGTTTTATGGAATGTATCCCAACTGCTGTAAAACGACTATCGGTTGAGGATGGATATGGACCGCCATGTACCATGGAAGGACAAACCTCCACTCCTGTTGGAACACCGTTAAAAATAACACGTCCGACGCGATTTTGTAATGCTGCAATTACTTTAGGATAATTAGAAGCCTCTCCAGAATCGGCAATTAAAGTCCCCGTTAATTGTCCTTCTAATTGAGAAATTATAGTTTCTAATTCTTCGGCATTTTCACATTGTACAACTATAGAATACGGTCCAAAAACCTCTTGATGCAAGGTTGGGTTTTCTAAAAATGTTGTACCAGAAACGGTTGTAACCGTTTGTTTTGCATAATTAGTTTTCACTTCGGATCCATAATTCGCTGTAACCGTTAATTCGGCTTGTGAAATTGCTTTTTGTTTATTGCTTTCATACGCAGCACTAATGTTTGGATGTAACATTACGGATGGTTCTATCTTTATAATTTCATTGGACAAATTCTGAATAAAGCTGGATAAATTTTCGCTTTCAATACCAAGTAATAAACCAGGATTTGTACAAAATTGCCCTGTTCCTAAAGTGATAGAACCTGCGTATGTTTTTGCTAAACCTTCTTGTCTATTTTTTAATGCTTCCGGAAGTATTATTACGGGATTGACACTTCCCATTTCTGCAAATACAGGAATTGGTTCTTCGCGTTTTGCAGCCAAATCATATAAAGCACGTCCGCCACGAATACTACCAGTAAAGCCAACCGCTTTTACGCCAGGATGCTTTACTAATTGTTGTCCGACTTCGATACCACTAGAATTTAAATTGGAAAAAACACCATTAGGCATTCCTGTTTTTTGTGCTGCTTTTAGAATTGCAGAAGCCACTAATTCTCCAGTTCCTGCGTGCATTGGATGCGATTTTACAAGTACTGGACAACCAGCTGCAAATGCTGCTGCAGTATCTCCACCAGCAGTAGAATATGCTAACGGAAAATTGCTTGCACCAAAAACAACTACAGGTCCTAAAGGTACTAGCATTTTACGAATATCAGATCTTGGCATTGGTTGACGTTCTGGTTGCGCAGTATCTATTGCTGCTTCTACCCAAGAACCCTCTTTTACCAAGTCTGAAAAACTGCGCAATTGCCCAACAGTCCTGCCTCTTTCTCCTTTTGCACGTCCTTCTGGCAATCCAGTTTCAGAACAATAGGTTTGAATTAATATGTCATCTAACGCTAAAATTTCATCGGCAATGGCATTTAAGAATGCTGCTTTTTTTTCTCCTGAAGTATTTCGGAAAGTTTTAAAAGCATTGGATGCTAAAGTTACTGCTTCCTCTATTTCTTCTGGAGTTGCTTCTGTAAAAACATGTTTATTTTCAACATTTAATTGCGGATTAAATGTTCTGTATGTTTTATCTCCAGATGCAGACTGTTTGTTTCCTATGTAGTTTTTTCCTGTTATCATAATCCCTTATAAATCTCCCAAAAAAGGAAGGTTTCTTTTAGTTATTCATTCGTTTTAAATGTGCTTCTATATCTACTAGTTTGTGAACCAATTTAGTAGATACTGGATATTTTTGTAATACTGCTTCTGGACGGATTGGTCGTTTTTCAAATCCGCCACCACAATTCGGACAAACATGTTCTAAAATAGTATCTACGCATTCTTTACAGAACGTACACTCGAAACTGCATATCATGGCATCTTGCGCATCGAATGGTAGTTTTTTATTACAATTCTCGCAGGTTGGTCTTATTTCTAGCATTATTTTATGTTTGTTAACTTGCTTCTTTCATGTTCTGTATTTGTGTTAAGGATTGCAGCGGCATCCTTTTTTTGCTGCCATATATGGCAAAAAAAGATATAGCGTAAAGCCTGACCAAACGCAGCTTAAGCGAAGTTTGGGAACACCCAAAACCCTTTACAAATTTTTATAATCTGGCAATGTTGGTCTACTTTTTAGTGCCTCTTCAATTACTTTTAATACGTGTATACGCTCTTCGCCATGAAGCGGTAATCTTGGTGCTCTAACGTTTTCTGTACCTATTCCGGTTGCCACCTCGGCGAGTTTAATGTTTTGCACTAATTTAGGATTTATATCTAGCTCTAATAATGGCATAAACCAACGGTATATTTCTATGGCTTCTAGAATTCTTCCTTCTTTTTGGAGTTCATAAATAGCAACGGTTTCGGCCGGAAATGCGCATACTAAACCTGCGACCCAACCATCGGCTCCCAGAATCAAGCTTTCTAGAGCGATTGTATCTACGCCTGTCATAATTTTTAATCTGTCTCCAAAGCGATTTTTAATTCTTGTAATATTAGTGGTATCTCTAGTTGATTCTTTTACAGCTTGAATATTTGGACAACTTGCTAGAAGTTCTTCGAACATATCTAACGTTACTTCAATTTTATAATCTACAGGATTATTGTAAATCATTATAGGAAGTTTCGTGCTATTTGCAATTGCTTTAAAGTATTCTACAACTTCTCTATCTCCCGCATTATAACGCATTGGTGGCAAAAGCATTAAACCTTGCGCACCATCTTCTTCTGCTTTTTTCGCGCATTGAATAGCGTCTTTTGTAGTCTGTTCTGCAATATTTATTAGCACTGGAACTTTACCATTCACAAACGCTACGGTTTCTCTGGTTAGGATTCTTTTTTCACTATCGGTTAAAGTACTTGCTTCTCCTAAAGTACCACCAAGTACAATACCATGTACTCCTGCATCTAGTTGTGCCTGAATATTAATTTTAAAAGTTTTAAGATCTAACTCGTCGTTTTCTGTAAACTTTGTCGTTACTGCTGGCATTGCGCCTTCCCATTTTATACTCATAATTTCTACGTTTTAAAGTGGTGAAATTACTAGAATACGTTTGTATTTATTGATAAGGTTTTATCCATATATGATACTATATTATTCTATTTGTAAATGTTTAAACTATATAGGAATAGTATTTGCGTATATTTGTACTATGAAAGTACTACCTTTTAAAATACCGAAACCGGAGCAAGATGCTTTAATTTTTCAAATCGATGCAGGAGAATCTTTTTATGATAAGCTACACCAACATGAAGAAATTCAGTTAAGTTTTATTGTAGAAGGCGAAGGAACTTTGGTAGTAGGAGATACTGTGAACTATTATATGAAGGATGATATTTTAATTATAGGAAGCAATATTCCACATGTTTTTAAGAGCGATTCGAAGGTATCTGAAAAATCACATATGCTTTCTTTATTTTTCACGAAACAGTCTTTTGGTGCTCCTTTTTTTGAATTGGAAGAGTTAAAAGAACTACAGCATTTTTTTAAACGCGCAAGGCATGGTTTTAGAGTTACCTCGAAACAGGAGCAAATAAAGGCTTTGTTTTTGCAACTAGAAAACGCATCGAAACTAAATAGATTTCTTGCACTATTTCAGCTACTAGAAATTACATCGAAAGCTAATTACAAAAGTTTATCTTCTTTTATTTATGACAAGAAATATAGCGACAATGAAGGCTATAGAATGCGTAATGTTTTTGAATACACGATGAATAATTTTAATAAAGAGGTTACTTTAAGTTCTATTTCTGAAGTTGCCAATATGACCAAAAATGCCTTTTGTAAGTATTTTAAAAAGAGAACGAATAAAACGTATTTTCAGTTTTTAAATGAATTGCGCATTGAACATGCGAGCAAACTTTTACTTTCAGGAAACAGGTATTCGACTACAGAAATAGCAGAGCTTTCGGGTTTTAATAATATTTCGAATTTCAACCGACAGTTTAAGGCGATAAAAGGAAAAAGTCCGTCGCAATTAAAAAGCAATAAAAACAATTAGGAAGTATTAGAAAAGAGAACTTCGTCTAATTTCTAACTTACTTATATATAACAATCTATTTACGTTAAGAATAGAAATTCGACTATCCATAGATAGTTCTAGCCTTTTTCAGGTTAGTTCGCATGTTTTGTGTTTGCAATACAAAAGGTATGGAGAACTCGTAAAAAAGATATAGTAGATAGCCTGACGTTTTGTAATCCTACAAGATTTTTTCACCTTGTAGGATTGCAAAAGCTAACGTCATACTATTATATTTTCTTAACGTACTCTGTAATTATAACGGTTAGTGTTGGACCAACTTTACCTTCAATATAGGTTTCGTTATCGCGGTCTAAACGTATATTTCTAACAGCAGTACCTTGTTTAGCAACTTGGCTAGATCCTTTTATTTTAAGGTCTTTTATTAACACTACAGAATCTCCAGTTTCTAGAACAACCCCATTTACATCTCTGTGAATTAGTTTTCCTTCTTCATCTTCTCCTTCACCTGTAGATTTAGCAAATTCTAAAACGTCTTCTTCCAGATACATCATGTCTAACAAATCTTGTGGCCATCCTTCTTTTCTTAAACGGGATAACATTCGCCATGCTGCAACTTGGACTGCTTGGTGTTCGCTCCACATACTATCATTTAGACAACGCCAATGATTAGGATCTGTACTTTCTGGATCTTCTATTTGATCTACACATGTTTTACAAGCTGTAAGTGTTTCTATTAGGCTTTGATCTTTTCTAGGCGCTAAAGTATATAGTTGTAAATGCTCTTCATTTTGGCATAATTCACACTTGCCATCTGCTCGTTTATTTAATTCTCTTTCTAAACTCATTTCAGTAAATTTTTGAAAAACAAAAGTACGTTTATTCCAACAATACAGCAAGAAGAAATGGTGTTAAGCCACTTGACTTGATTTAAAGCGATTGGATACTTGACCATTACCCAAGCCAACTATAGAGAGTTTTTTGTTTTTAGAAAGTGCTTCGTTATGTAATTGCGCTATGGCAACTACGCCCTGATTATCTATTGCACTTAATTCTTGTAGATTTAAGATAACATCATCTGCTTGATTAAAAATATCTTTTAATCCGTTTTTAAAAATGGATATATTCATCTTTATCAGGTTTCCTTTTACCCTATATATATTGTCATTATTTGTAATTATAAGTTTCATGGTTTTGTTTTTTAGTAATAGAATTTGGTGCTATAATCGAATACTTACTATTAATTACGCTGCGTCAATAGTGGTGATATGATCGAATATTTCTTTACTACCTAAACCTGTAATGAAAAAGGGTTTATGTGCTTTTAAGGATTGTTTGTAGATATCTTCGAAAGCAGAGACGCCTTCATTATCTATACTTTTAAGTTCGTCAATATTTATCACCAATTCATTCGTGGTGCTAAATATATTTTTGAAATAAATTTGAAATTTTTTTACGTTTGTTTTGTTAAGAATTCCTGTAACTATAAACGCGTCAAGTGAATTTGTGATTTCTAGTGCCATCTTTTAAATGTTTTAAATTATAAAATATTAAGCGCTATCAATCTCTGTAAATATGTGATTTATTATTAGTTACACCTAATATGTTCGATGAACTGCGGTATAAATTGTTGAATGCGAAAAATCGCAATATTATTCATACATCAGGATAAAGAATCGCGAAGCTTTTTAGATAACCCTTTAACAACCATGTCATAAGAATGATTAATTAGTTGTATTACAAACGAAGGTTGTAATTCGGTGGTATGTATTTGTATGGTATTCCAGTGTTTTTTACTCATGTGATAACCTGGTTCAATACTTTGGTATGTTGCACGAAGTTCTTGTGCATACTCTGGATCACACTTTAAGTTTATAGATTGCGTACCGACTTCCCAACCTTTTAAAGAAGTTAAGGCAAACATTTTACCTAGCACTTTAAATACCAGTGTTGTTTCATCAAAAGGAAAATGTTCTGTAACTCCTTTTTTAGCTAGGCAATATTCTCGAAGTTGTTCTATATTCATAATAACACACCAGCCTTTCCAGCGAAAAGGAGAATTTTAATTTTTCAATTTTTTCACAGGAGCTTCTTCTAGTTTTAACGCGGAATAATCGAGTTTCCAACCAATAGTTTCTACTATACTTTCCATTAAATTGATGGTTTGTAAAGCTTCTTTTTGTGCGGCTTGTATTAAACCACTTTCGGGAACTTTGTCTAAAATATGTTGTTTAGCCTCTTGGTTTAATCCGGTTAAATCGGAAGCTTCAAACTTATTAAAGTAACCGTCTTTTTTATCGTAATAATTCAAATCCGTTTCTACAGATAATACTTCTGGCTGCGGAAAATGTGCTAGAATAATCCGTTTGTTTTTATTATCTGCTTCCAATTGAATTTTACTTAAATCATAGCCAACATATGCCTTAGCGTTTATTACTATTAATGCTTTCTTCTTACTATTTACCATTTTTAAAAAACGTTCTTTCACATCTTCGTAATGGTAAATTTCAGCGAAATCGCCTTCCACAGTTATAAATTTACAAACTGTTTTTACTTTGTCTAATAATAGTAGCGATTGCGAGTTTACAAGTTGTTTATTTTTAAACGATTTAAAATAAGTAACAACACCTAAACTTGCTAATACTCCTATAATAATTCCTAAAAAGGCTTCCATTTATTTGATTGGTTTTATTCTATAATAAGCAATTAATGTACCAAAAATTAATCGTTTAAAAGTGCGTATAAAATTGGTTTACTTGGTGAAGCATCGTTTTCAAAAGGAGCTATCTGTAAATTAAGAAAATACGTGCCATCTTCCACATTATTTGGTACAAAAATAAATTCGGTTATGGTTGCGCTCAATCGCACTTTTCCTTTGGTATTCCAAAAAGCATTATGCGCTAAAAGCTTGCCTTCATCTTTTTCTTTATCCACACTTGGTAAATCTATAAGTAAATGCTCCACGCCTTTTTCTCTTAAATAAACTGCTGCATCTTCTAATAAATAAGGCGGATTGCTATGTGAATATTGCGCAGACAATTTCTCACTTGTATTTGGCAACGTACGTATCACTACCGCTTTTCGTTTTTTGTTTCCTAAGGCAAATTGGATCTGTTTTTTAGAGATTACAAAGTCGTCACCTAGTTTTTCTGGAGCTACAGTAATGACTTCCGCTAGAAAGAAAAACTTCTTTAAACTTGTATTTACAGAGTGTACTTTTTCTACAATATGACCAACACATTCAGTATGTGTACCATGCGCATGCGGATTGAAACATATATTATTAAAATTGATGCTTGCACCTTCTTTTACACTTGCTATCCAACCGTTATCTTGAACTGGCTCTATTGTCGGTTCCTTTAAATACCATGCATTTACATTTTTTACAGATGCTATTAGCGGAATAGAAATATCTAATGGTTTAGAAAAATCTATTTTATATTTTTTTGAATTGGTTTCTATGGTTGCTATCATTTATTCTTTTTTATCGTTCATAAACATCGCTAAAAGTTGCTACTCCGGAATCTGTAACTATAGTCGTTTTAATCTGTAAAAATGAATCATCTAACACTTCTATTGTCTGTTTTCTAGAAGCAAACAATTCAAATTCTTGTACAGAAACGCCATTGCCTTGAATAATAATTCCATCGGTTAATTGATAAAAAAATAACTCATTATCTACAATATTATAAGTACCTGTGTATTTATAAGTACTCGTTTCATTATTACTACAATCTATATTTCCTGAATTTAGAAGTTGATAACTTAAATCTTCATTAAACATAAAACTATTTTGATCTTGACATTGACCAAATTCAGACCAAACACCTGCAATTCTTGCTTTATTAGAAATGGTTAAAACACTTTCATTATCTTTATCGTGGGATGAACTACAATTAAAGATTAGTAAAGTAAAAATTATAATAGATAATTTTGAATAATTTTTTTTACTCATTTTTATAAATTGACTTTAAATTAGTCTGAGATAATTCCATCATCTAATAAATTCTTTTTTTAGTGATTTTTAATTTTTATACCCAAATATACTAAATCATAAATAGCTGCGAAGCAATTCCGTCTACTAAAAACTTACCTTTTTGCGTTGTTTTTAACTTCTCGATACTATTTTGATTCGCATCAAAATCACTCGAAGTGACAAGTAATCCTTCGTCAATATATTTTTGTGAAGCCTGCAATAAATATTTTTTATAATCTACTCCAAAATCGTTTTCTACTTTTTGTAAGGAAACACCCCAAATAGTACGTAATCCTGTCATTACGTATTCGTTATATTGGTCTTGAACACTTAAGATTTCTACTGTATTTGGTAGTTTTTTGTTTTGTATAGATTGTATGTATTTGGTATTGTTTGCAACATTCCAACTACGTTGTGTTTTGTTAAACGAATGTGCCGACGGACCAATACCTAAATAGCTTTTACTTTGCCAGTAACTTGTATTATGCTTAGAAAAATAGTTGGGTTTACCGAAGTTTGAAATTTCATAATGCACAAAACCTTGCTTTTCGGTTTCGGCAACCAAATGATTAAAATGTTCTAATGCTAGCTCTTCGTCTATTGGTGGATAACTTCCTTTTTTAATAAAAGTAGCTAATGCCGTTTTAGGTTCTACCGTTAAAGCGTAGCTTGAAATATGATTCACGCCAAAACCAAATGCCTTTTGTAAGTTTGCATTCCATTTATCAAGAGGCATATCTGGAATCCCATAAATCAAGTCAATTGTAATATTATCGTAATATTGCGTTGCTAATTCCAGACACTTTTCTGCTTCTTCTGCATGATGTGCTCTGTTCATGCTTTTCAAATCGTCTTCAAAAAAAGACTGAATACCAATACTCAATCTATTGATTGGTGTTTTTGATAATGCTATAATTCGCTGTTCGGTTAAATCGTCTGGATTTGCCTCTAGCGTAATTTCCGGATTTGCAGAAACTTTGTAATTCTTATATACCGATTCTATTAACAAAACTAATTCCTCATTAGTAAGTAATGACGGTGTTCCTCCTCCAAAATAAATAGTTTCTACTTCTTGATCTTGCAATTCGTTTTTACGAAGTTCTAACTCTAAAATTAGTGCATCTATTAACTCGTCTTTCTTCTTCATAGAAGTAGAAAAATGGAAGTCGCAGTAATGACACGCTTGCTTGCAAAATGGTATGTGTATGTATATGCCTGAGATAACTTTTGGTTTTAGGTTATAATTTATTTAAAAATAGATTCCGCATCCGGTGCGGAAAGACAAATTAAAAACGATTCTATGCAACTACTTTTTCACACGATCTTCGTTCTGTTTTACAAAAGCATCCCAACCAGAATAGCTTTTACCAACCGTAACTTTATTTGAATTATAAAAATGGCAAACTGCAGCAGCCAAACCATCTGTAGAATCTAAATTCTTTGGCAAGGTTTTTAAACCTAACAAACTTTGAAGCATTTTTGCAACTTGTTCTTTACTCGCATTACCATTTCCGGTAACTGCCATTTTTATCTTTTTTGGTAGATATTCGGTAATTGGTATTTCACGGGAAAGACCTGCAGCCATTGCAACTCCTTGCGCCCTACCAAGCTTCAGCATACTTTGTACGTTCTTCCCAAAAAAAGGAGCTTCAATAGCAATTTCATCCGGATGGTGTGTATCAATCAATTCGATAGTACGCTCAAAAATAAGTTTCAGTTTTAGATAATGGTCCTTATATTTCTTTAAATCTAATTCGTTTAATTGCAAGAATTCCATCTTCTTGTTCCGTACTCGTATTAGTCCGAAACCCATTATGGTCGTACCTGGATCTATTCCTAAAATAATTCTGTCTTCGCTCATTATTCACAATAATAACAACCACTTAATGAAATAGAAATACCAATAGTTGCTGTTAAAAGGTTTCCGTTAAAAGTTCCAAATCCATCACCAATATTATCATAATCACCACTAAAGGCATAAATATAAGAAGTGTCTAAAAACAAAGAAAGGCTTTGGGAAATTCCGTAATGAAACTCCAAACCAGCCATTGCATTTAAAAAGGATTCTTTATTATCTGTATACTCTCCTAATGGTTTTACAAAAGTAAATCCTGGTCCGGCATGGGCTATAATAGCATAGTTTTGCGGTAATCGAATAAAACTACCAAGGTCATAAACCGCCTGTACATTAACTCTAGAGTAGTTTACTTTAAATTCTGGTGAATTGCTTGCATTAGAAAGTCGGTTATAACCAAAGTCTAATTTAGCGCCAAGGTTTCTGCTAAACATACGTTGTAAGCCCATATGAACTGTTGGGAAATTTATAGGTTTTGCTTCAAAGGTAGAAACAAATGCGCTTTGACTCGGACTATTAATTCCGACAGCAAATTGTGCCTTCCAAGTGCTTGTTTCGCTTTGTGAAAATCCAGAAAACGATATAAAACTTAGTAGTACAAAGAATATGGCGGACTTAAATATTTGAATTGGTATTATCATAAGGCAATATTGTTTTAATTTGCGCATTTTAGCACATCATGTATAGAACATTACCATACAAAACTAAACAATTCTTTTTTGTACTTATTAAATTAAGTATTGTAATTGGTGCTTTTTATTTTATTTATAATAAACTAACCACAAACAACGATTTAGACTTCAACGAATTTGTTGCTTTTTCGAACCAAAACAATGTTTTCTCTTTAAAAAACGTGATTTTTTTACTTTTTATAAGCATTTTTAATTGGTTTTTAGAAATTTCAAAATGGCGAATTTTAGTATCTTCTATTAAAAAAATATCTTTTTATGAAGCCTTAAAACAAAGTTTAGGTGCTTTAACAGCGTCACTTTTAACACCAAATCGAATAGGTGATTATGGTGCTAAAGCTTTATATTTTACTACTGAACACAGAAAACGGGTTGTCCTTTTAAACTTTATTGGAAACATGATGCAAATGTCCATCACCTTGCTTTTTGGTATTTTTGGTTTGTACTATTTTGCCATAGCATATCCGGTCGATTTTAACTTTTCAAGAGTACCGCGATTCTTAATTATTATAGCCGTTATTTCTATATTTTCTGTTTTAGGGTTAAAACAAAAACGTTTTAAAATAAAAGGGTTTTCTATAGAGAAAGTAAAAAGTTTCGTTAAAAATATTGCAAGAAAAATAATAGTGTCCAGTTTTATAGTATCGCTTTTAAGATACTTGGTTTTTTCGTTTCAATTTTATTTTTTACTTGATCTTTTTGGTGTTGGCCTTTCGTATTTTCAAGCCATGATTGCCATAACAAGTATGTATTTAATTTCGTCTGTAATTCCTTCCATATTTATATTAGACGTTATTATTAAAGGAAGTGTAGCTGTTTATATTTTTACCAAAATTGGTATCGATGCATTTACCATTCTAAGTATTATTCTACTCATGTGGATTTTAAATTTCGTACTCCCAAGTATACTTGGGAGCTTTTATGTGCTTACCTTTAAACTTCCAAAAAACAAAGCAGAATGATCCTTTTACTATTTGTTGCTATTACCATTGCTTACTTATTTTTAATAGGAAGTTTAGCCATTGGTTTTGATAAAGTAAAGCCTTTTTCTTTGGAAGATGTAGAAGTTAAAACTATGTTTTCTATACTAATTCCGTTTAGAAACGAAGCTGAAAATTTACCGAAACTTTTAAAATCTATTGCAGCCTTAAAATACCCGAAACATTTATTTGAAGTTATTTTGATAGATGATGCTTCTGAAGATAACTCGGTTGCAGTTATTAAAAACATTCTCGACACCCATTTATCTGCCGACAAATACACTCGAACTAAAATAAAGATTATTAAGAACAAACGAAAAAGTAATTCACCTAAAAAAGATGCTATCACTTCTGCCATACAAATTGCGAAACACAATTGGATCCTTACCACAGATGCAGATTGTATTGTATCCAAATTTTGGCTAGATACTTTAGATGCGTTTATACAGAAAAACGATGCGAATTTTATAGTTGCTCCCGTCACGTATAGCCATGTAAATTCATTTTTAGATCGCTTTCAATTACTAGATTTCTTAAGCCTTCAAGGTGCAACCATTGGTGGTTTTGGGATACACAAACCCTTTTTATGTAATGGCGCAAATTTAGCGTATAAAAAAGATTTTTTTAAAACGGTGAACGGTTTTCAAGGGAACACGAATATTGCAAGTGGAGATGATATTTTCTTATTGGAAAAGGCTGTAAAACAAGATGCTAAAAAAGTACATTATTTAAAATGTGAACACGCAGTTGTAACTACCGAAGCTGAAAAAACGATTAGCAAATTAATTTCGCAACGTGTACGTTGGGCTTCAAAATCTGCTAATTATAAAAATAGTTTTGCTAAAATAGCCGGGCTAATTGTTTTACTAATGAATGCTTCCCTTATTGCTGCATTGACAGTTAGTATTGCTGGTGTTTTTAATTTTAAAATACTTTTATATCTATTTTTAATCAAGTGTAGTATCGACTTTTTATTGTTGTTTAAAACGGTTCGTTTTTATCATCAAGAATCTTTTTTATCGTCTTATTTATTCAGCTGTTTTCTATATCCCTTTTTTAGTGTTTACGTTGTTTTTGTTTCCATTTTTTCTAATTATAAATGGAAAGGTAGGGCTTTCAGCAAATAACTGTTTTCCCCTTTATATTTTGTAGTTTTACACGAAATATGAATACACTATGCGTTTAGATAAAACATCCAATCCTGCTTTTTCTAATTACTTTTGGAAGGATAAAAAATCGTCTGCTCCTAAAATGACAGTTTCTGGTATTGTTATTAAATCGCTTTTTTGCATCGCTATTATTGCAGTAATCACCGTATATGTTTGGAGTCTTTACAGTGCTGGCTTTGACATGCAATGGTTTCTTTATGGCGGAATAATTTCTTCTATAATTATTAGCGTTATTATATCTTACAAACACAATTGGGCTCCTTTTTTGGTGCCTTTATATGCCATTGCCAAAGGTTTCTTTTTAGGAGGAATAAGTAGTTTTGCGCATGCCAAATTTCCGAATATGCCTTACCAGGCAATTGGTGTTACTATCATCACTTTTTTTACCATACTTTTGCTGTATCAAACTAGAATTATAGTAGTTACACAAAAACTAAAAAGCATTATTATCACCGCGGCTTCCAGTATATTTTTAGTATATATTATTTCTTGGATTTTAAACTTTTTTGGATTTCAGTCCTTTATTTGGGGGACTTCTTTAATCGCTATTGCATTTAATGTTATTGCTGCAATTGTAGCTTCATTAACACTACTTCTAGATTTTCAATATATAGAAAGACAAAAAAATAGCGCTCCAAAAAGTAAAGAATGGCTTGCCACTTGGGGCCTTTTAGTTTCTTTAGTTTGGTTGTATGTAGAAATTTTAAGGTTGATGAAAAAGCTAGCGATTAGGTATTAAAAATCCTTCCGAATTTCAATTTCAAGAATTAAAAAATCAATCTACTTGAATTTTAATAGGAAGTGTAAACTGCGTTTTTACTTGTTGTCCTCTTTTAATTGCGGGATATATCTCCGGAAGAAAATCTAAACTTTGATGTAATAAAACTTTCATATTGGGGATTTCTAGAATCGTTACAGAATCCATTTTCGCATCCATAAGATGTAACTCGCCAGTTTCAGAGATTTGAAAATGCACTAAAATAGTATCTTGAATGTCTTGCGTCACTACTATTTTCTCTGCAGCTAAATGCTTATAAATAGCTTCGGTTAAGGTATTTTGAAAACACTTTTTCTTGTTTTCTTGATCTGAAGAAGTAGTACAGGTTTCAAAACTTGGGTACACGTCCACTTCATTCCAGTTAAACGTTTGTAGTTCTTCTTCAAGAATAGCTTCTGAAGATGTTTTCTTCACATTAAAATAGTTACAGGAAGTTACTCCTAAAAACAATAAAAAAAGCAGAATCCTTTGCATATGTTAAAGAAAACCGAAATGTACAATTTATAAATTAAATGTGATTATTTCTTAACCACAAACATACTAGAGTGCGCGTTAGAACCTTGTTGGATCTTTAAAACATACACACCATCTTCTAAATTTTCTACAGAAATAGCTTTTGTAAGGTTGTTATTTAATTTGGCGTTTTCTTCGCTAAAAAAACGGACTCCATTTAAATTGAAAATTTCAAAAGTATAGTTTTCTTGAACGGCTTCCTTAAAGGTTACATGTAGGTTTTTAACTGCAGGATTAGGATAAATCGCTATGCTTTCCTTTAAATTAAAAGTATCACAACACACTTCTTGTTTTACTATTTTTGAAGTTTTGGCGTCTAAAACTACTTGTGTAGAATATACCTTTGCATTTCTTTCATAAACCAAATGAATTTCCTGAAATGGTTTGCTTTTTGCAACAATGTCTATAAAGTGCTTAGGAAACTTTATTTCTATATCCTCTGCATACAATATCAAATCATTAACTTCTAAAACAGATTTGTCTGCCGCAGAATTAGTTACTATTTCAGCAATATAAGCTCCTTTATCTCCACAATTTGGTTTTAATCGCACGCCTAAAAGCGCTCCTGTATATTCTGTTTTTTCAACAACACACGTTTGCTGGCAATTTAAATTTACTTGCGAAGACACCGTTATTGTACAAAATAACAGCCCAATTATAAATAGTACCTTATTTCTCATTCTACGAAATAAATAAAAAAAATAGATTTTAACGCTACAAAATTCCGAATTATAAAAAAAACAAAGGAAATGCACGAAAATACGATGAAGTACCTTTATCCAATATTGGATAGTATAAAAACACAATTTTACAATTTTAATTTTCTATGGTATTAAATTCTTCGGACTTCAATTGGGATATTCGCTGTTCTACAATGGAAGAATATATATTGTTAGGAAAACTATTTTCAAAGGCTTGAAAGGCTTCTAACTTGGCTGTTACATCTTTATAATACTTATCTTTTGCCATTACCATAAAAAAACATGCGCGCATATTACCTGGATTTTCATGTATCACCGTATTTAAAATAGCTATAGCTTCCTTATATTTTTTTTGCTGATTGAGTACAACCGCTAACTGTATAAATTTATCATCCAATGGAATATCGAATAAATCCAGAGCCTGCTTCATATACTTTTCTGCTATTTCAGGATTTCCTTTCCTATCATACATTTGACCTAATATAAATACATTTGAAGCATTTTGAGGTTCCATTTCTAAAGCAATCAAAAGGTGTTCTATTGCTTTATCATAAGCATCGATTTTAGCGTAACTAAAACTCAATTTTTCATATATAAATAAAGAAGTTTCGTTTAAATTAATTAATCGAACCAAGCTTTCTATTGCCTTTCTATATTCTTCTTGGCTATAATAACTTTGCGCTTTTAGACTGATAAGCTCTGCATTATTAGGATATGCTTGTAGTCCAATATTGGTATACTTTTCTACAAGTGCATAATTTTTATTTTTAAGCTGAAACTTAGCCAATTGATAAATAGCTTTTTGGTGCGTGCTATCTAATTGATACGCACTATAAAATCTATTCTGACTAGAAGAATCTTTTAATTTTTCTAAAACTAAACCTAGTTGATAATGATACTCTGGATTTTTATAATCTAAATCTATAAGCTCATAAAACAAACCAGATGCTGCATTAAATTTTTTTGTTTTTGCTAATAGTTTAGCATATTGATATTTCGCTAATTGATTTTCTGGACTAAAAAGAGCATCTCGTTTGTAATATTTTAAAGCTTCCTCATAGTTCCCTATTGCTTGATATGCTTGCGCTAATTTATAAGATACTTCTTGTTGTTTTTTATGTAGCTTATAATTTGTTATAGCAAGAGAATAATTACCATAAACATATAAACTATCTGCAATTTTTAAAACCGAAGTTTGCGCTTCCGTTTTAAAAATTATAAATAGACAAAAAAAGGAAAGAAGTTTATTCATTTATTTGAAACTGTATTGGAAATCCGTAAGGAACCGACACCGCTTTACCCAGATGCATACCCGGTTTCATTTTAGGTAATAAGCTTACAATTCTAATCGCTTCTACTTCTAATTTTGGATGTGGTGCTCTTGCTTTTACATCGACTACATCCCCGTTTTTATCTACTATAAACTGAACGCTAATTCTGTGTTTCCCTGATTTTAATCCTAATTCTTGCGCTAAACCTATATTAAAGTTCTTGTTTACAAAATTGCTAATTTTTCCAGCCATACATTTCTTTCTTTCCTTGTTATCTACTTCTCCTTCACATCCAGGAAAAACAGGAACGTTTTCTATAACGGAAAAAGGGACCTCATCACTGCTAGTAATGCTAGATGCACTAATACTTCCAGAACTTGTTTTACCATTATCTTCAACATTGGCTTTAAATTCGTCAATAATATATTCTGCTAGTTCCAGACGCTCTGCTTTTGTTAATGTACTATTTTCTGTTTGTAATTGGTTTCTAAATTTTTCAACCACTTGCTCCATATCCTGATCTAATGGTACTGCTGTTCCTTCTTCTTGTGAACAGGAAGTGTAAATTAACATGCACGCAAGTACTGGCAATAGCATAGCATACTTGATAAGGTTTCTCTTTTTTGATTTTGATTTTTGTAACATAACGATTCGTTTTTTGATTAATGATTGTTTGAAAAATGGATTGACTAATGAGATTTGTTTCACATTAAAAATTTGCGATAATAAATTCTCATAATATTTCTTGTTATTGTTTTTAGCTGCTTTTTTGTCGGCAATAAACTCATGCACGTTTGCTATTCTATTTTGATACATATAAACCATTGGATTATACCAGAAAAGAATTCGTAATATTTCAAAAAACAATAAATCTAAGGTGTGTTTTTGTAGTACATGAATTTGCTCATGTTTAAAAATTGCATCATGGTCTTTCTCTTCAATATCTTCACCCAAAAACACATAATTAAAAAAGGAAAAAGCGGTATTACTTTCTTTTAATCTTACAACTATTAAATTCCCTTTTTTATATCTCTGATTATCAATAATCAACCGTATTATTTGAATGATTTTATAAGCAAATACGAATGCTGCAATACAGATCCCTATGTATAAAATATAATTCCAAATCGCATACACATCTTGATTTACAACCGTTATTGCATTGACATTATTAGCATCACCTAAAATGACTTCTGGAAGTAGTATTCTATATTTTTGAGTAACTATATTTTTAAAACTTTCCATTTGAATAAAAGGCAATATCAAAGAAAGCAATCCCGTGGATAACAGATATATTCTATTATAATTAAAAAAGGTTTCTCTTTTTAAAAACAGATCATAAACTACTAAAAACAGCAATTGAAAAACGATGGTTTGTAATATATAGTGCAACATATTATTCTTGTTTATCTATTTCTTTAAGTACCGATTCTAAATCATTTAAACTTATATCGTTCTTTTTCATAAAAAAAGAAACCATGCTTTTAAAAGAGCCTTGAAAGTAATTATCTACTAATTTATTTATAGATTGATTACTGTATTCCTGTTGTTGAAGCAATGGGAAATAAATATGTCCTTTTCCCTTTTTTTCATAATCTACAAAGCCTTTACTTTCTAAAATCCTAACAATTGTGGATACTGTATTATACGCTGGTTTAGGTTCTGGAAGCTCTTCAATTATTGCTTTTACATTCGCCTTTTCAAGGTGCCAAAGTACTTGCATTATATCTTCTTCTGCTTTTGTAAGTTGCTTCATATTTATAACTAACTTTTTAGTTCAACAATACAAATATAACTAATTTTTTAGTTTGAACTAATTTTTTAGTTACAAAAATGTAACATTGTTTAATTATCTTCGTCTTATAAGAAAAAATACATGGATATATTTTTAGCCTTTATGGGCTTTCTATTTATAATTATTGGACTCGTTGGTAGTTTTCTTCCTGTGCTTCCTGGCCCACCAATGAGTTGGATTGGACTTTTACTTTTACATCTTACCACAGCGGTACCAAATGATCAGTGGTTTTTGGTTATTACCTTAATAATAGCACTACTTGTTTTTGCTTTAGATTATATCATACCTGCGCTTGGCACTAAAAAATTTGGAGGAAGTAAAATGGGCATGATTGGTACTACTGTTGGCTTATTGATTTCTATATTTTTTCCAATATTTGGTGTTTTTGGTATTATAATTTGGCCTTTTGTTGGTGCACTTATAGGAGAACTACTTAATAAAGCAGATTCTAAAACTGCCATAAAAGCGGCTTTTGGTTCTTTTTTAGGTTTTTTAACAGGAACTTTTTTAAAGTTTATTGTTGCTATCGTTTACTTTGGATTTTTTATTATGACTTTTTGGGAATATAAAGCCAGTATTTTCAGCTTTTAACAAACACGTGGGAATAGAAAAAGTCTTACAATTTCATAAAAATGAAATTATAAGACTTAGTTCATGCTATAATCAACATAATTTTATCTGAGGGGATTAACTAACTATGCGTTGTTGATAGTACTAAGATAGATATAATATACAGAACACGCTTACGGAAAAACCGTAATTGACTTACGGAAAAACCACACTATTCAAGCTTTTCAAGACTTTGAAGGTTTCAAAAAAATGAATAAATTTCAAAAATTAACATTTAGAAAAAGATAATTCGCACAAAAATCATAGAAAACCTTTATTTCTAGCTTCCTTTAGTAAGGTTTCATCTTGGCTATCTGTGATAGAGAAAACTTCTTTTAAGCTCTTTTTTCTTTTTTCAACAGAACTAGTAGAAATACCAAGATGTTTTGTTAAGCTTTTTGTTTTTATCCCTTGAGAAAGTAGATACAAAATTCTTCGATCAATGTCGTCTATTTCAATTTCAGATTCTAAAGCTGTTTTTAAATATTTGGTAACCGTGGTGCTATAAAATGGAGGATTATTTAAAACGGCCTGAAATGCACTAGCCAATTCTCTAGAAGTTAAATCACTTTTTATAACAAAACCTTCCGGTTTAATTTCTTTAATGATATTATGTATTCTATATGGCTCGTTAAACATGGTAAGGATAACAATTTTAGCATCTGGCAAAAGGTCTCTAGCGTATTTAGAAAGGTCTTCTCCCGAAGTTATGGTTCCGTCAGACGAAGGAGGTAAGCTAATATCCATAAACAAAATATCATAAGGACTTTCCTCCTCTTTAGACTTTTGCATTAACGCAATAGATTGATCGCAGGTATTTGCAATATCTATTTGCAATTCTTGGGTTTCTTTTTTGGTCGCTAACAGTGTGTTTTGATAACCTTCTATAATCATAGGGTGGTCATCTGTCATTAATATTTTAATTATTTCTTGCATTCAGTTAGGGCGTTTTTGCTAGATTGGAATTTTAATGGTAATGGTTGTTCCTTTATTTATTTGCGATTTAATTTTTAATACTCCTTTAATTTCTTTGACTCTGGAGGTAATATTTTTAATACCAATTCCCTTTTTGGATTTGCTTACTTCAAAACCAGAACCATCATCTGAAATTGCGATACAAATTACATTATTTTTTATACTAAAGCTAATTTCTACTAAGGAAGCATTAGCGTGTTTATATATATTTTGAAGGGATTCTTGTAATATTCTATAGATATGAATTTTAGTTTTATTGGTAACATTATCCCAATGTATAGAATCACTGTGGATAAGCTTATAGTCTAACTCATAAGCTCTTGTTTGCGTTTCTAATAATGCCTTAATAATATCTGCAAAACCGGACCCGGAAACAAAATCGGTATTTAACTCATGAGACACTTTTCTAATTTCCTGCTCGATAGCTTGTAACTCATCTATATAATTCTCTCTAGACTTCATAGCATCTTCGGTAGTACTCCTATTTAAACTATCTAAACTCAGCCTAGTTCCAAAAAGTCTTCCTAAAATACCATCGTGAAGTTCTTCAGAAATTCTTCTCTTTTCGGTACTTCTAGCTTCATCAATTTTATCTTGTTGTGAAAGCATGAGATTATAAATTTCTTCATTCGTTTCTTGCTGTTCTTGAACAAACCTTAATTCTTTATTTTTAGAGCGTTGTGTAATTACCACATACAATAGAGCAAGCGTTACAAACAAACCTATGGAGAGCAATAAAAACAAAAATCGTTCTTTGGAAACTTGCTCCTTTTCTGCTTTTATTTGATCTGTTTCATAATCTATTCTTGCGAATTTATTCCTAATAGAGCGTTCTGCTTTTTGTAAACTATCGCTTAATTTTATATAGGCATCTAGACTTGTTTTAACTTTTTCTCCTGTTTCAATTTTCGATTTTAATAGAAGTGCTTCTAATATCGTTTCATTTGCTACTAATTCTTTACCAATTTGATACGCATTATCTACATAATATCTAGCGCTATCTAGATTTTTAGTTTCTAAATAAAATTCGGATACATCCATACTAATAGATAAAAGGCCAACATCATCGGCTTCTTTTTTACTAATAGCGTACGCTTTATTAAATAATTGATGCACTTCGCTATTGCTAGCTGTTTTATTAATAAATTTTGCATTAGCCAATCCAGACAGAATTATAGAATAAGAAGTTGGATCATACTCAAAAACAGTAGTATCTTTATATAACTTTTCATAAAGTCTTTCTGCTGTAATATAATCTCCTTTTCTTCTATACAAAGCAGCTATATTGATATTAGAAAACAATCTTTTCTCGTAAGAATCCTTCATTCTATCACAAATAGCAAGTGTTTTATTATAATATTCTAATGCCTTCTCATACTGTTCTAATTCGGCAGAAACTATTGCTATTAGATTATTTGCGTACCATAAGGTTTCTAGGTTATAATCGTTCTCAGGCAACTGTTCTATTAAAGCAATGGATCGAATAGCATTGTTTTCACAACCTATATAATCTCTTTCCGTTTCTTGTATATCTGCCATGTTGGCTAATACTTCTCCTTGATTCTTTATATCCTCTAAAGATTCAAATAATTTAACGGCTTTAAAATAATAGTAATAAGCACTATCATGCTTCTCATTGATATGGTGATACAAACCAAGAATATTGTTTGTATTTGCAAGCGCTATAGAATCTTGTATTTTAGTTGCTAATTTTAAATTTTCATGATTAATTTTAAATAACGAATCATAGTCTCCATGGATAAGAAACAGGTAAGAGAGCACCCTTTTGCTAGTTAACACCGTAGAGTCCTGATTGGTAACTATAGAATTCTTAATCGCTTTTCTAGCATATTCAAAACGCATATCAACTTCAATCTCGTTGTTATTCGCAAGATTTCGTAATATAACAATACTATCTACTTTTTTATTTTGAGAAAATAAATTAGATGCATACAGCACTGTAATGATAAAAAGTAAAAGTTTATTCAATGACTTATTTATGTATTAAATCAAATTTATACTTTTTTAATTAAACAGCATTCAAAATAAATAAATAGCTAAATAAAAAAGGGGTTTCCATATCTCTTTAGAAACACCCTTTTTTTAAAAATAATATATTTTAACTTTGTTGTGGAATTTTAATTCCTTTTTTTTCTTTTTTAAGAGTCACTTTTACAATAGTCTCGCTATTTTTATCTTTTTCGTGAGCTGGTTTGTCTTGTGGAGTTAAAGATGCGAAGATTGCACATACTACTGCTACTAATACTGTAATTTTTAGGGATTTCATTTTATTTAATTTTATAGTTAATAATCTTTTATATATACTTTATACAAAGCATCTGCTAAGGCAAATATCTTTATACAAGAGAAATAGAAAACTTACTGTAAAAAAACAAAGTAGACACTAAATCTATTTTGAATTTATTGAGGGAATAAATAAAATGAATTAAAGAACCTTAATAGGTTGATTTCTAATTTTTTGAAAAATCCAATTAAGGTTATCAAATATATAGAAATACTAAATTAAGAAAACAAAAAATACGACAAAACGCTTATTTCGTCGGTCAAATGTACAATTTATATTTATATTGTGCAAAAAAAGTATTTAAAATCCAAAAGCAACCCAATTTCACAAGTAAAACAAGAAGGCTATGTATTGGTTTCATTATGTAAACCACTCCATAGACCTAAACACCTATCAAACAACACAATATATTTAAACAAAAAAAATCTAATTTACTAGCTTCTTTTACTTGGGAGACTTTGAAATAGAGCTTTATAAATACCTCCATATTTTGTAGTTCCATACTTGAAGACTTGCATTATTCTAGAACGTAAATTGACTAATGATAAAATCTTAAACCCGAATGAAGGCATTCAGGTTTAAGATTTTATATAGAAATAGAAAATGCTTTAAAATAAAAAAGCTTCACAATTTCACAAGTGAAAAAGGAAAGCTTTCCATCGGTTTAACTACTTAAACCATTGATAGACTTTAACATCTATCAAACAACACAACTAAATGGTATTGCTAAAAAAAGCTTCTCCGAAGAGAAGCTTTAGCAATTTTCGCGGTCTGGACGGGACTCGAACCCGCGACCCCCTGCGTGACAGGCAGGTATTCTAACCAACTGAACTACCAGACCGTTGCTTTATTGCGAGTGCAAATATACATTGCTTATTTAGTATTTCAAACATTTTTTAAGGTTTTTTTTTAAAAAAAATCATTAAATAAAATTCCGTCGCTCTATCATGTAGGTTGTCAGTATATTATCAAAATTTTTATTTATGTCTGCTTCCACATATTTTATTCTGTATTGACCACATTTCAATCTTAGGGTATCAAAATATTCTGAAACTGCCTTTTCATAATTGGTTTTTACCGTTTCTGAGTATAAATTTATGTACTCTCCAGTTTCCACATCCATAAAACGCTTTGGTTTGTTATCGAAATCGAAGCTTAGCTCTTTCTTTTTATCAAATACATGAAATAACACTACTTCATGTTTATTATGCTTTAAATGGCGTAATGCTTCAAATAGCTTCACTTCATCTTCACTAGTTTGAAACATATCTGTAAAAAGGAATATTAAAGACCTTCTATGCATCTTTTCAGCTATTAGGTGTAAATAGTTGTACGTTTCGGTTTTCTTGTTTAGCGCCTTTGTAACTACCGCATCACTAAGTTGACCTAGCAACATTTGATGATGACGTTCGCTTCCTTTTTCTGGCGCATAAAAATCATACGCATCACTATAAATACTTAATCCTACTGCATCCCGTTGTTTTTTTAACATATGCATTAATGATGCAGACGCTAATGCAGAAAAAGCCACTTTATTTAAATGGTTAATAGAAAAATCTTGCATTTCAGGATAATGCATAGAACTACTATTATCTAGAATAATATGACAACGCAGATTCGTTTCGTCATCATAACGTTTGGTGTATAGCTTATCTGTTTTTGCAAAAAGCTTCCAATCAATATGTCTAGTACTTTCACCTTGATTGTAAATTTTATGTTCTGCAAATTCTGCTGAAAAGCCGTGAAACGGACTTTTATGCATACCAGAAATAAAACCTTCTACCACTTGCTTGGCAAGGAGTTCCAGGTTTTTAAATCCGCCAGCTTTATTAAGTTCGTCTCTTAAGTTCATTTTATATGTGTTACTCTCCTCCTTTTTTAAGAAGGAGTGGCTTTATACAAAAGCATAAAGTCGAGGTGGTTTGCGTTAAGGATTGCAGCGATATCCTTTTTATTTGTCTCTTCGAGCATTACCTTCAAACAACATATATTTTGTTTGAAGGTAGCTAGTATAACTAGTCGAGAAGTAGTCAAATAAAAAGATTTAGCCCATTCGACTCCGCTCAGGATAAACTCCAAGCCTGGTTTTCTTTTGCTTTTTTTGCAAACGAAAAAACGCCATAATTATAATAGCCCTAAACTAAAAAAGGTTTGCCATAACAGCAAACCTTTTATCTTTTCTTTTACTTTATATACTATAAAAGCGCATCGATTGCCTCTGCATACGCAGTTTTTGGAGCAACACCTACTTGACGACCTACAACTTCTCCGTTTTGAAAAATTAAAACCGTTGGTATGTTACGCACACCATATTTGGCTGCAAATTCTTGGTTTGCATCTACGTCTAACTTACCTACAACTGCTTTACCGTCGTATTCTGTGCTTATTTCGTCAATGATTGGTCCTACCATTCTACATGGTCCACACCAAGCTGCCCAAAAGTCAACCATTACTGGTTTGTCACTTTTTAATACTGTTTCTTCAAAGTTTGCATCTGTGATTTCTAATGCCATAATTTTATGTTTTAATTGAGTTTTACTTCATGTTAATATGCAATATTAGTCAAAAATTTTGCCAAAGCTTACAAACTGCCAATTTGTTCTATTTATCGCTTTATTGGTTATGTCTATATTCGTTTTTTATTTGGGCGCATAAACCAGGCTTTCCACTATATCTTTTTTGCTTTTAATAGCAAAAAAGGATGCCGCATCCATCCTTTGCGCGCGTTCTAATTCAACTTATAATACACCTGTTGATCATCTAATTCATTCAACAATTCTTGACTTACTTTTACTTTCTGTTTTCGGCTAATCATAGGAAGCTTTATTTGTTCGGCATTATCATAAACCACAAAATTTAACGCTTGATTTCCAGGATGCATTTGTAATAACTCCTTTAGTTTTCTAATTTTTTCGACTTCTAATTCTTTAATATTTAATTGAATAGATAGCTTTTTAGCGTAGGTTTCCATCACATCGTGCAACAGCTGAAAACTATTAAATTGCATTCTAGGATCACTTTTCTTTCCGGTGTCTTTATTCACCCAACCTTCACGGATAAATATTTTCACATACACAAAATTGTTTTGCATTAAAAAATGTCTGAATTTTAGATACTCTTCCCCAAACATTCGAAACTCAAAACTATCGGTATAATCTTCGATAGTAAACATCGCCCAACCTTTCCCTTGTTTACTTACGCGATGTTGTATATCTCTAACTACACCACCAAAAGTAAGTTCGCGATTTACATAAGTATCTAGATCATTAAATAACGAAATATTGGCATTACAGAAGGTTTTCATTTCTGTTTTAAAGTCATCTAAAGGATGTCCCGAAATATAAACACCTACTACTTCTCTTTCTTGCGCTAGTTTCTCCATGGTTCCCCATTCTTCACATGGCGGAATTTCGGGCTCTGCTATTTGCACATCACTAGCGGCTCCAAACAAACTTACCTGTGCTGAGTTTTCATTCTCTTGGTGTTTTGCACCATATTTTACGGCTTTTTCTAAAAAGGTAATGCCGTCGCCTTCATCATGAAAATATTGCGCTCTATGCGCATCTCCAAAACCATCAAATCCTCCTGCTAATGCTAAGTTTTCGAAAGCTCTTTTATTGGCTGCACGTAAATCGATTCGTTTTGCTAAATCGAAAATGGACTTATAGGGTTCTTTCTCTCTATTATCTACAATGGTTTTTACAGCACCATGACCAACCCCTTTAATTGCGCCCATTCCGAAACGAACGGCATAATCTTGATTTACAGAAAACTTATAGAAACTTTCATTGACATCTGGACCAAGAACATTTAATTTCATACGTTTACATTCTTCCATAAAGAAGGTAACCGATTTGATATCGTTCATATTATTTGAAAGTACCGCTGCCATATATTCTGCAGGATAATGTGCTTTTAAATATGCGGTTTGATAGGCAATCCAAGCATAACATGTGGAATGCGATTTATTAAAGGCGTAACTTGCAAAGGCTTCCCAATCCTTCCAGATCTTCTCTAGTTTTTTGGCATCATGCCCTTTCGCACTTGCTTGCTCAATAAACTTTGGTTTCATCTTATCTAGAACCGCAATTTGCTTTTTCCCCATCGCTTTACGCAGTACATCGGCTTCCCCTTTCGTGAAATCTGCTAGCTTTTGGGAAAGTAGCATTACCTGCTCTTGGTATACTGTAATACCGTAGGTTTCTTTTAGATATTCTTCCATGGCTGGAAGGTCATATTCTATCTCTTCATCTCCATGTTTACGTTTTACGAAACTAGGAATATATTCCATTGGACCAGGACGATACAATGCATTCATGGCAATTAAATCTTCAAAAACCGTTGGTTTTAAATCTTTAAGGTGCTTCTGCATTCCTGGCGATTCATATTGAAAAACACCAACGGTTTCTCCTCTTTGGAAGAGTTCGTAGGTTTTTACATCATCTAAAGGAAAACTATCTGGATCTAATAGAATATCATGTTTTGCCTTTACAATCTTTACGGTATCTTTTATTAAAGTTAAAGTCTTTAACCCCAAGAAATCCATTTTTAATAGTCCGGCATCTTCTACAACCGAGTTATCAAATTGTGTGACATATAAACCAGAATCTTTTGCTACAGAAACTGGAACGAACTTGGTAATATCATCTGGTGTAATAATTACACCACAGGCATGAATTCCGGTATTACGAACCGAACCTTCTAGTGTTCTTGCTAGATTTACGGTTTCGGCAGGTAAATCATCTCCATCCGAAATATTTAAAAGTTCATTTACTTTTTCTAAATCTTCCGCACGAAACATGCTTTTCAGCTTCTTTTCGTCGGCTCCAAAAATCTTTCCTAATTTAGACATATTAGGAATTAACTTAGCTATTCTATCCGCATCAAATAATGGTAAATCTAAAACACGTGCAGTATCACGAATAGAAGATTTGGCAGCCATCGTACCATAGGTAATAATTTGCGCCACCTGATTGCTTCCGTATTTCTCGATAACGTAATCCATCACACGACCACGACCTTCATCATCAAAATCGATATCAATATCCGGCATACTTACACGATCCGGATTCAAGAAACGCTCAAAAAGCAAGTTATACTTTAAAGGATCAATGTTGGTAATCTTTAAACAGTATGCTGCCACAGAACCTGCTGCCGAACCACGACCAGGACCAACAGAAACATCCATATTTCTGGCTTCGCGGATAAAATCTTCTACAATTAGGAAATACCCAGGATATCCGGTTTTTTCAATAACGCTAAGCTCAAAATCCAAACGCTCTACAACTTCTTCTGAAAGTTCTTCGCCATAGCGCTTTTTAGCACCTTCATACACTAAATGTCTAAGGAATTTATTTTCACCACGTTTTCCGTTATCGGCTTTGTCTTCTTCAAAAACAAATTCTTCTGGAATATCAAACGCCGGCAATAATACATCACGAGCCAACTGAAAAGGTTCAATTTTATCTACAACTTCCTGTATATTTGAAATCGCATCCGGAACGTCTTTAAACAATTTTTTCATGGCATCAGGAGACTTGAAATAGTATTCCTGATTTGGCATTCCATATCTATAACCACGTCCTCTACCAATAGGAGTCGCTTGTTTTTCACCATCTTTTACACACAGCAAAATATCGTGTGCATTCGCATCTCCTTTTTTACAATAGTAGGTATTATTGGTAGCTACGAGTTTAATATCGTGCTTCTTAGCGAAATTAATTAAAACAGGATTCACTCTGTTTTCGTCATCTTGATTATGACGCATTAACTCTATATATAAATCATCACCAAACAGTTCTTTCCACCATAATAAGGATTCTTCCGCTTGATTTTCTCCTACATTTAAAACCTTACTTGGTACCTCACCATAAAGATTCCCTGTTAAACAAAGAAGGTCTTCCCTGTATTCTTCTATCAGTTTTTTATCAATTCTTGGCAAATAGTAAAATCCATTTACAAAGGCATGCGACGATAATTTGGCTAAATTGTGATACCCCTTTTTATTTTTAGCAATAAGTACAATTTGATACCCATTATCTTTTCTAGTTTTATCTAAATGGTCTTCACAAACAAAAAACTCCACACCAATAATGGGTTTCATTTCGTTTAATGTTGCCGCATCTCCTCTTGCTACAGCTTCTTCATTTTTAGCTTTTACACTTTTATTATGATTGTTTACCGCTTTCACAAAATGAAAAGCCCCCATCATATTCGCATGATCTGTAAGTGCGACTGCAGACATATTATATTCTGCTGCGGAAGCCACTAAATCTGGAACACTAATAGTAGATTGTAATACCGAAAACTGCGAATGATTATGCAAATGCGTAAAATCTACAGTTTGCAGACTCGCTATATTTTCTTTTATTTCTTCGGAAGAAATATCTGTCGCTTGTGCTTTTTGTAATCGCTCATTAATCTTAGCACTTTCGCGCTTCAGATTAATATGTTTTAAACCTATTAACGCTATGGTTTTTGGATTCTCTTCGGAAAACTTCTGAAAATAATCATCGGGAACATCTAACTGTTCTTGTGTATATTCTTCTCTTCTAACTAACTCAAAAAAGCAACGCGTGGTTGCCTCGACATCGGCAGTTGCATTATGCGCTTCACCAAAAGGAGCATCAAATAAAAACTGATGCAACTCGGTTAAGGTTGGTAATTTAAATTTACCGTATCTACCACCTGGAAGCTCACACAGACTTGCGGTATGTTCGGTACAGGTATCTAAAACAGGAAGTTCTTGTAATGGATTTACTACGTTTCCACGAACAAACTCCGCTCCCATAATATTCAGGTCAAACTTTACATTCTGTCCAACAACAAACTTCGTTTTACCTAAAGCCTCATTAAATTTTTCTAAAACGGTTGCTAAAGGCACACCTTGTTCTTGTGCTAGTTCGGTAGAAATACCATGAATTTTCTCTGCATCATACGGAATATTAAATCCTTCTGGCTGTACTAAATAATCCTGACTTTCGATACAGTTTCCCATAGCATCGTGCAGTTGCCAAGCTATTTGTATACATCGAGGCCAATTATCGGTATCGGTAATTGGAGCGTCCCAACGTTTCGGTAAACCAGTAGTTTCGGTATCAAAAATTAAGTACATAAAGGTGTTTTCTTCTGAATAAATGAGAACGATAAAATTACGAAAAATTGCCCTTTTAGCGGCGGAAAGTTATAAACAGTTTTAAACAAAAAAAAGCGCAACCAAATGGATTGCGCTTTTAAATATATATTTTAAATCTTTTAGTTACAAGAATACCCTGCCCCTTCTAGTGCTTGCATATAAGCACTAAAAGAACCTCCTGGAACATCTAAAGTAGATCCCGGAGCTCCAGCAATAGACACCGTCATTGTCCCATCACCATTATCACAATATTCTGTATCTGGAAATGAAGTGATAGAACAGGTTTGACATACGCCAGGAGTTGTACCTACACCACAATCCAAACCGTCTATTATATCTTGTAAGGTATTTGTATCATCACCACAACTAGTAATTTGTTGCTCTAATGTTGTTTTATACGCATTACACACGGAAGCAAAATCAGCACTTGAGCTATCCGTAACATCGTAAATTGCAAAAGCTGCATCGGTATTAGCGGTAGCTACATCACAAGGAAGTGTACAATCTAAACCATCTATAATATCTTGTAAAGTATTTGTATCATCACCACAACTAGTAATTTGTTGCATTAATGCCGCTTTATACGCATTACACGCAGGAGGATAATTGGAACTAGTATTATCTGTAGCATTATAAATTACTAAAGCCGCTTCGGTAGCAGCAACCGCATCATCACAAGCAACAACAGTAGAACCTCCACCTCCAGAAACTGGGATTTGGTAAAAAACTCCTTGACTGTAATTCACTTTATTCAAACCAGAGTCCGAAAATGCATTAAACCAAAATGTACCCGACACTTTATTACCAGAATCTGCATAATCTGTAATTACAATTTCCCCATCCGCCGGATAAATTTGAATAATTTCATCTGGCTCATTATTTGTAGAATGCATCACATCTTGAATACTTGTAAAAACAGCTTCACTAGCACTTCCTTCTCCTAAAACATAAGTACCAACAGCCGCTCCCATTTTTAAGGTAACGATTTCACTTCCTCTCCCTCCGTTAATGATTAACTGTCCGCTACTATTAATTTCAGCACTATAATAATCTGCTTTCCATAACGTACCATCTTTTTTACCTTGTAAAGCTGGCGTATTAGATTCAAGTTCTTCACCACAACTCACCATAAATAAAGCGGAAATAACAAATAGGAATATCTTTTTCATAAATTTTATATAATTTGAGAGCATAAAAATAGCATAAAAAAATGATTAATATAAAAAGTTGAATATAAATTATTTATAGTATCTTTGCACACTTATTAATAACCAGAGGTCGAGAACCTCAATGAATTAATTATTATGCCTGTAAAAATTAGATTACAAAGACACGGTAAAAAAGGAAAACCTTATTACTGGATCGTAGCAGCAGATGCTCGCGCGAAAAGAGATGGTAAATACCTAGAGAAATTAGGTGCTTACAACCCAAATACTAACCCAGCAACTATTGAAATAAATGTTGATGGTGCAGTAACATGGTTAGAAAATGGTGCACAACCAACAGATACAGCGAAAGCTATTTTATCTTACAAAGGTGTTTTGTTAAAAAAACATTTAAAAGGTGGAGTAACTAAAGGTGCTTTAACAGAAGAGCAAGCAGAAGCGAAGTTTACTGCTTGGTTAGAAGAAAAAGAAGGTAAAGTTGGTGCAAAAACAGATGGTTTAGCTAAGGTGGAAGCAGATGCAAAAGCGAAAGCTTTTGAAGCTGAAAAAGCAGCTAACGAAGCTAGAATTGCAGCAGCAGCTCCAGTTGTAGAAGAAACTACAGAAGATGCTCCTGCAGAAGAAGCATCTAACGAAGAAGAATAAAAAAAATATTTTTTATACTTTTAAACTCCAATACAATTGTATTGGAGTTTTTTATTGGAAATAATGTTGTTTATTACATATATAAACACTCCACTTTTCAATCCATTTCAGGTGGAGCGCAGTCGAAACCTTTATGTTATACTAGTACGAAACACTTCGACTGCGCTCAGTGTGACAAAATAATTGCATTATTATGAAAAAAGAAGATTGTTTTTTTCTAGGTAAAATTGTAAAAAAATACAGTTTTAAAGGTGAAATTCTAGTAAAACTAGATACAGATGAACCAGATATTTATGATGGTTTAGAATCTGTTTTTATAGATTTAAGAGGAAACCTTATTCCTTTTTTTATTGAAAATGCACAATTACATAAATCGGAATTATTACGTATCAAGTTTGAAGACGTAAACACAGAAGAAGATGCAGATGCCATATTAAAGAGTAATCTATATTTACCTCTAGAATTTCTACCAAAACTAGAAGGTGATAAATTCTACTTTCATGAGATTATAGGTTTTACTGTAAAAGACACCAACTTTGGTGATGTTGGAATTATTACAGGAATTAACGACACCACAGCACAGGCTCTTTTTGAAATAGATAGAGATGGTATTGAAATTTTAATTCCGATGAACGACCATTTTATTAAAAAAGTGGATAAAGAAAATAAAGTAATTCTTGTGGAAACCCCTGAAGGATTGATTGATTTGTATTTAGAAGAATAATCCCATCCTAAATCCTTCCCAAAAGGAAGGCCTTTTATTATGAGCAAACCTTTTCAATTTAAAGAATTTCAAGTAAATCAAGATCAATGTGCTATGAAAATTGGTACAGACTCGGTATTACTTGGTGCTTGGACTTCTGTAAAACAAAACCCTTTTGCCATTCTGGATATTGGAGCAGGAACAGGTGTTCTGTCTCTTATGTTGGCACAACGCAGTCAAGCAGAAGTTATAGATGCGATGGAGATTGATGAAAATGCGTATGAACAATGTGTTGATAATTTTGAAAATGCACCTTGGGCAGACCGCCTTTTTTGTTATCACGCTGCTTTAGAAGAGTTCACCGAAGAGATTGAAGATAAATATGATTTGATTATATCAAATCCTCCTTTTTATTCCGAAGACTTTAAAACTGAAAACGTACAACGTGATTTAGCAAGGTTTCAAGATGCCATGCCTTTTGATCATTTAGTAGAAAGTGTTGCTTCCTTATTAATAGAAGACGGTATTTTCTCGGTTATTATTCCGTTTAAGGAAGAAGCAAATTTTATAGCGTTGGCTTCCCAGTCCAAATTATTTCCGAATAGAATTTTACATGTTCAGGGTTCGTCTACTTCCGAAATTAAACGAAGTCTTTTAGAATTTTCTTTCCGCGAAAGCGATATAGAGAAAGAAGAACTCATTATAGAAACCGCAAGACACCAATACACAGAAGACTACATAAATTTGACGAAAGATTTTTATCTTAAAATGTGATATTTATATTTGGCAATGAAAACGATTTCGTTACTTTTGTTAAACTTATAAAATAACGCCTTCTATTTTGGGTAATTCTCAAAAATTAGAAGCTTAAAATATCATAATTAGAATGAAAGCCGATTTATTCGAAGCACCAGATTATTACAACCTTGATGAATTACTTACCGAAGAGCACAAATTAGTTCGTGATGCCGCAAGAGAATGGGTAAAACGTGATGTTTCTCCTATTATTGAAGATTATGCGCAAAGAGCAGAATTCCCAACACAAATAGTTAAAGGATTGGCCGAAATTGGCGCTTTCGGACCTTACATTCCGGAAGAATATGGAGGTGCTGGATTAGACCAAATTTCTTATGGTTTAATCATGCAAGAGATAGAACGTGGTGATTCTGGAGTTCGTAGTACAGCTTCTGTACAATCGTCTTTAGTGATGTACCCAATCTGGAAATACGGAAACGAAGAACAACGCAATAAATACTTACCAAAATTAGCTTCGGGAGAATGGATTGGTTCTTTTGGATTAACAGAACCTGATCATGGTAGTAATCCGGGCGCAATGGTTACCAATTTTAAAGATATGGGAGATCATTATCTTTTAAATGGTGCAAAAATGTGGATTTCTAATGCACCTTTTTGTAATATCGCTGTCGTTTGGGCAAAAGATGAAAGCGGACGTATTCATGGTCTTGTTGTAGAACGTGGCATGGAAGGTTTCACTACGCCGGAAACACATAACAAATGGTCTCTTCGTGCGAGTGCTACTGGCGAATTAATTTTCGACAACGTAAAAGTGCCAAAAGAAAACTTATTACCAAACAAATCTGGTCTTGGCGCTCCTTTAGGGTGTTTAGATTCTGCTCGTTTTGGTATTGCTTGGGGAGCGATTGGTGCTGCCATGGATTGTTACGATACTGCTTTACGTTACAGTAAAGAGCGTATTCAGTTTGGTAAGCCAATTGGACAGTTTCAATTACAACAAAAGAAATTAGCAGAAATGGTTACCGAAATAACAAAAGCACAGTTATTAGCTTGGCGTCTTGGTGTGATGCGTGAGAATGGAACCGCTACCTCCGCACAAATTTCTATGGCGAAACGAAATAATGTGGATATGGCTTTAACGATTGCTCGTGACGCTAGACAGATGTTAGGTGGTATGGGAATTAGTGGCGAATATTCTATTATGAGACACATGATGAACTTAGAAAGCGTGGTTACTTATGAAGGTACGCACGATATTCACTTACTAATTACAGGAATGGATGTTACTGGCCTAAACGCCTTCAAATAGGTCGCTAAGCGACATTTGATTATTGCACTCTTATGGGGTTGTTGCGGAAGTATATTGAGCGACATTTGATTATTGCACTCTTATGGGGTTGTTGCGGAAGTATATTGAGCGACATTTGATTATTGCACTCTTGTGGGGTTGTTGCGGAAGTATATTGAGCGACATTTGATTATTCTACTCTTATGGGGTTGTTGCGGAAGTATATTGAGCGACATTTGATTATTCTACTCTTATGGGGTTGTTGCGGAAGTATATTAAGCGACATTTGATTATTCTACTCTTATGGGGTTGTTGCGGAAGTATATTGAGCGACATTTGATTATTCCACTCTAAATAAATAAAAAAAACGCTTCTTTTAGAAGCGTTTTTTTTATTTATTTTTAGCCTTCTCCAAATTTTTAAGAGATAATCGTTACTATTAGATTACGAGTCCATTTTATTTATTTTAACATATATATTAGCATAATACCGCCACGATACAACAATACTTCACCACTACCATTAAAGTCTCTATAATTTTCTTCATCAACATCTGTTCTAGTTAAACCCTCGTAACCTTTGTAATTGGTTTGTGATAAGCCACCTCCCAAAAATAATTCTAATCCCCAGCGTTCATTAAATTTTTTCTTGTATCCTGTAGTCAATCCATAAAATGTAGTTCTTCCAGAAGTATAGTTATCTTCTCCTAAATCTGGATACGTATCCGGATCTTGATAGTGATCATAAAGAATTAAACCCTTTGGTTTTTGTAACGTAAACATAGCAAAACCAACATGTGCTCCTATAAAAAAACTCCTTCTGTTTTCTTTAAAATAATAGCGATATTCAGGAAATACTTGAATAACCTGCAAGGGAACTCCTTGAAAACTATCCCAAAAAGCGCCTAAAACATCTAGTTGCGCACTAGAATGGTCACTTAAAGGTATTTCAATACCAAAATTAGGCATTAACAAAACTGCCGATGCCACATTAAACTTCACCTCTGTTTGTGCTTGTGTGCTAATACCAAACCATATGGTAAAAACAGTGATAATAAGACGTTGTTGTTTCAATATATTTTTATTAACACCCTTCATATTCCTCTTTAGCAGTTGGATTTTTTTTGGAGACTACGCATTGATAACTTTCCTTATTTACTTCCAGAATTGATACCAACTTTTTTTAGGTGCTTCGGCAGAATAACCATAACCGTAACCATAATTATAGCCATATCCATAAGATCCTTTATGATCGATATCGTTAATGATATATCCCATATTGTTTATCTTTTTCTGATCTACTAATTTTTTAGAATACTCTACAAGTGGTTTTTCTGTGATACCAGATCGCACGACGTAAGCAGTAAAATCCATATCATTAATAAAGGTTAATGTATCTGCAACTAACAAGGTTGGTGCTGTATCTATTATAATGTAATCGTATTGCAATCGTGCTTCTCTTATAAAGTCTTGAAAACGCGTACTAGATAATAACACTGTTGGCATTGGAGGAATTGGACCAGATAATAACAAATCAAAATCCTTGCTACCTGTATTCATATTCAATACCGCTTCATCCCACTTAAAGGTTGTATCACTTAAATAATTAGATAATCCTCCTGTATTTTTAGACTCATTAATTAGCGTATGTAATTGGGGATTTCTTAAATCTGCCCCAACCAATAGTACTTTCTTTTTTAGTGTAAAATAGGTTTTTGCAACATTAAATGCAACCGTTGTTTTACCTTCTCCTTTTACTGAGGATGTAATTCCAATAACCTGTCCTCCCAAACCTTGTTGCTTCCCTAGTGTAAAGTTTAAATTATTCACTAATGTTCTAAAGGCTTCTTCAGTTTGTGAGTTTCCAGAAGTTGTTTTCAACACCTCTTTTGCATTCGTAATTACAGGTATTTCACCTACAATAGGGTTATTCGCATTTATTGCTTCTACGTCTTTCCCTGTATAGATTTTTGTATTGGTTAAAAACTTTAAATATAACAAGCCAATTGGCAATCCTAATCCCATTAATAAAGCACCTAATAACACTATTTTACGTTTTGGCGCTACAGGAATCGAATTGGTAATGGCATAATCTATCACCTTAACATTGGCAGAGGTCACAGCCATAGTTATTGCTGCTTCTTCACGTTTTTGCAATAACAATACATACAAATTCTCTTTTAGTAATTGTTGACGCTCAATGCTTCGCAGTATTTTTTCTTTATTAGGCAATGTTTTGAAGGACTGTTGTGCAACACCTTGTGCCTGTTTGTTTTGTTTTAACGATTGTTCTAATTGGCTTCTGTAACCGACTAAAGAACTTCCAATATTATTATTAAGATCTACAATAGTTTGTTTTAATATTTTGACTTTAGGATTATTATCTCCAGCACTAGCTTTCCATTTATTGTATTCTAAAACCGCCGTATTATAATCACTTACTAAGGTGTTAACTGCACCACTATTTAAACCAATATTTGCTGGTAATAAACTCACATTTCCTGAATTCATCATACTTTTTGCTAACACATCCGCTAACAAAATTTGTGTTTCTACTTCAAATAATTGTTCCTCTTTAATCGATTTTTTTTCAATAACCGAAGCTGCATCTGCTTCAAAAATACTTAAGTTATTATTTTGCTTATAGCTTCCTTTAGCGCCTTCAATCGAATCTAACTCGGTTGTTAAGTATTTAAAACGTTCGTCTATAAAAGATATCGTGCGTTTGGATACTTCTTGCCTGTCCAATATCCCATCTGCCGTGTATGCTTCAATAAGCGTGTTTAAAATAGTTTGTGCTTGCACTTTATTGGTTGCTTTCAAGCTCAACACTAAAATATCACTGTTTTTACCATCTGGCGCGACGCTTATGTTTTTAACTAAATTTTGCGCCGCATTACTTTCGCTAGCAATAACAACCGTATATACTGGGTTTTCCCCAGGCATTATAGTTTCGGTATCTATTGGTGTTATTTTAAATGGAAAGCTTGTGGTAGGTGCATTAAAATAAAAGGTTGGTATTTCTATGGTTTCCTCTGTATCCATATTCATCAGCATATAACCTCTGGATAACACGGTGATTTTAAAATCCAGTAGTGCTTTTTCATTAACTAAATTTGGTACATATACCACTTTAAATGGAGCATCAAATACTGGTATTTGATTAAGAGGACCTTCTTTAAAGTAAGCGACTTGTAAATTTAATTGGTTTACAACTTGTCGATTTAAGCGAAACGATTGTAAAACCGCACGTTCGTTTTCTAGGTTTACATTCCCTTTACCTAACAGTTTATCTAAATCTAAGGCAAAATCTGTAGCCTCTTTATCCGTTAAAATCTTAACCTTTGCTGTGGTTGTATAACTATTTGGTGTGTACCGTAAATATAAAAATGCTACTACTACCGCTATAATGGCGCATAAAGCAATCCAACGCCAATATGCTAGATAACGGTTAACAATACCTTTAATATCTAATTGCTCGTCTTCTGAGTCGTATTCTAATTGCGTATTCATAAATAGGGATTATCTAGTCAGTAAAATAGTGGCACTTACCACTAAGGAAGCAATAGCAACAATAGTGGTAACATTACCTATATATCCTGCTGTTTTCACTTTAGCACGATTAGGTTGTACTACTAACACATCGTTAGGTTTTAGCATGTATTCTGCATCATCCATCCAATTGGCAGTGGTTAAATTCACATGCTTAATTTTACGGATGCCGTCTACTTCTCTAATAAGTAACAGATCGTCACGACGACCATTAATAGTTAAATCTCCTGCATAGCCTAAAGCTTGTGGCACGCTTAAGTATTGCTCTGTAAACGTGAATGTCCCTGGACTTTGAACCTCTCCTAATACGGTTACTTTTGCATTTAACAAACGTACGGTTACTATAGGATTACGTAAATGCCCTCCTGTTTCTAATTGATTACCTATAGCAGTCTCTAATTGACTATTGGTTAATTGTTTTGCGACCACTTTACCTAACACTGGTAAAGAGATGGTTCCATCTGGGTTTACTAAATACCCTTGCAGTTTTAGCATTTCTAAACTAGTATTAGACGCGGCATTAGTACTCGTGATACGATTATACGGAATGGCTGTTTCTGGAATAGCAGCACTTATGGTTACAGACAATATATCGTTAGGCTGAATAGTGTTTTCGCGATACTCGATTTTAGTTTCTTTGTAGGTATCGGCATCTTGAAAGTATAAAATTTCTTTATTACTCACACAACTACTGCAAAATACAGCACATAGGATTAGTAAAAGCCCTTTTAATTTTTGTGGTATACTCATGGGTAATGGTTTCTTTTTTTTTAGATTAAGTAATTTATTATTTGGGGGTACTTCTATTTTATGTTTTAAACCAACTTATAAAAAAGTATAAAACAATACGTTACACTTGAATTTGGCGGCAAAAATAGTAACTAAATAACACATAAACAGTCTTACTGTAAATAAATAGTAATAGTTTTCGTTTAGTCTTTCTTAAAAAACTGATTTAATTTAGACACATTTTTTTGTAATATGGTCCAAATCGAGCCTATGTTATTAGTGGTAATTGCTTTATAATCTTCTTTCGATTTTATAAGGATATTTTTTAGACTGCGGTTACTTGCGCCACCAGCTCTCATTTTTGTTATAACTTCTGGCAAGTAACTAAACGCCAAACTATCATCTTTAAACACGCGTAAAATAAAGTCGTAATCTGCTGCTATTTTGTAGGTTAAATTAAATCGGCCATGTTTTTTATACACGTCACGTTTTAAAAATAACGTAGGATGTGCGGGCATCCACCCTTTTTTAAGCAAGCGTTTTGTAAATACTTCACTTTTCCAATACCTAATCACCTTAGTAATGTCCGATTTATTAACATATTGTAAATCGCCGTACACACCATCCACGGTTTGGTTTTTAAAAATAGTCGCAATGGTCTCTAGGGTTTTTGGATTAGCTAGCAAGTCATCGGAATGCACAAAACCAATCACATCTCCGGTCGCCAAAGCTATTCCTTTATTCAAGGCATCATAAATTCCTTTATCGGGTTCAGATTGAATGACGATATTAGCGTTGGGCGCTTCCGATTGGATTTGTTTTACCGTAGCAATGGTATTATCTGTGGAGTTTCCGTCAATAATTACATACTCGATATTTGGATACGTTTGTGCCAATACAGACGCCATACAACTGGTTATAGTTGCACCACTGTTGTAGGTTGCTGTTATTATTGAAATTTTCATTTGAATTGTTTCTAAATCCGAAAGATTAAATCTTAAAGACTAATACTATACTGTTCTTTTAAATAGTTTTTTATTTTTATTGGGTCAGAACCACATGCTTTTTTAATTTCATAAATTTTAGCATCTACTAAAGTCCTGTACCACCAACCTTGTAAAAAATGCCATAAAAAACCCTCTTTTCCTTCCAAAAATCCAAGTCGAAATATATAGCGATAAATAAAGTAAATAAATGCGCGTAAAAACAATGGTTTTTTGGAATAGCTCTTTTTTAAAGCTCTTTTATTTGAAGCTTGTTTACTTAAACTGCCTTCCGTTTTATGCGTTGGAATTAGATCCAATTCAATATCTAATAAATCAATTGCCTCTCTTATCGCATAACCAACATGCTTTTGCGTCCACCAACTAAGGTTATTTAAATTATCATCCGCAAAAGCTTCAGAAAAATCTATGGTTTGACCTTTTGACAATACAATATGTTCATCCATCCAACGAGACTCCGATTTTGCTAAACCTGTTCTAAACAATCGTAATAACTTTATTACACCTGTACCACGTTTTATATGTCTGCCTAAAAAAACACGTTTTAAAGGCAACACAATACCGTTAATTGGTGTTTGAATGCTTGATAATTTCTTTTGAATTTCTTTTTGAAGCGCTACCGTTAAATATTCATCTGCATCTAAACGTAAAATCCAATCTGTCGTAATATTAACATTAGCCAATGCCCAATTAAATTGAACTGCATGATTAGTCCATTTGTTCTGAACAAACTGAACATTATTTTTAATTGCAATTTGTTCCGTATTGTCTGTTGAAAATGAATCCACAACAACAATATTTTGGCAAATATCTTTGACACTGTCTATACAGCGTTGTAAATGAATTTGCTCATTAAACGTTAATATTATAACTGTAATTGAAGCTTTATTCATTATTTAGATTTCTTTTTTTAATGAATTTTGCTGGATTACCACCAACAATAGCCCAAGGTTCAACATCTTTATACACTGAAGCTGTTGCACCAACTACAGCACCTTGACCAATTGTAACACCCATACCAATAAAAGCAGCTGCACCAACCCAAGATTGGTCTTTTAAAATTATTGGGGCAACAATTAAAGGGTTATTTGATTTACTAATATCATGCGATGCGGCACATAAATATGTTTTTTGCGACACCGTAGTATGCGCACCAATAGTAATTTTAGCAACATTGTAACAATCCACTTCTGGCGCTAAACACGCATATGCGTGCATTTCTAAATTCCAAGGTGCATAAATTTTAACCGAAGAATACACCACTGCTTTTGCGTGTACTTTTGCACCAAACAGACGTAATAAAAACAATTTCCAAGTATTACCAATACTGCGTGGTAATGGTCTTGCAAAAACAAACCAAACCATAGTCCACAACAACCGTGCTATTTGGTTTTTGCGACTTAAACTGTTTTTATATTGTGATAAATCTACTTTGCTCATACTACATCTATAAAATCAGGTGTTTCTCCTTTATTTAAAATCCAATCGTACAACGCTAACATTTGTTTTGCAACTGCTTGCATGCTATATTTTTGCTCAATTAATTGCCTACCATTTGCGCCCATTTGTTGCAATACTTCTGGTGGTTTTGCCATCATGGTATTAAGCGCATCCACTAATGGCGCAACACCAACATCAATCCATTGTCCGCAATCGTGCGTGTTTAATTCTTGCCAAGGTGCGCCTTTTGTAGTAATTACAGGCGTATAACTGGCTAAAGCTTCTGCGATTACTATCCCAAAATTTTCGCTAAAAGTTGGTAACACAAAAATCGAAGCTTCTCTAAATACTTTTAATTTTTGGTCATCAAAAACAGGCGATTTAATACTAATTTGATCTTGTAAATTAGCAGCTTTTATTTTTTCTTTTAAGCTATTAATGTATGCTTGATCGCCATTACCGTAAATATCAATAACCCAATTTTGTTTTAATCCAGTGCTTACTTGTTGCCACGCTTCGATTAAATTTTCAATCCCCTTTTTTTTATGAATCCTAGACAAAAACAACAGTCTAAACGGTTGTTTTGCTTTGGTTGGTTTTTGCTTCGGAAAATCCTCCAAATTAATACCATTGGGTATCATGGCTACAGGGTTTTTTAAACCTAACGCCCTAATACTGTCCACTTCCATTGGTGCGGTAGCATGCAAACAGGTGGCTTTTTCTAAATCTTTATACTGAAACAGCTGTAAAGCCAATTGCTTTTTTAATTTACCTTGTGTTAACGCCCAAGGCTCCAGCATGCCTCTTGGCGTAATAATATACGGTATGTTTTTTTGACGTGCTATTTTAGCCATTTGATGCACTGGCATTTGCCACAACCCATGACCGTGTAATAAAGTAGCATCCGATTGTTTTAAACTATTTACTAAACTTTTAGAGCGTTGTAATTTCTCAAAAGCATGAAATCTAATCCCACTATTAACCGTATTAAAAGTAGTTGTAATTGGAGTTTCACTTTTTAAAGTGTCCAATCCAATAGCTAATGATTTATCAACACCTAACATGGCTGCAATTAAGTGCGTGACACTTCTTGCTGGTCCACCAGTTGTAATATCTATTGAGGTTATAACGTGATTAATTTGCATTTACTACTGTTTTATACACTTCTAAATAGTGTTTTGTAATGTTATCTAAATTAAAACGGGTTACGTTTTTAAATCCTTTATTTATTAAAGCTTCCCTGTAATTATTATCTGCTATAATTTTTTCGAACCCTTTTTGGATCGCGTCAACGTCTAACGGATTTACATAATGTACTGTATCTTCAGCTATTTCTGGAATAGACGCTTTGTTACTTGTAATTACAACGCGTCCTGTTTTTTGAGCCTCAATAATTGGTAGCCCAAAACCTTCATACAAGGATATAAAACTTACAATATCACAGTTTTGGTAACACTTTACAATAGCATCAAAGGATAAATTATTATAATTTACATACGTTACACCTGTTGTTTTTAAAAGTGTTTTATAATGTGTATTTAAAGCACCAACAATAACTAAAGTGCAAGGTATATCTTGTAAAGCTTTAATCGTGTTTTCTAGATTTTTATTAGTTTTTGTCCCAATATGTAAAATAGTAGGATTACTTGGATTAAAAATTTTTGGAGTAGCAGCAAACATAGGATTTACTGGATTGTAAATCACTTTAATTTTTTGTTTTGCCCAAGGAATAACTTGTAAAACTTCTTGTTTTGAAAACTGAGATATTACTGTTATTTTTTTTACAAAAAAAGCAGGCAATGTAAACCAAAACGTTTTAAATATAATTTTTTTTAAAGCCGAACCTTTTACAATTGAATTAACATCGTGTATGGTTAATACTGTTTTTTTTAAAGGAATTAAACCAATGTAATGTACATCTCCAGTAATATGAATTATACCTTTTAGCTTTATAACATGCCAAATATTTAAAACCATTGCTTTAAGTGACACACCAGCGTAAGGTAACTGCACCATATTAACCTCAACCTCTTTGGGCAATGCACTACTTACAGATGCAAAAAGCTCTTCAATACTATGTCCGCCACTATCTTTACTTCGAAAAATGTAATTAACTAGCATACTGTACGATTTTCATTTTTTTTAGAAACACTTTTTTAAAAATGAAGACTATAAAAAGCAATTGTAATACAGAGTTAATCCTAAAATAAATATCTGATTCAATTTTTATCATTGCTGTTAATAGTACTGTGTAAATTATAATAGGCACCAAATTATTTAAATATAAATTCCCTTCCAATAAGCAAATTATAAAAGCATAAATAAAAAAGGTTAAAAACATAGGTAAATAACCACCTTCCAGATAAGACCAACCGTAAGTCGTAGGCGTAATAGAAACAGATGTAACATCTGTATTACGCATTATTTTATACAATTCATTACCTGTATTTGCCATAGGCTTACTAGGTATTAAAAACCTTGGAGCAAACCAAGCTACAGGTAAGTAGACATATCTATTTAAATATTTAAAAGACTGCCAATCCTCTTCAATGGAAACACCATATAAAAATGGTAAAAAGCCCTGAAAACGACTTGTAATACTATATTCTTCTTCTTTATCCGAAAATATCTCGCTAGAAAACGTTTTGTCCAATGCCTGATAAAAAGCAACAGGCTTACTATTATACAAACTTAAAGCAGAACGATAATTATTATTTAATGGATATAAAAATAACAGTATAAATACAGGTATTAATACTTGCTTTAGTTTAGGTTTATTACCCGCCAAAAAATAAGGTACTAAAACCAAAAGTAGTGGTACAATAACATTCTCTTTCATACCCGATAAAAACCCTTCAATTATAGATAAAGTAAGACAAACATATAATAATAAAGTAATGTTCTTTTTTGGATAAAAGTTAAAAAACTTAAAATAGGCAATACTTACTAAAAAAATTGAAGAAAGGATATTTAGTATTTGTACTAAAAAACTAGCATTTAGGTCTACTCCAGCACTTCCAAAACCTATTATATCACCCAAAACTAAAAACACGTTGGCTAACATTACAACTATTGCTGACACTGCAAACAAACTATATTTTTTTAATTTAAACACCGTCTGTTTTTCTCTTTTCCTTTTTATGTTAATTGGCACTAATTTTATTGCAAATTCGGCAAAAGAAATAGCCAACAAACCTATTAATATTGCAAAAATACAATCCAAAGCATATTGATTTTCTATTAAAATAGCCTGAAACACCAACGTTGTATCTGTTGTATCTAAAGTGTAAATCATACCTAAAAGAGGCAATACTAATGACAATAATGTCGCTAAACGAAACCAATCTAATAATTTAGGACGCCCCAATTTATACCATTTATTAATATACTCAATAACCGTTAGTCTAATTATTGGAATACATAAAAGTAATGTGTATTTTAAATAATTATGCTCCAACACAACTAAACCAAATAGTAGGTAAATGCTAAACAGTAACCAAGTTGCTGTTTTCAAAAAAACGTATATTTTAAAATTAATTTTCAATGTTATTTTGAAACTTCTTTTAAATTGTTAAAATAGCGCGTGCCATAATCATCCCAAGAAAAGCCTTGACTAACTCTGGTTTTAGCTTTTTGCCCCATAGTTATGCAAACTTCGGGGTTATTATACAGATAACGTAATTTTTCTTTTAAAGCATTTACATCTCTGATATTTATAACATAACCTTCTTCTCCGTTAGCCGTTAATAAATCCGGACCCCCAGTGTTATTAGTAGCTATAATGGGTAAACCACAAGCCATAGCTTGAGGTAAAACCATACCAAAACCATCCTGAATGGACATCATAACAAAAACACTTCCTTGTGAGTAGTATTTGTATAATTCATCTTGTTTTTGATGACCTAAAAATTTAATGTTATCTTTTTTATACCTTTCAATAAGATCTTGTGTTTCATTATTTACTGATCCTAAATGAATTAATTCACTATTGGGTAGGTTTAATTCGTAAAAAGCTTTTAATAAATATTCAACTCCTTTTTGAAAAGTAAATCCTCCAGCATAAACAACTCGAAAAGTAGCATCTGTTTTGGGAATTTGTTTAAAATTAGTGATTTCAACACCATACGGGTTTAATAGTAATTTAGATTCTGGTATCCCCATTTCAATGAAGGTTCTTTTTACGTAAATAGAGGATATCGATATATAATCCGCTAATTCATATTCTAACAATTCGCGTTTCCAGGTATCATAATCGGGAGAGAAATTTTTATTGTGTTTTTTATATTCCTTAGTTAAGATATCCATTTGATAACTATAGTGACTACTACCACGCTCTAATATTGTAATAACGCCTCTCTTTTTTGCTTCTATTAGTGCTTCTAAACTAGAGCCACTCCAACCTATAAAGATATCTACATCTTTTAACAACTTAATGTTGCTTTTTGCTTGACGCTTATTTACAAAAGTATTTATGCGTTTTTTTAATACTTTAGGCACATACCTTTTTACATAACGGTTAATTAACTCTAATGCAATATTACTTGATATTTTATCCTTATCGATACCCCATTGCGCTGTTATATGTTTTGGGTAAGTCGTATTTATTTTATAAAGGAGATTATGCTTTTGTAGCTGTTTAGCTAAATCGAATGCATGGAACCTGCCTACTACAGATATTAAAACCTTCATTATAATTGATTAATTTGATTAATTAAATTTGACGCTAAATGCTGGTATGAATAACCACTAATCTCACATCTTTGAATTCCTTTTTTTGAGATTTGAACTCTATCCAAATCATTAGATAAAAGATATTGTGTTTTTTTAAGTAAATCCAAATCTGTATTGAAATAAACAGCCTCTGTACCTTCTTCAAACAATCTCAAATGCTCCTCTGTTCTTTCTGCTAACATACAACCACCGCAAGCCGGAATTTCAACACTACGTGTTGTTTGTAAATCCCTATTTATTTTACGTAAAAAGCAAAGAGTAATTTTTGAGTTAGTAATAGCTTCGCAATGATTATCATAATACAATCCGCCTTTATGTATTATTAAATTTGAATCATGATTTGCAAATTCTACATTATCAAAAGAATCCGTATATACATGAACTTGAATACCATTTTTTGCTAAAAAATTCATGCTTTCAAAACGTTGTTTTTCTAATGTCCCAATAAATAACACATCATGTGCATATTTACTATTTTCCTTATAAATAGGATAATGTATATTTTTTGAATATGCATTATTAGAGAAATACATCTTTTTAGCACCTAAAGTTTTCAATTCTGTCATATTATAACTTTTGTTTGTACATACTAAATCATAATACTTTAATCCTAAGGTGTAGTAAATACTTCTATTGTGCCAAGCAAACATATCATCTAAAGAAAAACTTACTAATTTTAGATTCGGATAACTCGTTTTTATTTTTTTTAAAACTTTAGGATAAATCATAACACCCTTGACTATAAATATGACATCTATTTGACTTAAGTTTTTAGTTAAAAGTAATTTGTTATAATTATACTTATCAGAAGGCAATTTCAATTTAAACTTAACCTTATCTATAAAAGTAAAGATCTTCCCTTTTTTATTTGATAAAAATTCTATTGTTGTATTATCTAATAGTTCAAATGCCTTAAATAATTCTAAAGCATTTCCTTCGGGAGGGTGCACAAAAAGCATATTCATTTTAACGCAGCTTAAGTTTAGCAAATATAAATACCGGTATTACTTTGAATGATTTAATAACTTCTTTTTTAAAATTAATCCAATTATCATTAGTAATTATAATAGAGTTTTTTACTACAAATGGTACTAAAAGAAGCTCAAAAATAATCATAGAAAAAGCTGCCCCATTTAGGTGGTAAAAATAAGTTAGAATTAAAGTTAGAGCAAAAGTAATTAAAGAAACTAGTATATACGTTTTAGCTAACTTCTCATGATTATTAGAGGCCATTAAAACGACGCTGCTTGTAACCCATAAGGCATTTAAAGGAATAGAAGCTAACATTGTTAGTAATAACATAAAAGGAAGGGTAATTTGATTATCCGTCCAAATATTATAGATAAATTCTCCAAAAAATAATAAAAATATACAGCCTAATATTGCCATTATTATGGCAACACTAATTCCAAACGCATGTATTTTTGAAGCCTTGATGTAATTTTTTTCACCAATTAAATAACTTAATTCTGACCAAGTAGATTGGTTTATGATATCTATGACTTGTTTAATAATATTAATAAGTGTTCTAAGGGTACTAAATAGAGCCACAGCAGCAGGACCTAATATAAATTGAATAATAATAATACTACCTTGGATATTTAAAGCATTACCTAAAGGCATAGCTTGAAATGCAATGCCTTTTTTAAATAACAACTTAAACAAATTAGTATCAATATATTTTCCTGACAAAACTAGACTCGGGAATGTTTTTTTACTTAAAGAGTAAAATATTATGGCATAGATTATATTTGAAAAGAGTAGTGCAAATGATAAATAATCAAATCTTTTTGTGATGCTTAAAGAAATAATCATTGCTCCTAAATTAAGCCAGGGAAGCAAAGTGGATATGTATATTTGACGGTGCATTTTTCTTTTTGCTCTAAAGGCACTTCCTAAAAGACCATAAAAAAAAGATAAAAACACGGAAATTGACATAAATATAACTGCATGACTAAATTCGGTATTTCTAGATGCTATATTATTCGTTTTTAATAATAAATCCCAATTTACCACTGGGATTATTAAGGTCGTCAATAGCGAGCCAACTATAAAGATAATTAATAATAAAAAAAAAGTAGAGGCATACGTTTTTATAGCTTCTGTTAATTTATTATCAGCAACTAGCATAGTTATTTGATTAGAAGCTACGGTTCCAAAACCAAAATTCGCCAATGTTAACCAAGAAGGGATGGTATATAAAACAGTCCATCTACCAAAATCATCAACACCTAAAAAATATATCAATAAAGGGATTTGTATGACTCGTAAAATAGTTTGTGAAAACTTAGAAAAAACACTAGAAATCACATTCTTAAATATATTTGGATTTGTACTCATTTTGCTAAGTAAGTCTTAATATAAGTCGACAAATCATTTCCTAATAATGATTCAACTATTAAATGCGTATGAGTTTGTGTTCTAAACCTTAAATGCTTTGCAGGGTTACCACTAGTTATACTTAGAGATTCTACATTTTTAACAATTACAGAACCCGCAGCGCAAACAGCACCTTTACCTATATGCGTACAAGATGGTAAAACAAAAACTCTAGTGGCTAACCAAACATAATCATCAATTGTTATTCCGTATGGCTTAAACTCCCAGTTTATGGAATCTACATTATGGCTACATGTTAAAATCTCAGCGCCCCCACCTATGATAACATTATTTCCTATTATTACTTTTGCTCTTAAATCTATTAAATCAGTTTGGATAGAAGTATTATTTCCTACGATTAAATTTGAATTTGCTTTTTTTGCGAGCTTATAATTAAGTGTAACATTTTCACCTATAATAGCTCCTTTTCTTTTTGCTAACCAATTTATATAACGATTGATTATGTGTTTTTTTAATCTCGTAATGATTCCTAAAATAAACTTTAATTTACTTCTAGATTGTATTCTCTTTTTGTAAGTAGTCATAATTAAATTATAAACATCAAAAGTACAGTTTAACGCAATATTATTATCAATAAATTATTTCGCATTATCACCACTTAAAATAGGTGAATATTTTTTCTTTTTATTAATGAATTTTAGCTCAAAATAGTAATAAGAAATCGAAGCAAATAATATAGATAAAATAAAAGTTACTGGATAAATTATAAAGTTACTAAAGTTGAAATACTGACTTGATTTAATCGCAATAGTTATTGCAATTAAATGAAACATATATAAACCATAAGATATTCTTCCAAGAAAATTTGTGATTTTATTTTCCATTGAAAATATTCTATTGTCATTTGCTGCAAAGTTTATGATCAAAATACCAAATAAAATAGAATAGAATTCCTTTTGAAAAAACGGAATAAAAACACCAAATCCAATACAAACAAATACGACAAACAAAACACTATACTGTGTTACTTTCGTAAATAATAATTTCCTAATATATTGTGTGTGTTTTTTCTCTTCGAACAAAATCAAAGCAAAAAGGCCTCCTATTGCCATACAATCAATAGGGGCAGCTTCCCAAAACTTGTCAACTTCATTAAAAAATGGATTTGCTCTTATAAATTTCAATACCAACTTAATGATTAAATATATGCTAATAACACTGAACATCAACTTCCATTTATTTCTGATATATTTGTTTAATACCGGCCATATTAAATAAAATTGTTCTTCAGCACCTACAGACCACGCCATTGTTGCGTATGGTATCCCGCCTAATAAGGTCAATGCTAAATTTGGTAAAAAAAAGGCATAAAGTATCAATTTGAAAACAAAATTTTCAGACACCATTTCCGATTCAAAACCTGGTATTTCAAAATAACCTATATAAGGTAAAATAAAAGCTGCTACTATAATTAGAAAGAAGTATAAAGGCCATATTCTTAATATTCGCCGAATGTAAAACTTTTTTATATCAATAGTTTTTGTGACTTTTTTTTCGACAAAAAGCAAATAAGTTATAAGAAACCCGCTTAAAACAAAGAACAGCACTACTCCTAAACTACCAATCAATCTTATTGGTTTGTTATCAACCCATAAATTTGGTGTTACATTAAATAAAAATTTACGGTATTCTATATGATGAATTATTACTAAAAACGCTGCTATAAATCTTAAAGTATTTAGATTTTCAAAATATACTTTTGTTTTGTTGGGCATTTAAAATTTATTATGAGGCAAGATTTAATACTCCTTTATTTATTCTATTAATTCCCAATCACTTTCACTTGAAACCCAATCGCTTCCAAAGCATCTTTATCTAATACGTTTCGTCCATCAAAAACAAACGCGGGTTTACTCATGCTATCATAAATGCGTTGCCAGTCGTAGGTTTTAAACGCGTCCCATTCCGTTAGCACGGCAATAGCGTGTGCATCTTTGACAGCATCGTAAGGGTTGTTTTCTGTGTTTAGATAGGTGCTATTTTGGGTTTCGGTTCTGGTATTTAAATAATTCATATCCGATTGCATTTGTATGGCAGTCACTTTAGGATCATACACGCTAATATTGGCTTGCTCGTCTATTAATTTATCTGCGACGTATATTGCTGCAGATTCTCTGGTGTCATTAGTATCTTTTTTAAACGCCCATCCTAAAAAGGCTATTTTTTTTCCGGATACGGTATTATATAAGGTAGAAACAATGTTTTTTGCAAAGCGGTTACGTTGGTGATTATTCATTATAATAACCTGCTCCCAATAGTCTGCGACTTCTTGTAAGCCTAAAGATTTAGAAATATAGACTAAGTTTAAAATGTCTTTTTGAAAACAAGAGCCTCCAAAACCTACGGAGGCTTTTAAAAATTTTGATCCTATACGCGAGTCCATCCCAATGGCTTTGGCAACTTCTTCTACATCAGCCTCTGTAGCTTCGCATAACTCCGAAATGGCATTTATAGACGATACCCGTTGTGCTAAAAAGGCGTTAGCTACTAATTTAGATAGCTCAGACGACCATATATTGGTGGTTAATATTTGTGCTTTTGGTACCCAACTAGCATACACGTCTACTAGGGCTTGCATAGCTTGTTGTCCTTCTTGGCTTTGGTCTCCACCAATTAATACGCGATCTGGATTTGCCAAATCGGTCATTGCGGTACCTTCTGCTAGAAATTCTGGATTGGATAATATTTGAAATTTGACTCCGTTTCCGGTATTGTCTAAAATACTTTTTATGGCTTGTGCTGTTTTTACTGGTAGTGTTGATTTTTCGACTACAATTTTATCTGTAGTTGCAACCTTTGCAATTTGTCTGGCGCACAGCTCGATATATTTTAAGTCTGCTGCCATCCCTTTCCCTTCGCCATAGGTTTTGGTTGGTGTATTTACGGAAATAAAAATCATATCAGCTTCATCAATCGCATCTTCCACATTGGTAGAGAAAAACAAATTGCGTCCTCTAGCTTCCTGAACCACTACATCTAATCCTGGTTCAAAAATGGGTAATTTGGTTACATCGCTATCATTCCAATCTGCAATACGTTGTGCATTAAGATCCACCACGGTAACTTTGATATCTGGATTTTTTTGAGCCATAACCGCCATCGTTGGTCCACCAACATAACCAGCACCAATACAACATATGGATGTGATTTTTTTAGGTTTTAAAACGGAAGAATTCTGGATATTATCTATTTGGGTATGCATACTAATAGTACTATTTTTTATAATTTGACTTCTTTATAAGAGGATTTATTAGACAGAAACCAATCGTAGGTTTTTTTAATACCTTCTTCTAAATCTATAGTGTATTGCCATCCTGCATTTTTCATTCTGGTGACATCCATTAATTTTCTAGGTGTTCCATCGGGCTTGGTACTGTCCCAAACAATCTCTCCTGTATGTCCTACAATACGTTGTATCGTTTCCGCCAACTGCTTAATGGTTACATCTGTTCCTGTCCCGACATTATACAAATGGTCTGACAGCTTGTTTTCTATGGCAAAAACAACTGCTTTTGCCAAATCATCTACGTATAAAAATTCGCGCATTGGTGTCCCACTTCCCCATAGCGTTACTGTTGCGTTGTTGTTGTTTTTAGCGTCATGAAACTTACGAATCATAGCTGGTAATACGTGCGAGGATTTTAAATCAAAATTATCGTTTGTACCATATAGATTAGTAGGCATTAGGCTTACAAAATCTTTATTGTATTGGTTTTTTATATGCTGACAGAGTTTTACGCCTGCTATTTTTGCAATCGCGTAGCCTTCGTTCGTCGGCTCTAATGGTCCTGTTAGTAAATACGCTTCTTTTAGTGGTTGTTTGGCTAATTTTGGATAGATGCAAGAGCTGCCTAAAAACACTAATTTTTGCACTGCATTGGTATGCGCAGCATCAATCAGGTTATTTTGTATTTGTAAATTCTCTAATAAAAACTGGTATTGAAATTGGCTGTTTGCTAAAATCCCGCCTACTTTTGCTGCTGCTACAATAACCACTTCTGGTTTTGTGGTTGCCATAAAGGTTGTGACTGCTTCTTGATTACGTAGGTCCAATTGTTTACTAGTTTTACCTATGATATTGGTGTAACCGTCTGCTGTTAATGCGCGCCATATAGCAGAACCCACCATCCCTTTATGACCTGCGATATATATTTTAGTATCTTTTGAAAGCGTACTTGTCATGTCTTATTGTTTTTGAAGGTGTACCCTATTATTCAAAATAGTTTAGCGTTTGATAACCACCTTCTTTTAAATATCTGTCTTTTTTCATGAGTTTCAAATCGGACGTCATCATATCTTCAATTAATTCGTGCAACTCAATTTTGGGTGTCCATCCTAATTTCACTTTTGCTTTAGTTGCGTCTCCAATTAACAAGTCTACTTCTGTAGGTCTGAAATATCTTGGATCAACCGCTAGTACTTGTTTACCAATTTCTAATAGATAGTCTGGATTTGTACTTGATTTGATAGTTGCTACCTCATCCACACCTGTTCCTGTAAATTCTAATTCTACACCAATGTGTTGGAATGCAAATTTGACAAAATCACGAATAGAAGTCGTTTTACCAGTTGCAATTACCCAATCTTCTGCTTCATCTGCTTGTAAAATCATCCACATCATACGTACATAATCTTTGGCGTGACCCCAATCGCGTTGCGCATCTAGGTTTCCTAAATACAATTGATCTTGCAACCCTAATCCTATTCTAGCAACTGCTCTAGTAATTTTTCTGGTTACAAAAGTTTCTCCACGTAAAGGAGATTCGTGATTAAACAAAATACCATTGCAAGCAAACATACCGTATGCTTCTCGGTAATTGACCGTCATCCAGTAGGCATACATTTTTGCAACTGCATATGGGGAGCGTGGATAAAAAGGTGTAGTTTCCGTCTGTGGTACTTCTTGCACTTTTCCGTACAGTTCGGAAGTAGACGCTTGATATATACGCGTTTTTTTCTCTAATCCTAATAATCGTACTGCATCTAAAATACGTAAAGTCCCTAAACCATCTGCATTACCAGTATATTCGGGAATTTCAAAAGATACAGCAACATGACTCATTGCTGCTAGATTATAAATTTCGTCCGGTTGTACTTCTTTAATTATTCGGATTAAATTGGTACTATCCGTCATGTCACCATAATGCAAAATAAAATTACGGTTATCCACGTGTGGATCTTGATACAGGTGATCAATTCTATCGGTATTAAATAACGAACTACGACGTTTAATACCGTGTACGATATAGTCTTTTTTTAATAAGAACTCTGTCAAATATGCGCCATCCTGCCCTGTAACGCCGGTAATTAGTGCTATTTTTTTCATATATATAAGTACCGTAATCTAACGGGTTTTTATTTTTTATGGATATATTGTAATAACCTTGTTAATCCTTTCTTTATTGTCCCTTTACAATGTAGGCACCACCCATTTCAGTTTACCTACTTTTATTTTTACCATAAAAGGGGATAGTAAAAGTAGTATTCCTATAGGAAGCGTAATAGCAAATGCTGCATTTATTGGTAAATGGTTAAGAGAAAATGCCAAACCTGTAATTATAATGGTATAAAGCGCTATAATTAGTGTAGCATATTTATGTTTTAGACCTAAATCTATTAAACGATGATGTATGTGCTTTCTATCTGCTGAAAACGGACTACGCTTATTACATATCCGGATACAAAACACACGCAAGGTATCAAATAAAGGATAAGATAATAAAGCCATAACAATAACAGGAGCATTTCTGAACAACAACAACTCCGTATTGTAAGCACTCACACTCAAATAGGTAACGATTTCAATAGCCAGTAAAAAACCAACGATCATAGAACCTGTATCGCCTAAAAATATTTTGCGATGCCGCGAAAAGTTAAATACTAAAAACCCGAGTAAAGAACCTACCAACGAGAGACACACTAAACTATAAAAAAAGTAACCACTATAATAAAAAACAACAGCCATGTAACTAGAAATCAAAACTCCTAATACTCCTGCTAATCCATCTATACCATCAATTAAATTGTAGGCATTAATAACTAAAACAATTACAAAAACTGAAAAAATTATGGCAAGCACTGCAGGTAACTCTCCTAAACCAAACAATCCTTTAAACGAATCTATATGAACATTTGTTCCAATAACATATACCGTAGCTATAGCGGTCTGGTACCCCAATTTTTTTCGAGGTGCCATCTTCATAATATCATCAAAAATCCCCACTAATAATAGGGACAATACTAGAGCATTAAAAATTAATAAGTCAATAAGTTGGCCATAGTTTGCAAATAATATAGCTGTAATATTAATAGTAAGTACTAAACCCGTAAACACACCAACGCCACCAAGTGTGGGAACGATGCCTTTATGAGACGTTCTACCATCTGGCAGCGCTGTTAAATTTTTCTCTTTGCTTATCGCTACCACTTTAGGCATTACTATTAGAGTAACTATTAAAGAAAAAGCTGCAGTACACACCACTGCGATTCCTTTATAATTGTGTAACAAGGCGGTGATCTCCTCGTGATTCGTTGGTAAATAATCTGAAATCATAATAATAGCTATATCTGATTAGAACTAGAAGAAATACTATACTATAATAACAAATTGACGTGGCTTCGCCCTTACTTGTCCCATTGCAAGTTGTCATTAGAATTATAAAGAAAAGTAAAATACTTCTCTTTGAGGTATAATATAACCGTAACGAACAAAAAATAAAATGGGTGACTGCATGTTAAAAAAAAGATGTATCTTAATCCTGAAATACCTTCCAGTTTTTAGGATTAGAATAACATGAATTTAGAATTTAAGTAGTTTCATAAATTATATAGAAAAACCTAAAATAGATTTTATTAATAATTTACTAGATATGATTTGGATATAATCGTAATACTCTTTTAAACAGTTGGTTATTTAGATTTGGGCGTTTTTAATTAAGCTGCAATTTTACAACAAATCCTACCGACTTCAAAACAACCCAAAGGTTATTTTTGGTAGATTTAACAATAAGACCTTTTTGATTATCTAATCCAAAATCATCCATAAATAGGGTAGTTCCCGGAGTAAACGCTTCTAAAGTATGTGATTTAACATCAAGAGATTCCAAATTATTTTTTAAAAATTCAATTTCCACGTCTCTAACTACACCTGGTTCCCCTTGATCATATAAATAATTCACAGTTCCAGGAATATCAAAAACTTTTGCTCGCGTCTCTTCTGTGGCATGAATAAAAATAATGCGAGGCAACAAAGGAACCTGTATTTTTTTCTTTCGATCACTCCAAACTCTTAACTCTGTTCGCGTTGGACAAAATGCAAGTACGGCTTCACCCCAAGCATTAATAAGTTTTTCTACTTTTTTTTCATGATTGCGCTTCACATATAATACATACCATTTCTTATCCTGCATGTAAAGACCTTTTAATAGCTATTTTCATATAGTAAAAATAACATTTAAAGATTACTACTCATAATTAAGACCTTATAATTTGTGCAAGACTAAAAACTAAAAGTCCTTTTAAAAAGAAATCCTCTTTACTATCTATCTTATTAATAATCGTTTTATGTACATGTAAACTATTTTCCTATTTCTCATTTAAAAACAGCTATAGTTTTCATAAAAACGTATAGTACCGATCAGCATAACACACTGGAAATTTAAAAGAAAATAATCCATATATTGTTCTCTTTAAAAACGCTACATGTTTTCAGCAAAAAAACGATTAGACAGAGCTTATAAAGAAGCAAAGATTTTAGATTTTGATAACGATTCCAAATTCATTCTTTTTAGTGATTGTCATCGTGGAGATAATAGTTTTGCAGATGATTTTGCGAATAATAGAAACATTTACTTTCATGCTTTAAAGAATTATTATGCCGAAGGATTTAGTTATGCTGAAATTGGCGATGGTGATGAACTTTGGGAGAACTTATCTTTTACACCAATACTAGAAGCACATAAAAATGTATACCTACTTATGAAGTTATTTCATGAGCAAAATAGATTGCATATGATTTGGGGAAATCATGATATGGTATATCGCGACCCGAAGTATGTGGAAAAAAATCTTTCTACCTATTTTGATGAAAAAATTGGTGAGGATGTCGAACTTTTTTGTGGTATTAAATACCATGAAGGCATTATATTAAAAAATACAGAAACCCAACAAGAAATTTTTTTAACGCATGGCCATCAAGCAGACTGGTGGAACTATACCTTTTGGAAATGGAGTCGATTTTTAGTCCGAGTACTTTGGAAACCCCTGAATGTTATGGGCATTGCAGATCCTACAACACCAGCAAAAAACTACAAAGAACTTATTAAAGTAGAACGAAGAACCAAAAAATGGATCACAGAAAACAACAACATAATTACGGTGGTTGGCCATACACACAGACCACGTTTTCCGGCGCCTGGAGATATTGCTTTTTTTAATGATGGTAGTTGCGTACATCCAAGAAGCATTACGGGAATTGAAATTGAAAATGGCGAAATCTCCCTAATCAAATGGCAAATTGCCACTACAGAAGATGGTACGCTAAAAATTGTACGTGTTCTATTGGAAGGCCCTAAAAAATTAATAGATTACAAAACGGAATAACACTAAAGCGAATTCACAAAGTTTAATAAGTCTGTTCTTTCTGAAGGAGCCAATTCTTTAAACATATTTTTAGCATTTAATGCTTCACCACCATGCCATAAAATAGCTTCGGTTATATTTTTTGCTCTTCCATCATGTAAAAAATCGGTATGTCCATTAACCACTTGTGTTAAACCAATTCCCCAAAGCGGTCTTGTTTTCCATTCGTTTCCATTCGCTAAATAATCTGGTCTATTATCTGCTAAACCTTCTCCCATATCATGTAAAAGCATATCGGAATACGGATAAATAGTTTGATTGGATATTGCGGAAATAGCATTACTAGAAGTTGTCATACTTGGTACATGACAAGAAGCGCATTGTAGCTCTTCAAAAATTAGAGAACCTCTTCTTACCGATTCATTTTCTAAATCTCTTGGAGCGGGAACGGCTAGTGTTTGACAATAAAATACTACTTGGTTTAAAATTTCTTCGGTAATCTCAGGATCATCTGCTAAACCATCACTTCCGTTTGTTTGTCCGAAACCTGTTTCTTGCGGAAACATAGCACTTGTAATTCCCATATCATGAAGATAGGCTCCTGCACATTGTTCTAAAATAGTAGCGGTATTTGCTTTCCACCCAAAGCGTCCAATTTGCGTTGTACCAGAAACAACATCATACACATAGTTTGCTTTACCAGAAATACCATCTTGATCGATATCATTAATATCTTGATGCATTAATATTTCAGATTCTGAAATTGCTTCCAATAAACCCAAACCAAAAACTGGAGGTGCAAGTCTTGGCGACAATAATATAGAACTTGGTACAGCAACGTACGCATCTACCAACATGTAATCTGGTTTTTGTAAGATTACTTCTGTACCATCTGCTAAAGTTTCCACAATCGCGGTATAATGGACTTGAAATTTTGCTTCCGGTTCATAACCAAAAATGGCTTGATTTTGTACTTGGAGTCCGAAGTTAGGCGCTGGAACCGGACCTCCATTTGCAGTTTCTCCAGGAATACTAGATCTTAGAAAAAAGCCAGACAAACTATTTAGATTATCCGGAAATTTTGCTCTACCATCTTTAGGATGACAACTTACGCAAGACGTATTATTAAAAATGGGACCGATACCTCCGTTAACCGTTGCTGGCGCGGTAACAAAAGCAGCTTCGAATTGAAAATCACCATCTAAGTGCATCTCCAAATCACTACCATTTAAATTCGCTGCTGGCGTACTAAAAGCATTACTAGAGGTTAAAAAAACAGTGGTTTCTCCTCCTGCCAACAAACGATTTTCAATGCTTGGTAAATTCACATAATTTTCCGGTTCGTTGTCGGAACAAGATGTGAAAAATGTAAACGAAGAAACTAGTAATCCTAATAAATAAATACTCCTTTTCAAAATAATACGTTATATGCAAAAGAAGAATATACACGTATACATACTCTTCTTTCTAATTATTATAATACTATATTTACTTCTATAAACTAGTAATAAACGGTGTTAAATCTGATTCTAAAACAATTAGTAATTCTGCTACTTTAGTTTGCGCATTTTGTACTGCTGTTCTATTATTTACAATCGCATCTGTGAATGTACCAGGAATTGCTTCGATAGCTGCAATTGCAGCTGCTATTGCAACTTTAACCTCAGCATCTAATGTTGCATTAGATAAAGCAACCACATTCGTAATTCCGTTTCCATTATTACCATTGAAATCTCCTAAATAGATATTTTGAATACTTCTAATGTTGTTAGCAAAATCTAATTTGGAGTTGTTACTGAAACGAGATTCTTCCGCTTCTGGTTTTGCCCCTCCATTATTACCATTTAAAGGTTCTTCAATTTTACCATTTGCAACCTCATCTGTAATAATCACTAAACCTTCTACTATTTCTTCCAAAGCACCTTTTTGAGAAGTATAGATAGATCCTGATGCACCTGCATTCACAAAGTTAGAAGCAAAATCCCCTTCCGAAGTTAGCCAACCAAAATATAATTCTTGTGTTTTTGTTTTTAAGTTTTGTGTTGCTGCGACTAAATATTCTAGTTCTCTTGTTGTTAATTCGGAAGCCGCTTTATTTCCATTTAATCCCCAAATAAAATACTCTAGCGTATGAAATCCTCTAGCTTCGTTATTACTTTCTAATAAAGCAGAAGTAATTTCATTCGTACTATTTAAAATATTGTCAATTGCATTAACATCTACAGGCCAAGAATCTATAGCTGGATCAATTCCGTCCGTATCAACTGGACCATATAAAAAGCCTTCCGATTTTTCCCAAGGCGCTCTTGTATTTTGCCATGCTGCTTTTACAGCGTCTAATTCCGTTTCATTTCCAATCGTTAAATTACTAACGGCTGTTTCTAATGTTACCGAATTAGTATATAAACTATTATACGTTTCTGTAATTACGTCTATAGCTAAGTCTGTTAATACTTCGGTGTATATTCCAGCGTTAGGATCTACAGTTTCCGAATTTTCTTCATTATCACTACAACTAGTAAAACTTACGGCTGCTAATGTGGCTAGGCTTAAAAATAAATTGCTTTTTTTCATATTAAGTGTGTGTGTTATATTTATTAAAATTTAAAACCTATTCCTGCTGAAAAGGTTCTGTCGTGTTGTTTTTCTCCTGTGTATTCTAGTGTAGATAAATCGTAGTTTTCGGAACCTAATTCTCTATCTGAATATTGTGCTTTTACAACTATTTGCGGATGCACAAACCAGTTCATTCCTCCAGTAATGACGTTTCGTTCCCAACGCGGATTATCTATGATACTTCCTTCTACGTCTTGCATGGTATCATAATAATCATAGCGTACAAAAGGAAATAATTGTTGTGTAGTATTTGTATTAATTAATGGCAGAATATTATACCCGATTTCTGCTGAAACCCCTAAAGCGTTTTTACCAACAGGTGTTCTTTTTACTCCTAAATTATTGGATAAATTTGCATTACGAAGAGAAACAATATTTGAATTTTCTAGGTTTCCGTAAAGTGCGATTACGTTGCATCTTAAATTGTTTTCGTTATAGGTAACGTGCCCTTCTACAATGGTAACATAAGCACTCTCGCTCATATCATCTTTAGGTCTATTTGCTGCCGCATCATTAATATATGCCGCAATGCCAACATAGGTATCTTTATGTGTACCAAATTTATAATCTAATCGTGCTGAAAATGCTAAAGATGCTGCATTAGCCATTTCAAAACGTTGTTGGTAACCATCTTTGATCCATCCTCTGGAAGAAAATCCGGAAGCATCTAAGCCACTAACGATATATGCTCTATAGTTAAACCTTTTTGCAAAAGTACCATAAAACTCAATACCTGTTTCATACCAACCTAAAGGAATAATAGCATTTTCCATTTCCTGACGTGTGGTAGTAAAATACTGTACTGGTGTATCTAAACTTTGGTGTAAGCCAAAATACATTTTCATTTTACCAGCACGAACATTAAAGTATGGTCTTATTTTAAAGTTGATATGTACTTGCTCTAACTTAACACCTCCACCAGTTTCAATTTCTTGTTCGAATTCACCAAACTCTTCTTGCGTGTCTAAATCTAAAGCAGAAGCTGTTCCACCGTGTTCATACTCTATTTCGGTTTTTAAACTTATTCTGTCTGTAAATTTATACTCTAGGTATAGGTTTAAACGCTCTGCATCAAATTTATCTTTTAGCGTAGGATCTGTATCGTAGTCGTTATTGTAGTAATTTACAACTCCGTAACCTCTAAGACTAAAGTTACTCCATCGTAATAACGGATCTTTTTTTGTTGCAGCTTCGATTCTTAACTCTTCTCTAAGCTCGTTTTTAATTTCTTCCTTAAGCTGACTTAAAGCTACAGCGTCTTGTTTTACTTGCGAATGCATTCTAGCTGTAATTAACACTAGAAGAATAACTATAATTTTTTTCATTTTAATTCTAAATAAGCTGCAAATCTATATTTATTTAGACTAAATCCAAATAAAAACTTAACTTATTTTTAACTAGTCTAAATAAAAATGAGCGTTTTTAAAATTGTGAATTGCGATTACTACGGTAACCGCTTCACTTTGAAGATACTACGTGATTTTATTCCTTTATGAAGAGTATTGCATATGCAGGAAATAAGTTTGTATTCATGACCATGTTCATCACAAGCATTGCCATGTCTATTATTCTCATGTTTAGGTCTTATTGCATATTGCATTTTTAAGAGGACAGAAATCCATTCATTGATCTGCAAACAGCGCACTCCAAATTATATGGATTATACCATAAGTTTTCCGATTAGGAGAATCCTATTTTAGAAGGGATTTAACTTTCTGGAGCAAGTACTACCTCTAAACCTTCCATTGCTGGAGTCATTTGAATTTGGCAACCTAAACGAGAGTTTTCTTTCACATTAAATGCTTCGCTTAACATCGCCTCTTCGTCGTCTTGCATTTCTGGCAATTCGGTTTCGCTTAACACATAACATTGACAAGAAGCACACATAGCCATACCACCACAAATACCAATAGTTCCTTCTGGAGCAAGCTCATAAGAACGAACGACTTCCATTAGATTCATTGCCATATCTGTTGGCGCAAGCACTTCATGTGTTACACCATCTCTATCTGTTATTTTTATGTTTATATCTTGTTCCATGTTTCCTGTTCCCTTCCACGAAAGTGGGAACCTCTTTTTTATTATTACACTGAGAATCTCGGAGTTTTCGCAGAAAAACTCAGAGGTGAAATTAATTATTTTACAACTTTTAGCATATCTTTTGTTTGCAATCGAGCAAGCATTGCTAACTGCTACTGAAAACTGTTTACTTGTTACTCAATCTTTTTTACGACTGCTTTTGGTGATTCTTTACGCGTTCCATCAAAACCATCTACTCCAGCAACGGTAGTATATTTTAACACATACCTTTTTCCTGGATTAATTATTTGATACGCAGATTGACACATCAATGTTGCTTCGTGAAATCCGCAAAGGATTAATTTCAATTTCCCTGGATAGGTATTTACATCTCCAATAGCGTAGATTCCTGGTATGTTTGTTTGGTAATCTAATGCATTATTTACTTTAATCGCATTTTTTTCTATTTCTAATCCCCAATTTGCAATGGGTCCTAGTTTAGGTGAAAGTCCGAAAAGCGGAATAAAATGATCACATTCCAACTCAAACTCTTTTTCTATATTTTCTGCTTGTTTAACAACTATTCCTGTTAGTTTTTTATCGCCTAAAATGCCAATTACTTCTGCTGGTGTAATTAGATCTATTTTTCCTTCATTTTTAAGTTCTTGTACTTTTTCTACAGAATCTAGATGTCCGCGAAACTCACTTCTTCTATGTATTAAAGTTACTGAACTTGCAATATCACTTAAAAAGATACTCCAATCTAGCGCCGAATCTCCACCACCAGCAATAACTACTTTCTTATTTCTGTAAAATTCTGGTTCTTTAATCATATACTCCACACCTTTATCTTCAAAATGTGCAATGTTATGTATTAAAGGTTTTCTAGGTTCAAAGCTTCCTAATCCACCAGCGATGGCTACTACTGGTGCTTGGTGTTTTGTTCCTTTATTGGTGGTAACAATAAAGCTACCATCTTCTTGTTTTTCTATGGTTTCTGCGCGTTCACCAAGTGTAAATCCTGGTTCGAACTGTTTGCATTGTTCCATTAATTTATGTGTTAAATCGCCAGCAAGAATTTCTGGATATGCTGGAATATCATAAATAGGCTTTTTAGGATATAGCTCTGAGCATTGTCCGCCTTGTTGTGGTAACGCGTCAATTAAATGACATTTTAATTTTAATAAGCCAGCTTCAAAAACGGCGAATAACCCTGTTGGACCAGCTCCTATTATAAGTATATCTGTTTTAATCATATAAATGCCCACAAAAGTGGGTATCTTTTAATACGCATAAACCTGTGCGGTTTTAAAAACCGCACAGGAGTACACATTATATATTATTATTCAACTTTGTTTTTGCAAAGTACTCGTTTTTAGTTGCCAAATTTCATGACTTTTATCAGTTTGCGTGAAGGATTGAACGGCTTGTTTGAGCTCCTCGCAGAGAGCGAGTAGTGAAAGCCTGACCCTTGCGGTCACGCCCAACTAAGCTTCTATATTAATAACCTGCTCTATTTGCGGTGCATACTTTTTAATGGTCATTTCTACACCTGATTTTAGGGTCATTTGATTTACACTACAACCAACACAAGCACCTTCTAACTGCACCTTTACCACTTTATCATCTTCAATAGAAAGTAGGGAGATATCGCCGCCATCACTTTGTAAAAAGGGACGAATTTCATCTAAGGCTTTCTCTATATTTAATCTTAGTTCTTCTGTAGTCATTTACTATTTTTTTACCGCTGAACATCCAGCCATTGTTGTTATTTTAATTGCTTCGGTTGGCGGTAAATCATCATTTCTTCGTACCACTTCTTGCACAACGTTCTGCGTAATTTTCTCGAATGCCTGCTCTAAAGCTGTTGCCGTTTGCAATGCTGCTGGATGACCAATGTCTCCTGCTTCACGAATGCTTTGTATTAAAGGCAATTCACCTAAAAACGGTACTTGTAAATCTTCGGCAAGGTTTTTTGCTCCTTGTTTACCAAAGATATAGTATTTATTTTCTGGCAATTCTTCTGGTGTAAAGTAAGCCATATTTTCAATGATTCCTAAAACTGGAACGTTAATGCTTTCTTGTTGAAACATTGCTACTCCTTTTTTAGCATCTGCTAACGCTACGTTTTGCGGTGTACTTACTATAACAGCTCCTGTTATTGGTAAAGATTGCATGATACTTAAGTGAATATCTCCTGTTCCTGGAGGTAAATCTAAAAGTAAGAAATCTAATTCTCCCCAAGCGGCATCAAAAATCATTTGATTTAATGCTTTTGCTGCCATTGGTCCCCGCCATACTACGGCTTGGTCCGGTTTTGTAAAAAAGCCAATAGATAGAATTTTAACGCCGTAATTTTCTACAGGTTTCATTTTAGACTTTCCGTCTATATTTACGGCTAACGGTTTTTCGTTTACTACATCAAACATAATTGGAATAGAAGGCCCATAAATATCGGCATCTAAGATTCCTACTTTAAATCCCATTTTAGCCAAAGTAACGGCAAGGTTTGCGGTAACTGTTGATTTACCAACACCACCTTTTCCGGAAGCTACTGCTACTATGTTTTGAATTCCAGGAATCGATTTTCCTTTAATTACATTAGGAGCAGATTTTGTTGGTGCTTCTACTTTGATGTTGACGGTTATCTTTGCTTTTTCATAAACTAATCTATGAATCGTCTGTAGTATTTCTACTTCGGTTTTCTTTTTTGCTTGTAAGCTTGGGTTTGTAATTGTAATATCTACAACAACCTCATCGCCAAAAGTTATTACGTTGGTTACCGCTCCACTTTCTACCATGTTTTGTCCTTCGCCAGGTGCAGAAATGGTTTCTAATGCTTTTAATATGTCTTGTTTGTTGATTTTCATATTTTATATCTATTGAAAATAGAGTCTAATATTATAGACAAAACTTTCAAATTCTATTAAGATTTATTCTAAACAGCAAATATAATTAATATTGCTGTAAGACGGAAGATTGCGGCTGGAAGTTTTTTTGTGTTATTATTAGAAAAAGCTATTACTCAAGGATTTGCTATTCTTTGTGAATTTTACAAAAATTAGGAAATACGGATAGATTGTTACATGCTTTAATAATGACAAGTTACATGCTGGAACACAAAATTGTAGCGTACTGCTATCAATTATTTAATAACCAATCTTTGGGTTTCTTCTTTATTATTTTGATTGATTTTAATGATATAAACGCCAGAATACAACATAGAAACATCTAAAATGCTTTCTATTAAAGTTTGCTTTAAAACTTGCTTTCCTGTAATATCAAAAATGCGAATCGTAGTTTCGTCTTGAATATTATTGCTTGTTATATTAATGTAATTGTTTGCAGGATTGGGGTAAAAAGAAAAAATATTTTCTTCAAATGTTGGTGTTGCTAATACTTGGCAATCCTCGGAAACGGTTATACTAGCTATAGTTTCACCAACTTGACACCCAGAGAAACAATCTCCTCCAAAAACGGAAAAGTGAAATGTATTTTCCATATAAACAATATCACAAGCGGAAGTAGGATATTCTCCAGCTGGCGCTCCAAATTCATAAAACTCAATGCCATATGGTTGACCAGTATAATTTGTTCTAACGCCTATATCTTGTAAAAAAACTTCCGCATAATTAAAATTATCTATAGCTTCAAAGTCGTCTATTAAGGCATATAAATTTAATACATCATAATTCGTTTTAATAAAAAAAGCAGTGCTAGAGGAAGAGGTGAAATCTATAAAAGTATCTATTGTAAATTGATATGTACTCATTAAGTTGTCTAATGGAGAAACACCAGACACCGCTGTATTTTTAAAATTTTCTACCCAAGGTAAAGCGGTAGGCACATTAAAAACTAGCGTTTTAAATTCAATAGGGTTGCTAATCTCTTGATTGGCATGAAAATTAAAATAACTAAAAAGCATATCGATCTCTGGATCGTTATTTGGGTTTTCATAAATAGCAGAAAGCTTTTCTAAATAAGGTGTAACTCTTTCTTCTGGTAAAAAAGGATTATCAAAATCTGGATCTGAAGAATCTGCTAAAATAGCTCTGAGCGTTAACAACTTCGCATCTAACTCATAATTATCTTGTATATATGGATTAATACTACATTGCGCGAATACGGCGATATTAATACATAACGCAGCAAATAAGAAAAGTAATAGTTTCTTCATTTTTGATAATTTTAAATAAAAATACACCTAAACAAACAATTATAACTCCTTTGCAGGATCCCAAAACAGCGTTTCAAAGTTTTGAATTTGGTTTTCAATAACCGTAACACCTTCGTTTTCTAAAAGTTGCTGCATGAGGTTTGTACCGTCAAAATGAAACTTTCCAGTTAGCAATCCTTTTCTGTTTACTACGCGGTGTGCAGGAACATCTTTTGCGCCAGAACCATTCATGGCATAACCAACCATTCTAGCACTTTTTGCAGCACCTAAATATTTGGCAATTGCACCATAACTTGTAACCCGACCATCTGGTATTAAGCGAGCCACTTCATATACTTTTTCGAAAAAATTTAAAGTCTTTTCCTGCATTACAAATCTTTAAGAATATGAAACAAGGTAATAATAGAAATTATTCCGGTTACGGTACCAATAAGATAATTCATGCTTTTTTGCGAAGTAAGCGTCTTGCTTTTAATTTTATCGAAAAAGAAAATATAGATATAAAAGATTACAAAACTACCTGTTGCAGCTCCGGCGACGTAGGAAAAAATACTGGTTTTTTCAAAACTCATCCAACCAAAAGAAGCAAGCGTTATACTCATATACGCTTGATACGGAATTGGAAATACATTTAAAGCAGAAAGTAGCATACCTTGAAAAAACCTACTCTTTTTACTTTTCACTTTTAGTTCTGCTTTGGGCTTATCTTCTGTTTTGGCGATTAATAAGTAATATATAGTTATCAATACAAACAGTATAAATGCAACCCGTTGCAAAACGTCTACAACATCCTGATGATTACTCAAATAGCGTGCGAAAAGCACTCCAAGATATGTTTGAATGACAATGATAACACAGGCTCCAATAGAAAAAGTGATCCCTCTAGAATACCCATCTTTTAGGCTAATTTTTGCAGCGGTCATGTTGAGTAATCCAGGAGGAGTTACACCAACTAAAGCAACAAGTAATCCTAAAAAAAATGTAATGGTTATTGTCAAACTATTTTATTTTAAAACGAATATACGTAATTGCTTTGTCATCTTTAAGGTATTGGCTTTCATAAAAGGTTTGAATACTGGTTACTTCTTCCGGACTTCCTTCTTGTTTATACACGTTATGGTTTGCGTATAATACTTCATGACCTTCACCATGTAATAAACCTAAAGTATAGCCATGCATAAACTCACTATCGGTTTTAAGATTCATGATTCCGTCTGGTTTTAAAATCGTTTTATAGCGTTTTAAAAAATCAGAATTTGTCATTCTGTGTTTGGTACGCTTATATTTTATTTGTGGATCTGGAAAAGTGATCCAAATTTCATCGACTTCATTTTCAGCAAAAACATGTTCTACCAATTCTATTTGCGTACGAATAAAAGCTACGTTTGGTATATTTTCTTCGATTGCTGTTTTAGCGCCTCTCCAAAAACGTGCACCTTTAATATCGATACCAATAAAGTTTTTGTTTGGATATTTTTCAGCTAAAGCGACACTATACTCCCCTTTACCACAACCAAGTTCTAAAACCAAAGGGTTATCATTTTTAAAAAAGGTAGCACACCAGTTTCCTTTTAATTGGTATTGCGCATCTACAAGCTCTTCTCTTGTTGGTTCAAATACGTTTTTAAAAGTTTCGTTTTCTTTAAAACGTTTCAGTTTATTTTTACTTCCCACAATTATTTAATGTTTTGGCAAAATTAAGGAAATATAACGAGCCTTGTTTATGCTTATCTTTGTTTTTTATGAAAGGAAAAAAACGCATATTAGTTGCTCCTCTAAATTGGGGACTTGGTCATGCTACACGTTGCATACCCATTATTCGTGCGCTAATATTACATGATTTTGAAGTTGTTTTGGCTAGCGATGGTACTGCTCTGCAATTATTAAAAAAGGAATTTCCGAATTTGGAAGCGCTAGAACTACCTTCATACCATATTGCATATGCTAAAAATGCAAAACTATTTAAATGGAAATTATTAAAAGATTCCCCTAAAGTTTTAAAAGCAATTAAAGCAGAAAAGAAAGCAATTAAAACAATTATTGAAGCACATAATATTACCGGAATTATAAGCGATAATAGACTTGGCTTGCATAACAAAAAAGTGCCTTGTGTTTTTATAAGTCATCAACTACAGGTTTTAAGCGGAAGCACGACGTGGTTAAGTACTAAAATGCATCAAAAAGTAATGCAACAGTTTGATGTTTGTTGGGTTCCTGATAATTTAGGAGAACCTAATTTAAGCGGAAAACTTGGTCATGTGGACATCACGGAATTACCAATAAAATACTTAGGACCTTTAAGTAGATTCCAAAAAAAGGAAGCAATAATAAAAACCGATTTATTAGTTATATTATCTGGTCCGGAACCGCAACGAACGTTTTTAGAAGAAAAACTATTTGAAGAATTAAAAGGTTTTAAAGGAAGTATTGTTTTTGTTAAAGGCGTTATTGAACCGATACAAACTAAAATAAAAAAAGACAATATAATTCTTTATAATTTTATGACTAGTGCTTTGCTAGAACAAACTATAAATGAAAGTGCTTTGGTTTTATCACGTTCTGGATATACTACCATAATGGATTTAGCAAAATTAGAAAAAGAAGCTTTTTTTATACCAACTCCTGGTCAGTTTGAACAAGAATATTTAGCAGAAAGACTGGACACTTTAGGCATTGTACCTAGTTGCAAACAGGAAGATTTCACCATTAGCAAACTACAAAATACAGCTACTTATTCTGGTTTAAAGCATTTTGATTACGAAGTGAATTATAAAAAATTATTCGACCTTTTCTAGTGTGAAAGAAAACTCACTCCCTACTTCAAATTCACTTTCTATGTAAATTTTTTCGTCATGCGCTTCAATAATATGTTTTACTATTGCTAAGCCTAGTCCAGAACCGCCTTCTTTACGCGAACCACTTTTATCTACTCGGTAAAAACGTTCAAATAATCTTGGTATGTGTTTTTTCTCAATACCTTCTCCATTATCTGTTACCCGAACAATAACCTTGTTTTTAATAAGGTTTTCAATACTAACTTCTGTGGTACCTTGTTGGCTTCCGTATTTAATAGAATTCACTATAAGATTTGTAAGTACTTGCTCTATGCGCTCTTTATCTCCCTTTACTAAAATTGGTTCTTTATAATCCATATCAAAAGTTAAGGTGATATGCTTTTTTGATGCTTTCATTTCAAATAGCTCAAAAACACTTTGCACTAAAGCTACAATATCAAATGCCTCGATATTTAAACTTAAATCCCCAATTTCTAATTTGGTAATCATATCTAAATCCCGAACAATATAGATTAGCCTTTCTACTCCTTTATTGGCATTACTTAAATATTTGTCACGTACATTTTTATCTTTTACAGCACCATCCAATAAAGTAAGGATATAACCTTGCACGGTAAACAATGGGGTTTTAAGTTCGTGCGACACATTACCTAGATACTCTTTTCGGTACTCTTCACGTACTTTTAGAAGTTCTAGCTCTAGTTTTCTGTCTTTAGCATACTTATCAATTTCTCTTGTAAGCGTTGCCATATCTGTGGTAATCCTTTCTTTTTTTAAAGTAGAAGATTCTAAAAGCGTAAGATCATCATACACCTTTTTTACACGTTTATAAATAAATTGTTCTACACGATATTGAATAATTATAAAAGAAGAAACAAAACAAGTTAAAGCTATGAAGACAATTTGAATCCAATCTAGAAGATAAAATTTATACAAAAAAACACTCATCAAGAGCGTTAAAAAAACAGTGATGTACAATGCTGTTTTAAAAGCAAATTTGTACGTTTTCTTTAATTTTCTTTGCATTATTCTACAAACTTATAACCAACACCTTTAACGGTCTTAAAGTAATCATCGCCAATTTTCTCTCTAAGTTTTCTAATGTGCACATCTATGGTTCTTCCACCAACAACGACTTCATTTCCCCAAACTTTATCCAGAATATCTTCACGTTTAAAAACTTTACCAGGCTTGGATGCTAGTAAAGATAGTAATTCAAACTCTTTTCTGGGCAAAATGATTTCTACTCCTTTAAGTTCTATTTTATATTCTTCCCTGTTAATAATCAAACTACCAATTTTCACAATACTTTCACTTGCATCTACCTCTTTAAAACGGCGTAACAAAGCTTTTACTTTACTCACTAAAACTTTTGGTTTTATTGGCTTTGTGATATAATCATCTGCTCCAGCATCAAAACCAGCAACTTGAGAGTAATCTTCACCTCTTGCGGTTAGAAAAGTAATAATCGTATTGTTTAAGCTTTCTATTTTTCTAATTTGTTCACATGCTTCAATACCATCCATTTCTGGCATCATTACATCTAGAATAATAAGTTGAGGCTTTTCTTTTCTAGCCTTTTTCACTGCTTGCAAACCATTTTCTGCAGTTATAACTTGATATCCTTCGGCAGTTAGATTGTAACCAACTATTTCTAAAATGTCTGGTTCATCATCTACCAATAATATTTTAATGTCTTTCTTCTTCATTTGCTTATTTAAACTAAAGTTTAAGATAATGTAAAGATAAAATTAATCGGAAACAAGAACAGCAATTTACATACAAATAACAATATAGTAACATAAGGATTAACATAACAACCAGACAGGCATTCAAATAGATATTGTATTTTATAAATCTAACATATAAGTAGATAGCTAATGTTACATTACTGTGAATATTTAAAATTCCTATAGATAAAATCAGATTTCTCCCTATATTTGTTTTCTTAACTATAAACAACATAATTATGAAAAAAATTTACTTTTTATTATTTACTTTGATTGCAACGGCTTCTTTTGGGCAAATTGAAGTATTTAACGCTGGTGGTGGTGGTGCTTATCCTTCTGCCGGATGGTCTGATACTAATAATGTAACTGCACAATCAATTGACAAAGGGTCTTACTATTTAGTAGAATCTGGAGATCCTTCAGATGAAATCCTTACCGCTGTTTATGATCTTTCTGCTTATGCATCTGCAGAATTCAGTTTAGATGTTGCTTCTTATGGAGGTGGTGATTATAACCCAGCTAAAATTGAAATTTCTTTTGATGGCGGAACAAGTTTCACACAAACAGAATTATCTACTGTAACAACTGGATCTTCTTATATCGATGGTGGAACGTTTACTTTAAACAGTGTTACTAGCCAAGTACAGATTAAAATATCAAACAATGGTGTTGCTGAAAGAGGTGTTAGATTAAGAAATCTTATCCTTACAGGAATCTCTTCAGATCCATTTATAGCAATTACTAGCCCTTCAGATAATGCTGTATTTCCTTCAGGAACTACTAATGTAGATGTTTCTATTGATGTTCAAAATTTTAACGTAGCTAATGGTACAGGTGACGGACATATTCGTCAAACACTAACAACTCCTTCTGGTACTTTTAATGAATTTAAATATGACACTACAGACCAACCTATAGCTATTGCTGATGGAGAATCTTTTACTGTATTTATGGAATTAGTAGATAATTCTAACAATCCTATAATTCCTGCAGTAAATGCAACAGTACATTTTTCGGTAGCATTTCCTTGTACTTTAGAACTAGGTGCTGAAACGGCTACTTGTGTTGCAGAAACCGCTGGAACAGATACGTATAATGCAACTTTAGCATTTACAGGAGGAAACACTTCTACATATACTATTATGGTTAATGAAGGTACTGTTGGTGGTGACAACCCAAGCACAATGGCTGCTGGAACTATAACGATTAATGGAATAACAGAAGGTGTAGACTTAGAAGTTACTATTACAGGTGATTCTGGAAATAGTAGCTGTAATTTAGACACTACAATTGGAAGTCCTACTTGTGTACCTTCTGCTACTTGTCCTAGTACTGGAGCTATAATAATCACTGAAGTTATGCAAAATCCTGCTGCTGCCTCTGATCCTGCAGGAGAGTACTTTGAAGTATATAATACTACTGGAACTCCTATAGATATGATTGGTTGGATAATTAAAGATGAAGCTTCTGCTTTAGAAGTTCATACTATTGGAAGTTCTCTTATAGTTCCTGCAATGGGATACATTGTAATTGGTAATGTAGCAACTACTGCTCCAGCTTTAGACTACAACTACGCTAATGATATTTCATTAGGTAACGGAACGGATGGTTTAATATTAGAATGTTCTGGCTCAGATATTGATTCTGTTATTTGGGATAATGGTTCCACTTTCCCGGATCCTTCTGGTGCAGCTATGGAATTATCTATCACAGCTTTAAATGCTACAGATAATGATAATGGTGCAAATTGGGGCATAGCTACTAATGATCTTGGAAATGGTGACTTAGGTACTCCTGGTGCTGCTAATGATTTCTCTTTATCTGTTAATTCTTTTAAAGCAAACCAATTTAATGTATATCCTAACCCTGTTACAAACGGTTTAGTAAACATTTCAAGCAAATCTAACGAAGGTATTGCTGTTACTGTTTTTGATATTCTTGGTAAACAAGTAATTAGCCAAACAGTAAACAACAATGTTTTAAATGTTGCTACTTTAACAAGTGGTGTTTATATTTTAAAACTTTCTCAAAATGGGAATGTTACCACTAAAAAATTAGTGATAAAATAACGCCAATATTAAGTTATTGTTAAAAGGCTGGTAATTTTTTACCAGCCTTTTTTTTTGCAATATATTTGACCAAATAACCAGAGAGGTTATTTTATATCACATAACTAAATGGCATACTATTTGCCGTATTACCCCTAAAAACAATTAATATATTATGAAAAAAATCTACTTATTATTATTTACTATTGTAACCACTATTTCTTTTGGTCAAAATGAACTTACTAACACTAGTTTTGAAACTTGGACAGGAACAGGTTCTACAGACGTACCAACAAATTGGCATGGTTCTAAATCTAGTATCGCATTATCTGCTGTAACACAATCTATGGATGCACAGGATGGCAGTTCTTCTGTTGCTTTATCTGCTGGTAGTAGCCACAAACGTTTTACTAATGAAGCAATAACTTCTACTAACGAAGAATATACTTTAACTTATTATGTAAAAGGAAACGGACAAATTAGAAATGCTTTTCATGATGGAAATTATTCTGGGTATACTTCTTATACCTCTTTAAGTTCTGCAACATGGACACAAATGACTTACGTGTTTACTCCACTCGCTGGAAATTTAGAAGTTATTTTTTCTGTTAAAAGCACATCAGGAGATGGTGTTTTAATTGATAATGTAGTTTTAGTTAAAAGCGCAACTCTTTCTGTAAACCAAAATGAAGCTGCAACTTTCTCTGTATTCCCTAACCCAGTAACAAATGGAACGGTAAACATTAAAATAAACAACAACGAAGCGGTAAACGTTTCTGTTTTTGACGTTTTAGGAAAACAAGTATTAGTAAAAAACGTTACAAACCAAACTTTAAATGTTTCTAGCTTAAACGCTGGAGTTTACATTTTAAGAATTGCTCAAAATGGAAATAGCACTACTAAAAAATTAGTGATTAAATAATTTCTATTTTACATCATATAAAAAGCGTTGCTCATAGAGTGACGCTTTTTTATTTTACCTACTTTTGTTCTCGATATAATTTTTAGTATTTCAACAACTAAAAATCACTTGAACTGACAAAATAGTCATGATAAACACAAAAGACATTTTCAACATTAAAAGTCAGACAGATTTTGAAACTGTAGCATTACAAGTTTTTAAATTTCAGTTTGAAAACAATGCTGTATATCGTTCTTTTTGCGATTTATTATATATCCATCCTAGCGATGTGAAACGTATTGAAGAGATTCCGTTTTTACCAATTTCATTTTTTAAAACACATGCTATATTAAGTGCTTCGGAAGAAATTGAAGAAACATTTACAAGTAGTGGTACCACAGGAAGCGTAACTAGCAAACATCAAGTGACTAATGTTTCTATTTATGAGGAAAGCTTCCGAAGCGGTTTTAAACACTTTTATGGTGACATTAAGGATTACACCATTCTTGCTTTATTACCTAACTACTTAGAACGGGAAGGTTCTTCGCTAGTCTATATGGTTAATGATATGATTAAAAAGTCTAACAAACCCGAAAGCGGCTTTTATTTAGATAATCTTTCCGCTTTAAAAAGCAAATTAGAAACCTTAGATAAACAAGGTGAAAAAGTATTACTTATTGGTGTTTCCTTTGCATTATTAGATTTAGTAGAAAACCATTCCTTTGCATTAAAAAACACCATTATTATGGAAACTGGTGGTATGAAAGGAAGACGAAAAGAATTAATACGTGAAGAATTACACGACATTTTAAAACAAGGCTTTGGCGTGCAAAAGATACATAGTGAATATGGTATGACCGAATTATTAAGTCAGGCATATTCTACCGGAAATGGCGTTTTTAATTGTCCTAATTGGATGCAAGTTTTAACACGTGACACCGAAGATGCCTTATCCATTCAAACGCCTGGAAAAACTGGAGGACTAAACGTAATCGATTTAGCAAATATAAATTCCTGTTCTTTTATAGCAACCCAAGATTTAGCAAAAGTAAGCAGCGATGGTTCTTTTGAAATACTAGGAAGGTTTGATAATAGCGACATAAGAGGCTGTAACCTGATGGTATTGTAATTCCCTTATGTAATTAGTATTCCATTAAAACGACTCATAGAAAAACAACTTATGAGAACGCTTATCTTTTTATTTTTTATCACAACAGGAACTATATTCGCACAAGAAATAGATTATAACACAAAAAAAGGAAAAGCTGCTGCAGGTTATGATGTCGTTGCATACTTTAACAACGAAGCAGTAGAAGGAAATAAAAAATACGCAACAACTCAGGATACCGTAACTTACCTTTTTACTACCCAAGAAAACTTAAATACGTTTATTAAAAATCCGGAAAAATATATGCCGCAATATGGTGGTTATTGTGCGTATGCTGTTGGAGTAAAGTCGCAAAAAGTAAGTATCGATCCAGAAACCTATGAAATTCGCGATGGTAAATTATATCTTTTCTATAATGCTTGGGGAACTAACACCTTGGATCTTTGGCATGCAGAAAATCCTAACGAATTAAAAATAAAGGCAGATGAAAATTGGGAAAAAATAAAACACTAATTCTGTAAGTATTTAGAAATAACACCGACTATTTAAATGCTAAGAAAAAGAAAAATTAGTTTTTAGTAAATTGGTTAGTTTTTAAAGCCTGATTATGAAAATAGTCAGGCTTCTTTTATTCTATAAGTCTTCTATATTTTGATAAAAAACATTCGAATACGGGTTTGTTGCCTATTATAATAGTAATTAAAAAAAGCTTCGCTCTTTTTCCACAAACCATCCGAAATTTGATTTTATCTAAATCCACCTTCCTTTAACTAAAGGAAGGAGCATAATTAACAAAAACCTAAATAGCTTTTATAATATAGGTATTACGTTTTCCTTTATTAATAACGACATAAGTACCATTAATTAAGTCTTCACTAGTAATCTTATAGTCTTCTTTAACCTTTTCTTTGTTAACCGCAACCGAGTTTTCTTTTAAAGCTCTTCGTGCTTCTCCATTCGATGCTAAAAAGTTCGTTTGTGCAGCCAATGCAGCAATCATATCTAAACCTTCTTCAATTTCTTGCTTAGCAACTTCTGCTAGAGGCACACCTTCAAACACATCTAAAAAAGTGTTTTCATCTAAGGTATTTATATCTTCTTTAAAAGACTTACTAAATAAGATGTTGGATGCTTTTTCGGCATTTTCAAAATCAGATTTAGAATGTACTAATGTGGTTACTTCTTCTGCTAAACGCTTTTGTAATAAACGAACGTGCGGCATTTCTTTATGTTCCACAATTAAAGCTTCCACAGTATCTTTATCTAAAAAGGTAAATATTTTAATATACTTTTCGGCATCTTCATCACTACTATTTAACCAAAATTGGTAAAACTTGTATACCGAAGTTTTATCGGTATCTAACCAAATGTTTCCTCCTTCACTTTTACCAAATTTAGAACCATCGGCTTTGGTTATTAAAGGGCATGTCATGGCGAACGCTTTCGCTTCTTGGCCAACATTCATACGTCTTACTAACTCTGTTCCAGTAGTAATGTTTCCCCATTGGTCACTTCCTCCCATTTGCAACAAACAATTGTGCTGTTTGTATAAGTGGTAAAAATCATATCCTTGAATTAACTGGTAGGTAAACTCTGTAAAAGACATACCAACGTTTCCTTCTTCACCAGACAAACGTTTCTTTACAGAATCTTTTGCCATCATGTAGTTCACGGTAATTCGTTTACCAACATCACGCGCAAAGTCTATAAAACTAAATGTTTTCATCCAATCGTAGTTATTCACTAAAATTGGTGCATTTTTTTCTTCCGAAGAAAAGTTAAGAAAACGAGATAACACCTTTTTAATTCCTGCAACATTATGATTTAAAGTCGCTTCGTCTAGTAAATTACGTTCATCGCTTTTACCAGAAGGATCTCCAATCATTCCTGTTGCTCCACCAACCAACGCAATTGGCTTATGTCCTGCTTTTTCTAAATGCATTAATAAAATAATTGGAACTAAACTACCAATATGTAATGAATCTGACGTTGGGTCAAAACCAATATAAGCCGTTGTCATCTCTTTATTTAATTGCTCTTCTGTTCCGGGCATGATATCATGTACCATTCCTCTCCACGTTAATTCTTCTACTATATTATAGTTCATTTCTTGTATATTATTCTAAAGTCTAGCAAAGATATGTTTATCCTTCAAAAGAGGAAAGAGAATAACAAAAAAGACTATTTTTGTTTTATGGTTTTAGTTACAGGAGGAACAGGTCTAGTAGGATCACATTTGCTTTATGAATTGGTTAAGAACAATCAAAAGGTTCGCGCTATCTATAGAAGTGAAGAAAAACTACAGACCGTAAAAAAAGTATTTTCTTATTTCACGGAAGATGTTAGTACTGTTTTTAATAAGATCGAATGGATAGAAGCCGATATATTAGACATTCCTGTTTTAATAGATGTATTTCAAGATATCACACAGGTATATCATTGTGCTGCTCTTATTTCTTTTAATCCCAAAGACTACCATAAACTTAGAAAAACGAATATTGAAGGCACTGCAAATATTGTTAATTTATGTCTTGCAAAAAATATTAAAAAATTGTGCTATGTAAGTTCTATTGCTACTCTAGGAAACCATGAAGACAATAGTTTTATAGACGAAGAAACGTTTTGGAATCCGGAAGCTGATAATAGTGTTTATAGCATTACAAAATATGGTGCAGAAATGGAAGTTTGGCGTGGCACCCAAGAAGGATTAGATGCTGTAATTGTAAATCCTGGGATTATTATAGGTGCTGGTTTCTGGAACAGCGGTAGTGGTTTACTCTTTAAAAAAGCGCATAACAAATTCCCTTATTACGTTACTGGAACTACTGGATATGTAGATGTAAAAGATGTTGTAACGGCTATGTTACAGCTAATGCAAAGTAATATTATTAACCAACGTTTTGTTATAGTCGCTAAAAATATAAGCTTTCAACATTTTACAGAAATTGCCGCTAAACATTTAAAAGTAAAAGCGCCAAAAAAAAGAGCTACTTCCTTAATGCTTGAAATGGCTTGGCGAACAGATTGGTTAAAAAGTTTTTTAACAGGAAAACCAAGAAGCTTAACAAAACAAAATGCTAAAACGGCTTTAACGATTACCAATTATAGTAACCAAAAAATTATAAATGCTTTAGACTTTAAATTTATACCGTTAGAAAAAAGTATAGAAACGGTTTCTAATTTATTTTTAAAAGAACAATAATTTAATTCTTTTTTAATAGTGCCTTTTTGTTTTTATTAAACGCAGCACTCGTTACCGAGTCTTTTAAAGAGGCACCTTTTTCAGGCATTAGTTTTAATTTAGTGCGTTTTAGAGAATCTTTTCTTTTCTTTTCCTTAGTTTCTATTTTGTCCAAGGCAGTGTACTCCGCTTTCAGTTTGGTTAAACTATCTCTAACTTGCTTGTAGATGTCTTCGTATGTTTCCGGGTTGTACGTGTAGTAATAATTACTAGCAGCAAATTGCGCACTATCTATGTTATGCTTTTCATAAATATATTCTTGTAATTTAACACCCTTTTCTTCAAGCACTTTTTTATTCACTCCTTTGGCAGAACTATACACAGACATATCCACAATTACACGAACCATTTTATCTTTAGAAATAAGATTATCTGGTTTTTTAGGCTTATTCTGATTAAAACAAGATACTAATAGCAACACAAAGCATGTATATAATACGTTTCTCATTATCTGTTAAAAGTTAATTGTTTAGCAGCTTTAACATCATAAAACTTAAAGTTTTTATACGCTAAACTTCCATTTACAAAGGTGTGTGTAATTCTAGATTTAAAGGTAGTACCTTCAAAAGGAGACCAACCGCATTTGTATAAAATATTATCTTTTTTAACGGTCCAAGGATTACTTAAATCTACTATTACTAAATCTGCAAAGTAACCTTCTTTTATATATCCACGTTTTTCTACTTGAAATAATATAGCAGGATTATGACACATTTTCTCTACTAGTTTCTCTAACGTGATTTTCCCTTTGTGATGCATTTCTAACATTGCAGGAAGCGCATGCTGTACTAACGGACCTCCAGAAGGTGCTTTGGTGTACACATTATTCTTTTCTTCTAAAGTATGTGGTGCATGATCTGTTGCTATAACATCTATTCTATCGTCTAACAATGCTTTCCATAAACCATCTTTATCTTTTTGCGATTTCACCGCAGGATTCCATTTGATAAAAGTTCCCTTAGCATCATAATCTTCGTCTGTAAACCACAAGTGATGCACACAAACCTCAGCAGTAATTTTTTTATCTTTCAACGGAATTTTATTCGAAAACAAACTCGTCTCTTTCGCTGTAGAAAGATGAAAAACGTGTAGTCTAGCTCCTGTTTTTTTTGCAAGTTCTATTGCTTTAGACGATGAGATATAACAAGCCTCTTCACTTCTAATATCTGGATGATGTTTTATTGGTATGTCTTCACCAAATTCTTCAACATATTTCGCAAGATTTTTTTTAATCGTTGCTTCATCTTCACAATGCACAGCAATAAGTAGTTTTGTGCTAGAAAATATTTTTTCTAAAACTTCAGGATTATCTACCAACATATTTCCTGTAGACGAACCTAAAAATAATTTTAATGCCGCAACCTGTTTCGGATCTACTTTTAAAATTTCTTCCAGGTTATCATTAGTACCACCAAACATAAAAGAATAATTAGCAGACGACGTTTTTCTGGCTATCTCAAATTTTTCGTTAAGTTTTTCTATGGTTGTGGTTTGCGGATTGGTATTAGGCATTTCTATAAAAGACGTAATTCCTCCAGCAATTGCAGCTTTAGATTCCGTTTCTATATTTGCCTTCTGCGTTAATCCTGGTTCTCTAAAATGTACTTGATCATCAATAACACCAGGAAGCAGGTAATTACCTTCTGCATCAAAAATGTGAACATCTGCAGATTTCGCACTAATGGATTCACTTATCTCTTTAATGTATTCGCCTTCAATAAGAATATCACCATGAAAGATAGTTCCTTCATTCACAATCTTTGCGTTCTTAATAAGTGTTTGTTTGTATTGCATGTCTTAATTTTACTTTATAAATAGACTTTTACATTTCATAGAGATGACACCAAAAATAGCCTCAGAAATGATTCCTGAACTTAATTTAGATTCTCCTTTTGTTCTATCTGTAAAAATAACTGGAATTTCTTTTATTTTAAACTTTTTACAATATGCTTTAAATTTCATTTCTATCTGAAACGCATATCCTGTAAACTTTATGGTATTTAAATCAAATGCTTCTAACACTTCCCTTTTATAGCAAATAAATCCAGCGGTAGTATCATGAATTTTCATTCTAGTGACAAAACGCACGTATTTGGAAGCTAAATAAGAGAGTAAAACTCTACTCATTGGCCAGTTTACCACATTTACACCTTTTACATAACGGGAACCAATAGCCAAATCTACTCCATCTATATGGCATGCATGGTATAAGCGAATTAAATCTTTTGGATTATGCGAAAAATCTGCATCCATTTCAAAAATATAACGATACGTTCTTGCCAAACTCCATTTAAAACCATGAATGTATGCGGTACCTAATCCAGATTTCTCTTTTCGCACCTCTAGATGTAAACGCTCCGGAAATTGCGCTTGCAGTTCCTTAACTTTTAGCGCTGTTAAATCTGGAGAATTATCATCAACCACCAAAACATCAAATGCTTTTTCAAGAGAAAACACCGCTTTAATAATAGCCTCAATATTTTCTATTTCGTTGTATGTTGGTATGATGACAATAGCGTCTTGCATAAAAGGCATTTAATTTTAGCAAATGTAAGCTATTTAAAAATTACTTTTTTTTAAATTTTCCTTAAAAAATGGAAGAAGAATAGGATTATTTATAATAATTTTACCGTATGCTTCGCGAAATTATATCTAATGAAATTTTCACCATATTACTAGTACTTTGTCTAGTTTTAGTTGCCACTGCAAAAGTGCTGTTTACAAAACGCTTTAATGATTTTGTTTATATACTAGGTAATTTTAGATATTTAAAAGTATACTCTAGAGAGATAAAAGCCATTGACGGTTTTGATGCCTTACTTTTTATAAACTTATTAATCTCTAGTTCTATTTTTAGTGTTTTGATGTACCAAAGTTTTGTTGGAGAAATTGAAGACATCCCCACTTTTTTAATTAAAGTATTTATAGGAATTGCAGTAATAATATTGGCAAAAACATCTATAGAACGCTTATTAGGAAGCTTATTTGATGTAGAAACCATTTTAGATTTTTATGTATTTCAAAAAATGAGCTATAAAAACTTTATTGGTTTACTGCTCATACCCGTTAACTTCATTTTATTATTTAGCGTCACACCGTCACCTATTATACTACAAATTCTTGGTCTTGTTTTTTTACTAATTAATTGCATTAGTATAGCTGCTTCCTACAAGACCTATCAAAGTTTGATAAAATCCAATTTGTTGTATTTTATTTTGTATCTTTGCACTCTTGAAATTTCGCCTTATCTCGTATTATATAAGTTATTTATAGATTACAAGTAAGGTTTAAAAAAGCTAGCTATTATATGAAAGTCAAAACCATTTTAGTATCTCAACCAGAACCTAAAATAGAAAATTCGCCTTATTTTGATTTGCAAGAAAAGCAAAAAGTGAAGATAGACTTTAGACCTTTTATTCATGTAGAAGGAGTTCCTGCAAAAGAAATCAGATTACAAAAAATAGATTTAAGCAATTACACTGCTATTATTTTAACAAGCAGAAACGCTGTAGACCACTTTTTTAGAGTTGCAGACGAAATGCGTTTTAAAGTACCTGATAGCATGAAATACTTCTGCCAGTCGGAAGCTGTAGCTTACTATTTACAAAAATACGTAGTATATAGAAAACGTAAAATTTATGTTGGTAAGCGAACTTTTTCAGAGTTATCTCCAACCATAAAAAAATATAAAGACGAAAAATTCTTATTACCAACTACAGATAAACTGAAACCAGAAGTTCCTGAAATACTAAATGGTTTAGCCGTGGATTGGAAACAGGCTGTTTTTTACAAAACAGTAATCAGTGATTTATCTGATTTAGAGGACGTATTTTATGACATCTTAGTATTCTTTAGTCCTTCAGGAATAGATTCTTTATTCAAGAATTTTCCAGACTTTAAACAAAATGATACTAGAATAGCTGTTTTTGGTAACACTACTATTAAAGCGGTAGAAGAGCATGGACTGCGTGTAGACATCTCGGCACCAACGCCAGAAACACCTTCTATGACGATGGCTTTAGAAAAGTACATCAACAAAATAAATAAAGGGAAATAGTTTAAAACTAGTCCAAAAAAAAATCGCAACATGTACATGTTGCGATTTTTTTTGGTTCATACTTTAATTCATTTACTGAATTATTAATTTTTTAGTTTGCGATTTACCGTCTGCTAATATTCTTGCTAAATAAACTCCTGGAGCCATTGCACTAATATCTAAAGCATTCTCACCAAACTGCATTTTCGTTTTTAAGACTAACTTCCCTGTAATGTCATACACCTGAATCTGAGATTCTTGTAAGTTAGATGCCACATAGATTCTGTTTTTAGCAGGATTTGGAAACATATCAAACGCTAATCCTCCTTCACTTGCAACCGAAAGTGTATTGCATTCTGCTTCATTATCCACAAAAGTTCCACTACCAGTCATCCAAGTAGATAAATATGCTGCATTTTTATCATCCACAAAAACACAAGTAAGTGTTGGAGTAAAACGAGAATCAAATGCCGTTACATTAACATTGTTACCGTTTCGCATATCTAAAGTAACTAAACCGGTTTGTCTTACATCCACTTCAGTTAAACTAGTATTTCCCGACAAGTCTAAACTTGTAACTGGAGATCCTGGAATAAGCACTTGACTTAAAGTGGTGTTTGCTCCTGTTATAATACTACTCAAAGAAGTACACCCTTCCGTGTCCAGAGATGTTAAACTTGAATTAGCAGAAACATCTAAACTTGTTACCGCGGCGTTATACGTAATAACCAAACCTGTAATACCTGTTAATGCTTCAATACCTGCGAAATCATTAATAGCATTATAAGGTGGAGATCCACCTAAATTAAGCGTTCCAGTAACTGCTGCTGCTTCACTGTTTAAAATAAAACCATCTAATGGTCCATTAATAGTAGTAGTTGCGATTAGAAATTGTTCAAAATCGGCATTTGGCACAGCAGTTGACTGTGCCTGAATTTCAATTTGCATGGCTACAACAGTAGCCAAAAAAAGTAGTGTTTTTTTCATAATTAATAGCTTTATAATTTATAGGTATAAAGTTAAGTTATAAAAAAAACACTACTATTACTCTTCAACAAATATTACCGTAGTTCACCTATTTATTTCTCCACATTTGGAGCTCCATCCATAATCTCCTGATTTGCATTGGCTTCAAACTGTTTAAAGTTAGCTCTAAAAGAGTCCGATAATTTATAAGCTGTCTTGTAATACCCTTCGTCATTATTCCAAGTACTTCTCGGACTTAACACTTCGGTTGGCACATTAGGACAGGTTCTTGGTTGTTTCAATCCAAAAACAGAATGTACATGATAACTATCTTTATTTGCAGCTTCTAAACTTCCATCCATAGCAGCAGTAATCATTGCTCTAGTATATTTTAATTTCATTCTAGATCCAACGCCGTAAGGACCACCAGTCCAACCGGTATTTACCAACCAAACATTAACTCCAGAATCTTTCATTTTCTGACTTAACATTTCGGCATACTTTGTTGGATGTAACGGCATAAAAGGCGCTCCAAAACAAGCAGAAAAACTTGGTAATGGTTCATCAATTCCTGCTTCTGTTCCTGCAACTTTAGCAGTATAACCAGAAATAAAATGGTATGCAGCTTGCCCAGGAGTTAACTTCGAAATTGGAGGCAACACACCAAAAGCATCTGCTGTTAAAAAGAATATATTTTTTGGGTTTTTACCTATAGAAGGTTTTTGTATATTTTCAATATGATAAATAGGGTAACTAACTCTTGTATTTTGTGTTATAGAAGTATCAGCAAAGTCTACCACTCCCTTATCATCCATTATTACATTTTCTAAAATAGCTCCTCTTTTAATTGCAGCATAAATTTCAGGTTCTTGTTCTTGAGATAAGTTAATGACTTTAGCATAGCAACCTCCTTCAAAATTAAACACCGAATTATCAGCAGTCCAACCATGTTCATCATCACCAATTAAACTTCTATCTGGATCTGTAGATAATGTTGTTTTTCCAGTACCAGAAAGACCAAAGAAAATAGAAGTATCTCCATCTTTACCTACGTTTGCACTACAGTGCATTGGTAATGTATTTTTAAATACTGGAAGTATAAAGTTTAATGCAGAAAAAATTCCTTTTTTAATTTCTCCGGTATAACCAGTTCCACCAATTAAAGCGATTTTTCTAGTAAAATCTAAAATAGCAAAGTTATGTTGACGTGTTCCATCTACTTCTGGATCTGCCATAAAACCTGGAGCATTTACTATAGTCCATTCTGGAGTGAAGTCTTTTAGCTCTTCTTCCGTTGGGCGTAAAAACATATTATAAGCAAACATGTTCGTCCAAGGATGCTCATTTATTACTCTAATATTTAATTTGTAATCTTTATCTGCACAAGCATAACTATCTCTTACAAAAATTTCTTTGTTAGATAAATAGTCTACTACCTTATTATATAGCTTTTCAAATTTGTCTGAATCAAAAGGAATATTAATGTTTCCCCACCATACCCTGTCTTTAGTGACATCATCTTTAACTATAAACCTATCTTTTGGTGACCTACCAGTAAACTCTCCTGTATTTACTGCTAGCGCTCCTGACGAAGCCGTAACACCTTGTTTTTTTTCAACAGTAATATCATGAAGCTGCCCTGGTGAAAGTTGATAATTAACTTTTGCATTTTTGATTCCATATTGTTCTAACGAAATCGTTTTCGTTACTTGAGTATGATTAACCATATTTTAATTGTGTTGTTTAAGATGCAAAATTAAAACTTTATTTTAAAGTAGCCATCTAAAACCTTAATTATCCGCCTTTAGTTTTAAAAAGTTTATCAACATTATAACCCAAACCATAATTAACAAAAGGCCTCCCAAAGGTGTAATTAATGCAATTTTAGTAAAATCAACACTGGTTAGTGCATTTGTTGCTAAACCATAAATGGATCCTGAAAAAAACAAAACACCTACCACTATTAGTATAAAAATAGTCTTTTTGGCTTTTTCTGGTATCACTTGTACACTTCCCAATATTATAAGTAAAAAGGCATGATACATTTGGTAACGCACACCAGTTTCAAAAGACTGTAGAGACGCTTCCGAAATTAATTCTTTTAAGCCATGCGCAGCAAATGCACCTAGTATAATTCCTATTACACCAAAAACAGCACCGGTAATTAATAATTTTTTGTTCATATAATTATGTATTTCGTTTAATTTAGCCACAGTATTTATTACATTCGTAACTACAAAATTACTCAACAATTCTCATTATGCGAAAGATTTTAGTCATTGGTTCCGGAAAATCATCCTCTTACCTTATTAAATATTTATTAGACAAATCAAATACAGAAGACTTATTAATTATAGTTGGCGATATAAACTTTACACACGCTAAAAAACTAATTGGGGATCATGAAAATGCCCAAGCTATTTTATTAGATGTTTTTGATAAAAATTCCCGTCAAGAAGCCATACAAAACGCAGATATTGTAGTCTCTATGCTACCTGCTAGATTTCATATAGAAGTTGCCAAAGACTGCATTACTTTTAATAAAAATATGGTTACTGCTTCTTATATAAGTCCAGAAATGCAAGCATTAGATAAAGCTGCAAAAGACAAAGGGCTTGTTTTTATGAATGAAATTGGCGTCGATCCAGGAGTTGATCATATGAGCGCCATGCAAGTCATTGATAAAATCAGAGAAAAAGGCGGCGAAATGATTTTATTCGAATCTTTTACTGGCGGACTAGTTGCTCCAGAAAGTGATAATAATTTATGGAACTACAAATTTACATGGAATCCTAGAAACGTAGTATTAGCAGGTCAAGGTGGCGCCGGAAAATTTCTACAAGAAGATACCTATAAATACATACCATACAATAGACTTTTTAGACGTACCGAATTTTTAGAAGTAGAAGGCTATGGTAAATTTGAAGGGTATGCCAATAGAGATTCCCTAAAATACCAAAGTGTTTATGGTTTAGATACTATAAAAACGCTTTACAGAGGTACTATTAGACGCGTTGGCTTTTCTAGAGCATGGAATGTATTTGTGCAATTAGGTATGACAGATGATAGCTACACCATAGACGATAGCGAAAACATGAGCTATCGTGATTTTGTAAATGCGTTTTTACCATATAGTCCTACAGATTCTGTAGAGCTAAAATTTAGACACGCACTTAAAATAGACCAAGATGATGTGGTTTGGGATAAATATCTAGAGTTAGACCTTTTTAGTAAAACTAAAATGGTAGCGCTTAAAAAAGCAACTCCTGCACAAATTCTACAAAAAATATTAATGGATAGCTGGACATTAGATCCAGACGATAAAGATATGATTGTTATGTACCACAAGTTTGGGTACGAATTAGATGGTAAAAAACACCAAATAGATGCAACCATGGTAACCATTGGTGAAGACCAAACCTATACCGCAATGGCAAAAACCGTTGGCTTACCAGTAGCAATAGCAACACTAGCCATTCTAAACGAAAAAATCACAACTCCAGGTGTACAAATCCCAATTAATAAAGAGGTGTACACAACAATATTAAAAGAATTAGAAGAGTACGGTATTGTTTTTCACGAAAAAGAAGTGCCGTATCTAGGCTACAATCCTTTACACGTTTAAAATTTTTATGGCGTTTCATTTTTTAAACCTGCAAGGTTTCTAAAACCTTGCAGGAAAAAAATGTCAGGCTTTCCGTTATATCTTTTTCTCGTACCTCAAAAAAGGATGCCACTTCAATCCTTAACGCGAAATCTTATTTCAGTTCCAAATCATTTCTGTACATTTATGTTTTAATATGAAACAATTTTTCGTTTTTACGGAAATACAAACAAATTGTAATGAAAACGATAGATAACAACATTCTTATAGATGGTATAGACAAGAAAATACTACGCGCTTTAATGGAAGATGCAAGAACACCAATTCTTGAAATTGCTAGAGGTGTTGGTATTTCTGGTGCAGCTATTCATCAACGACTTCGTAAACTAGAAAAATCTGGATTAATAGCAGGTTCAAAATTTATAATAAACCCAAAAGTATTGGGCTATACTACCATGGCTTATATTGGTGTATATCTTGACAAAGCCATGAGCAATCCTGAAGCGGTAAAACAACTTAAAAAAATACCTGAAGTTTTAGAATGTCATTACACCACAGGAAACTGGAGTATTTTTATTAAGATTCTTTGTAAAGACAATGAACACCTTATGCATGTTTTAAACAAAGACATTCAATCTATTGAAGGCGTATCAAGAACAGAAACCTTCATCTCTTTAGACCAACAAATTGACCGACAAATTAAGATATAAAAAAAGCTCCTAAATTACTTTAGGAGCTTTTTTAAAACTATTTTTACTAATTAGCTATTCTTTTATCACGCGTATGGTCTTGGTTACATCACCAATAGTTACGCTAACAAAATAAGCACCGGTTTGTAAATTAGACATGTCGACATCCAATTCTAAACTATTTGTTATTTTATTATATACTTCTTGCCCTATCATATTAAAGACCTTCACATTAGATATTTCTCTATTAGCATTCAATATTAGCGTTGCATTTACTGGATTCGGATAATAACTAAATGAAGTATCGTTATCCAAATCGGTTATTGCTAATGCCGTTGGATCAAATGCGATGATATCAAAAGTACCTTCTAGACGTCGTCTGCTTAATCCGGCAACACCATCACTCCATGCTCTAATATAATAAGTGACACCAGAAGTTAAACCTGTAACAACTAGACTTGCTCCTGTAGCATCTCCAATATCACACCCTAATGCTTCAGCATCTAATTGCCCACAATTTGGGTATAAAGCAATACTAGCCGCTGTAGATGTACCCGAAGTTGTTGTTTCTATAGTAACCTCTCCAGATAATGGCGCTACAAAAGTGTACCAAACATCGGCTTTAAATGTATATGGGTTACAACTTGTATCATCATCTTCACCTGTTGAGCTATCGGTTGCTCCCGCTGTAGTTTCTCCTGTTAATGTTGCAGCAAGTATAAGTGCTGTTGGGTTTGCGCATAAGTCATTTCCTGGAGCTGGTTCATTTGGAATACAGTTTACGATCATCTCATATTCACCAGCATCCATGTCATTACCTTCTAACATAATATAATATGTTATGTTTGGTTGCGCAGTAAAAGTAACTACAGATTGACCACTAGGACAATCATTGGAAACATCGTTAAATGCAATTTGATTAGATTGTGGACAATCATCAAATACTCTAATAAATGTATCATAAGTAGAATTACAAAGAGATAAAACAACATCCTGCAGTACGGTATCGGTAAACGAATAAAACACATCATTAGAAGGGTTATCTCCACTATCTGTCGCGTTAATTGTTGAACCAGTAACCGTTTCACCGCATGTTACAGCAATAGCTCCTGTGCATAAATCATTAGCAGGTACTGGACACGTAAAGGTTACAGCTCCCAAATCGACATCGCAGGTAACATCATTTCCATGTTGTAATGTAAAGTTTACGGATGCTCCAGACGCATAAGGCCCAAAATTCATCGTTCCTGTTGTAGTAATTGGAGTACTTATTGTACCATCAAATATCGCTGGACTTCCATTACCTAAACTGGCAACATCTACAGCTACAAAAAACTCTCTAGTTAAACAGTCTTGAATTCCTAAAATTGCTGTTGCAACTCCTGCCACACAAGTATCCAAAATATCTACTTTAATATTATCAAATCCGAAATCAATTAAATCATCCGCATCATTAGGCACAATATTAAAACTTGAAATATTTGAAGCATTTGTTGTATTAGAAATACTTATTGTTCCAGAGCCCGTAGGGTATAATATAGGGTTAGCTATTTCAGCGTCATCTTGGTTTGTAAGAGTTATTATACCCGCTTCTCCAGTATTATACTCTATCCCTTTTAAAGTGAAATTAGTTGGAAATCCATTTTTTGTTATATTTAAAACAAATGGCTCTATTGTATTTGCGCCACTAGAACCAAGATAAAAAACCCAATCTGAAGTAAGTTTATCTAGTGTTTCACTACCAGGATGATCTACTGTTAACACATAAGTATCTCCATCTTTAACAATTGTTTCTGTTATAACACCCGCTACATCATCATCGACAGCGGTATTTATAGTGAAAATAATTTCATCACATGTAGAAGAAACCATTCCTAAATCTGCATCACAAGTAATGTCACTGCCGTGTTGTAAAATAATTGGTATTACTGTTCCTCTTGAATAAGGTCCTAGTATAGTAATTCCTGTAGCTGTAATAGGTATAGATGAAATACCATCAAATATTACTGGATTTCCTCCACTTCCTAAATTTGTTACATCTACTTCAATAAAAAATGTTTCAGCTACACAATCTTGAGAACTCAAGGCCGCTGTTCCTATTGGAGCTAAACAAGGTGGCGGACACGTATCTGATATGGAGCCTAAATCTACATCACAATCCGTATCACCTCCATGTTGTAAAGTAAAATTTATTGGCGTGCCTGTTGGGTAAGGTCCAAAATTGTAAACACCTGTTGCAGGAACTGTGGTAGCTGTTGTACCATCAAAAATAGATGGCGTGCCACCTCCTAAATCCGTTACATTTACATTAGCCATAAATGTTCCTGCTCCGCAATTTTGACTAACAAAAGTTGCTGTTCCCGCAGGAGGAACACAAGCTTGTATTATATCCACATTAATATTATGGAATACAAAATCGGTATTATCAGAAACATCCGGTTGAATAATCTTAAAACCACTAATATCTGCAGCATTAGCTGGATTCGTTATATTAATTGCACCAAAACCCACTAGATATTGTTGACTCCCTGAAATCTCTGCATTATCTGGATTTAAAATGGATATAAATCCATCCTCTACCGTATCATAATCGATTCCATTTAATTTAAAATTTGTAGAAATCCCATTCTTAGTAAGTGTAAGAGTAAATGTATTTACATTATCCCCGCCACTACCATAATAAAACCCCCAATCACCACTACTTAATTCAAATAAAGTCTCAGCTCCTGAATCAGGAACATCAATTAGCAACACATACGTATCAGATCCTACTATTAGTGTTTCCGTAATACTTACGCCATCATCTTGCGCCATATCAATAGTAAAATTTATATTCTGAGCGTTTACAGAATAACTAAACAATAGCAAAAGACAAAAAACAGGAATACTTTTGAAGATTGCTTTTTTTAAATTGTATTCTTTTTTCATAATAAACATATTTAAAATTAATAGCATAAGGATACCGACAAAAAACAATTTGGCAGCATCCTTTAATTCAGTTTGATTATATTATATTTTTAGCTTCTAGATGGAAAAACACCTTGTAATGCTATAATATAATTTATACTGGTATAAGGCTGCATATTGTTATGTGGATGACTACCACCAGCATCCCCGACAACTGTAGCATCTGCAGCCATTTGTGCATTTGCTCCCGCTGCATAAACACCACCATCTGCATTGTAAGCGTTTTCCGGATTTGCTACTGCTCCACCTCCTCTAGGAATTGGGCTCACAGCGCGAGTAATTGCAACATGATTATGCATAGGCATTTCGGTCGTTTTAAGTATCACAGTTGCTTCACCTCCTTTTTCCCCCAACTTTATAGTTGGTAGCCCTGGACCTGTCCCAGCATGTACAGGAACTCTACCTCTTAAATCGGGTAAAGCAAATGTTGTTCTTCCATTTCCCCCATAAGTAGTCCCTATTAAAGAAAATAAAGCGCTGTACTGCGAAATTGATAATAATTGTCCGTCGCAATATGCCCACCCACGTGGTGCAAAAGTGCCTCCGAACAAAATAATTTGTGCCATAAATGGATCCATAATATATTTATTTAATTGGTTAATAATAAATCAAAAGTACTGATTATTAAGCGCTTATGCATAAGCGAATTTACTTGATATAAAAACCGAGTAGAAATACCTGTTTTTTTATTTTTATCTGTTTTAATAAAAATATCTTGTAGCTTTAAAGTCTATTAATAAATAAACCTTAAATTATGAGTACAATTAAAATCTGTGACGCAAAAGACTGGGTAAAAAAATGGCAAGAAGAGAATAAATCTCATGCTAAAGCATTTCTAATTCCTGCCGTTGATCTTATAGATTGCCTAATAGAGATGGCCGTTTTAACCAAAAAATCGGATGGTAACTATTTCATTAAAAAGGATTTAACAGATTCCAGCGTTCGTGCTTATATGGCAATTGAACGTCCTGCGAACGAGAAACCTTCCGCTTTAACTGAAAAATTACTTCTTGTAGGCACATTAAAAGATAAAAAAGGAATACATAAAGATTTAGTAATAGATAAAGTATGTCCCGAAACAACAGAAGAAAAAGAGGAAGCTATTAAAGGAAGTGGTGTATACGATTTTACTACTCCATGCCCAGATAATTGTGATCCCACTAGTCCTTTATACAAACCTTAAAAAAGGAAATGAAATTAATTGATGGTGTTTTACAAAACCTTAGCATTATATTACTTTTTATAAACGCAACATTATATACATATAGCTATTTAAAAGACAAAAAAAATAAAGCGATAAAATATTATAGCATCTATTTAGCGCTCACCTTTTGCGTATTAGTTGGTAGTATTATTTTAATTAATATTCAGGGAAGTCTAGGTTTGAAAAAAGACAATTTGTTTTTATCCCACTTCTATTTTATTTTTCAGTTTATTTTCCTCTCCTTATTTTATAGAGAGTTTTTTACTAAAAAACAACAAAATTGGGTGAATCTAATTTTTATTCTAGTTGCTTTAATTTTAAGTATTCAATATTTTAATAATATATCATTATTTAATAGATTCAACTTATTAGAAATCCTTATAAGCTCATTTCCTTTGGTGGTATACTCCATTATTCACTTGTATAACTCCTTAGGTAAAACTGGAAAATTCATGTACATAAATGCCGCTGTTCTTATTTATTTATCGGTTAGTACACTGATTTTTATCTTAGGTAATTTAATGGTTTCTGCTGTTGACAGATCATTATCTATTAATGTATGGCTCCTGAATAAAGTGTTTTATGTAGGCTATTTAATACTAATTTTAATAGAATGGAGGAAGAGCTTATGGAAAACGGAAAATTAATTATTCAAACCCTGGTTTACGGAATCATATTCTTAGTTTTAATTACTACTGGGTTAATTCTGTTTTTTCATTATTCCAGGCAAAAAATAGTACAAAAAGAACTTGAAAAATCTGCTATGAAGTTAGAAAATCAGCAAAAAATATTACAAACTTCTATTGCTATTCAAGAAATAGAACGCAAACGTATTGCGCAAGACCTGCATGATGCCATTAGTTCTAAGCTCAATATAATTAGCTTGTCTACCAATGTGCTTTTAACAGATAAATCTATTAATGATAAACAGAAAGCTTCGTTAAACCAAATACTTGAAATAACAGCTACAACTCTAGAGAGTTCAAGAAAAATTGCACATGATTTAATGCCTCCTATTTTAGATGAATTTGGACTTAAAGTTGCTTTAGAAGAATTATTTGATGACTTTTCGGTTAATACTACATTAGAAATAGAGCATAACATTGAAAATTTAAGTAAATTAACTAGAACCAACCAATTACATGTATTTAGAATTATTCAGGAATTAATGAACAACTCTATAAGACATGGAAAAGCCAATGAATTAGCCATTTATATGGAACAAAATACCACTGGCTTTAAAATACGTTATCAAGATAATGGTGTTGGTTTTAATGTTAAAGAAATTAGTAAAAAAAGTGGCATTGGGTTACAAAACATAAATAGCCGCGTTAAAATTTTAAACGGATCGCTTAAAATGGAAAGTACAGAAAACAATGGTAGCCTTTTTATAATACAATGCAAATACCATGGATAAAATAAATATAGCATTAGCAGATGATGAACTTTTATTCCTTCAAGGATTAAAAGCCATTTTGGGTAACGAAGAACGCATTAACATTCTTTTTGACGCTAAAGACGGCGAAGAGCTAATACAACAATTACGGGACGCCAAAATACTGCCAGAAATTGTAGTTACCGACCTTAAAATGCCCAATTTAAATGGCGTGGAAGTCACTAAAATTATTCATAAAGAATTTCCAGAAATTAAAGTAATTGCACTTACTAGTTATTTTAGCAAACCTTTTATTTTAAATATGATTTCGATTGGTGCTGTTGCCTATTTAGCAAAAAACAGTACACCTGCCTTAATGATTAAAACCATTGAAGAGGTTTATGAAAAAGGCTTTTATTACGATGGAAAGGTCATGCAATATGTTCATGAAAGTATTACCAACCCTAAAGACAAAAAAATAAAATCTACGTTTGACACTAATTATTTCACCAAACGAGAAATTGAAGTTTTAGAACTTATTTGCAAACAATATACAACTGTTGATATTGGCGAAAAACTTTTTATAAGTCCAAGAACTGTAGAAGGTCATCGTAACAACTTACTACTTAAAACAGAATCTAAAAATGTTGCTGGTCTAGTTATTTACGCTTTAAAAAACAAACTTGTTTCTTTAGATAATACTAGTTTTTAAATAATAAAAGCTCCTTTAAAAGGAGCTTTTATTATTATATTTAAGACTTAATCTCTCGACATAAAAATTTGTAATACATACCAAAATAATAACATTAAAGAAGCAAATAAGCCTAATGCTGCTGGTATATAATCATCTTCTGTATATTTATTTACTAAGTTAGAGGTTTGGTATAAAATAGAACCACCAGCCAATAAACACATACCTACAGAAAACCACAGGCCTAGGTTAAACCCAAAAAGCGTTCCTGCTACTATTAATCCTATTGCAATAAAAAAGCCAATTGTTAAGCCTGTTTTTAAAAACGAAAAATCTTTTTTCGTTACAAAAACTACGGCAGTTAAACCACTAAATAAAGATAAGGTTACAATTGCGGCTTGCTGTAATATTTCAGGACCAGAGTCCATATAAAAAGCTGCAATATAAATCATTGGAACAAAAATAAATGCTTCGGCCAAAATGTATACTGCAAACGCTAAATATTGCTTGTTTTTATCTGGCGTTTTTAAAGCCATTTTTTCCACATAATTAGTAATAAACATAAAGCCTCCTAGCATGATTAGCCATTTAAAACCATCGGTCATGGATAACGCAAAATTCACAATAGCCTCACTTTGCAATAATAAATATTCAAAAAGAATAAACACTAAAACACCACCAGCAACATGTGCATAGGTTTGTTTAAAAAAAGCAACACGATCTACTTGCTCTAATGTAACAACAAGTACTTTAGGTTCTTCCTCTTGAAAAGGATTTATATTTTGATTTTCCATAAATGTTTGTTTTATATTAATTTGAAAAGTAATAAAAAAAAGAGACATTAAAATAAATTAACGTCTCTTTTTTCTTACTCTATATGTTTTTATTAATCTCTTCCACCAAACACTTGAAGTGCCCAATATAACAAGGAAGCTAACGCACCAATTGCTGCAACTAAATAGGTTCTAGCAGCCCATTTAAGGGCATCTTCAGATCCTGCATATTCTTCCTGTGTTAACATGTTTTTATTTTTCAACCAAGCTAAAGCTCTGTTACTTGCATCATATTCTACAGGTAAAGTAATAAAGCTAAACAAAGTAGCAAAGCCCATAAATACTAAACCAGCAACGGCAACCCAATACCCCATTCCCATTCCTGCTGCTCCACCAAGAATTAATCCTCCAATAACCAACCATTGTGACATACCAGAAGTCACACTAACTATTGGTACTAAGGCAGATCGCATACCGAGTGCACTATATGCTTGCGCATGCTGTACGGCGTGACCACATTCATGTGCGGCAACCGCTGCTGCAGCCGCATTGGCGTGATTGTAAACCACTTCACTTAAGTTTACTGTTTTATTTTTCGGATTGTAATGATCTGTTAATTGTCCTGCAGTAGAAATAACTTCTACATCTGTAATACCATGATCTGCAAGCATTTTTTCGGCAATCTCTCTACCAGTTAATCCATTACGTAAATGTACCTGTGCGTATTTTTTAAATTTTTTCTTTAATTGGCTACTTACCAACCAACTTACAAGCGCTATTGCTCCTATTAATATATAATATCCAATCATTTATTTTCGTTTTAGTGTTTAAATATACTATTAGTATAGCAAAAAATAAGCCAAATATTCGTTAAGAAATTTTGTCAGTTTTTAATGAAAAGAAATGTAACTACTCACCTTTTATTTCTTGTTTTATTTCTTACCTAAAAAAGTTATTCTTGCAAATGAATGACCTCTATTGCAAAACTATTTTCAAAAATAATAACAAGTTTTTCTGCTTTTGATTCCAAAAAACTAGGTGGTTTTCCTAAAGCATACAGCAGGTGTTCGCTTCCTGTTAGTGTAGAAGGTGATGCTGGCCCTAATAATGCAATAACCTCTTTTTTGGTTTTACCAATTAGTAATTCACTTTCCATAATATCGGCTGCCAACTTATATCGTGTAGTACGTTCACTTCTCCATTGTTGTTCATTAAATCGTTCTTCAAAAAGCCATGTTAACGTGGTACTAAGCACAAAAGCGACAAAGAAAAACAATCCAATTTTATCATTTCTCTTTAGTTTTAAGCCCATATAATTATTCTATAAAATTTAGTTTAATACCAGTTTATTGCTTGATAAGAGTTGCCTTTTGTGTTACTGTTACGGGATAACTAATAACCTCGGGGATTTCTTCACTCACGCCGCCACTTTTTTCTTCGAGATTTTTACCAGAAAATACAATCTCAAAAATCATTTTATCGGCGTAAAATCGTTCGGTGGTAATTAGTAAGTTCTTTTGCACTTCAAATACACTATACAGCGTATTATCTATATATTTTGCAGATAATAATACCCCATTATTTTCATCCACAGCAAACGCACCTTTTTCTTTATTTATTGCCTTTAACGTATAATTACGATCGTTTCTTTTCCCATCCATAATATAAACAATTTTATAGATATAGGTATCTACCGAATCGGAAGCCATTAAATGGAATTCCATACCAATACTTTGTTTTCCTTTAGCATTAGTGATTTCTAAATCGCCTTTATAAATGCCGAAATAATCTTCTGGAAAAACCTTGTCTTGCGCTTTCGCGGAAAAACAAAGAAGTAAAGCAAGGAGTAATTGAAGCCGTTTCATAATTATTATTTTATTCTAAAGTATAAAAAAATGGATTCTCTCTTTCGAAAGAATCCATTAAATGTATATTATTTAGACTATTGTATTAATATTAAATTATAATAATGTGTTAATCATATGGATCATATGGTATACCAACCACTTCTATTTCATCTATTGTTCCATCTTGATCATAATCATAAAAACGTCTATATCTTATTAAGGTTTCGTCTACTTCTAGTACTTTCAAACTAGTCACAAGTTGTTCTCCAAAATAAAGATCAATAATATCCGCCTGTAAATGCCATCTTAAATTTGTACTACTTAAAGCACAAGGAGCACAACTACCACAGTTTAAAACTACATCTTCTTCGAAATCAAACTCTTTTCCTTCTTCAAAATAAAACTGAAACAAATCCTTAGTACATCCTTCGGTATGATCATAAGAATATAAAGTGCCATTAATTTTTATCGTGTCATATGCCCATGAACCAATAATATTTTCAAATATATAAGAATCCGGTTCCACATTATCATCATTAGAACATCCTATAAAAGCGAACAAAAAAATAAAACATACGAATCTAAATTTCATATTACCCTACAATATTTACAATTTTACCAGGAACTACAATAACTTTTTTAGGAGTTCTCCCTTCTAATTGCGCAATCGTTTTTTCATTGGTCATTACTGCTTTTTCAATTTCGTCTTTACTCAAATCCATTGGTAGTTCGATAGTGAAACGCATTTTACCATTAAAAGAAATCGGATAATTCTTACTACTTTCTACTAAATGACTAGCATCAAATTTAGGAAAAGCCACAGTAGATATCGATCCTTCATTACCTAACTGACTATATAATTCTTCAGCTATATGCGGTGCATACGGAGAAACTAAAGCCAATAAAGGTTCTAACACATCTTTGCTCGTACATTTTTGCGCAGTAAGTTCATTAACCGCGATCATAAAAGTAGAAACCGAAGTATTAAAAGAGAAATTCTCGATATCTTCTTCTACTTTCTTTATGGTTTTATGTAATGTCTTTAAGTTGTCTTTTGTTGGCGCTGCATCATTCACGTTTAATCCGTTTTCACCAACATATAATTTCCATAGTTTTTTCAAGAAACCATGCACTCCTGTAATTCCTGCTGTATTCCAAGGTTTTGCTTGCTCTAAAGGACCAAGAAACATTTCGTATAAACGAAGACTATCTGCTCCATATTGTTCGCAAATCGCATCTGGACTAACAACATTGTATTTGGACTTCGACATTTTTTCAACTTCGCGACCTACTTTGTAAACGCCATTTTCTAAAAGGAATTCCGCATTTTTATAATCTGCTCCAAACTCCGCATCATTCTTTAAACTTTCAATATCTAATTCATCCGATGCATTCACGTATTGTACTTTTACGTGGATTGGAGCTACTTTTTTATCTTTAATTAAACCTTGAGAAAGGTATGTGTTCGTTCCATCTTCACGATAAATAAAAGCACTAGTCCCCAAAATCATTCCTTGGTTAATCAACTTTTTAAAAGGCTCCTCTACTTTTACAAATTCTCTATCCTTTAAAAACTTCACCCAAAAACGAGAGTATAATAAATGTCCGGTAGCGTGCTCGCTTCCTCCAATATATAAATCAACATTTTCCCAGTAGTTAAGTGCATCTTCACTAGCAAAGTCTTCGCCTCTTTTGGCTTTTTCTTCCATATAACTAAAGAAATACCAAGAACTTCCTGCCCAACCTGGCATCGTGTTTAGTTCTAATGGGAATACTGTTTTATGGTCAATTAACTGATTACTGACTACTGAACACTGTTTTACGTCCCAAGCCCAAACATCTGCACGACCTAAAGGTGGTTCGCCTTCTTCGGTTGGTAAATATTTTTCTACTTCTGGCAATGTGATTGGTAAATGCGCTTTATCAATCATTTGTGGCATTCCATTTACATAATATACTGGAAATGGTTCTCCCCAATATCTTTGTCTAGAAAATACGGCATCACGCAATCTATAGTTTGTTTTCCCTTCTCCTTGTCCTAATTGCTCCAAATCGTAAATAGCACGTTTGGATGCTTTTTTATAGTTCATTCCGTTAAGGAAATCACTATTAGCAATCTTTATACTGTCTTTCGACGCATACGCTTCTTTAGAAATATCGACACCTTCAAAAATATTAGGAATTTCAATATTAAAATGTTTTGCAAAGTCGTAATCCCTTTGATCTCCACAAGGCACAGACATGACTGCTCCTGTTCCGTAACCCGCTAAAACGTAATCTCCAATCCAAACAGGAATTGGCTCTTTACTAAAAGGGTGTTCCGCATACGCTCCTGTAAATACACCAGAAATGGTTTTCACATCTGCCATTCTATCGCGTTCGCTACGTTTTGCAGTTGCTAATATATAAGCCTCTACTGCTGCTTTTTGCTCTGGCGTTGTGATTTTAGATACCAATTCATGCTCTGGAGCTAAAGTCATAAAACTAACTCCGAAAATAGTATCTGGTCTTGTTGTGAAAACCTCTATAACTGCTTTTTCTGAAGTAACAGATTGCTTCGTTTCACTCGCAATGACATTGAAAGTTACCGATGCTCCAACCGATTTGCCTATCCAGTTTCTTTGACTTTCTTTTAAAGAATCTGTCCAATCGATAGTATCTAGTCCTTGTAATAAACGCTCTGCATACGCCGAAATTCGCATCGACCATTGCGTCATTTTTTTACGCAGTACAGGATGTCCACCACGTTCGGAAACCCCATTTACTATTTCGTCATTTGCTAAAACCGTTCCTAAAGCAGGACACCAGTTCACTTCGGTTTCTGCTAAATAGGTTAATCTATATTTAAGAAGAATTTCTTCTTGTTCTTTTTGGCTAAAATTATTCCATGCTTCCGCGGAAAACACTTCGATATTATCATCACAAACTGCGTTAACATTTGCATTTCCTTCCGAAGCAAAAACAGCAATTAAACTTAAAATTTCTTCCGCTTTATCACTTTCATTATTGTACCAAGAGTCAAAAAGCTGAATAAAAATCCATTGCGTCCATTTGTAATATTCTGGACTTGAGGTACGCACTTCACGAGACCAATCGAAAGAAAAACCAATTTGATCTAACTGTCGTCTATAGGTTTTTATATTCGTTTCTGTGGTAACTGCAGGATGTTGACCTGTTTGAATAGCATACTGCTCTGCAGGCAAACCAAAACTATCATACCCTTGTGGATGCAAAACATTAAACCCTTTATGACGTTTGTAACGCGCATAAATATCACTTGCGATATACCCTAATGGATGACCAACATGTAATCCTGCTCCTGACGGATAAGGAAACATATCTAAAACATAATATTTTGGTTTATCACTAGTATTTGAGGCTTTAAACGTTTGGTTTTCTGCCCAATATTTTTGCCATTTGGCTTCAATCTCGTTGAAATGGTATTGCATTTTATATGTCTTTTCATTTTTACCTTTCGACTGCACTCCAAGAGACAACAGTATTAATAAGCAAAAGATAATTTAAATTTGAAAAAGCGAAGCTACTAATTACGTATTACTAGTGCCCAACTACTTTTTTTAAAGCGCAAATTTACGGTTTATTCTAAGACTGTAAAAGGAAGCGTAATCAAAATACGGGTTGCATCAGTTTTCCAGAATATAATATCCAAATCATGGATAAAATTGCAGAGACATTCATTGCAATTCCGAAGAGTTTCATTTGCGAAAGCGTATATGGTTTTTCTTTAAAAAACACAAAAGTATCCAAAACTAGCCACAAGGAGAAAATCGCTAAAAATCCTGCTAAAATATAGTCTTCAAACCAATAGGAAAGAATAAATGTTTCAACCAATAATAGAAATAACATTACTAGTTTTGTGTTTTTTCTTCCTATAACGGTGGCTGTAGTTTTCTTTCCTGCTTGTAAATCTGGTTCAATATCCATGATTTCTCCTGCAATATGTGCTTGAAAGGCAAACAAAGTTAGGTATACAATAGTTTGCCAAGGTAAATCTTGTAAACCATTAAGTTGCACACTAAAAAAAGCAGTAAAAACATAACCCATTTGAATACAAATTTCAAAAGGCGGACGCTCTTTTATGCGGAAAGGTTTAAAATTATACACTATATTTATTACTATCATAAATAACAATAATAGCAGCATTTTAAACCCGGAAACAATAGTGAAATAGATAACAAAAGGAGATACTATGAGCACTACTTTTTTAATAATGGAAGCTAATTGTTGTTTTGTTGATCTTGCTCCAAACAGGAAGTTTCCTTTTCTCTCGTTGATTTCATCGGAAAGATAATCGTTATAATCATTCAAGCCGTATACCAAATAATTCAAAGGAAAAGTAACAAATAGCAAACCAATCCAAAAATTAGTATCGTACCAAAAATCGGACTCCAAACTAAAAGGAACTAAATAAATCCATATGGTGGGAAACCACAAACCAGGACGAGAAATTTTTAAATCGTGAATCAAATACGTAGGAATTACAGAATTACTTGTACACCAAAGTTAAAGGTATTACAACACTATTAAAAGTTTAAACGTTATAATAATTACAGTATAGAAACTAGTTGCTTAATTATTAAAATTAAGCTTCAATTTATGAGATTCTCGAAATATTGGTAAAGACATTTTTATTGGAAAATAAAAGACTTGCATCTTTTAAAGTTTCTTTTCATTTTCTTTATTATTTTTACATCATTAACAAATCCTTTTTATGAGCGCATCTTTTGAAAAATACCAGAAACGTAAACTAATATCCTCTTACTTTTCGGTTGTATTAAGTATTGCTTTAGTCCTATTTTTATTAGGACTGTTAGGTTTGCTTATTCTTAATGCTAAAAAGGTTTCCGATCATTTTAAAGAGCAAGTAGTGGTAACTATTTATTTAAAAGATAGTGCAAAAGAGGTAGAAACCAAGCAATTGGAGAAGAGTTTGGCTTTGGCAGATTACGTGAAATCTACAGATTACGTAACCAAAGAACAAGCTGCAGCATCTATGAAAGCCGAAAACGGCGAGGATTTCATGGAGTTTTTAGGCTACAATCCTTTACAAAACTCTATTGATGTGCATTTAAAAGCAGATTACGTAACGTCTGAACATTTAGAAGAAATAGCTAAAGAAGCATTAAACAAAAACTTTGTAGACGAAGTACGTTATGATAATGATTTGGTGACTTTAATGAATAACAACGTTAAAAAAATAAGCTTTTGGGTTTTAATACTTAGTGGGATTTTCACCTTAATCGCAGTGCTATTAATTAACAGCTCCATTCGTTTAGCGGTTTATGCAAAACGCTTTACCATAAAAACCATGCAAATGGTAGGTGCTACCAAACGTTTTATTCGTAGACCTTTTGTTTGGAAAAGTGTGCAATTAGGAATTATTGGAGCAATCATAGCCTTATTAGGAATGGCAGTTGTTTTATATTATTTAAACCTAACGTTCCCAGAATTAGATTTAATGCGCAATCCTATTTTAATTGGTGCTTTATTTGCTGGTATTTTTCTTTTAGGAATTATAATCACATGGTTTTCCACTTTTTTTGCCACACAACGTTTCTTGAATTTGAAAACAGATCAGTTGTATTAATTAGGAAAAGGAATAATTTTAGATTCTCTTAACTTAAAAATTTTAAATAAAACCGTTACTTTGCGCAAGTAAAACCGAATACGATTACAGAATTTAAATAAAATGGGAGAACAAAAACGTAAAGAACAGAACACAAGTGAATTTATCTTCGGAAGAAAAAACTATAAATTCATGTTTATTGGTTTAGCTTGTATTGCGCTAGGTTTTATTTTAATGTCTGGCGGAGGAAGCGATGATCCCAACGTTTTTAATCCTGAAATTTTTAGCTGGAGAAGAATTAGATTGGCACCAACTTTAGTGCTTATTGGATTTGGATTTCAAATTTACGCGATTCTCTTAAATCCAAATAAAAGTAAAAAAACAAACGTTTAACCTTCAAATTACAAGTCCAAAATAACATTTGGTAATAGTATTTTAATACTTTTGCCAACATGAATGTTATAGACTCCATTATTTTAGGAATAATACAAGGATTAACAGAGTTTCTTCCTGTATCCTCCAGTGGCCATTTAGAACTTGGTAAAGCCATACTTGGCGACAATTCGGTTCCAGAAGAAAGCCTACTCTTTACCGTCGTTTTACACTTTGCAACTGCTTTAAGCACCATTGTTGTTTTTAGAAAGGACATCCTTAGTTTACTTAAAGGTGTTTTCAAATTCGAGTGGAACGAAGATTTACAATTTGTATCTAAAATTGCTCTTTCTATGCTTCCTGCCGTTGTAGTAGGTTTGTTTTTTGAAGAACAACTTGAAGCTTTATTTGGAGGTAACATTTTACTTGTTGGATGTATGCTACTAGTAACAGCAGCTTTACTATTTTTAGCAGATAAAGCAAAAGACACCAATAAAAAAGTGACTTTTAAAAATGCTTTTATAATCGGTATTTCTCAGGCAATTGCCATGCTACCAGGAATTTCACGCTCTGGTGCAACTATTTCTACTTCTGTTTTATTAGGAAATGATAAAACGAAAGCCGCACGTTTTTCCTTTTTAATGGTTGTTCCTTTAATCTTCGGAAAAATTGCTAAAGATCTTTTAAGTGGGGATTTAATTAATGAAACGCATAACTTAACATCGCTTTCCGCAGGGTTTATTGCCGCTTTTATTGCTGGGTTATTTGCCTGTACTTGGATGATTTCTTTAGTAAAGAAAAGCAAGCTTTCTTATTTTGCCATTTATTGCGCAATTGTTGGTGTTATCGCTATAATTTTTTCACTTTTAAACTAATATGCTAATCGAAGAAGACTACAAAACCGGACAAGTTTTATTAATAGATAAACCTTTAAACTGGACCTCTTTTCAAGTGGTAAATAAACTACGTTGGGAAATTAGACAGACCTTCAACATTAAAAAAATTAAAGTTGGTCATGCAGGAACTTTAGATCCTTTAGCTACTGGATTACTGATTATTTGCACAGGGAAAATGACCAAGCAAATTGATACATTTCAAGGGCAGATTAAAGAATACACAGGAACTATTGTTTTAGGAGGAACAACGCCTTCCTACGACTTAGAATCTGAAATAAACGAAACCTTCCCTACAGATCATATTACAAAGGATTTAGTAGTAGAAACCACGAATCAATTCACAGGTGAGATAGATCAATTTCCTCCAATTTTTTCCGCATTAAAAAAAGATGGAAAACGTTTATATGAATACGCAAGAGCTGGCGAAGAAGTAGAAATACCGTCTAGAAAAATTACTATTGAGACTTTTGAAATTACGCGTTTTGAGAATAACGAAGTAGATTTTAGAGTAGTTTGCAGTAAAGGAACTTACATTCGATCTTTAGCACACGACTTTGGAAAAGCTTTAAATTCGGGAGGACATCTTTCCGTTTTAAGAAGAACAAAAATTGGTGATTATAATGTAGATAATGCAGTTACCATCGAAGCTTTTATTGAAGCATTAGATTCTTAAAAAATCTAATTTTTCATTTTTAACGTATCTTTAAGTGCCACCACGTAATAAAACACGTTATTAACCTACATGCAATTCAATAATAAACATAAAGCGATGTCTATTACGTTTCTTATCTCAGGAACGATAATATTGGGTATGTTTAATTTTCATATTTTAAAACATAATGAAGAAGTTGCTGAAACCTTCTACGAAATAGAGCCTGCAAGGGAAATCACAGAAACCGAATTAGAAGCACAAGAAAAAGCGACTAAAGCGGAAACCAACCAAGCATACAACCAAAATGAAAAAAGTAAAAATCAGGCTTCTGTGCAAAGAAGAATTGCTCCTCCAGAAGATTATGTTAGACCTGATTTAAGTCATTCGGATTATGGAGCTAGTAGTAAAAAAGAGGCCAAAGAAAAACCTTCCACTGTAGAGAAAGAAGAATTAAAATCTTTTAGTAAAGTAAATGACATTCTTAAAAAGCAACTAGATGAAAACAATAACGCCAAAAGTTCCGTTAGTTATTCTTTAGTAAATAGAAAACACAGATACTTACCAACACCTATTTATTTATGCCAGGCAAGCGGTAAAATAGTAGTAAATATTACGGTAAACACTTCTGGAAAAGTTACAAGTACATCTTATAATAATGCTTCCAGTTCTTCCAACAGCTGCCTTATTGAGCATGCTTTAGAGTATGCTGAAAAAGCTAGATTTAATCGTAATACTTCAGATGGCGCTCAAATTGGGACGATTACTTTTTATTTTGAAGGGAAATAAATAACGCCCGTTTTTCACACCTAAAAGTAACACCTACAAGGTTTTAAAAACCTCGCAGGATACTTAAAAATAAACCTTCTCATATACGCTCCGCTCTTTATCTAAAGAGAGGTCGGTTTTCCCCAGAAAATTCCGAGCGTTTGAAAACAAAAAAAGCAAAGCGATTTTTTACTACTCACCTAACAACGCCACCAAATCATCCACTGCATTTTGTCCTTTATCCTTATTATACCAACGTTGTAAATCTTCTTTAAACTCTGGAGTTAACATACCATGCTTCTCTTTATAATCGTTTACCAATTGCGTAGCACCACTTGGTCTTGGTCCAAAAGTATTTATCACTTCACCAGAAGTTTCATCTACCATAATTAATTTAGGTATAGACTTTCCGCCATTGGTTAAAAAGCTATTCATTAATGCTTCGTTTTCATCACGCAATACCACTTTCACATTAATATTAGGATTTAGTTCTGCTACTTTTTGCATTACAGGAACTACATGAGCAGCATCACCACACCAGCTTTCGGTAAGTACTAACCAAGTAATTTTTTTATCTATTTTTTCAATTTGTTCTTTAACAGCTTCGTTCACTTTCAACGTTTTATCCCAACGTTTCATTCGTTTGGCATTAAGCATGGTATATTCTACAAGATTTTCAGATTTATCTGTTCCTGTAGTATCCTTATTTTCCACTAAATCATTAACTAATGTGGTGTATTCTGAATAGCTAATACTTTTTGCTAAACTGTCTTTAATTATATTGTTCATATTCTTTATTTCTAGAAGTAAAAATACATGTATATGTATTTATAAATTATGATTTTTATCATATCTATGTCTATCTTTATAACAAAAACTTACAGTCCGTAAAACACATATGACTAAAATGGTTATTTGTTTTTAAATCTTTTACGTTAAATGTTGGAATGGATTTCTAAAAATATACGATTATGACAAAACATAGATGTGGTTGGTGTGTTGGAGATGATTTATACGAAGCATATCACGATCACGAATGGGGCGTTCCTGTTTATGACGACGAAACTATTTTTGAATTTCTAATTTTAGAAACCTTTCAAGCTGGTTTAAGTTGGATTACTATTTTACGAAAACGGGAAAATTTTCATGATGCTTTTGATCAGTTTGATTATAAAAAAATCGCAAAATACAACGAAGATAAAGTGCAAGAATTACTTTTAAACAAAGGCATTATTAGGAATAAATTAAAAGTAAGAAGCACGATTAGCAACGCAAAACTATTTATGGAAATTCAAAAAGAGTTTGGAAGCTTCTCAAAATATATTTGGGCTTTTGTAGATGGCAAACCAATAAAAAACAAACATAAAAACTACAAAGACGCTCCTGCAAATACCGCAATTAGCGATGCTATTAGTAAAGACTTAAAAAAACGAGGTTTCAAATTTGTTGGTTCTACAGTGATGTATGCATATATGCAAGCAACTGGCATGATAAACGATCATGAAATTGGATGTTTTAGATATGAAGAAGTTTAGCTAATTGGATAAAACCATCATAAGACGGAGTGAAATTCTATTTTCAAGAATTTAGTATCGAGCACATATATTGGAATAACTTTACTTCTCGATACAATTTCTCATACTTCGAAATCACTCGAAGTAACGAAGTACTATAGTATAATTTTAAATTTCACTATTGGAATTTCACTTTTAAAACATTGCTTACCTTACAATCTTTATTTTTTGGTTTTATACGGAATTAACTCTAGCACTTTTTGCATGGCTTCAATTCTAGCCAAACTTTTCCTATTTGCTTTTATGATAATCCATGGAGAGATTTCTGTGTTTGTTTTTTCAAACATCAGGTTTTTATAATCCGTATACGAATCCCAAAGTTCTAATGCTTTTTGATCTACTTTACTAAATTTCCATTTTTTAATTGGACTAGATTTAATATCTGCAAAGCGCTTGGCTTGTTCATTTTTTGAAATCGAAAAATAAAACTTTATAACTCGTGTTCCCGATTCAATAAGCATACGTTCAAAATCGTTAACCTGATTCATAAAAATGTCATATTCTTCTTTGGTACAAAAACCATTCACCGGTTCTACAACTGCTCGATTATACCAACTTCTATCAAAAAACACTATTTTTCCTTTTCTAGGAAGATTGTTTATATACCGTTGAAAGTACCATTCTCCCAGTTCTTCTTCTGTTGGTTTTGGCAAGGCTACGACTTTAAATTCACGAGGATTTAAGTGTTCCGTAATTCTCCGGATGGCGCCACCTTTTCCTGCGGCATCACGTCCTTCAAAAATAATTACTACTTTTTCTCCGTTATTTTCGACGTATTCTTGTAATTTCCGGAGTTCTACTTGTAACTTTTTAAGCCTACTTTCATAATTCAACAATCGAACAGCTTTCATTGCTGTCATATTCTCATCCAGTAAAAAATATTTCAACCCCTTTTTACTATTTAATTTTTTTAAGCTTTTATCCGATATTTTCATCCTCTTTAATCTATTTGTTTAATCATTCTGTGATAGCGTTGTACAACGTTTGGATCTGGAAGTGTGGTGGTTCCAGAATTCCCTTTTCCATCATAATCAAATTTGGATAATACATGACGAATACTCTCTAGGCGTGCTTCCTTTTTATTATTAGTTTTTAAAATTATCCATGGACTAAATGAAGTATGTGTTTTACCAAACATTTCTTCTTTGTAATGTGTGTATTTATTCCAAAGTTTTTGTCCTTCTTTATCCACTTCACTAAATTTCCATTGCTTTAATGGATTTTCTAATCTGGAAGCAAATCTTCTTTCTTGTTCTTCTTTAGAAATAGAAAACCAAAATTTTATAATATCTACACCGTCTTCATAAAGCATATGTTCAAACTCGGTAACCTGAACCATAAACTTGTTATATTCTTCTTCAGAGCAAAACCCCATAACGGGTTCTACAACGGCACGATTATACCAACTTCTATCAAAAAAAACGAGTTCACCAGGATTTGGCAATTCCTTAATATATCTTCTAAAATACCATTGACCACGCTCTACATCTGTAGGTTTGGTAAGTGCTGAAACTCGCATAGAACGAGGATTGAGATGTTCTGTAAATCTTCTTATTGTACCACCTTTTCCGGCAGCATCTCTACCTTCAAAAATAACACAAACGCGCTTATTATATTTTGCAACCCATTGTTGTAAATCTACTAATTCGGCTTGTAGTTGTAATAATTGGTTTTCGTAATCAACAGAATACATGAGATTTCTATATTCTTCTTCGGATAATGATTTCCGAAGTAATTCTTTAAAATCTGTTGGGTTATTACTTTGTTGAAAATCTTCTTGTGTTAGCATAATATTTTATTAATCACTAATTTCAGAAAAATCTATTACAAACAACATGATTTTTATCACTTTAAGAAAAATAAAAAATCTTCTCTAGAGATATCTTCAGCTCCTAAACTTTGCAAGTGGTTTGTGTATACTTGGCAATCTATGAGTTTATAATTGGTGTTTTGTATAAAGCTTATAAAAGCAACTTTACTGGCATTACTTACTTTTGCAAACATGCTTTCTCCACAAAAAATACCATTGTTTAAATCTAAACCATAAAGCCCTCCAACGAGTTCCTCATTTTGCCAAACCTCCACCGATTTCGCATAGCCTAATTCGTGTAATTTTAAGTACGCTTGCACCATAGAATCTGTAATCCATGTTCCCGATTGTCCTTCGCGTTTTGCTATAGAACACGCTTTAATAACACTCAAAAAATCTTGATTAATAGTAACTGTAAAATCTGATTTTCTTAGTACTTGTTTCATGCTTTTTGAAACTTTAAGCTTTTCTGGAAACAAAACAAATCGAGGATCTGGAGACCACCACAAAACAGGATCTCCTTCATTAAACCAAGGAAAAATGCCACTTTTGTATGCTAGCAAAAGTCTTTCTACACTTAAATCGCCTCCAATGGCAAGCAAACCTTCTTCGTCTGCTTCTTGAACATTTGGAAATTCTATTTTACTAGTTAAATATTGCATGGTTTTGTAAAAATAAAAAACCTCGACAACAATTAAGTTCTCGAGGCATATTTTTTAAGATTTCCGTCAAAACGGGAACCTAAAAAGACTTTTAGAAAGGTAAATCGTCGTGATCTTCTTCATTTACATTTGCTGCCGGCTCAAAAGCTTCTGCTGGTGGCACTGGAGGCATTTCGCCTGAAGCACTTTCTCCTTGTGCAGCTTCAATTCTCCAACCTTGAATAGAGTTGAAATACTTAGTTTCTCCTTGAGGATTAACCCATTCTCTACCTCTTAAGTTGATGTTTACTTTTACAGCTTGTCCTGCTTTGTAGTTGTTTAAAAGATCTGTTTTATCTTGCACAAACTCTACTAGTATATGTTGTGGATATTGCTCGTCTGTTGTTACTACTAATTCTCTCTTTCTAAACCCATTACTTCCAAAAGTTTGAGTTTCTCCAATCATTTTTACTTTTCCTTGTACTTCCATCTTCTATATAATTATTAAATATTCGTCTAATTTGATATCGCAAAGTTACGATAATAACATTTTCCAAGCGCTTTCTACATCATTAAAACTTAAAAAATCTTTTGCCTTTTTATGTTTTATTTCCGTGGGTAAAGAACTTAAATTATGTTCATTTTTAAAAGCCTGAATGCTTTTTTCTTCCGGTAAGTTTTCAACATTACCTAACATGCCTAAATCATTTCCTGTTAAAATCGTACTATTTTTAATTTCTTCAGGTACATTATCTAGACCAATTCCCAAAGAGGAAAGTGGTTTCGGTATTTCGAAAAAACCAGTTTTTGCACGACTGTAATAACTTCCTCCTGCTCTTGCTACCAAATCTAATAATTCTTGATTAATAGATTGGTCTTCATTTAAAACAGCTTCTGAAACATGAAGTTTTACCACTTCGCAAATCACTAAATTTCCAGCGCCTCCTTCGGTTCCTAACTTTACAATTTCGGTTACTTTACACTCCATTTGTATTGGAGATTCTGCAACACGAAAAGGTTTTACGATGTCTGATGTTAACATCGTTAATCCAGCTTTTTCAAACTCATTTACACCTTTTGCGTATTCGGTACTACTTAAAGACATTTGGTGCACCAAATCATAATTCACCACATTAATAACGACTTCTTTTATAGCCTCTACATTTTCAAGCGTATGCTTTGTGGTATTATCTCGGACTCTTCGAGCTGGCGAAAATATTAATATTGGTGGATTTGCACTAAACACATTAAAAAAACTAAAAGGAGATAAATTTGGATTGCCATCAGCATCTATAGTACTTGCGAAAGCAATAGGCCTTGGCGCAACTGCACTGAGTAAATACCCATGCAATTTTCCTGTAGTAAGTTCTTTTGGTTCGAATGATAACATGTTCACAATAATTTCTACAAAACTAAGGCTTTTGATGCGCAACAAAAAACCTATTTACTAACAACTACACAATAATATTAACAGAATTGCATTATATTTAAAATTTCAATCCGGAAACAAGTTCCGATAGCCGTTAAAAATATTTTCAAACTAAATTATGGGTTTTTCAAAAAACAGAAATCTAATTCGATGGGTTATTGTAATAGCATCCTTTGCTATTATTTCTCTTATTTTAATGAATACGTATCTTTTCTTTCAGAAATTTAAAACAGAAGAGCGGATTAAAATGGAAAATTGGACTTTTGCTCAAAACGAATTATTTAAAGTAATTGATGAGAATGCTATTGATGAAAACATTGATGTAAATACCGATTTAATTTTTAAAATTTTATCGAGCAATAATACCACGCCAATTATTGTTATAAATAAAGATTCTTCCATTTATTCTTTTAGTAATATAGGAAAAGGTACCAAAGCAGATTCGGCTTATGTAAAAAAGAATTTAAGCAAACTAATACATGCATTTAGCGAAGAGAATACACCTATAAATATTAAAGAAGTGAACCAAACACTTTATTATGCGAACTCTCCTTTACTAAACAAACTAAAGTATTATCCTTTAGCGTTATTGTTAATAATTATTTTATTTGGCGCCGTAGTTTACTTTTTTTACAGAAGTAATAAAACAGCCATCGAAAATAAATTATGGTCCGGAATGGCAAAAGAAACCGCACATCAAATTGGCACGCCTTTATCTTCTCTAATTGGTTGGGCAGAAATTTTAAAAATAGAAAATGTCAATCCGGAGTACATTCAAGAAATTGAAAAAGACATTAGCAGATTACAAACCATTACAGAACGTTTTAGTAAAATAGGCTCTTTGCCAAAATTAGAGAAAACAGATATTGTAGAAGAAACGCTAGCGACAACAGATTATCTCAAAACCAGACTATCTAAACTAATTGATTTCGAGATAATAGTGCCAGAAAATAAAATTTTCGTAAATTTAAACAAGCAGCTATATAGTTGGACTATTGAAAACCTTGTGAAAAATGGTATTGATGCCATGAAAGGAAAAGGGAAACTTAAAATTGAAATCTTACAATTAGAAAATAATATCAGTATTCAGATTACAGATTCTGGAAAAGGTTTAGCTAAAAACCAATTCAAAGCTGTTTTTGAACCCGGTTATACTACAAAAAAGAGAGGTTGGGGCTTAGGACTATCCTTAGCAAAACGTATTATTGAAGAGTTTCATGATGGTAAAATTAAAGTTTTACGTTCTGAAATTGGCAAAGGTACTACCATGCAAATTGCATTAAAAAGCATTTAAATATGGATAAAAAACTAATTACAATAAAGGAAGTAGCCTTAAACAATAATTGTCCAGAATGCTATAACACCAATGGCTTACAATTAACCTTTAAGCAAAAATTTATAGAAACATCACTCTATAAATCTATTACCAACGAAACCACGGAAGCCATACATTGTAAAACCTGTAATACAGATATTTTTCCTGTAATGTGGACCGAAGATATAGAGCGTGTTTTTGCGTACCAACAAAAAGCATTCACACCCAAAACAGCGTCTACCAAACTAAAAAAGAAAGCTTGGTTACTTATTTCGCTATTTGTAGTATTCGTTTTTTCTGGAATTTTACTAGCAGTATTTTTATAAATACGATTGAATAGCCTTTGCTATATCTTGAAACTCTTCTGTAGTTAGTTTTGTTTTCTGCTGGAAGGTTGCATCTTTCATAGTATGCAACGGAATTAAATGCACATGCACATGTGGTACTTCTAAACCAATTACAGAAACACCAACGCGTTTACAATCCACAGCTTGTTCTAAAGCAATGGCCACTTTACGCGAAAATTGCATTAAAGCAGTATATGTTTCTTCATCAAGATCAAAGATTTTATCTACTTCCTTTTTAGGTATACAAAGTGTATGTCCTTTAGCATTCGGGTTCACATCTAAAAATGCTAAAAAATCATCCGTCTCCGCAACCTTATAACAAGGTATTTCACCTTGAACAATTTTTGTAAATATAGAAGCCATAAAAAAAGGTTTATATGTAAATATAAAAATTCCTATTTAAAACCGAATTGTTTTCTGTTAAAAATAGGAATCTAAAAAATTTGCTTGAAAGATTTCCACCTTTGTGGAAATAAAAAAGAAATTATTTATCTAGAAATTTCTATAATATCAAACTTCATAATACCACTTGGCACTTGTATTTCGGCAACATCGCCAACCACTTTACCTAATAAACCTTTACCAATAGGCGAGTTTACTGATATTTTTCCGGCAGCCAAATCTGCTTCACCATCTGCAACCAAAGTATATAACATTTCCATGCCATTGGTTTGGTTTTTTATTTTCACTTTAGAAAGCACTAAAATTTTAGAATTATCCATTTGCGACTCATCAATAACACGTGCTCCAGCAAGTTGATCTTCTAATTTAGAGATACGCATTTCCAGCATACCTTGCGCTTCTTTTGCAGCGTCGTATTCTGCATTTTCACTTAGATCTCCTTTATCTCTTGCTTCTGCAATTGCTCTAGAAGCCTTAACGCGCTCCACATCTTTAAGCTGCTTAAGCTCTGCTCTTAATCTTTTTAATCCTTCTGCTGTATAATAAGATACTTTACTCATAACTTCGTCGTTTAATATAAAAGATGCTGAAATCTTCTTAAGCAATATCTGCGTAAGTGTTCCGCATAAAAAAATCTCGCATACACGAGATTGTACTACAAAAGTACAAAATTTTTAATTACATATGGAAAATTGTACTTAAAAGAACTTTAGCTCAAACAAGTATTTTAAAATTTTAAATGCCTTGAGGAAAGATACAAAATATTTAATTCAAAGTACATTTTTTGTACCTTGCTAAACAAAAAAACACCTAATGAAAAAGTTACTTTTAACTGCTATAACAGGCTTTATGCTAATTGCTTGTAGCAAAAACGATAACGACAACACTAACGAATATTTACCAGATCAAAATTTTGATACTGGAACCACAATAAACACAAGTTTTCCGCAGTACAATAGTTTAAAATTTCCAGGTAATCATGCAGTAGTCTATGGTTTTGGGTTAAGTGGTATTGTAGTTTACTATTCCGGAAGCTCTTATACTGCTTTTGAATTAAGCGATCCAAACCATTACTACCAATCTTGCTCTGTTTTAACAGTAGAAGGCGTATTAGCAACTTGTGGTTGTGATGACGAGAATGTGTATGACATTTTAACAGGACAACCAAACGGAAGTACAACAGGGCAATACGGTTTAAAACCTTATTTTGTAGAAGTAAGCGGTAATATTATTAGGGTCTATAACAATTAGTGCAAATTTTAAAGAACCCCAACAATTGCATAATCCTTTTTTAAGCAAAAAGTACTAAATTATTCCTTTAGTACTTTTCTACTTAACCAGATTTAACTTGTATTCTTTCTTATCCATTTAAACAACCTTTAAAGGCGAGTATTTATCTTGTAAGAGATACTTATTTTTAAATAGATACAAAAGAATAGATATTGGTAAAATAATTATGGTGAGTATTTTTAGCAATGATCTTTTTAATAAATCTACTACTTCAAGATTATCACTATCCGTATTATCTATAGATAAATTAAAAATCATTTTCCCAAACGTTATCCCTTTATTAAAAACATCAAACAATAGGATATAAATATAAAACGTTAAAATCATAAAACTAAAACGCAGCTTTATTTTGGTTTCAAATAAAGTTAATTCCGTTATTTCAAAGGATAGCGAAAGCATATCATCAAGTATATGATAAATAAAACTGACAATAATAAAATCAATCAAAAAAGCCAAAAATCTCTTTAAATAAATATTCTTCATAGTTATTATTATTTAGGTGAAACCATATACTCTAAATCTAGAATTTCTCCAGTTTTCACATCTATATGGTATAGCCCATCTTTAACTTTTATGCGATAGTTTTCATGCAATACCTCTGAAGAATTCTTAATTTGTATCTGCTTTGGCAATTCTTTTAAACCATTGACTTATCAAACCTAATAATAAAAAAGCAATAAAACTAACATTATATAGAAAATACTCTATATTATTTTATGTCTTAGACTAGTTAATTTTTCAATTAACTAAAACATTAATAAATTGAAAACTAACTATTTAGATGAAACAGTATTTTTTGTGGTAAAAAACTTTCTGTCTTTTCGTTTCCAAAAAAAAGAAGGAGGTTTTTTATTTTTGGATGGATTACAATTTTACCGATGCTATTCAAACCAAAATAAATCCTTCCGTCTTTCTGTTTTTAGCAATGGAAATCCATCTTCCCCTAAAAAAAAGGAAACAGTTTTTTCTTACCTAAAATTAAATTATAAAAAAATATAATTTTATATAGAAAATATTCTATATTATTTGTATCTTAGCCTTGGGAATTTTAAAATTAATTAAAGTGTTAATTAATTGGAAAGCCATTCTTTCATTAGAATGGCTTTTTTTTGTCTAACAGAAGTACTTATGATTTTCCGTTTTTAGGAATAAGTATACCGCTTCAAAAATGGAAATCGTTTTTCTTCCTCAAAATAAATTCAAAAACAAGATAAACGAAACCGCTTAACTAAAAAAACGCTCCAGTATAAATACTGGAACGTTTTGTTTTAGATTCGGAAACAAGTTCTGAATACTAATGATATTCTTAGATTTTAAAACCTCAGTGTAGCACCAACTAAAAAATTTCTGGTTGCTTGCGGATAATAACCTGCTCCTTCCATCGTAGTCGTTGCATCTGGTGCAGACCAAGTATCATCATATGTGTAGTAATACCCGTTGGATATATACTTTTCATTAAAGATATTATTTACTAAAGCAGAAAAAGTAATAGATTTTACAAATGCATTGGTATCTAATTTATAAGACACATTAATATCATTTACAAAATAGCTATCTAATTTAGATGCTTCACTATCTGTGTTTCCCATAAACTGTTCACCAACATACTTGGTTAACAAAGAAAGATTAAGATTATTCATTGGATTGAATACCAATGCGTTAGATAGCACAACTTCTGGCGATAAGGAAATATTTGTTTTTCCTAAATCTGCTAAACTACCATCTCTAGAAACAACCGTGCTTTTATTTTTATTAGAACTTACTGTAATAGATGGTTGTATCGTTAACCATTCTAGCGGTTTTACAGCAGCTTCAATCTCTAAACCTAATCGGTAACTATCGCCACTATTGGCACGTATTGGATTACCAACATTATCTCTATTTCCTGTTAAAACCAACTGCTCATTATATAACATATAATACAAGTTGGTATTAATACTAAACACTTCCGATTGGTGTCTAAAGCCTAATTCGAAATCATTTAACTGTTCTGGCTTCACGGTTTCATTGTTTTCAAAATCGTCTCTATTTGGTTCTCTATTTGCTCTGGCATACGAAAAATAGATGTTGTTATTTGTATTCAACTCATAGGTAATTCCGGCTTTCGGATTAAAAAAACTATAGTTTTCATCCACTCTTAAAGCAACTCTATCCGAAGTTAATCCTGTCGTTCTATAATCTACTAATCGGACTTGTAAATCACCAAAAAGCGAGATTTTATCATTCAACTTAACCGTTGCTTTGGTAAAGAAACTTGCGTCCGTTTTCTTTCCGTTTCCATCATAATAGGTATCGTTTATTTCGCTAGAACTTGCATTTCTTGCCCAAATAATTTCTCCGAAATGATCCCCAGAATACGTACTATACGATCCTCCAAAAATCATATCTAATTTATTTTTCTTAAAATTCGCATTCGCATTAACAACATAGAAATCATTGTCTAACCAACGTCTACGAATTAAATCTGTAGTATTAATGGTTTCGCTACCAACCATAATTTCCTCTAAATCATAATCTTCAAAATCTTGATCTTCCTTATATTGCTCAAAATAACCTTTACCATGCGTATAATTCAAACTTAAATTTGTAGACCAGTTATTATTAATACGTTCTGTGTAATGTAATTGATAATGATCTTGTTGGTAATTATCTTCTTCATTTTCATGAAAACGCGGGTTACCAGCTTCATCGGTGTACATTCCTGCAGTATTAAAAGTTCTATCGTCTTTTAAAAGGTCTAAATCTTCTAAACCATTCCAAGATTGGTAGGTGACCTCTTTTCCACTAAAAGTGATTGCTTTTATTAAACGATTATCATCTACATAAGCACCTTGTAGGAAATACGATTTTAAATCGGACGAAGCTCTATCAATATAACCATCGGATTTTATTTGTGATAAACGTCCAGCAATTTCAAAGTGGTTATTTAGTTTTCCTGTACTAAATTTCACATTGTGTTTTCTGGTATTATAGCTTCCGAAGGAATTAGAAATTTCTCCATTTGCAACTTCTGAAACCGCATCTGTTAACACATTAATACTAGCTCCAAAAGCACCAGAACCATTACTAGATGTACCAACACCACGTTGTAACTGCAGACTTTCTACAGAAGAAGCAAAATCACCAAGATTTACCCAAAAAGTCCCTAACGATTCCGAATCGTTATATGGAATACCATTAAGAGTAATATTGGTAGATTGTGCATTAATACCACGAACACGAATGTAGGTATAACCAATTCCTGCTCCCGCATCTGTGGTAGTAACTACCGATGGTAAAAAGTTTAATAGAACAGGAATATCGAGTCCTAGATTACGTTTTGCAAGCTCTTCTTTACTTACGTTGGTGTGTGTAATTGGTGATGTTGCGTTCACGCGAACGGCTTTAATTAAGACTTCGTCTAGTTGTTCTAGTTTTGTAGAGTCTTGAGGTTTTTCTTGTGCGTTTGCACTGACGGTTAACACTAAAAGTGTTAAAAAAAGAAATAGGTTTTTCATTACGATTATGTTTATAATCGAATAAAAAGAGGTAATTATTCTTTTGTTGTTATTAATTGATTTTTTTTGTGAGATGCTTCGACAAGCTCAGCATGACACAGTAACACAAATGTGTTACGACTTTCCTAAACAGCATTACCTGTTCTAGGTTCAATGGGTATGATCTCAGCCGTTACAAGTTAAAAATCGAAATGATTACTAACTATAAAAAGCACCCCTTTTTTGAGAACGCTGCAAATGTAATTAAGAATCAATAATTAACAAGCAATAATCCATAATTTTTTAATCGATATTTGGTTTTTTTCGATTGGTTTTCTTTTCCGAATTAGAACGTTTTGATTTTAAGCGTCTTATTTTTACCGCTCTTGGTATTCTTGTTGGTTTGCGTTTTTTGGGAACAACTAAACCTTCTCGTAGTATTTGAAGAAACCGTTGTATTGCTATTTTTTTATTTTTATGTTGACTTCTACTTTCACCACATTGAATAATGAGCACATTCTGTTTCGTTAGTCTCTTATTTAATTTACGTTCTAAACGCTCTTTTTCCTCGTCATTAAAAACTTGAGAATCTTCCAGATTAAAAGTTAGTTCTATTTTGGAAGACACTTTATTTACATGTTGTCCTCCAGCACCAGAACTTCGTATGGCTTTATAATTTAACTCGCTAATTAACTGCTTTTCACTAAACATTACGCATTAATTTGATGTGCTGCTTTTAATAAATCTGTAACTGTTTTTACAGGATTAAAAGTTATTAGTGGAACTTCCACAAAAATGGTATTCCAATGTGCCATAGAACCATTCCAAAGCCCCGGAAGCTCTAGAGCTTTTAAGTCTTTTCCGGTTTTCGTTTTCATAGTAATAAATGCTGTTTTTCGATCTACATATTTGTCCAAATCAAACTTTTCGCCTTTATAATTTTTAATACCACAAACAAGATCTACAGGATTAAAATGAGTTGCATTTTTTAATATTTTCTTTTGGGTTTTATTCTTTTTATCAATTTGTGCAGATTCTACAATTTGCAAGGAAACATTTCCACTTTCATCTTTCACCCAAAATGGTCCTCCTCCAGGTTCTCCCTCATTTTTCACCATGCCACAAACACGAATAGGACGATTTAATTTTTCCTTTAAATATTCAATTTGATACGTTTTAGAATATTTTTCAAACTCTATATTAATTACAACATGTAGTTCATTTTTTAAGAATTCTGCAATGGTAATTAATTCCGATTCCGAAAGGTTATTTTCTTCCAGTTTTTCTAAATAAACAAATGCTTGTTCCTGCAATTTCATTAATAAACCGCCAAGCATTTTTTTGGATTCGGCCACTTCGCTTTCATATTTAGAAACTACAATATTATCAATGTTTTTAATAAAAATAATATCTGCATCTAACTTGTTTAAATTATTTAAAAGTGCGCCATGCCCAGAAGGCCTAAACAACAAATCTTCCTTATCTTCTCTAAAAGGTTCGTTTTTTGGCGTTACAGCAATAGTATCTGTAGATTGACATTGGTAGGAAAATGAAATATTAAATTTAGTTTTCGTTTTTGCCTCTACAATCTTCTCTATTCGCTTAAACTCTTCATCAAAAATATGTTTATGTATTTCTGAAATAGTGAAATGTAAATCTGCTTCATTATTAGAGGATGCGTAAAGCGCTGCTTCAAACAAATGCTCTTCAAAAGCTGTGGAAACATGATCTTTGTATTGGTGAAAAGGAAGTAATCCTTTTGGATAAAAACCATAATTAAGTTTGTCTGTCTCTAAGATCGTTTTAATAAACTCCAGCTTTTTTTTATCCTGCGAAAGGGTATTAAAATTAGGAATACGTTCTTTTACCTTAGTTAGAACTTCACTATAAAAAGGGAGTTTTTCTACACCTACAAGAAACAAAGACAACTCGGAGGCTTTATTTCTATTAATATATGAATTTACACTTTCTTCCTTCCCATCATACTCTTGTATAAATTGGAACAAGAATTTAAACATTCTAGTTGCCGCTCCAGAAGCAGGAACAAATTTAAGTATGCTTTTATGGTTTCTTTTATTTTCAAAAAATTGAATTGCTTCCTTCTTCTCTGTTTCAGAAAACTTTAAAATACCATTACCAATATTTGCTGCATCTTTTAAATTTACAAACGGAACACCTGTTTTAAAAAGTTGTATTTGCGTATTAACTTTTTCTACAGTTAGGTTTTTAGATTCTATTTGTTGGATATCTTTTTCTGTAAATTTCACTTCTTTTTATTTAGTAATTTATCAATATGCTTTACAGCAATTTCTAAACGTGTTTTCTTATCGCCTTTCAATAAAACATAAGGCCTGTCATACTTTATTAAAGTTTCTTGAAAAGCTTGAAACATACTTAAACGTTCTTCCGGCTTATCCCTTAAATCATCTGCTTCCCAAGGCGTATCAATATACGTTAAAAAGTATATATCATACGTGTTTTCTAAAGCATATTTTTCAAGCATAGGATCACAAATCCCTGAATAATACGTTTCTGAGTACACTTTGGTTTCCAGTAAATCGGTGTCGCAAATTAAAACAGAATCCGTTTTTTTAGCTAATGCGTTTTCTAGTTTCATTTGTCCGATAGCAATTGGCAACAAGTCTTTTGCTTCACAAGTCTTACGCTCGTTATTCCATTTATCTTGCAGGTATTCCCTAGCGTATTCTGGTGCCCAAACCGAATGATAATGTCTAGCTAATTGCCTTGACAAAGTTGTTTTTCCTGTAGATTCAGGTCCAAATAAAACGACTTTTATGCAGCTACTTGGTTCTTGCTTAAGCTTTTTTTCCATGCTATATATCCTAATATTGCTATAAATGTAAATCCTAAATATTGAAAACTTGTAAAGGTAAATCCTTTATAAAAATACAAAGGAATAGAAATAAGATCGCCAATAATCCAGTAGATCCAGTTTTCTATTTTACGTTTTGCCATTAGCCACATACCAACAAAAAAGATGGCTGTAGTAATAGTGTCCACATAAGCGACCCAACCATTCCATTTATCAAATGCTTTATAAATAATAAAAACAAAAACTAGCGTTGCTAAAAATATAGCTACACTTATTTTTTGTTCTTTTTTGGTAGTTCTAGAAATTGGCGTCATATGGCTAGCATCTACTTTACGTGTCCAAATGTACCAACCAAACACGCTCATTATAAAGTAATAGGCGTTAATCATCATGTCACCTAAAAGCTGCCATTTAAATAATAAATACACAAAAATACAAGTACTTATCATTCCTGTTGGAAATACCAAAATGTTGTTTTTTCTCGAAAACCATACCGATAGAAATCCAAAGATAACAGCAACAATTTCTAATACAATATCTAATGTTTCATAATCATAATACTGACCGAAAAAGAAATCAAAAATGTGGTTCATAATCACTTCTATTTGTTTTAACCACTTTCATAGTCAATACAGAAATATCGACATCTTGAAAAGAACGTTTTATTTCCTGCGTTAAAAAAGGCATCAATGCATCATAATCGCCAAATATTTGGGTGCTCAACGGATTCTCTAAAACCTTAAATGGGGAATCACGTAAGGCTTTTATAAAATTAATTACATGTTTTTCATAATCATCCTGCAAAGGAGAAAGCGTAAGATCTACAGATATTTCCATATTTATTTATTTTTTTAATTCATTAAAGAATGTTTCATCTTCTTCAAAAGCAGTACCAATAACCACTAAATCTGCTCCAGCGAGGTATGCTGTATCTAATTGCTCTTTGCTTCGTATTCCGCCACCAACAATTAAAGGAATTTTTAAATCTTTTTTTACCGCACTAATTATAGATGCAGGAATCGCTTTTTCTGCGCCGCTTCCTGCTTCTAAATAGATAAGCTGCATGCCAAGAAATTCTCCAGCTTTTGCAGTATCTACAATAGCTTGTACATTATTAATTGGCATTGGCTGCGTTTGTGTTACTCGCTGTACAGCTGTTTCTTTTCCGTTTTCTATTAGCAAATAACCGGTAGGAATCACTTCTAAATGGCTATCTCTTAATTTAGATACCGAGGCTACGTGTTTTCCAATTAAATATTCCGAATTTCTACCAGACAACAAAGATAGATATAATATAGCAGTGGCATGATTGGTAATTTGCGATACATCTCCTGGAAACAATACAATAGGTAAATGCGTGTGTTTCTTTAATTCTAGAACTAGGTTTTCTGTTACAAATGCTTCCACAGTACTTCCACCAACAAAAATATGCGTTGCAATAGAGTTGTTTAGCCTTTGCATAAAACGACCTAAGTCCTCCGGTTTTGTTTTATCCGGATCGATTAAAACGGCTAAACCCCTTTCCTCTTTAGCAATAGAAACTAATATGTCTTGATATATCTTCATCTAAGCTGGTAATGCATAAGCACAAGTAAAACCTTCAAACTCAAAAAATGTAGTTTGGTATCTATGTTTTTTCCCTTCGTAATCAATCCAAGCAATAGTACTTCCTTCTTCCACGGTAAACGGAATAACCAACGTATGCTGTAAAAAACTCAATCCCGGAGTAGCAAATAATTTGTAAAGCGATTCCTTAATACACCAAATAACGGTTAGTTTATTTATATAAGTGGAAGCCTCTTTATCTAAATACAGATTTTCATAATCTAAAAACTTATGTGCAATGACACCAATTTTATCGCGTTGCTTTTCCACATCAATACCAACAACAGTATCACTAACTACCACTGCCGAAAACGTAAACGAATGCGTAATAGAAATATGCTTACCATCCTTTAAATGTGGTTTTCCATTCGGATCATAAATTAAATCGGCATCGGTATAACCAAAAGCAGCAAGTAAATGGCGCACACTTAAAAAACCACGTCTATGCAATTCACTTTTCATCCCTAAAACCCGTTGCATGCTTTCTGGATTCAACGTAATAGGCGCTAGTAAATCTTCATAAGACTCTGTAATCTTCCAGATTTTAACAGTAGTTTGTGAGTTTGGTGTAAGAGTTTTATAAATAGGCATTTAATATTCTAAAAGTTATTGATTATCTTTGCATCGTCTAAAGCGAATTTGGCAAATTTTCATATAGCGAATTTAGTTATTTAAGCCATAAAGCCAAAGGCAAGTGCAATTTTAAAACAAGATAAAAAATAATATGAGTACAAAAACTGTTGCTTACGTACCTAACAAGGTAAAAGATATGTCGCTTGCGGCTTGGGGAAGAAAAGAAATGGATTTAGCCGAAGCAGAAATGCCTGGACTAATGAGTTTACGTGAAGAGTATAAAAACACGCAACCATTAAAAGGAGCACGTATTGCAGGATGTTTACACATGACTATTCAAACTGCTGTTTTAATTGAAACTTTACAAGCTCTTGGAGCAGATGTTACTTGGAGTTCTTGTAACATTTTCTCTACACAAGATCAAGCTGCTGCTGCTGTTGCTGCTGCTGGAACTGCTGTGTATGCATGGAAAGATATGACAGAAGAAGAATTTGATTGGTGTATTGAACAAACCTTATTTTTTGGTGAAGACAGAAAACCGTTAAACATGATTTTAGATGATGGTGGTGATTTAACCAACATGGTTTTAGATAAATACCCAGAATTAGCGGATGGAATCAACGGTTTATCTGAAGAGACTACAACTGGAGTTCACAGATTATATGAGCGAGTAAAAAACGGAACATTACCAATGCCAGCTATTAATGTTAACGATTCTGTTACTAAATCTAAATTTGATAACAAATACGGTTGTAAAGAATCTGCAGTAGATGCAATTCGTCGTGCAACAGATATTATGTTAGCAGGAAAACGTGTAACCGTTTGTGGTTATGGTGATGTTGGTAAAGGTACTGCTGCTTCTTTTAAAGGTGCAGGAAGTATTGTAACCGTAACTGAAATCGATCCAATTTGTGCATTACAAGCTGCAATGGACGGTTTTGAAGTAAAGAAATTAGAAACGGTTGTTGGTAATTCAGATATTATTATCACAACTACTGGAAATAAAGATATAGTACGTGCTGAGCATTTTGAAGCAATGAAAGACAAAGTTATTGTTGCAAACATTGGTCACTTTGATAACGAAATCCAAGTAGGATGGTTAAACGAAAAGCATGGGCATACAAAAGATACTATCAAGCCTCAAGTAGACAAATATAACATTGACGGAAAAGATATCATCTTACTTGCCGAAGGACGTTTAGTAAACTTAGGTTGTGCAACTGGGCATCCTAGTTTTGTAATGTCTAACTCTTTTACAAACCAAACTTTAGCGCAAATTGAACTTTGGACGAACAAAGAAGCATACGGAAACGATGTATATATGTTACCAAAAGCTTTGGACGAAAAAGTAGCAAAATTACACTTAGCAAAAATTGGTGTTGAGCTTACAGAACTTAAACCTTACCAAGCAGAATATATTGGCGTAACGGTTGAAGGCCCTTACAAACCTGAGCATTACAGATACTAAAAAAATGTCATTGCGAGGCGCTTTTTAGCGACGTGGCAATCTCATTCTTTGAAATTAAATTCTAAAATCCCAAGCATTCGTGTTTGGGATTTTTTTTTGCTGTCACTTCGAGTGTCCCGATTTTTATCGGGATGTATCGAGAAGTTGGGCAATTAGCTTTTGGTCGAAAAAACCAAAACCAACCAGGCTTTACACTATATCTTTTTCTCGTGCCTCAAAAAAGGATGCCATTACAATCCTTATTGCGGGCTAATCATTTATGGTCTTTGCGAGGAGGAACGACACGGCAATCTGTTTGCAACATTCTAAATCTTAAAAATGCGCTTCGCTTAATTTACCACAAACCATCCGAGTTTTATTATATAAAACCCACCTTCCTTTACCTAAAGGAAGGAGCACTTCTCGATACACTTATACTTAAAACAGGAGCATTCTTGATTTCTAAGAACATTATAGCGAAATATAAAAGTCAGTTTTTAATGGCTCTCCTCTTTCTTTTAAAGAGGAGAATGAATTAAAATTTCCGCTTTAGAAATTTTAAGAAAGAGGAGTTAAAAAAATGTACTTCGTTTGTTTTAATTCAAACCTTCCTTTACCTAAAGGAAAGAGCTCACTAAGAATAAACATCTTGCTAAAAACAGCATACATCCAATACCTAATTTCACATTTTAGTTATTAAATAAGTATCTTCCCATTTATAAATAACAACTTCATGCCTTTAGAAAAAATTAATCTTGCCATTAACACCTTAGAATCGCATCTAGAAAATCACACTATTTCTAACCCAAAAGTTTCTAAAAGTGATATCGCTTGGCATATAGATCACAGCCTAAAAGTAATTAATAGCGTTGTTATCTCGCTTCAAAAATCAGACCCGAATACTTTTGAAAACAACTTTAGCTTTCTAGGAAAAGTATTCTTTGCACTTGGTTTTTTCCCTAGAGGAAAAGCAAAAGCGCCAAAATATGTAAAACCACCAGAAGTCATTTTAAAAGAAGATCTTATTACCCAATTACAACTAGCAAAAACGAATGTTAGTATAATAGGTGACTTAGACAAAAACGCTTATTTTAAGCATCCGCTATTCGGACATATAAACAAAAAAAGAGTTTCTAAATTTTTGGTATTGCATACCACGCATCATTTGAAGATTATAGAGGATATTATGAAGAAGTAATCGTTTTATAAAATGCGCTTCGCTTATTTTACTACAAACCATCTGAGTTTTATTTTACAATAAAACCCACCTTCCTTTAACTAAAGGAAGGAGCACTTCTTGATACACTTATATTCAAAACGAGAGCATTATTGATTTCTAAGCATATTATAGCTAAATATAAAAGCTGATTTTTACCTGCTCTCCTCTTTTTTTTAAAGAGGAGAATGAATTAAAATTTCCTTCTAAGAAATTTTAAGAAAGAGGAGTTAAAAAAAGATATGCTTCACTAATTTTAGTACAAACCTTCCGAGTTTTATCTCTCAATAAAA